>NZ_JBHUGF010000010.1:2839029-2951211 GCF_042681745.1 Paenibacillus nicotianae | reverse complement strand
CAAAAGCAAGCTATACCACCACGTATCCAGAGCAACAAGGAGAACCGGTGAAGTTAAAACTGTTCTTTCATGAAGATGTACATGTAGGAAAGTATGGAAGTGTGATTATTCGGAATGTAACCGATAATAATCCTGTGCTGACGATGTATGCTTCGGGTGGACATTTTAATGCCAGCAGTGGATCGTTGTATTTGAATCAATCCGGTAATACGTTTTACTTTGAAGCGTACGGATTGAATAGTGGGATAGAATATTATGTGGATATCCAATCGGGTACATTTGTAGATCAAGCAGGAAATGGATTTGAAGGATTTCCTCCCAATGTGAAAGAATGGACATTCCAAACCGTGGATCATGCTCCTATGCTTCAGTATTATGGACAAACCGGAGAGATTGATACGTTAACACCTAAATTAAATTTAGTATTTAGCGAGCCGGTTGAAGTCAATCGAGGAAGTATTGATATTTACCGAAATAGCGATGATACGTTAGTTGAAAGACTGAATATTACAAGTGGAAAAGGCATCGATGCTCCTTATGAGACATATAGTGGAGGAATAGTCTGGAATATTCAAACTTCTCAATACTTAGACGACCAGACCGATTACTATGTATCGATCACACCGGGTGCATTTAAAGATAAAACAGGTCATAATTTTTCAGGATTGACGGGTAAAGACTGGATTTTCCGTACACCGGATCGCACTGCTCCTGAAGCTAACTTTTCTACTAATTATAATAGTGGTATAGGCGCACCTATTTGGATTGGTCTAGAATTTAATGAAAAAGTTCGTCCATCTACAGGTAATATTATTATTCGTAATGAAGCTACTGGTGAGAAAGAAATGGTTATTCACACTTCAAGCGGATATTTTTATAATGAAGTCGAAGAACGTGTATTCTCTTATGAGGATAACAATGGATTCTATTTACAAACACAAGGATTAAACAGTGGAGCGACTTATTATGTTGATATGTCGTCAGGTATGTTTGTAGATACCGCAGGTAATGTATCTGAGGCTGTCTATAATAGTGATGATTGGAGTTTTACAATATCTAATTATGCTAAAGGCGATATCGTATCTGTATCCTATGGCATATTAGAAAATCAATTAATTCGCAATTTACCATTTCAACTTAAAGCTGGAGAACTTTTACGTGGATTAACACTTACACCTAATGCTTATGCACTGGTATATAATTCTAATGGATCGCCTGTGAATTCAGCGACTTTGATTACTACAGGTATGCAAGTGAAAGTATGGTCTACAAATGGAACAAGTAAATTATATTCGCTAGAAGTAGAGAAATCGACTTCTAAAAAATCCGACTCAGACAAAAAAACAGGCAACAACCAACCAAGTACACCGGTTAGCTTTGCGCCTACAAATCCAGTACCATCAACACCTGTACCGACAGCAACAGGCGGTAATGGAGGAGCGCAACCACAGGCTACGCCAGATAACTCGTCTAATAATGGCAAGCCATCTATTCCAAGTACGGCGAATCCATCGTCTGGAAATGAAGTACCTGTGATTACATCGAATCCAAATGTGCTGGTTATTGTAGCACCGGTACAAGCTACGGCAGATACAGTAAGCTTGCAAGCGAATAGCCCGGCCACCAATGCACTTGTCTATTACTATGATAACAACTGGGATAAATGGATTGCTGTACCGACAACACGCGACAATAATAATTTGAAAGCAATTGTACCACAGGGCGCATGGACTTCAGTGATAGCTAATTCTAATATTGCTCAACCTCAAGATACGATAAATAGTTGGGCGAATAAAGATATTTTGAAATTAATGAGTTTAAATATTGTACAAGGTGATACAGCAGGTAGCTATAATCCACAACAAGCTGTGAATCGTTATGAAATGGCAGTAATGCTTGCCAAAGTGTTACGCTTGGATATCCCAACCGTATCTAGTGCTTCTATACCTACAGATAATGCAATGCCAGCATGGGCGGAACCATATGTCAAAGCAGTATCTGAACAAGGTATTATGGTAGGAGACAATAATGGATTTAACGGAACGCGTTCGATTACCCGTGAACAATTAGCAACAATGATCGGTAGAATGTTACCGGAGTCTACTTTATCTTCTACAACATCTGTTACTTATAAAGATGCCAAAAAAGTGTCTTCTTGGGCAACGCAAGGGGTTGGAAAAGTAAATGAACTGGGATTGATGAGTGGTTATCCAGATCAGACTTTCCGTCCTAATCAAGAAGTCACTCGAGAAGAAATGGCTGCTGTGTTATCCAAATTGGTTGATATTTTAAAATAGACAACTCTTTTACAAGTGATAAAAATCTGTAGTGCCTAAAGGTACTACAGATTTTTTTATATACAGAAATACTTTCTTATCGTTACGAATAAAATAGATCAAATTGCATCGTTATTGACGTATATTTGGTATAATTTAAACTATCACGACAATCTATAGTTTGAAGTCACAGAAAGGCTGTTTAGCATGGCAAAATACCCGCAATGGTCTTATTCTCAATCTCGAGCCAATATGTTCGATGAATGTTTACGCAAATATTATTTTCATTACTATGCTGCTCATAACGGATGGAGTGAAAAGCTAGGTTCAGACGAGCAAATACACGCTTACCGTTTAAAGCAGTTACGTAATTTTTATTTGTTGTTTGGTGATCTGGCTCACCGGATGTGTGAATCTGCTCTCCGGCAATGGGAACAATCCCAAACAGCTCCAAGACAAGCCTTTTTGTTAGAACAAATGCGCAAGTTACTCAATGAAGCGTATATTCAATCTCAAGATGTAGAAGCTTGGATGCACAATCCCAAAAACCATACCATGCTTTCTGAAATCTACTATGGTGATGATACACTAAATAGCCGAATTGCTACGATTAAGCAGCGGCAAGAAGAGTGTATTCAGCATTTATATGATACCCTCACATGGAAAGAAGTCACCCGGCGTGATATGACTATTTTAGAAATAGAAAAATGGGATACGATGATATTGTTTGACACCAAAGTCTATGTGAAAATGGATTTATTGTACCGCAAACCAGATGGTACAGTGGTCATTGTTGATTGGAAAACAGGACGAGAAGATGACTTTTCGGATCAGTTGTATCTATATGCTTCTTATGTACAAGAAAAATATAATATGCCGCTTGATAAAATCCAGATTCGTGTTGAATATCTGGTAACAGGCGAACATAAAGAGTACCGAATCACTACAGAAGATATTAGTAAAGTGGAACAAAGTATTGGTCGATATATTGAAGAGATGAAGTCGTGTTTAGATGATGATTACTACAATCGTCCCAAACCGGAATCCTTTTTTACCCCGATGCCTTCACAACGTAAATGCAAAGACTGCAATTTTCGTGAAATATGCGAATTTAGAGCAGTATGAATCTATAGACGATTAAAGGAGGATGGGTTTGTGGTTAATGCTTCTCTCCCAGAAGAATCGATACTGGCACATATGTATGCAAATATTCCCGAGGGTATTGCTATATTTTCTGCTCAAGGGACATGCATACAAGCCAATCCTGCATTGTGCAAAATATTAAAGTACGAAGAATTTGAACTACGAAATGTATTGACGACATGGAATGTACTGGAAGAATGGCTACCCCAACAAACAAACAGTACACCAGAAAAAGCAGAAAGACGCTGGATGAATGCAGATTACGTACCTGTTTGGTTGTCGATACAAGTTTCTTATATTTTTGCTAATGATACATCCGAATTACAATACGTAATAATGTATATCACTGTAGTTAAAGATCGAGGAGCAGAAGATTTACATTCGATGATTGTACGTAATTCTTCAAATATTATTTCTGTGAGTGGGCCTGATGGGACTATCCAGTATGTCTCTCCGTCAGTCAAAAAGATTTTGGGATATGAGCCTTCTGAAATGTTATCTAAAATGCGAATGGAATATTATCATGAAGAAGATGCTCAAGAGATGTATCAACCGGGCAGTATGTATGCCGATGATAAAACGTTTATTCGACGTGTCAAACATAAAGAAGGTCATTATATATGGTTAGAGATTTTCACACAGCTCATGCGTGATGATCTAGGTAAAGTAGAGAAGGTACTGGCTATTGCTCAGGATGTTACCAAGCAAAAATCAGAAGAAGATATTATTGCTCATGCGCATCGTATGGCTTTGTTAGGTGCGTGGAATTGGGATTTGCAACAAAACACGATTTACTTCTCCAAAGATATCCGGCGTATGTATGAAAAAAGTATGCTATTGGTCGAGCACAATCTAGATTCATATCTGGCTGTAGTTCATCCTGATGATGTAGAGCAAGTAAAACGTTGTATTGAAAAAGCGATCCATGAGAAAACAAGTGAAGAAGCAAGATACCGGATTATATTACCGGGAAATGTACAGAAAGTGATTCATGGATACTGGGAAGCGATTGTAGACAAAGAAACCAAAAAATCTTTGCAGTTAATAGGTCTTGCTCAAGATATTACAGAACATTATCTGATCAGTGAACAGTTGCGCGAAAGCGAACAGAACTACCGTATGATTACAGAACATTCTTTAGATATGATTTCCCGACATGCGGATGATGAATATTCTACATTTTTGTATGTCTCTCCTGCCTGTCAGCTTATTCTGGGATATGAAGCAGCACAATTGATCGGAAGCCCCGGATACAGCCATATTCATAAAGAAGATTTACCGCTATTTAGTCACTTTCTAAAAGGCGTACGTGAACACAAAAATGTGAAAGAAACTGTTGTTTTTCGTTGTCGTCATCAGAAAGGGCATTATGTCTGGTTAGAAACAACAAGCCGTTATATGTACAATCAGGAAACCAATGCGTATAGTTATACCGCCGTATCAAGAGATATTACCGAACGCAAGCATTTAGAAATGGTGCTACAAGATAATGAACATCGATATCGCTCTTTATTTGAAAATAACCCTTCTGGCGTATGTGCTGTTGATTTGAAAGGGAATTTTATCTCTGTAAATAGTAGTCTGGAAGAGATTACAGGATATTCACGTTATGATTTGATTAATCAGTCGATCTTGTCTTTATTTGAAGAAAATCAGATGGATCGAATTATTCATCATGGCAAGCTAGCCAAGCAGGGAATCCCGCAGACGTATGAACTCAATGTATATCGTCAAGACGGTTCATTATTTCCAGCGAATATTACCAATGTACCGATTGTAGCAAATGGTGAAGTCATTGGATTGTATGGAATTGTTACAGAAATCACAGAATTAAAGCAATATATTCATCAGGTGGAGCGTCTCAGTAATGAGCACTCATTGATTTTAAATGCAGTTTCTGAAGGTATTTTTAGTATCGATAGTGAAGGCAAAGGTGTGTTTATTAATCATGCCGGTGCGATGATGTTAGGTCTGGATATTGAAGAAGATGTGTTAGAATTTGCTCGTTCTAACCAAATACGCAATTGGGGCGTTCAAGATGATGATATACTTGGCGAGAATTCTTCGATTATTCAAGCTATCCGCCAAGGCAAGCCCAATCAAGAAGAAGAGACCGTATTTTGGAAAAAAGATGGTTCTAGCTTTATTGCCGCTTATCAGGTAACGCCTGTTGTTGATCATGGAGAACAACGCGGAGCGGTGATTGTATTTCGAGATATTACCGGAGAAAAAGAGATTATTCGAGCAAAAGAATCAGCAGAACGTGCAGACCGAGCCAAATCTGAATTTTTGTCTGTGATGAGCCATGAATTGCGAACACCGATGAATGGGATTATTGGAATGAGCGGGTTGCTTGCTGATACTGAATTGGATGAACAGCAACAAGGATATCTGGATATCGTATGTAATAGTAGCGAAACATTACTTCATTTGCTAAATGAAATTCTTGATTTTAGTAAGGTAGAAGCGGGGAAAATGACACTGAATGCAGAGCCGTTTAACCTGCGAGCCATTTTGGATAATGTGAAAGAACTGTTTGCTTTTAAAGCGCAGGAAAAGCAATTAGACTTCATTTTCAAAATAGAGGAATCTATTCCGCAATGGTTTGTAGGCGATGCGGGGCGTATCCGTCAAGTGCTTGTGAATCTGGTAGGAAATGCTATTAAATTTACAGATGCCGGTTCTGTTACTGTACAGGTTCGTCCGTTAGAACGGGAAGAAGGACAATCGGCTACTGGTGAAGATATATGGCTGGAATTTTTGGTCAAAGACACAGGGATTGGTATTCCTGTTCATCAACAATCCCAGTTATTTCAACCTTTTTCCCAATTACATCCTGTATTAAATCGCAAATATGGTGGTACTGGACTGGGATTATCGATTTGTAAAAAGGTAGTCGAATTAATGGGTGGAAGTATTGATGTCACTAGCGATGAGAATAGCGGTGCTCAATTTTATTTTGTTTTGAAATTAGAAGTGTCTGCCGAATTGAATGATCTACCGGGCATGTCTTCAGAAATCGAAAATAGGACTCATCCTATCCAGAGAATAGAACCTGTAGTGGTTGTTCAAGATTATTATCCTATGCGTATTCTGGTTGCTGAAGATTATGTTGCTAATCAAAAAGTATTGTTAGCGATGTTACACAAATATGGATATGATCCTGATCTGGTTACCGATGGACAACAGGCTATACAACAAGCGACAGAACATCGATATGATCTTATTTTTATGGATGTACAGATGCCGATTATCAACGGAATTGAAGCGACTCAACATATTCATCAACATTACGTGAATGAAGAGATGCCGATTATTATTGGTGTGACTGCTTTTGCTAGAAAAGAAGATCGAGAACGTTGTTTGACCGCAGGTATGCACGATTTTATCAGCAAGCCTGTCATCAATACTGATCTTCAACGAGTGCTTGCTTATTGGAGCAGTCATATCTATCATCGTGCTCATCATTCTTCTTCGCTAACAGAGTCTAATCACCTGTTAGAAAAAGGTCGTCAAGAATAAATAGTATCTATTATAAAATATAAAAGTATAAAAATATAAAAGTATAAAAATATAAAAGCGTATTTCTTCTTTTTAGAGGAAATACGCTTTTTGGTATACATCTAGATTATGATAAAGGGTCTACTTGAACCATCGATTGTTTGCCACTTACTTGAATGCCTGTTTTGGCTTTTCCTGAGGACTGAAGATCACGTAACAATTCTTCGATAATTGTTTTGGCTTTAGCGGATTCTTTGCTACCTTGTGTTTTGACTACTAGCAATACCGCATTATGCGATTGTAGGATACGTTCTGCTTGGTTTTTTTTCGTTTCATAATCATGATCTTCAATAGCAGCCGTTAAGCGAATTTCTTTGATTTTAACAGGTTTATCACTTTTTTTGGATTGTTGTTTCTGTTGTTTGGCAGCACCTGCTGAGATCAACTGGCAAGGAGGCGGGCTACTATATAGTGAAGTACATACCAGATCGACTTTTAATGTTTTAGCCATTTGCAAAGCTTCAGCAGTAGGCACAATGCCCAAGTCTTCTCCATCGATTCCAGTTAAATGTACTTCTATCGCTTTGATTTTTTCATTTTTGATCACTGTATTATCCTCCAGAAACCTATTTATTGTTTATACTTAGTATACAATATCATGAATTGATAACGATATTGAGGTTTTACAAATATAACTTTAACTGGGATAATAAAAGGGAATCTAATATCGAAAGGGGAACATTATGAAAAATAGAAAATGGGTTATGTTGCCACTGGTTCTGCTTCTTGTTATTTTGTCAGGTTGTCAGGCTGTAGGTAATCTAGACATTAACAGTGCAATGGTTAATGATCTAAAAGTCAAATCGATCGAATCCAAGCAATCGCTTGCAGTTCAATTAACACCTACTTCAAAAGCTTCGGCTGAAGAACGTCAATTAGCAACAGTGTTAAACGGAATGCAATTGAATATCGATCATGCCAAACTTCAAGATAATGGAAATATTTCACTTGAAGGTGGTATCGCTTACAGTGGAATGACTTTGCCGTTCCAAATGTTTATGGATACGAAAGGAGTTACGATTGCTCTATCTGGTGCACAAAAGCCATTATACATACCACTCACTACAGAAGAACAAATGGCTTTTTTACCTGGCAATCTAACGATGAACCAAATTGAAGATCAGGCCAAAGAGTTGATTACCAAATCAGCTAGCTTATTTTTCAAACATGCGCCTAATCCATCGAATGTAACCGTAGATTCGGTGACTCAAGAAGTCTATGGAGAATCTGTTGATCTGACTCATTTACACATTGAGCTAACAGGTGAAGAATTTATCAGTCTGGTCAAACCGTTCTTAACAAGTATCTCTACAGATGAAGCAGGCTGGCGTGATCTGTTAGCTACGTTGTATGACTTTATCACTTATGCTGAATCTCAAATGAGTGCTGATGAAAAAGAGTATATGTCTTATTTGACGCTAGATCAGACCAAACAAGAGTTTGTAAATGAATCTTATGCTGATGTTCAATCGTTTTTGAAAGATGTTTTATCTGAATACGATGAATATTTGAAAGAAGTATCAGCAGAGCCTGAATTTAAAACGGTGTTTGGTACAAATACTCGTCTATCACTAGATCTTTATTTTGATAAAGATTTGCACGCTCGTAAGCAAATTGTGGACTTAACTGTAGCTTTGCCTAATTCAGAGTATACGCCTTACAGTATGTTCAATGTACACACAGAAAATGAAAATTGGAATATAGACGGCAATATTGTAGCAGATCCAATTACAACACCAAATGGGATCCTTGATGTTACTTCAAAAGATTTTACACCAGGTGCGTTATTGCGTAGCTTCGATAAAACTTCACCTGTGTATCTATTGTTACATGATGTAGCACGTATCACTGAAAAATCGATCTATATTGATAAAGACCCTTCTTATGCTTCTTACAATGTGGTCACCAAAGATCGTGTATTATTGATGTCTGTAAAAGAACTTGCAGAAGAGTTAGATGCCAAATTCACTTGGAATCCGGCGACTAAAAAAATAACACTGACCGATGATATTACAGGCGCTGTGACTACATTATCCTTGAATTCTAACAAAGCGGTAACCGATGGAAAAACCAAAACAATGACTCACAAAGTTGTTAATATCAAAGGGGTCACTTATGTACCTGTACGTTCGGTGGCAGAGATTTTGGGAGCGACAGTAACTTCTGAATCTTCTTATATTGTTGTAGAACGTAAATAAGATAATCAATACATTGTTACAAGAAGAAGGGTATTCTACAATATGTAGGATGCCCTTTTTGCGTATCGTTATATGAGTCTAAAGAATCAAATACCTATTTTTTCCAAAAAAAGTATTGCTAAAGAAGTTCAACTGATTATAGAATAAAGCGTCAACATCTTAATAAGTTAATTAGTAAAAAAAGTTCTTATTTGGCAGTAATATACAAACTACATATTACCTTATTAGACGTTAGAAGTACTATGTCCTATTTAGTAATGAATTTATTTATATAGGTAAGAAAGGGTGGATAAGCAGACTATTAGTGAAAAATGAACATAATATTAATTAATTATACCTAGTAAAATTTTACTATAAAAACTTTTTTTATGATAAATGTGTCAAAGTTTGGAAAAACGGTTATTAACGATCTATGAATATGTAACTTAATTAGATGTCCATTGATGATTTTTGGGGGAACAAAGAAGTAGATTCTAAACAACGACTGTACTCTATAGTGACACAGCCTATGTTCTGTGTACTACTAGTATTCTGAATAGATTATTTCTACATCTAGCTATCCCAATGCAATACTATTATTTTTAAAGGGGAGATTAACAAATGGGATTGCTTACATTGAAAAAAACGGGTGCAGTTTTACTTGGTGCATTATTGATGGGGACTGTATATCAAGGTGGAACAGCACATGCTTTGAATTACAGCAATGATGTAGTACCCGTATTGAGCTCAAACGCAGGAGCAAATGGAACGGCAAGTGCAAGTGCGGAAGAAGCAGGTCATGAAGCATGGAAAGCATTTGATGATAACTCTACTCCAGAAAGCTCATGGAAAGCTCCGGCAAGTTCCTCGAATCAACTCATTTATCAATTTAATACCAAAAAAGTAATTACTCAATATACAGTGCAAGCAGATACGTACGATACATCTGAAGCACCAAAAAAATGGCAGTTGGCAGGGAAGATCGGTAAAAACTGGTTGGTAGTAGATGAACAATCTAATCAGACCAACTGGAAATCAGGCGAGCAAAGAACATATACGATTGGAAATGATACTGCTTATACAGCTTATGCTTTATTTATTTCTTCTAATAACGGCGGTGACCATGTAGCAATTAGCGAATTGGAATTATACGAATTTGGAGATAATACCAATCTTGTTCCATTGTCCAATGCAATGACATCTTCTTCTAGCGGAGCATCAGCTTCTGTAAATGAAGATACAGCATGGAAAGCATTTGATCATAATACAGGATCAGATAGCTACTGGGAATCAGATGATGATAACTTTATGGATGCTTCTATTGAATATCGTTTTGAAAGTCCACAAGTTGTTAAAGGATACTCGATCACATTGGCTAACAAATCAACAGCGCCTGTGTTCTGGACACTTGTAGGTAGTAACGATGGTCAACAATGGGAAGAAGTATTGCATGATGTGAAATCTTCTTATCGTTGGGAAGTTGGTCAGAAAAAAGTCTATGAAATCGACAATACCAAAGCTTACAAAACATATAAATTGATTTTTGATCGTAGTTCAGGCCCATCTACTGTAGCGGTAAGTGAATTTGAATTATTTTAAACAATAAATAATCGATCATTATCCAATAGATTAAAATCAAAAGAAGTGATTCGCTTTTAGAATCATTTCTTTTTTTGCTTATAAGCTTGTTCATCCTAAGAGATAGCTATTGTATTTAGCCTAACAAGTATGAGAGTATAGATGTGGTAAAAGCGCTATCATCGATAGGGAGGGTAATTCAATGACGAAAGTAATGCCACTAGCTAAGCGTGGAATTTCAAATAGCCGATTAGCACTAGGTTGTATGCCATTCGGTGGAGGTTGGGATACAGAACCTTTTACAGAGCAACATGTGAAAGAAGCAGAAGCTGCTGTTGAAGCTGCATTATCGATTGGAATAACGATGTTCGATCATGCAGATATTTATACTAGAGGAAAAGCAGAGCAGGTTTTTGGACGTGTATTGAAAGCTCGACCTGATCTACGCGAACAAATCGTTATCCAGTCTAAATGTGGTATTCAATTAGGTGAAGGTGATCTACCAGGTCGCTTTAACTTTTCCAAAGAACATATTCTACATTCAGTAGATGGTAATTTAGAGCGATTAGGAATCGATTATTTGGATGTTTTATTGTTGCATCGTCCTGATCCATTGGTAGAACCGGAAGAAGTCGCTGAAGCGTTTGCCCAATTAAAATCTTCGGGCAAAGTACGTTATTTCGGTGTCTCCAATATGAGCGCGTCTCAGATCAAATTTTTGCAACAAGCGATTCCAGATTCGTTTGCTGTTAATCAATTAGAAATGAGTCTAAATCATCTGCATTTTGTTGATCATGTCGTTCATGTCAATCAACAAGCAGGTACAGAAGTGAATTTTGCTGAAGGATTGATGGAATATTGCCGTACAGAAAATATTCAACTGCAAGCATGGAGTCCGCTTGCACAAGGTAAATTTTCTGGACGAGATATCAAAGATGAACCTGAACATATTCAAAAAACGGCTCAACTGGTACAACAAATGGCCGCTGACAAAGAAACAACAGCAGAAGCGATTGTGCTGGGATGGTTAATGTATCATCCTGCGATGATTCAACCGATTATCGGTACATCCAATCCAGCGCGGATCAAAGCTTGTGCAGATGCAGAACGTCAAGCCAGTCTTATGACGCGGGATGAATGGTATACATTATATGTAAGTGCACGCGGAACATTGTTACCCTAAACATAATGATAAGCGCTGTAATGATGTCTATTTCAAGATATCATTACAGCGCTTATTTGTTGTAGATGATCAATCAGGGAATTGAGTTTTGCCTGCTACAATATACGCACTGGATGTCGCCTGACTCGGTAGTGCTTGTAAGGTATCCGTAACTACTTTGCCACGAATATCGGTAATACGTACTTTTAACGGTTGATTGCCCATTTGTTCACCGACAAAATGGTTATAATCTGTTTTGGGTAAGCTGATCCATTGACCTGCTTTTTCATATTCAAATTTCATTACAGGGTATTTGTGATTGCGAACTTGAATCGCTGCCCACCATTGACTGCTTCCTTCTTTGATCCGATAGCTAAAGTTACCTGTAATCGGTGCTTTAACTACTTTCCACTGAATATCGATTTTTCCTTTTGCTATATCCCCGATTGCTGCAAACGCATTTGGAGATAAATCCAAAGCTCCGCTAGCTCCTTCACGATAAAGATCAGTAACATAGACTGTTGTTTTACCAAGTGGGCCTTGTACTTCTAGATAAGCGCCTGCAAGTGCTGCTTTGACACCGCCATAATTCATCTGTGTTGGATTAAGGGCTGTGATCTGGGCATTAGCTGGAATAGGGTCAAGTAAAACAGCTCCACCGGAGTACCCTGATCCTGTGTAAGTGGCATACCCTTTATATGTATCGTTCCATGCTGCTGAAGCGGGCAAAGCAAATACTAATAAACCGAGTAGTATGAATATACTTGCTGTACTCCATTTGCGTGTATTCCATTTTGATTTCAAATCTATCCCTCCTTAGAAAATTTTAGATACCTATAAATTTTTATGGTGACTATAGAAATCAGTTGTTTCTGAATAAATATACTATATATTCCATAAGGTTACAAATATATCTTTTGATCTATAACAAAATACATACAATATGCACCATCATTATTACAAATATTATTAATTTACATTTAAATGAATTTATTTTTACCATTTTATGATACTTTAAATGAAGAATAGACTTTTATTGATGAAATGGGGAATATAAGTATGGGTTATTGGAAAAAGAAAATAAGTATAGGGATATCTGCAAGTGTATTGATCACCTCACTCTGGTCAGGTATACCAATCAATCAGCAGATTGCTTCAGCGGAAGAATATAGTAAAAATCAATCTGATTCGCTAGATAATGCGACCTCTTCTGCGCTAACTAGCCGTTCTACTATTCAGACCGTCAGTCAAGATGTGTATACAACGATGCCGATCATCGATGTACGGAGTCAATCTTTGAGCAGTACCGTTTCTACGCGTGGAGTGATTACGTATCGGGAAGATACAGGTAACGGGTACAGTAATCTATATATTCAAGATGGAAGTGCAGGGATTGTAATACGCGGGCAAAATCTATCTGGCATCGAAGGGCAAGAAATCGAAGTTCACGGTACATTGACAGCTTACAAAGCGCTTTTACAAATCGAAGCGTCTGCAAGTGCAGTCAATATTAGCAATTCTACGATTCAGCTACCTGATGCTCGAATAGTAAGTGGTACTGATTTTGTTACCAGTAATACATATGAAGCTCAATTGATCAGTGTTCCTAACGTAACTGTTGTGAGCAAAAGCGGCAGTAATTACACTGTCAAAGATGCCAAAGGAACATTTATCATATATACCTCTAATCCGTGGTTGGAAGTCGGTCAGACGTATACTAACATCACAGGCGTAATGTCTCGCTACAACAATACGTTTGAATTGATTCCACGCACTATCAAAGATATAGAAGGAGGTACGCCTCCTGTTATTAATCCGCCGTTACAGTTACGAATCCATGATATTCAAGGTGCTGCTCAACGCTCTCCTTATGAAGGGAAAGAAGTAGAGCAAGTTGAAGGAATCGTCACGATGGTCAAAGGTAAAACAAGTTTTTATATGCAAGAAGCCGATGATCGAATTGATAGTGATGAAGGAACATCTGAAGGTATATTAGTTTATCGTTCTGCACATGGTCTAAAAGTAGGCGATAAAGTGAGTGTTGATGGCAGTATAAAAGAATATCAAGAATTAGGATATGCTGATGCGGCTGATCTGACGACTACTGAAATTATCGCTTCTGCGATTCGTCTACAAGCATCCAATCAACCTTTGCCTGCTCCAACAATTATTGGTGAACAAGGTCGTGCTATTCCTGATCAGATTGCTAGTAGTGATGGATTAGCTCCGTATGATGCTACTCGCTATAGTATCGATTTTTATGAAAGTCTGGAAGGTATGCGTCTACAGTTAAATAATGCTTCTATTATTGGGCCGTATACGTATGAGATTCCGGTCACTGTTGATTTGAAATCTTCTCCACTGGTCACGCCAGCAGGCGGGCTTGTTATTGATCGTAATCAGTGGAATGCCAAAAGATTATTGATCAGCGCCAAACCTACCCAAACAGTGAGTACTGGTGATCAATTTGCAGGAGCACTCAATGGTATTATGAGTTACAGCTATAGCAATTTTAAAGTATTACCTGAAGGAACATTGCCACCTATTATCGATCATGGATTACAACGTGAAGTATCTACTCTACAATCTGGAAGTAAACAATTAACGATTGCTTCTTTTAATGTAGAGAACTTCTGGGATAATCCTAAAGATAAAGAAAAAACAACACGTATTGCAGACGATGTCGTCAATCATCTTCGCAATCCAGATATTTTGGGATTGATGGAAGTACAGGACAATAACGGTGAGACCAATGATGGCACAACAGATGCCAGTCGAAGCTTTGCGGCATTAATTAAAGATATTCAGCTTGCAGGTGGCCCAACATACCAATATACCAGCATTGCTCCGCAAGATCAGCAAGATGGTGGCGCACCTGGCGGTAATATTCGTGTAGGATTTTTGTATAATCCAGCACGGGTGAGTCTGCCTGTAGCTGCCAATGGCGCAGGCGATTCGGTAACAGCAACAACATATAGCGCCAATGGGCTGACCTACAATCCCGGAAGAATTGCACCGAGAGAAGAAGCGTTTGCCAATTCACGCAAATCGTTAGCGGCTCAATTTGTATTTAATGGAGAATCTGTTATTGTAATTGCCAATCATTTTAACTCTAAAGGTGGAGATCAGGCTTTATATGGCAGTATCCAACCACCTGCACGTAGTAGTGAAATTCAACGTGCGAAGCAAGCGACATTGTTGAATCAATTTGTAAAACAGACATTGTCTCAAAATAGTCAGGCTAATGTTGTGTTGTTAGGCGATTTTAACGATTTCCAATTTTCCAATACGCTTAATGTACTGAAAGGGCAAGAGTTAACAAATCTGATCGATACATTGCCTGCGAATGAACGTTACTCTTATGTATATGAAGGTAATTCGCAGACATTGGATCATATTTTGATGACTGCTAATATCGCTAAGCGTGCTCAATTAGATATTGTGCATATCAATTCTGATTTTATGGAAGCAGATGGGCGAGTTAGTGATCATGATCCATTGTTGGCTCGAATCGATTTTGCCAAAAAAGATTCAGATAACGATTCTGGTACAAGACCGGGTTCACAGCCAGGTAACGAAAATAATAGTAGCGGTGGATCAAGCCCGACAACCAATCTTCCAACAGATCCTTCGTCTGTACCTGCACTTCCGACAGTACCTGTATATGAAGGAGTATCTAGCAATGGTACGATATCTAGCTGGACATTGCCTACTGTATCCAATAGTAACTCCAATCATGCAGTGATTGCGTCCAGCACATTAACACCAGTGATGTTGCAAGAGATGATCAGTCGTGCAGAAGGATCGCACACTTTACAGCTTTCTGTACCTGAAGTTCCTAAAGCTACTATGTATCAACTGCAATGGGATGCTTCAGCCCAACAATCGTTCACCGGACAAACAGCGATCGATCGTCTGATCCTATCTACTCCTATAGGAACTTATGAATTGCCTGTATCTGTTATACAGAAACAGACTTTATCTTCTAATCAGAAGATTGTACTTGATCTAGCTAGTTCTACAGAAGCGATCACTCAAGCCCAGCAAGCAGGTTATAATGTGCGTACGGCTGTAGATTTTGATTGGTATACATTAGATGATCAGAACCAGAAGCGTCCTATTTCTTATTTTGATCAATATGTTAAGCGATCCGTGATCAGTCCAAATACAAATACAACAGATCGTATAGCGGTAGTTCGTGCTCAGCCTGATACTACTGGCGATATTTCGTATACACCAGTTCCATTTACTGTTTCTAACGGAGTCGTTACAATCTTTAGCCGTAGTAATAGTACGTATCTGGTAGTAGATCGAAATGAACCGTTATTCACAGACATATCCGGTCACTGGGGACAAAAGGATATTCAGCAATTTGCCGATCGGATGATTGTAACAGGAACAGGTAAAAATCAATTTGAACCTGCTCGCAAGATTACGCGTGCAGAACTGGCTACTTTATTAACCAGAACATTGGGCTTGGCGGAACGTTCATCATCAGACTCCTCTTCTTCATTTGATGACGTTAGTACTACAGCATGGTATTACAATTCAGTACGTACAGCGGTAGAAGCAGGATTGATGCTAGGAGATGCTAACGGTACATTCCGTCCACAAGCCACAGTAACACGCGAAGAATTAGCAGTTACTTTGGAACGTGTGTTATCATTTATCGATCCCGATCAAGCGATCATAACTTCCAAATCTACCGATTCTTTTAGCGATTTGAAGCAAGCTTCTTCATGGTCACGTACTGCGATTCAACATGTAAGTGCTACAGGAATATTAAAAGGAAATGCTTCACAACAATTTAAACCAAAGGAAAAGCTTACACGTGTTGAGAGTGTTGTAGCTTTTAGTCGCATATTGCAGAAAATAAATAAAGAAAAATAAAATTAAAATGATTTAGAAATAGGAACTTGTGTTCCTTAAATGGGATAAATATACTAAATGGTAACAGAAAAATAGGTTTTGTAACCAAAATGTAATATATTATTTTTGAATTTTTTTACCAATTTAATTTTATAAAAAAAAGAAAAAATCTGTATTCGTGATCAAATTGCGAATACAGATTTTTTCGCGTCATAACAGGGTTTTAAGATTTTTATACAGTTATAATACAAAAAATGTAAATTAAGAATCAGGCAAAACGTTATCGTACCAACACTATTTCATATTAGCTAATTATCTAAACTTTTTTTCATAAATGGAAAATTTATCATGTAAATTCTGTTTTTTAAATATATAATGTACTTAGCTGATTAGTGTTATTCAAAACGAATAACTTTTGGGTACATGTATGAAAGAGGTTTGGAAGGCAGGGGAACCCGGATGATTGAAAGAAATGGTAACAAACTCATCTTTCTTCTCTGTGTGCCACGTAGTGGGAGCTCGCTCGCAACAGTGATGCTACAAAATCACACACGCATTTATGCGGCACAAGAAATGTGGTTTCTTATGAGTCTGTACGATTTGAAGAAGCCAGAGAAGCGTGCATACGGTGGAACAGCTATTCTAAATCAATTCTTTGATGGTGTTCTACCTGAAAGTGTATATGATGAGGCATGTCGTAGCTTTGGAATGAATGTCTATAATGGATTACTATCTACCAGTGAAGCAGATATGGTTGTAGACAAATCACCACGCTACTATTATCTTCTTGAATTTTTGGATCGTTTATTCCCGCAATCCAAGCGGATCGGATTATTTCGGAATCCATTGGATGTAGCGGCTTCTTATAAAAAAGTAAATCAGCGATCTGCACCGAATTTCAATTTAGCAGATCAGTTGAATGACCCGTCGTTGAATATGAAGATGGTTGATATCACTGTCGGATTATTCCGTTATCACCAATATTTTGCGCAAAAAAACAAAAATGCTTTCTGGTTGAAGTATGAACAAATGGCTGCACATCCAGAAGAACAGATGCAGAAAGTGTGTAATTTTCTAGATATTTCGTACGAAGAAGGAATCGAAAAGTATGGAGATTACATGGATTCTGCCAAGTCGGAACTGTTCTATAGCATGGGTGTAGGTGATCCATATCTCAGTGAACACCGTACACCACATATGAAGTCTATCGGTAACTGGCGTACCATGCTAGACTATCGGGAAATCGAAGCTTACTGCCGTATACTGGGAGCGAGACTATTTCGTGAGCTAGGGTATGGAGCAGAGCTTGAAGAAGCACAGCGTCTTACAGGCGTCGTGTTTGAGGAGGAGCCAGACATGAAGTGGATTGAAGCCAAAACGAAGCAGTTCACCGAGGCTACCGGCTGTCGCTGGGAACCGGAGTATAAGATGCAATCGGCTGTTCTACCTGAAACTTCGCCAGAAGTTGCAAGTGCGCTGTCTCAAGAATCAAAAGAAAAAGCCGAAGCAGATGAATTGCTGCGTATGCGAATGACGTTACGATCTTTGGAAAAACGAATGGAGCAACATTACATCGAACGTGATCGTCTCCATCAAGAAAGTGAACGTCTACGCAAAGAAGTCAAAGATATGAAGCAAAAAATGAATAAAATCAAGTCACTCATTCCGTTTAATCGTTCACTTGGACGCGTATTTAATGCTTATCTTGTGCGTAAAGGCGTCGAAAAATGAGTACGATCGTAGGGATTTGGAATTTTCAACGTCAAAGTTCAGATGCATTAGCTCTTCAAGGTCAACGATTAATGCAGAAAATACGACATTACCCTTCAGATGCTTCTGCTATATGGCAAGATGAAGATATATTTGTAGGTTGTCATGATCGTTGGATTACAGAGGAATCAGTCAATCAAGTTGTGCCCTATCATGATCCTATAAGTGGTCTTGTGATTACAGCAGATGCGATTATTGATAATCGAGAAGAACTTTTTGAAGCGCTCGGCATTAGTCGCGCTGAAGGTAGTCAATTATCAGATGTATTATTGATTTTAAAAGCGTATCAAAAATGGGGAGAATACACTCCTAAATATTTGATTGGTGATTTTGCTTTTATGATCTGGGATTCGAAAAAGCATCAGCTTTATGGTGCACGAGACTGGTCAGGCAATCGAACCCTTTATTATTACCACACCTCTTCTCAATTTGCATTTTCGACATTGATGGAGCCTTTATTTCAGACAGGTGATATTCAGAAAAAAATGAGTACTCCCTGGATGGCCGAATTTCTGACTATGGCTGGTATGACAGAATCTTTGGATATTAAAGGTACCGTATATGAAGATATTCTACAGTTGCCTCCTGCACACGCTATTATCCTCACAGAGCAGCATAGTCATATATTCCAATATGGTACTTTATTGCCGGAAGAACCGCTTCGCCTTCGTTCTAACGGAGAATACGAAGAAGCTTTTCGTGATGTTTTTACGCAAGCTGTAAAATCGAAAGTTCGTACCCGGCTAGGAGTAGCATCAACGTTAAGTGGTGGGCTGGATTCCGGTGCTGTAGTTAGTTACGCATCCAAAATTTTGGCAGAGCAGGGCAAGTCATTGCAGACCTATAGTTATGTACCGATTGCTGGCTTCGATGATTGGACTTCCGCAACCCTCGTACCGGATGAGCGTCCATATATCGAGCAAACGTTAAAATATATCGGAAATGTGCAAGGCAATTATCTTGATTTTGCAGATCGTAATCCGTTTACAGAAGTGGATTCCTGGTTGGATTTTTTGGAGATGCCTTACAAGTACTTTGAAAATTCGTTTTGGATCAGAGGGATATTTGAACAGGCTCAACAACAAGGTGCAGGTGTTTTACTAACAGGAGCCAGAGGTAATTTTACGATTTCATGGGGACCTGCATTAGATTATTATGCAGTGCTTCTCAAAAAGTTCCAATGGACCAAGTTGTATCGTGAACTGAAATTGTATGGTCACAAAACAGGCGTAGGTCGTTCCCGGTTATTACCGATTATTCATAGCAAAGCGTTTCCGAAATGGAATCAGGCAGCAGCATCGAAAGATCGTCCTAACCCGTTAGTCTGGATCAATGCCGATATGGCGCGTCAGACAGGGATGACCGAACGTGTACAACAGCAAGAAGAATGGTTAGTCGGTCGTGAAGTTCAGAATGCATTTGATATTCGCTTGGAAAAATTCAAAAATCTAGCGATTGCTAACAAAAATGGAGCGATGACCTCCAAAATCTCAGAGCATTATGGTGTCTGGGAACGCGACCCTACCAGTGATGCACGAGTAGTCCGATTCTGTCTTTCGATTCCGGTAGGACAATATGTGCAAGATGGAATGGATCGAGCTTTGATTAGACGTGCGACCGCAGGTGATTTGCCTGATCAAGTACGATTGAATCAAAAAGTCAGAGGAATGCAACCAGCAGATTGGGTACAACGGATGCAACCGAAATGGTCTTCCTTTACCGATGAACTTCGAGATTTGTGTAAAGATCCTGCGGTAGCACATTGGATGAATACTACTACGATTATGAAAGCTTTAGAAAAAGTAGGCGAACATCCTCATGCCGACGCAGCAGCCCATCCGGCTACCCGTTTGTTGATGAGAAGCTTGATTGTAGGGCGATTCATCCGCAACTTAGCATAGTAACGAATACTACTTTACTGAGGAGGTGAAAACATGAACAAAGAAAAAATGCAATGGCAGGCTCCAACATTGGAAGTTTTAGATGTCAACGAAACAATGGCAGGTAAAGGCTGGAGACAAATTGACTGGGTATCTGAGCATGACGCCGATTTGTACAATCCTAGCTGAGGCATTTTTTAAATGAATTAACTATCAAAAGGAGGTAATAATAATGAACCAAGAAAAAATGCAATGGCAAGCTCCAACGCTAGAAGTTTTAGATGTCAATGAAACAATGGCAGGTAAAGGCTGGAGACAAATTGACTGGGTATCTGACCATGATGCCGATCTATATAATCCTAGCTGAGCATTTAATATAACAATTCATTAATCAACTATCAAAAGGAGGTTATTATGATGAAAGAACAAAAATTGCAATGGCAAGCTCCAACGCTAGAAGTTTTGGATGTTAACGAAACAATGGCAGGTATTGGTTACAAGCAAATTGACTGGGTATCTGAGCAAGACGCTGATCTATACAACCCTAGCTGAGTACTGCAAGCTACACAGGGATAGAAAAGCACGCAGTTGTTCAGAAAGTCCTTATACGAGTTAGTATAGGGACTTTCTGTTTTAATAAAAGCTGATATTCGGAGAAAGCAGAGTCATAGGCTCTATGGGAGGTAATGACCATTTTTACCGCAAATAAAACCATGCATAAGACGATTTATCAAGCGTTTGGATTACGCTTTGAGAGTGAAATATTGTTGCCTGAACTGTTGCAGCGTCAAGATATTGAAGAAGCTGATGTGAAAATCGAAATTCAAGATTTGTCTGAATGGAGATCTGTTGTTAATACACGTGAAAATAATTTTACGATGCAATCTATTGGATTTGTGTTTGAAATTCCAAATACTGCTTTGTTTTGTATTCAAGAAGGCAAACGGATCATGATTCATCCGTTGCACGATGCTAATATAGACAAAATTCGTCTATATGTGTTGGGAACTTGCATGGGCGTATTGTTGCTACAACGTGGAATTTTGCCTTTACATGGAAGTGCAGTCGTAATTAATAATAAAGCATATGCGTTTGTGGGAGAATCAGGTGCAGGTAAATCTACACTTGCATCTACTTTTGTACAATCTGGATTTGAATTACTGAGTGATGATGTGATCGCTGTAAGTTATAAAGATGGAGAGCCTGTTGTTCATCCTGCGTATCCACAGCAAAAGTTATGGAAAGAAAGTTTAGACCTTTTTGGAATGACAGAAGAGCAGTTCAAGCCTCTTCATGATGAAGTAAGTAAATTTGCGATTCCTGTTACCAAGCAATTTCGCAATCAGACGGTTCCTTTAGCAGGTGTATTTGAACTTGTCAAAATGGATAGTGAATATGTAGTGATGCGTGAAATGAACCGTCTGGAAAGACTGCATGCCATGATGCTACACACGTATCGCGGTGCTTTAATTCCTAGACTTGGGCTCAAACAGTGGCATTTCTCAAGCGCTGCCGCTTTGGCAGGAGAGTCATTTGCTTTACAAATTTTACGTCCAACATCTGGTTTTACAGCGCCAGAATTAATGAATCAGATTATGAGAAAAGTGCAACAAGAAGAAATGCAAGGGGATACGATCTATTCCACAAAACATTTCAACTGAAAACAAGATTAAAGGAGAGAATGTGAATGAATAAAAGCTTAATCGGACCCGATCAGGTTATTGAACAAAATAAACAATATATTGCTAGTGATATGAATGGTGAAACCGTAATGATGAACGTAGAATCTGGCAAATACTATAATTTGGGTATGGTCGGTGGACGAATCTGGGAGCTTAGTTCTTCTCCGGTATCTGTACAAAATATCGTAAACACTTTAGTGGCTGAATATGATGTATCGTATGAAGTTTGTCTGGAACAAGTTAGTGAATTTGCCGGACAAATGTTTAAAGAAGGTCTAATTGAAGTGGCTGCTGAACAGGATGGACTTCGTGTGGACTAAGATCGCCAAATTCCGTAGTACCCCGATGCCTATGCGCAAATTGATGCTAGAAGCGCTTGTATACTTAGCATGGGCTCGCTTTTTGAAAATGTTACCTTTTGCCAAAGTATCTCCTACACTAGGTTCTTATATGGCAGAGACTTCATACGATCTAAACAGAGATCAGAAATGGCAAGGGGTACAGGTCTCAAGAGCATTGCATCGTGTAAGCGGGCATGTATTTTGGGAAACGGAATGTATGGTGATGGGAATGGCGGCTATGAAAATGTTAGCCCGGCGGAAAGTGCCAAGTACATTATATCTGGGGATGCGTCGCAATCAGGCAGGCAAAGTAGCTGCACATGCGTGGGTAAGAAGTGGAGCTTTTTACGTGACAGGAGCAGAAGAAATCGAACAGTATACGGTCGTGGGGAAATTTGCTAAAAACTAGCATAGATACATCGTATAGTACTACATTGTAATTACACTAAAGCATGATCCATATATGGTAATAAAGCTGAAAATCACTGAATGAACGCTATAAACTGAACAAATGATAAAAATCAGTTTATATCCAAAGGAGTTCGGTATGAATATAGATTGGGATTTAGACGTGCAGGATTTTCCTGTAGAATTGAAATGCTTACTTGAACTGATGAACGTAGATACAGATACTCTATCGGTGATTGATCGGTCAGATGAGCAGATAAACTGGCAACAATTTTATGCACTCACAAGACATCATCGGGTGTATCCTACGATTCATGAACGGTTCAGTGCACAGCCAGAGTCTCAAGCGCCCAAAGGGATGGTACAACAACTTAGTGTCGACTATAGTCGCAATGCACTGATTATGTTGCAATTAAGCGGTAAAATGGCGCAGGTTAGTGAAGCGCTTGATCAGAAAGGTATTTACGCTTTGCAATTAAAAGGGCCGGCTTTAGCAGAATTGCTGTATGGTAGTCTGTCACGCCGTACTTCTAAAGATTTGGATATTTTGGTTCATCCAGATCAGATTGAACAAGCAGAACAAGTATTAGAACAATTAGGATATATCAAAACACAAGAAGTATCTCGGATCGTAAGCGATTGGAAATGGCGTCAAAACCACGAATCATTTACTCATGATACTACAGGGATAGAAATTGAATTACACTGGCGTTTGAACGGAGACGCAGGTGCAGAACCTAGCTTTTATGAATTATGGAGTCGTCGTCAGACACTAGAATTTGCAGGAACCAATGTATATATGTTGGGCAAAGAAGATTTGATGTTTTATCTTACAGCACATGGCGCTCGGCATGCATGGTTTCGTTTGCGCTGGTTAGCGGATATTGATCGCCTTGCACGTATGGAACTTGACTGGGATAAGCTAACTGCTTTACTACGTCGTTACAAATGCACACATTTAGTCGGTCAGGCATTAATTTTGTCTGCTGCTATGCTTAATACACCGATTTCTCGGGAAATGGCTTTGTTAATGAGTACAGATCGTCCACAAGACTTGGCACGTCGTGTCCTTATTTTTATTCGAGAACAAGTGAGTCTGTGTCCTGAACCAGAAAGTGAAATACTGGCTCAGATTTATCGCAATTATCTGTTTTCTTTACGTACACCGGGACAGAAAGCAATATTTTTAGCTCGGAAAATGGTGCCGGATACCTGGGACACGCAGACGCTTCCGTTGCCTAAGTCATTGCGCTTTCTCTATTATCCTCTCCATCCCTTTTTATTGTTACATCGTCGTATTCAGCGGCGGGCTGCTTTGGAACGGGAGGTGGGTCAGTGAATGCTATCAGCGCTTATATGCGACAACTGCATGACTTCGCGGGCAAGCGCCTTTATATCTATGTATTCCTTATGTTAATGATTAGCTGTCTAGATGGATTAAGTATTTATTTGCTTGTTCCTCTACTTAGTCTGGTTGGATTATTTGGAACACAGGGTTCTATGCCAATGGCATGGTTATTTGAGCCATTGCAACGTATTCCAGCAAGTATGACATTATTTGTTGTGCTCGGCCTCTACAGTCTATTGATGATTGTGCAGGGGTTAATCCAACGTAGACAGGCTGTTATGGGAACAGAGATTCAGCAAGGATTCGTCAATAATTTGAGAATTCGTACGTACCGTTCTATTTTGCGCGCGAATTGGACATTCTTTTTACGTAAACGCAAATCGGATTTGAGTCATGTACTTACTTCAGAATTAGCACGTGTTAGTCAAGGAACCAATCTGGTGATGCAATTATCTACATCCCTTATTTTTATGGTGATCCAAATAGCATTTGCGATGGTATTATCGGTACAGATGACATTGTTAGTTATTGTCGGCGGG
This sequence comes from Paenibacillus nicotianae, assembly GCF_042681745.1. Lineage (NCBI taxonomy): Bacteria > Bacillati > Bacillota > Bacilli > Caryophanales > Paenibacillaceae > Paenibacillus > Paenibacillus nicotianae. The sequence goes on along the minus strand of NZ_JBHUGF010000010.1, from coordinate 2,926,477 downwards.
GTATTGTTGACACTCTATTCGCGTAAATTTGTACGACGTGCCAAACAAATGGGAGATCGGACTACCTTTTTATCGCAAGAATATTTTTCGGGGATGCAAGAACATTTAAGTGGCATCAAAGATATTAAAAGTAATATGTTAGAAGCTTCGCATTTTGAATGGTTTAGAAGTATGTGTGGCAAGTTAGAAAAAAATGCTATTCAACTGGTACGCCTTAATTCAGGCACTCAATTTATTTATAAAATTATTTCTGTTGTCTTTATTATTATGTTTGTGGTCTTGTCTGCTCAAGTGTTCAAATTACAACCAGAGCGTTCGATATTGATTATTTTGATTTTTGCTCGCTTATGGCCTAGATTTGGTGGTATTCAATCTTCATTGGAGTATATTGGTGCACTGGTGCCTGCTTTTCATGCGGTAACCGCACTACAAGAAGAATGTGACCAAGCTGAAGAATCTTACAAAGCAGTAGCACCCGGTCAAGTAGAAACGGTTCATATGACCAAAGGGCTGAGCTGTGAAAATGTATCTTTCCGCTATCTAGAAGATCAAGGCAATGCGCTAAACAATATCAATCTCTTTATTCCGATCGGTAAAATGACAGCGATTGTAGGACGTTCAGGAGCAGGAAAAAGTACATTGATTGATCTATTAATGGGACTGATGGAACCGCAAGAAGGTAAAGTCACTGTAGATGGAGAGACCTTAACCGGCGAACGTTTACAGACATGGCGTAATTCGATAGGTTATGTTTCGCAAGAACCGTTTTTATTCCATAGCAGTATTCGTGAAAATCTGTTATTAGTTGATCCACGTGCAAAAGAAGAGCAGTTATGGGAAGCATTATCTTTTGCAGCTTGTGAAGATTTTGTACGCAAATTGCCTGAAGGATTAGATACGGTAATCGGTGATCGTGGAGTGCGTCTATCTGGAGGAGAACGACAACGGATTGTACTGGCACGAGCGATTTTACGTCAACCGGAAGTACTTATACTGGATGAAGCAACCAGTTCATTAGATAGTGAAAATGAAGCGAAGATTCAAGCGGCGATTGAGAAGCTCAAAGGCAAAATGACTTTGATCGTGATTGCTCATCGTTTATCTACGATTCGTGATGCAGATCAAGTGGTGGTACTGGATCAAGGACAGATTGTACAACAAGGTGAATTTGGAGCGCTATCTCGCGAAACCAAAGGCACATTCCATCAATTACTAACCAAACAAACGGCTGTACAGAACGCTTAATACTCCCTTTTCTATTATCGGAAAAGTAGAGGCTAAGTCGCTGTACAGCCGTTTTTCTGTTATACAGTCTGTTGTGCTCGTTGATCAAGTGTTGCAATGACTTTAGCTACACATTGTTGTACAGACTCATGTTCCGTATCTAGCGTTAATTCAGGTTGTTGCGGAGCCTCATAAGGAGCACTAACCCCTGTGAAGTTCGGAATCTGACCTGCACGAGCCTTTTTGTATAATCCTTTAGGATCACGCTCTTCGCAAGCAGAAAGAGAACAATCTATATACACTTCAATAAAATCGCCTTCATCAAATAAATCACGTACCATTTGCCGATCTTGTGCATGTGGAGAAATAAAAGCAGCGATCACGATCGTGCCGGCATCTAGAAATAATTTGGCAACTTCTCCGATACGACGCAGATTTTCTTTGCGATCTTGTTCTGAAAATCCTAGATCGCGATTAAGTCCGTGACGAATATTATCTCCATCCAGTACATAACAAGATTGTTCACGTACAAATAATTCTTTTTCTAGCGCAAAAGCAAGTGTCGATTTCCCTGAACCGGAAAGCCCTGTTAACCAGATCACTACACTGCGTTGTCCATATCGCTGTTCTCTTTCTTTGCGTGTGATATTGGAGGACTGCCAGGTGATATTTCGTGAAGATTCCATCTTAATTTCGCCCCTTTGCTGACAATACGTATTCATTCAATTATATCAGCAATTTGGCTAAATCTCTAAGTTGCTTTGTAGATAGCAATAAATAGAAACACAAATAGGAATTTATGGTGTTGGAGACGAGATAGGATCGGCAGGTGATTATTGTTATGTATACCGCTAAGTAAGAAAGTCATTGAAGATCACTTTCTTACCTGCGATATTAATGCTGTACTATTTTGCCCCAGCCTACATAATCATGCACAGCGATTCCGGCAAAAGATGAGTGGGTCGATGCTTGTGTAGTGACCTGACTCAACGCTGTAGTCAGTGCATCTGCTCCTTTGCCATAAAAGCTAATATGATCGCCTTCAGAAGATGGATTCGTTTCAACTCCGATATACATATCTTTACCTGCGGTATCTGCTTCACTTAATTGAGCTTGAGCCACATCATCAATAGCTGCTCCCGAGTCGCGATAAGCCATTACAGTTAATGAACCATATTGATCGATCATCCATTTACTCAGTGTAGAATGACCATCAGGCGTATTCAGTGTGTACAACCAGAAAGGAATATCTGCACTAGCGGGTAGATGAAGCGCTTGTGCTGTTGCAGTAATCATCTGTACACTACGTTGCCATTGTGCCACAATAGTCGCTTGCTCGTTTGTCCAATTTGGAAGTAAATACGGCTCAATATCGATATGAATACCACCAAATTGTTCTGTAGCGGAAGAGGCTTGTTGATAAGACGTAATCCATTGCAAAGTATCTTGCAACTGGTGACGATCTTGATCCAATGCCCAGGAAGGCGCACCATCTAAAGCTTCAATCATAATATGCTGTGCAGAAGCGGCTGAGATAAAACGTTGGTATTGCGAAATATCCAGATCTTTATTGATTTGCAGGTAGATCGTATTGATCTGTTGAGAAGCAGCAAACTGTAAAATATCTGTTGTAGAATCTACAATAAGCGTCGTATTCCACAACCATGTCGCTTTTTGAATCGATTGCGCATGAATCATTTTCATATTGCTAACTCCTAGCAAAAGAAAAATCATTACACTGACTAGACCTGTTTTATAACAAAAAGACATCATCGTATTCATGATGAATCGGACTCCTTCGATTCATACCGCATCAGGTATTCCTCGGTAACCGGCTGTCATGACATGCCCTACAATTCATGTGTTAGACCCTATGGCTTTGCGTCTTTACTTTTCAGTAAATTTGCCTGATTAAATATGAGATTAGATAGACTTACACATGTACTGTATAAAAAGATTGTACACAATGTTTATCGGCTGTTTAAAGTTACTTGTGAATAGGTAATTGACTTCACAACAAAAAAGCCAATACCTACTTAAAGGTATTGGCTTGCTGTATCTCTCTAATCATATACGCAATTATTTTACTTTCTCAGGCTCAGGGTAAGTAACCCCTTTAGTGTCTACAGTTACCTTTTTCATAACAGCAGGAGTATTAGGCTTATCTTGTCCATCTCTTGGAAGATTCACAATCTCATCGACAGCATCCATACCGCTAGTCACTTTACCAAATGCAGCATATTGTCCATCCAATTGCGGAGAATCAGCAACCATAATAAAGAATTGAGAACCACCGGAATTTGGATCAGCAGCGCGTGCCATTGAAAGTACACCACGTGTATGTTTTAGATCATTTTGCACATTGTTGGATTTGAATTCTCCAGCAATACTGTAACCTGGGCCACCTGTACCGGCACCATCAGGGTCGCCACCTTGAATCATAAATTCAGGAATAACGCGGTGGAATGTTAGACCGTCATAAAATCCAGACTTAACCAAAGCAATAAAGTTATTGACTGTATTTGGAGCAGCTTTCGGGAATAATTCAATTTCAATCTTTTTGCCATTTTCCATTTCTATGGTGACGATAGGATCATTAGCTTGTTTGAAATCAGCAGAATTGTCAGTTGCAGAAGCTTCTTCGGTTGTGCCCGTTGTTGCCGAGCTGTCTGTACCTGTCGATTCGGTTGTAGAACCGGATTGATCAGTTGAAGTACTCGTGGAGGTACTTTCTGTCGTTGTACCTGACGTGCCTGTTTGACCGGTACTGGAACTGCTTGTTCCGTTGTTACCACAGCCTGCAATAATCAAAAATAGCGCTGTGAAGATAAGCAAAAAAGCTACATTTTTACGTGATTGACGCAACATTTGAATATCCATCTCCTTTGGGATTGTTTATTGTAATTAATAATCGCTTGTGAATCAGCAATTCTTAGTATAAAACGTCTACAGAACAAGATACAAGTTTGGATGAAATGGTGTCCATTACCTTTACCTTACTAAGTTCTATACCCATTTTATAAATGATGAGACAAAGCGATCACAGCCGTAATCGTAAATACATTTACTAACGTAGACACCAATACCGTCTGTGCAGCAAAGTCAGGTTCATTTCGATACTCTTCTGCTAGAATCGATGTATTCACACCTGTAGGCATCGCTGAAGCAATAAGAAGTGCTTGAGCAGGGATGCCGTGAATCCCTAATAAATAGATCAGCAGAAGCCCGATAGCAGGCCCTGCGAATAAGCGTAACGCCATACTTAGATAAATGTCTTTCCGATATAAGCGTAGCGGATACTTAACAATCTGTGCGCCAAGCGTAATTAACGCAATCGCCACCATTGATTGTTGGGCATACGTTAACGGTTGAGCCAGAATCACTGGCAAAGGAATCGCAAACGCATGCATAACCAGACCTAGCAACAGCGCATACGGTACAGGCATTTTCAGAAATCCAACAATCACGCTTCGATAATTACCGTTTAGTCGTGATCCTTGAATCGAAATCACACCATACGTAAAGGTTAGTAGACTTTGAAGCGACATAATCAATGCTTGCATCGAAGCAGCCAGTGGATCGCCTTTGAACACCAAATCATTAATAGGCAATCCGTAATTACCCGAGTTATCGAGCATAATACTGTTGTTAAAAGCGGCTTTTTTGCCTTTTGTATAGCCCATTATTTTGGAGGTGACTGATCCTAGAATATACAAGATCAATACATACAAAGCGTAAAAAAAGATAACACTTCCAAGTAATTGAGCAGACATATCAGAATGATACAGACTCATAAAAACAGCCGCAGGTGTAATACAGTAAAAGTTGATTTTGGCGAGTGTATACAGATCCAACTGGAAAACACGCTGTAAAATGGACCCGACCGCAATCAACACAAAAATCGGTAGAACCACACTGTACAAAATCGTAAAAATCAATCTCTCCACTTCTTTCTTTAATCATTCATTTGGATCTTTTCATTATGAAAGATCATCGTTATTTTTAGGTTTTGGATGATCGATAGTCTCATCATCTCTATTATTTTCAGTATGTTGTTGATCTACATCATGACGCTCAATAGGATTCGGTATGTCTTGCTGATGAGGTGGAGGTTGTCCGTTGGTATCCCGGCGTTTGTAAAATAAACGCGATAACCCCAGTCCAACTACACCTAATATAATAAACAAGATCGCCCGTACACCAATCGAAATATCGGGAAGATCGATAAAAATAATTTTGAGTAAGGTGAAAAACATAAACAGTATTCCGATAATCCGCAATTTGGATTTCTGAATAACCATACCGATCACAATAATCAGAATCGCATAGACAATCCATGCACTCGAAAGGCTCAGATGACGTATATCTAAATTTTGGAATCGAGAAGCCACTTCTACCAATTGACTGAGATAAATCCATCCGAGAATCGCTTCTGTCCACATCAAAATATAACGTTTGCGATACAGTGAGCCATAGACTTTATCTTCTGGCTGTATCCATCTTCCAATAATCCGATAGATCGCCGCAATCGTAATGATCAAGATCAACCAGTTAAACGTAGGTGCAGACCAGAAAAGTACAATTGGAATCAACAGTGTCGCTAAAAAGGCATATAGATACACTATACAAGCGAGCACCAATTGTAATTTGTTACGGAATCGAAGAGCTAATAAGAACGCTAATGTACCTTCGACCAAAATAACAGCCATACGAGCCGGGAAATTCGGAATCATATTTAATAACAAAAACCAGCCAAAGATCGCCATCGCAGGATAAGCAATTCCAACAGGCGTGCGCTTTTGAATACCGGAAGCATATAAAATGCTATACATCAGCGATAAGATAGCAATCATCCAACGTGCACCTGTCTCATTGCCATCAAGATAATAAATAGTAAGCCATCCACCGACAAAGGCGAAGCTGGTAAATAACACACCTAGCTGCATATGGATACTACGCTTTTTCCATAAAACAGAAATAGCTAAAATCACTGCATGTTGAATCAAAACTGCTACTACATTTTGTACAGAAAAACCATACCAGATCATACTTAGTCCAAGCGTAATATGTAGTAAAGCAAATGCAAGGATATAACTGACCCGGAATGAATATTTCATTGCAACCACTAACATGACTGCTGAGAAAATCGTTTCAAATCCAGCAAATATCCATAGATTTGGATAAGCAGGAGAAATCAATACAGGTGCAAGATAACCTGCGATTAACGTGATCCCAACAATTGATTGAGAACGCTGACTTAGTGCAATATACACTCCAAATACAAGTGCACCGATATACAGTAAAAATGCAAATATAAACGGCAATAAATCATACAATAGATACGATGCGACTATCGACAAAATCAGAATAGCGATCGAACCGCCTAATAATACTTTGCCCAGTGCGGGTCGTTCTTTATTAACCTCGCGTTCCCCGAGCCAGTACAAGATAGCTGCTACCAGTACGCCGAGAATACAACGAATCGGTTCAGACAAATAACCTGCTTTGACAACTGCGATAAATCCCCACACAATCCCGAGAATCAACACAACGATAAAAACACGCGGTAACCATACACGTGCAATCAGATATTCCCAGTCTTTGGGCGGCTTAGGAACTGGGGGTGTATAAGGAGCTTGTACAGGCGGACGTTGTGCGCCAGCGAATGGGCCTGCCTGTGGTTGCGCTTGTGGTCTAGCATTGTACTTTCCTTGCGGTGGTGGCGCATTCACATAACCATCTTGCCAGTTTGATTCTGGCGGAGGTGGAGCGAAAGGTGGCGCAGACGGCGGTGGTGGAGCTGTTCGATTAGGCGGTACCGGTGGAGGCGAAGCATGTCTTCGTTGCATTTCTAGTTGCTTCAATTCAGCGACTTCGTGTTCAAGCCTGAGAATACGCTGTTCCAGTTGTTCTACTTTATCATTATGATCCACAGCAATAGACACTCCTTTACAAATGATTTGATTCACAAATTATACCATAAGCGGCAGAGCTAGAAGATGGATTTACAGGCTATAAAGCGATATATTTAAGATAGCAACTTAACATAGTAAGGGTGTGACCTTTTGAATAAATGGATAAATACGATTTTGTTATTAATCGCATCGGCGGTATTGACTCGATTAATTCCTTTTTCATCGTTATTTCGTAATTTGAATACGATGATTCATGAATTTGGACATGCGATGATCACGTTAATTACTTCCGGTCAGGTCAGTGGTATAGAGCTGAATGCTGACCATAGCGGAGTAACGTATACCAGAATAAGTTCAATGTGGAGCGGACTTCCAATCGGGTTAGCAGGATATATGGGGTCTTCGCTTTTTGTGATTGTTTTATTTTATCTGTATCACAAACGCAAGCAAAAAGAAGGCATTGTGCTGACAGGCATTATTGCACTGATTATGCTGATATTATATGTGCATCATGGATTTGGCCTGTACTGGTTAATCGGATTTGTGATTGTAAGTGGTGTGATGGTGATTGCGCCAGAATGGTTACGTAACGGTTATTATTTGTTAATTCTGTTTTTGACTCTCGAAGAATCGGTATTATCTTCGATTACAATTCTGTGGCTCAGTATGACTAGCCCTGCTGGAGCAGGAGATGCCGCAGGATTAGCGCAACAATTCGGGATTCCGGCTGTAGTATGGGGTGTTCTTTTTGCAGGCTTTTCATTATGGTGTGCGCACCGATCACTTCAATTATTTTGGCGGAAACGAAAACCACCGGTATACCGAGCAGGAGGAGCGCGCAGATGAGTACACCGCTACAGCGTCAGCGTCATCGTCCGTGGGCGATGCATGGCGCAAGTATACAGATCGATCCGTTGTTTCCGTATTACGCTAATCGATCGCCACAAAGTATCGCTGACGAATTAGCGCTCGCTGGATATCGAACAGTTCATTATTTTGTTGTCAATGAGCAACAGGTGGATATCGCACTGGTCGAAGCATTGCAACAGCGAGAAATAGCGGTATGGGCGCTTGTGCTAGGCAATGGCACATTTAGTGTAGAACTTGCACCTAAAGAATGGTCATCCTGGCGTATGGAATTGATTAAGCCGATTAATGATGGATTTGAGCGATTTTCTCATTTTTCAACCGAATATATTCAATGGAAAAAAGAAGTGATTGCTTATCTGGTTGCAAATGTTCCTTTTGACGGAATTGAGATAGCAGAGCCTTATTTTCCAGAATGGAATGGCATTGAACGCGGTGTATACGGAGATATCGGCCCGCTTGCACAACAGACTTTTCACAACAAATATGGAATGGATATGCCTAACTTTACCCATTCTTCCGCGGCTAATTATTATACCAAAGTTCCTTATATTTATGAGCGCTGGGTGGATATGCGTGTCGAAGCAGTCAATGGATTAATTCATGAGATTATTAACGGTGAGCATGGAGCAAGAGATGTGCGACCGGATATCAAAGTAGCGACATGGTCATTAGCTGTCCGCGATCCAGAAGCGACCAAAAAGCTACGTGAATGGCAAGGACTGGATGCGCTAACGATGATCGATTTGGTCAAGCCTGATATGCATATTTTACAGACTCATTGGCCGGATTGGATGAAGCGTGGTCTACCATCTAACTATATTCGAGATTATGAAAGTATAGCTGCACCGATCCGGGCATTACATCCCAAATTACCACTTGGTATTCAAGCAGATATCGGCTCCAAATCCAGTATGATTAAAGGAAGACGTTGGATCGATGAACTGGAACATCATGCCTATGCGCTTGGATATCAGAGCTGGACCGCTTATGAATACCATATTGGTGGGTATATGTATGCAGAGCCTCCTTTACCTTCATCAGGGCTTCGTATAGCACCTAATGAAGTGATGATTATTTATAATAAGCGTATTGATCCACAATCTATTGGTACGGTTACGTTATCTCCAGCGATAGGATTGGGTAAATCATATGAGTTGAAAGTGAGTCAATCGGCTGTAGACGGGAATCGTTTATTTTTGCGATTCACGAGAACGTTACCGAATACTTCTTTTCAATTAGAGATCAAAGATGTGAGTGATACGCCTGATCTATGGTTACTTAAAGGTAAAAAGGCGAATCGTACACCACGCAAAACAAAAGTATTCATCGTACAGGAAGAGTAAGCGGGAAAAGAGGAATAGAAATGGTGTTGACGACCATTGAATGGTTGATTATTGTAGCGGTTGTCGTAGTTGTTATCCTATTTGTTATTAAGCGTCCTACTCGTGTTGTAAGTTTTGCTGAATCTCCATTATATAAATGGAATCGAGTAGATCTAAGCGGGATTGTAGTAGCAGGAGACGGATCGCCCTATTACTTGCTAACCAAGCGTGGCAAAAGTAAAAATGTGGTCGTGTATTTTTCCGGTGGAGGGATTAGCTGGGATCGGAATACAGCTTCCAAGCCATTCGGATTACGCACTTTATTGCATAATCGAGAATTAGGTTATTATTTTGCCAATATTCCTTTTTACAAAACAGATTTGTTAGGGGGTATGCTGGATAATCATCGGGAAGATAATCCTTTTTACGATTGGACAATTGTGTATATTCCTTATGCGACAGGCGACTTCCATATTGGTAACAATAAAGTGAAGTATAAAGGAAAAGGCAAAATTCATTTTACAGCTCATTACAGTGGCAGACCGAATACGCTCAAAGGATTAGACTGGTTATTCGATCATATTACGGAACCGGAGAAATTATTTATCGCTGGCGCTAGTGCAGGTGGATTTGGATCAGCATTTTGGGCTCCTCATATTGCAGAACATTATCCTGATGCCCAAATATATCATTATGCGGATGGGTCCTATTTATCGTCTCATCAGTGGCATCATATTATCGATGAAGTATGGCAATCCCAATTTGAGCAGCATTTCGGCTATCCAATTGAAGAGGATATTATTGCAGCAGCATTTCGTTATAATGCGCAGAAGTTACCAGCTAATACGATTTTGCTACAATCGAATACGTTATATGACAAAGTATTGCCTTCTTATGAAGCAGTACTGAATCAGCAGACGATTGGATTGGTGAGTGGTGACGATGTTATGACTCAGAGCTGGTCTCAAGGCATGCTTGATTCTGCCGGACAATTGGATCAAGAGCTAGACAATTATTATTACTTTGTAACTGATTATGGCGTAGGTACGAAGAAACGAAGTACACCGCATACTTTATCACCATCACGCGTTTTTTACACCGCCGAAGAAAGTGGTGTGAGATTAAGCCGTTGGTTGGGAGATATTATCAACAAAGATAAGCTGTATTCTGTAGGAAAAGAATTTGTAGAATCGCCTATGGGTAAATAAAATCAAAAGCGCTGAACATCAAGTTCAACGCTTTTTTTATTATCAATATACATCAAAACGGGTAAACTAATAATAACCCTATACTCTGGAGAAAATAAGGATGTGACCTATGCTACATTCATTAACTGCAATAGACAATTATCGTGAACTTGGCTATCTATCTACCGATAATCCATATCTCTGGTTACATTATTTGGTATCGGCTGAAGAGCGGATCGTGAATCTGGAACGTGTAACAACGTTGCAAGAATTAAGTAATGCCAACCCTGTACTGGATTATGTAGAGCGTACATTACGTATTCTGGATCAATTGCGAGTATCGTACTGGCAAAAAGAACTGATCGAAGAAGTGCTAGTCTGGTCTGAAACAGCCAAAGGCGGTACGGTACGTGAACGTATACGCTGGCAAGAACAGGGCATTAATTTATTTGTACATAATGAAGGATCGGCAGAACTGTATTTGCATGCGTCTGCTGAACCACAGCAAGAACGAACGCAATTAGTATCGACGTTGATTCGTACACATGGACTAATCGGTCAATGTTTGCGTGGAGAAGTGCCTTTTGCAGAGAATCTGCCCTTAACCGAACAAGTCAGTCATGGGATTTTATCGCCAGAAGAAATGAAATCCACTTTACTGATACTGAATCGCTGTATTATAGAAGCTGTCTCGTCAGAATTATGGCAAAAAGTACAAGACGATGTGCTTGCTTTGATCCAACCGATTGTCTATCAAGAGCAACCTGTAGGTTGGACAACCGAAGATCGGATACTACGCTTACGGGCTGCCAGTATTCATAAAGGAGAAAATACATTAGAAAGTCTACACCAACTGAATGAACAGATTAATCTAGAACATTCTTTTGCTATGCTTGATCATCAGACTTTCTGGTATGTAGAAGCAGCACTACAAGATTTTTCATTTGAAGAGTTTGCCAAAATATTTACACTGATCAGTCAGATTGTTCCTGAAGATGTACGGCATATTAGCTTTGAACGACTAATGAATACAATGTATTACGATTACAAAGGCATCAAAAAAGTAAATGTCTACAAAAAAAGAATGATAGAGAAAGTACTTGCTGATTGGTCTTGGGATCAATTGTCTACAGGCAAATGGGTACAAGATAGTCCACATTTGAATTATGAATGTGTGCAGGAACCTCATATTGCCGATACTGTCTTTTTTAACTTTGTTTTTTCACCTGCGGCAGAGAAATTAATAGAATTCTGTATCGAAGCTGAAAAGTCACCACTCTATGAAAAAGCCGTATTGTTATTATTTGATCTGTTCGGATTACGGCGTGATGCGTATGATCGTTTTCATAATGAAGAAAGTTATCTTGAAATGATGAATCAGACGGTCGATTATAAGCGGATACTGCTTCAATATATGGTCGGTCAGACGATTATAGATATTGGCCCTGGTGGCGGAGTTATGCTTGATTTGATTGAAGAAGAATGGTCGGATAAACGTGCAATTGGAATTGATATTTCCGAAAATGTGATCGAAGCACTTCAACGCAAAAAGCAATTAGAAGGTCGTTCCTGGGAAGTGATGAAAGGCGATGCGCTGGCATTACGAGAAATTGTTGAACCAGGCAGTGTAGATAGTGTGTTATTTTCGTCGATTTTGCATGAGCTATATTCGTATATTCCATTTAACGGACATAAGTTCAATCTTGAAACCGTCGCTGCGGCATTATCCAGTGCGTATGATGTTCTTTCAACAGGTGGACGGATCATTATTCGGGATGGCATTATGACAGAACCGATAGGACAGAAGCGTCGTATTCAATTTTTACAAGAAGATGGTCTGTCTGCATTGAAGCGATATGCTCAAGATTTTGTCGGGCGCTCAATAGAGTACGAAGTAACAGGAGAACAAGAAGTGATCATGCCTGTTAATGATGCGATGGAATTTCTGTATACGTACACATGGGGCGAAGAAGCTTATATTCATGAAGTGCAGGAGCAATTCGGTTACATGACCCCATCCCAGTATCGAACTTTTATCGAGCAGACATTAGGCGAACAAGCGCATATTGTTCATTTAGAGTCTTTTTTACAAGCAGGATATACGGAAGTTTTGCAAGCAAAAGTGAAAATAACAGATGAGTGGGGCGAATCCGTTTCTTTACCAGATAGTACTTGTATTATCGTCATTGAAAAAACGTAAGTACAGTATTGCTAAAGTGAATAAATGTGCTACTAATATCTAATATCCTATTAAATAAAAGAACCTTTCCTGTAATCAATAAGGGAAAGGTTCTTTTTGAATTGATAAGATGCTATTCGATTTCTGGCTTGTTTTTGTCTTCTTCATGACGCGGTAATTCGTTATCATGAGGAAGTTCGTTATCGATGACTCTTTTTTGAATTTCATCCGGTGCTGACTCGGGAAAAGAATCTTCTTTGAACAATCCAAATTCATCATCATTATCGCGTTCAGTCACTAAATTTTTCTTTTCTTTGTCCTGATCTTTATCATGAGTACTCATAGTCCAATCCTCCTTGTGAACGTCTTAGCGTCCGAAACGGTCTGGTTCGTCTTCACCTGTTGATCCGTTTAAGATATCTGTTCCATGTGCATCTTGATCTTCTAAAGGTACAGCCGCAGGATCGACAGGAGTCTCTCCATCTAATAGATCCGCATCTGGAATATCTGGAAATTCATCATCCAGCGTAACATCTTCTAGATCTGTAAGGGGATCGCTATTCAGATCATTCCCTGTATCGATTGGTGTCTCAGCCACATCGAGATCAATACTGTATGGAGACACGTCATGTTCATCTTCAAGCTCTGCATTAGCATCACGTACAGCTACATCTTCACTTGTAATCGGTTGAATCCCTTCTTCATCACGCATTGTAGGATTAATAATATCTAGATCATTTTCAGGAATCGTACGCAATTCATCTTCTATATCCGAAGTGACCGGTTCAGTTGTCCGGTATCTATTGTATTCCTGCGCCGCAGCATCTCTATTATCATCAAATGGTTTGTTCATTATCATTCATCTCCCTTAACGTTATAAATACATCTATTTTGATTTCACTTATTGATTTGGCTTACATGTACTTTACCCGAATTTATAATATTGCAATCGCTCTCTTATAAATTGTTATTCATTGCTTATGAAAGGTAATGAATTTGGATAATGGGTTAAACAAGAGTAGAATGAAATTGATTTAAGCAGTGTCGTGGAAAGGGCGTGTAGACATAAGTGGTAGCTATCGAGGACTTTTCTTGGAAACGGAATTTAGTTGTATTGTGGTTAGGTGTCTTTTTTTGTAGCACAGCGTACTCCATCTCTATTCCATTTTTACCTATTTTTCTAAAAGCTGATCTGGGTGTAACCAGCAATTTAGAGATATGGTCAGGGATTGCTTTTGGTATTACTTTTTTAGCCAGTGCGTTGATTTCACCATTTTGGGGATCACTTTCGGATAAATACGGACGGAAACCGATGCTGATTCGTTCAGGCTTTAGTTTAGCTGCGTTATATTTGATTAATTATTTTGTGACAGACCCTTATTTATTTTTGGTGGTGCGTATTTTTCAAGGATTGCTTGCAGGTTTTGTACCGGCATCGATCGCTCTTGTCGGAACAAATACACCGGAAAATAAAACCGGTTATGCATTGGGAGTCATGGCAACCTCAGGGGCAACAGGTACGATTATAGGGCCACTGATTGGTGGAGTAGTCAGTTATTATTTTGGTAATCGTAATACATTCTTATTTTCAGCAGCGATTGTATTGATTGCAGCTCTAATCGCGACCTTCTGGGCAAAAGAACATAATTTTAATCGTTCAGCCAAACGTTCTCATGTTCGTGATGATCTCAAACAAGCAGCAGGTAATCCTATATTTGTGGCTTTGTTAATACTGGCAGGAATCAGTACTTTTTCGATTATGATTTTGGAACCGTTGATTACGATCTATGTACAAAGTCTAGGGGTATCGAGTAATAATGCTTCATTAAGTTCAGGTATCGTATTCTCTGCTGTAGGTGTAGCCACATTGATTATGGCTCCACGCTGGGGCAAAGTAGGTGGTAAAATAGGATATGGTAAAATCTTATTTATCGGCTTATTAGGAAGTGGTATCGGGAACCTGTTACAATTTTTCTTTACGAATATCTGGGGATTTGGTATATTGCGATTTGCATACGGATTATTTTATGCGGCTGTATTACCATCGATCAATGCTTTAATTGTCAAAGTCACTCCGTCTGATTTTCGCGGTCGAGCTTTTGGGTTAAATCAATCGGCTTCACAGATTGCTACGATGGAAGGGCCGATTATCGGTGGTCTGCTCGGACACTGGATTGATATTCGCTGGGTATTTGTAATCAATGGACTGATGTTACTGATCTGTGCATTTTTTGTAAAACGGCGTAGCTGGGAGATTCCTGTTCTAGAAAGCTCCTCTGAATCGACTCGTAAAGTGCCTCATGCGTAATCTTATTATTTATAATAAATAAAAAAGAACAGTACACTACAATATCAACCAAATAGTAATAATGGAACACAAGATGGAGGTCTGTATGGCAAAGTCAAAATATTATGTAGTATGGGAAGGGCATCGTCCAGGAATCTATACCTCATGGGCAGATTGTCAGCAACATACGAATGGATACAAAGATGCTAAATATAAATCGTACGAATCGCTTGCTGAAGCTGAAAAAGTATATGCAGAAGGCTGGAAAAAGCATTGGGGACAAGGCAAAAGTAGCTCCTCTTCTAACAGTTCAAGTGGCAGTAACAGCTACAGTAAGCGTACTTCGTCATCTGCAACGATTTCGAAAGACTTAATAGATTACGATAGTATATCTGTAGATGTAGGAACACGTGGTAACCCGGGGCCTGTAGAATACCAAGGAGTAGATACGCAGACAGGGAAAGTGATTTTTACTTGTGGCCCGATTGCCAAAGGAACAAATAATTTAGGTGAATTTCTAGCGATTGTACATGCGCTTGCTTATTTGCATCGTCAGGAAAGTAGCAAAACGATCTATAGCGATTCTGCTAATGCGCTAAAATGGGTAAAGCAAAAAAAAGCAGTATCTACACTGGTTCGTGATGAATCTACAGCCGAGATTTGGAATCTGGTTGATCGTGCAGAACAATGGCTACGTACACATAAGTATGATAATAAGATTCTCAAATGGGAAACAAAAAGCTGGGGCGAGATCAAAGCTGACTATGGACGCAAATAATACAATGCTAACCAACCATATAAAAAAGATACCTGTTCTCACAATATGTGCGAAAACAGGTATCTTTTTTTATAAGTGATAGGCGATAGCCTATATTATTCTTCTTGCTTATCGTTTTTGATATGAGCGGCATCGGATTCTGGATCTTCTGGATCAGCGCTTGGATGCGGCCCAGCATCTTCTTCATCGGCAAGCTGTCCAAACAAAGGTTTATCCATTTTTTCCGGTAAGATAACAGCCTTTTTAGCATCTTCAGGCAATTCATCTTCCGTATTTGTTTGGGAATCTTCATCATTTAAAATAGTGTTACGTGTTTTCCAAAATACGTCGTCGTAATGTTTGTCGTCTGTCATTATTAAATCCCTCCAATACGTCCGTATATGAATAGTGCTTACCCTAGTCTGTCTCTTACCAAACGGTATGAGTACTATTTTATAAATAATAAGCTCTAATTTATCGGTCATTTGTACCTTATCTTAGCGAGTGATTTATAGTGTGAATATATACGCATTTAGATCAGTGAGTATGCAGAATCGGTCGATAGAGCAAGCATTTTGAAATGTTTTGTAGATAGTGTATCATTGTAAAATTAATAGTATCTCTGAAGTAAGAGAGCAAGTATAATAGATAAAGGTGGGTATATTTTCCAAACGTCTTGTAGTACATAGTTTATTTATAATGAGGTGCTGAAATGAAGATTCTGTCCAAAGCCTTAATCGGGGTTTTAATCGCAGTTATAGTGGTCGTCTTGGCGTTATCTTTCTTTTCAACTCAAAGTGAAAAACGAACAGGTTATTCTATCAATTATTGGCAAATTAAATGGCAATCGCAAAATACGTTAACATCCAAACCATGGGATAGTGATCAAGATAGCCCCTGGATTTCTTCTGAAATTATGAAAGATGGCAAACCGGTCAATAGTTCTTCAGCTTGGATTCGTATTCCTTTACCTGAATTATCATGGAATACAGCGGGCGTACTTATTCCAGAACTGAATGGTAAGCATATTATTGTGTATTTGGATCAAGATAAGATTTTTGAATCGAAGCGTAGTTATGCGTATGAACAAAATCAATTGTTATTACCTTTAACAAAACAGGATTCTTACAAGTTACTGTATATCTGGGTAGAATCAGCGCGTGAACAGATCAGTCTGAAGCAGGGCATTATGGTTGGCGATTATCAAGATATGTTGATTTCGTATGTCAGCTCTGATCTGATTGATGTAGTACTGGGTAGCGCTTGTATCTTTATATCATTGGTAATGGTGATCTGTTCTGTATTTTTACGGCGAGATCAATTAAGAATGTGGCTTAGTCTAGCCGCTATTATTCTTTCTCTCGGCATATTAGTGGTAACTTACTCGCCATTTTTGTTTACTTTTTACCCGACTTATTACAAATTGTATTCGGTTTTACTGGATTTAAGCTTATTTATACTATTGCCTGCATTGCTTTACTTTTTTGAATGTGTGTTCGGCAGTGGTTACAAAGGTATCATTACGAAAATGAAAAAAGTTCAATATGCGTATTCTTTTATCTGTGTAATGGCGATGATTTTTAATATTTTGACAGATGAACGATACTTCGCGATTTACTACTTTATTTCGGTCAAAACGTTAGGTATTCTACTGATTGTTCAATTATTGATATTGATGATCGTAGCAGTGACATATGCTTTTCGTAAAAACAAAGATGCTATCTTGTTCGCTTCCGGCTTTTCTATTTTCGCTTTGATTAGCGGGGGAGAATTAACATGGTTTTATATTCAAGCTGGAAGTTACAATGTAACCCTCTGGAAATGGGGAGTGATGATTTTTGTAATTTCACTTATATCTGTAATGGCAAGACGATTTGCTCAAAATCATCAACAGATGGTGCTCTACTCCAGCCGCTTAGAACTCTTTAACAATGAGCTTCAGCGTTCAGAGAAAATGGACATTATTAGTGAACTTGCTGCTTCTGTTGCTCACGAAGTACGCAACCCACTACAAGTGACACGCGGCTTTTTGCAATTGTTACAAATGAATACCGATGATAAAGGACGAGAACATCTCAAGATTGCGTTAGAAGAACTCGACCGCGCATCGGCGATTATTACAGACTTTTTAACATTTGCCAAACCTGAATTTGATAAAGTAAATAAGTTAAATTTGGCGCAGGAATTTCAACATATCGAAGGCATTATGAGACCGCTGGCTACTTTGGCTGGAGGAACAATCACGATAAATATACCTGACAATCTCGATATTCAAGGGAACTCTTCCAAGTTCAAGCAAGCTTTGATTAATATTGTGAAAAACAGTATCGAAGCGTTACCTGAAGAAGGCAAAATTCATATCTGGGCAGAGCAAAATGAGAAAGAAATCGAGATCCATATTCAAGATAATGGAAGTGGCATGACAGAAGAAGAGTTAAAACGATTAGGAGAACCTTACTTTTCGAATAAAACCAAAGGAACAGGCCTGGGGTTGATGGTGACTTTTCGCATTATAGAAGCACTCGGGGGAGTATTAGAATTTAAAAGTAAAAAGAATGTAGGCACAGAAGCTGTTATTCATCTTCCAGCAGCGGACCCGCAAGTATAAGGGGTTCGCTGCCAGAAGATTATAACAGTTTTTTTGTGTACGATTATATACATATATAAGTATAGAAAACCATCTTAATAACACAAGGGGAATATTACCAACCAGCATCAACTTTCACTTTAGCATCAGCCATCATAGATGAAGGCTTTGGAGGGATTACCAGATAGAACTCATCGCTTTTTTCTTCTACTGTTTTAAGTTGCACATGTTCTGGAAAAGAAATACCCAACACATCTTTCAGTGCTGATTTTGGATCGGTTTTTAACATCTCCATAAAACTAGGGTCTTCCCACGCCTTTTGAATAACTTGTGCTTGAAAAATAGCTTGGCTGGACATATTAATCTTCCTCCCTTAAATGGTTATAATTACCTATTAAGTGTATCATGTCTAATTCTAAAAATCTATGAAGATGTAAGGTCTTTTTGAATAAAGTACAGTAAACTTCCCTGTAAAAGGGTATTTCGAGCTTCCTGTATAGATGTCGCAGCTTCATGCAATTGTTGAATTAAATAATTTCGAAAAGCTATTAAAGAGTCTGATACAAATAATGATGGAACATCGGTAAAAGAAGATTGTGCATACTGCGCATAACGACAGATGACTTCTTGATCATAGATCGCTTGTTGTACCTGGGTCGCTGTAACTTTATCTGAAAATAAAGCTTGATGATGGTTGACTGCTTCATAGCGAATAAAAGCGAGCAAACAATTATAATTGTGTTCGACCATATCTTCTTCCCAGTCGCTAAGATCGTCGTTCATTTGTAATACAATCAAAGCTTGATCCAATTGTTGCAACAGATCAGGTAACATATACATGCAATCCAATTGAAGCAACATAGCAATTAATGAAATTTTGAGCGGACTAACTTTGCTAGCAATCTGTTGTGGTTGTTCAAACAAATAATCAGCCTTTGCTTCATTGTATACAGCACTTGCCCACTCGGCTAAAAACTGCTTATAGTATTGCCAGAATGAAGAGTCATTACCTAGATGTTCTCCACAAATACTTACAAATTCATTCCAGAACAACTGACTAAGCGGGATCAGATCATGTAATTTATCGGCAGACAAATCAGGCGTATCCATCAGATCGTCTTGAATAAAAAAATGAAGCATACAAAAAATATTAGCAACACCCATACGATGCGATAATTCAGGTAACGATTGTAGATGAGATGAAGAAGAAACGATAGTGGAAGAGGTATTATTCATTGTTGAAGTTGCATGAGCTTGAATAGTTTCTGCTATCCAAAAAGGCAATAAATAACAGACATAATTTTTAGTGCTATGTTTTTGCCGGATATCAAATTTGGCTAAATACGCTAATCCTAATTCGTGTAATGGCTTTGGAAAATGGGCTACTTTTTGCTTCGCTTCCTCAAAAACAGCATCTAATTGAAGTTCAAATGGTTGTAACCAAAGCATTAGCTTCCACTCCTCAAATTCTTTTATAAACAAAGAACTTTTTACAGGTAGTATACGACATCAATTGAATATATTGGATGTTCATGTGCTATTATATCGAACTTTATACACGTTGACTAACAAAATTATCGATAAGGTATGTATGATATTGTCGAAAGTCCTACAAATAGCCTGAGTAGATAGACGTATTTAAATAATAAAAATAAATTGATGTTGAATAGATACAAAAATGGAGTACCACTCGTCTTTCTTATAGCTGCAGCGGAAAGGAGCATGAACAACATGGACATTCCGGAACCGGAACCATTTCAACAGATATTTCATGAACATTATCCGATCGTCAAACGCAAACTTTATGCGTTGTTACGCGATGAAGCAATAGCGGATGATCTAGCACAAGAAGTCTTTCTTCGTCTATATCGCAATCCACCTGATGATCCGCAAGCGATTGGAGCTTGGCTACACAGAGTTCTGACAAGGATTGCTTATGATTATATGGATAAAAAAGCTAGAGAACGCCGACTACAAAATAAACAAGAACAATACTATGATCTTCAACACTCTCCACCTTCGGGTGAGGATATCGTGATACAGCAGATGGAACAAGAAGAAGTACAAGAATGGTTAGAACAATTACCTCAACGGGATAGGCAAGCTTTACTCATGAAATATTCGGGTTACAGTTATGCGGAGATTGCTGAAGAGCTTCAATTAAAACCACCGCTTGTTGGTACATTATTACATCGGGCAACCAATAAATTACGTAAAAAGATGTTACGGTCTACGTAAATCAAAAACAAAAGGAGGAATAGACGTGAGCAAGTTTCCGCATGATCCTAATGCCACTCAGCCTACAGAACCAACAGATTCATCTAGTGCTACAGATGAAGCATGGGCAAAATTAAAAAGCCGGCTTGTTAATGAAACGCCACATTCTAACTGGGAAAAATGGGCTAATGAACCGCATTTATTTCAAATAGATGATCCATCATCACAATCACAACAACCTCAAAGGAGTGTAATTGCTATGAAAAAATCGAATGAAGAACAATCCTATACTTCATCAACAGAAACAGAACCAACCGTTAAGCGTCGCCGTAAAATGAGTTCAGCTCGCAAAAGATGGACAACAGGTATTGCTGCTTGTGTAGTCGCTGGAGCAGTGATAGCTACTCCATTTGGCAATAATGCGATGGCTGCCTTATTGGATCAATTTCGTGCACAGACGTTAACAACGGTGGATAGTGAGCAATTGTCTGATATGTTCGATCAATACAGAAGTGAAAATAAGTTAGGAGAACAGGAAAATCGGTTTGGAACATTTAATTCGACGTATGGCAACATAGAAGGAAGCTTTAGTCCTTCCAAAGCAGCAGAGTTATTAAATTACACTGAAGTTAAAGATTTTTCTCAAGATGATGAAGAAAAGGCACAAATTGAAAGTTCGAGAACAGAGACACTCAATATGAATGTAGACGAGGTTAACAAAGCGATCCAAAGTCTAGGAGGGAAAGAATTGTTACCTCAATCGCTTAATAATACGCCGATTGCTATACATTTCCCGGAGACTATTCATTACTATATCTTTAAAGATGAACAGACGGCATCTTTAAGCCAAACTAAAGTCCCAACTGTTCAATTTGATGCTTCTGTTTCTACAGATGAAGTATTTAAAGCGATTGCTGATCTGCCATTCTTACCACAATCGCTTAAAGACGGATTGCAAAGCGATAAAATTATTAACGGTTCATTACCATTACCTGTTGAATCAAGTGGTAAAACGGAACGTGTGACGATCGCAGGAGAACCTGTTTTGATCTCAACATATACCGTTAATGATAAAATAGGTTATTACGGAACATGGATTCATAATGAAGAATTGTTTACATTGGATGGTGCAGAGATTTATAACACATATGAATCGTTTACAAAAGAAATTGAGAAGTTGATCCAATCATGAGTACAGTAGCGATCGATATTCAGCAATTAACGAAAGAATATGATAATGGTCGTGGCTGTCGCAATGTAACTATTAGTGTGGGAGAAGGGGAAGCCTTTGGCTTCCTCGGTCCCAATGGTGCAGGCAAAAGTACACTGGTCAAAATGCTGGTTGGATTGACAGCCCCTACTTCAGGAAGTGCTACGTTATTTGGTGAACCTATTGGTTCTTTAGCTGCCAAGCGACATATCGGTTATCTACCTGAATTGTATCGTTATCAAGAATGGTTAACCGGTGAAGAAGTGATTCGATTGCACAGTCGTCTGTGTGGAATGGATCAGAGTACGATCAAGCCACGAATCAAGCAAGTGTTAGATCAAGTAGGTATCGGTAAGCGTGGAACAGACAGAGTCAAACATTACTCCAAAGGCATGCAACAACGTCTCGGTATGGCATGCGCATTAGTCAATGATCCACCAATCTTATTTCTCGATGAACCTTCTTCAGCTTTGGATCCGATCGGTCGGTTAGAAGTACGTGAATTGCTTAAAAGTTTAAAAAATGAAGGTAAAACCATCTTTTTAAATTCGCATTTATTGGAAGAAGTAGAAAGTATATGTGAACGCATAGCGCTACTGAATAATGGACAGATTTTGCGTCATGGACAA
The DNA here is from genome assembly GCF_042681745.1 of Paenibacillus nicotianae. Classification (NCBI taxonomy): domain Bacteria; kingdom Bacillati; phylum Bacillota; class Bacilli; order Caryophanales; family Paenibacillaceae; genus Paenibacillus; species Paenibacillus nicotianae. The sequence continues at coordinate 2,904,093 of NZ_JBHUGF010000010.1, read as the reverse complement.
GTCAGTCAGGTCTTATATACCAAGACCAAATGGAGATTTAAAGTGGGCGGATTCACACCGGAGATTCTACCGTGGTTAAGCGAGACTAGCGGTATTTTGATAGAGCGATATGTTACACCAACGATATCATCTGCCACTGCTACACTGCCTTTAGGACAAGAGACTGTCTGGTTAGAAGCAACGATAGATAACGAAGAGCAGGTTGGTTGGCTGAATACATTAATCGTGAATCAAGGAATGACATTATACAATGTAGAACCGGTCAAAGAACGATTAGAAGAATGGTTTATGGATGCTGTATCCGGGCTAAGTCACAGGGGGGAGCAATAATGACAACAGTGATTGGTATGACCTGGAAAGAATTAATGCGTAAAAAAGTGGTCTTAATGACAATGATTATGACCGTATTATTTATTATCGTTTTTTCACTTATCGCTCGAATTCTTGGAGAACCATCTGATATGGACCCAAGTCAGCAGTTGATAGCCCAGTTTATGACGGGAGCGTCTATTTTGACATTAGGCTTCTTTTTTGGCAGTTTTATTTTAGCTTTTTTAATTATTTTTAGTTCGTTTTCTTCTATATCTGGAGAAGCTGAAGTTGGTATTATGCAGTCAATGTTGACTCGTCCGATTCAGCGTTGGAAATGGTTTTTGGGGCGCTGGCTAGGATATACGTTATTTGGTATCGCCTATGCTTTGATTTTATATATTGCGATTGTTATTATTGCAAATATCTTTTCAACTGTACCGCAGACTTTTGTTGTACATATGCAATCGTTTTTATTATTTGCACTTACCGTACCTGTGCTAGTTACCGTTACTTTTTTGGGAGCTACCATGTTTTCGGCCATTGGTAATGGTGTATTTATGACCATGTTATATGGAGCAGGTTGGCTAGGCGGTATGGTAGAGAAATTTTCCAGTAGTATGGAGATGAAGCCAGAAGTGGCTCGTTCTCTATACAATATTACAGGGATGATTTCATTAGCAATGCCAACAGATGCTCTTCAACGTAAAATGTTAGCAGTCATGTTGAATGTAGAACAATTAACAGGGATGTTTAATATTGATGAGGAAATGAGAGGTCATATGGGGATTGGACAAGTACCTTCGACAGCATTTATATTCTATACTTTAATTTACATGATTATTTTATTTTTCTGGGGAATGCGCCGTTTTTATAAAAAAGAATTTTAACTGATGGGTATATCCATCTATGTATATCAAACGTTCTTCGATACGTAATTGCGTATTTAGAAAGAACGTTTTTATTTTTGAAATGATACAAACCACAGAATATGGTAAAATGTTCAAGATGAAATGTGTAAGCAGAGCAAGGAGATGAATATACTATGAAACACCAATTTGTATTAGATGCTGATTGGCATGGTGGACGTAATAGCGAAGGAACAATCGAATCAGGCAATCTCAAAACAGCCATCTCGATTCCACAAGCGATGGGTGGCCCGGGGACAGGTACGAATCCTGACGAGATGTTGCTAGGTGCAGCCGCAACTTGTTATATTATTACACTTGCAGCGATGCTTGAACGATCTCATATTGCGGTTGCGCGATTAACTATGAAGTCTGAAGGCATTGTAGATGTAACCAATAACATTTTTACGTACGAACAATTGATTCATCGACCTGAAATTGTATTAAGTGCCGAATCAGCCGATCAAGTGGAGAAAGCAACAGTACTTGCACATAAAGCAGAACAGTCTTGTATGATCTCACGTGCGATTGCTGGTAATGTTACCATTACGACGCAACCTTTAATTAGTATCGCTGACTAAGTAAACACTCCAAACTCTGAAGAAAGAAGGTTATGATACATGGGAACAAAATTACCTTTATCACCATTAGTGAAATTGCTAGATATGAACGAACACCGCGAAGGCGGTTGGTATAAAGAAATGTGGAAAGCTTCTTTTGAAATTCCAAAAGATATTTTGCCTGAACAATATTCAGGACCACGTTTTTCAGCAACATCGATCTACTTTATCCTGCATGGTGACGAAATCTCGGATTGGCATGTTGTTCATTCTGATGAGTTGTGGTTGATCCATTCTGGTAGCCCGCTTGAACTGACACTAGGCGGTAAAGGCGATCAACCGGTAGAAGGCAAAAAAATGATTTTGGGTATGGATATCGAAGCAGGACAGACACCACAAGTATTGATTCCAGCAGGAGAATGGCAAATGGCTAGACCGCTTGGAAATGATCCTGTATTTGTATCTTGTGTGGTAGCCCCAGGATTCCATTATGATGATTTCAAATTGATTGAACGCTAGGGACAAAACCGGATGAAGTGGTATACATTTGGACAGATGATCGCCAGTATTCGGTTAGGGCAAAAAGCCATGACAATCGATGAAGCACGTATTATTACGCGTACAACAAAAGGTATCATTTGGGTCAATGGTAGAGAACAAGGGCAATATGTTGAAATCAAAGATTATTTGTTTTCCGACTTATGGCATATTTACGAAGATGAAGAGAAATCTATTTCTTCTGCTGAACGCGAACAGTATGAACAACAGGAATATGATATGATCGAAAATCAGTATATGGAATGGTGGACAGAGCGCAAACAAGCTCAAAAGTAAGCAGACTCTACCCAAATTGTATAGTGTATGTTATCCAAAAAGGTCCTGAATAGCATTTACAGTGCTTACAGGACCTTTATTTATAGATTTATTTAGTCCGCTACGTTACAATAAATAAAGGTATCTTTTCCATAAATTAATAGTAGATTTTTGTGAAAATAAAGTGTAGTCCTATGCGGTTCATGGTATGATACTAAAAAAAGAATCGAATTTTGTCGATATTCGGGCATTTAGATTTTTAATACGGCTAAAAGGCATGGAGCAAGTGCGGCTGATATAGATGGGGGTTAATTTCCTAAAATGAAACAACGTAAGAGCCTGGTACCCAAACCTTTTCCGGTGACTGTATATATTTTGGCTGTTATGACAGTTGTGTTGATTATTGTGAATACTACGTATTATGTAACAACACGAAAAGCATTAATTTCGGTTCAAGAACAAAATATGCGCGCAATCACTGATCAGATTAGATCATCTATCAAATTATCTCAAAGTGGAGAAGCTTTTGTAGAGGACTTGATAGGCGAGAACTTGAGAATGGCAGCTCAAGCTGCACAGTCTAAAATTGGGTCAGACATGAACAAGATTACCAATCAACAACTTGCTGAAGTGAGCAAAGAAGTAGGTGTAGATCGGATTACACTGTTAGCACCTTCAGGTAATAATGTGGTTCCTATACGTTCTTCAGACCCCAATGAATTATCGGTTAAAGAAGAATGGCGAGCAGATTGGCTCAAAGCTGTTCAAGAATTGCTTGCTGGCAAAACGCCTACTGTAGATATTGGACAAAAGCTACCTGATTATTGGGGAGCTCCTATGATCTCCAAAGTCGATCGTGCGAACTCTGCTGGTGAGAAGTGGGGTTATTACTACGATGGCAAAACAAATTATGTAATTAATGTGTATACAAATGATAAATCAGTGCGAGAATTTCAAGAAAAAACAGGTGTAGAAGCGATTATTCGTGAAATCCTAAATGGTGAGCGTAGTCGTCAGACATTGGGGATTGCTATTTTTAATCCGCCTATTTTTCTCGATCAAGCGAATCAATTCAATTCGCATGGGGTTATCTGGTACTCGGACAATGAGACATTATACAACGATTACTCTTACAAGAGTGCTACAGACAAAACAAATATTAAGCAAGTTAATAAATCAGGAAATACGATATCGATTACCGATGAATTTGATAATGTGCCTGTACTCAAAACATTTATACCTGTGGAGTTGACGTATCCTGCGATTATAACGGTTGTATCGGATTTGACCGAAGTGCAGCAGACCCTTAACGAACAATTGATCCGATTAACACTGACGATTTCAGCTTGTTCGATCGCTATTATTGCTCTGGTTTTGGGACTGATTACGATTTTGAATCGTCGTACTGAAGCCGCGGCGCAAAGTGTGCAAAATGTTTATTTAGAAAATATTGATGCGCTATTTAACTCGATCAAAGAACAACGTCATGATTTTAATAATCATGTAAATACGATTCAATTGTTGGTCAAAATGAAAAAGTATGACGACTTGTCTACGTATACTGCGGAGCTGGTAGGAGAATCGATCGCGATGAATCAGATTATCAATATTAATCTGCCGGCATTATCTGCATTGATTCAAGCCAAAACGACGCAAGCATATGACCGCAGAATTAAGTTTGAATACGATATCAGCAATCTCAAATCAGTTCAATTTGGTACAGTAAAATCAACAGAACTGGTCAAGATTGTTAGTAATCTGATTGATAATGCGTTTGATGCGGTTAGCGAAACAGACAAACCGGATAAAATGGTCAAAGTAACCGGACGTGTTCGTGGAGAACAGTTAACCTTTACAGTTGGAAACAATGGCAATCCTATTCCCGAAAAATTAAAACAACAAATTTTTGAAGCCGGATTCAGTACCAAACCGCTGAATCGTAAAAATTCAGGATTAGGTCTGGCGATTGTACAGAAAATTTTATCCAAACATCGGGGTATTATTCGGGTTGAAAGTGATGAAGAATGGACTGAATTCTCTGTTCGTTTACCATTGTGATTATAAGGTATGAAATGCAAGAAATGAATCAAGTGAATCTTTATCATCATTCTCTATATGTTCGTAAGATATGGGGATAAGCTGATAAAAGTACAAATAAAACCGCTATATTCTCTTGTTACAGAGAAGTAGCGGTTTTATTTGTGTCACGAATCTTGAGGCAATGTGGATTGCGGTCTGGAAGCGTGAGAGCGTAGTGAATGCTTGCCTTTTTTGCCTGCTGATCCGGTTAACCATTGTCCTCCTGGTAAGCGAGAGAGCCCGCTTGTTAGCGCTATAGCTGTAGGAGCTACAATCATAAAAGTAAGTAGGGTTAGTAGAAGGTTAAGTCCGGGCGCTGTGATCTGGCGTGTAAAGTAAGATACACCCATCAATATTAAGGCATGCGATAGATACCCACCAAATGAGTATCGTCCACACCACTGCAAGAAGCGAACGATCACACCTTGTCGTTCTGCAAGCAACAAAGCTAATCCGTACATCAATAACATATGACTCAATACAGCCAAAAAGGTAGTAGGCTTGAGATAAGTCGATACATTTAAATTAATAGCGACAGGATCAAAACGCAACAGATCATAACCTAACCACATATACATAATCAAAAACGAAAACACTGTCCAGAGCAATATTTTGAGCATTATTGCGCGCCAGCGCTGAATCGCTGAACCACAGATACCACCCAATACAAAATAAAAAAAGTAAAAAATAAATTCACTGGTACGATGATCTAAAATGATTTTCCAGATACCCTGTACATTCCACGTAGGCATCGCATAATAACATGACCACATCAACCATCCATATATGATACCGATGATGATTAACATCACAATAATATGTTTTTGTTGCTCTTGTGGCGAACGATTGTCTAATAAACGTGTTCTGAATTGCTTACCCAGCCAGCGGAAAAGCGGAAATAACAAATAAAATTGAAAAATCATAATCACAAACCAGAGATGATATCCATTGGTAGGTACAAATAGTTGCTGTACAATATCTTGCCAACTATCCGCTCTAAACAACGGCATATTAAAAATAAACTGCATAACAATCCAGTAAATGATTGTCCATACAACAAATGGAATATAAATATCTCCAATTCGTTTAACAATCACCGAACGATATTTACGTCCATCTCCATATTGATAAAATAAAATAGCACCTGCTAAAAAAACAAATGTTAGCGTGCCAAATCTTGTAAAATGATAAAGCATACCTAACATTATCGAATCAGCTTGTATACTGCCACTTCGATAAATATATTCACCAATTGAATGTTGCATCACGACCGCCAAAAAGGCAAATCCACGTAGTAATGCCCATTCATTGATCCGTTCTCTAGACATAGATTCACCTCAATCATCCATAACCATTCTTTACACTAATAAAGCAGTATATCAGACAATTGTTAATAGAAGATGAATTATATATATTTTATGCAAACAATATAAGTAATAAAAAAGACTTCCCTTGAAATAACAGGGAAGTCTTTAAAGTATGCAGAAACAGAATTTTATTGTACAGCTACATTCCATTTAGAAAAATTAATTTGACCATCGCCACCGAATACTTCGGTACCAAATTCAACACTACTTACATATTTTGTATTTGCCATCCATTTTTTGCTGTTTACCAGATAATCAGTAAAGTTTTTCACATTGAGTGAAGCACTGGAGACATTAGAAGTGCGTACAAAAGAGAATACATTCCATCCTTTGCCATTACCAGCATCTAGCCAACCTTTGTGTACTTTCCAGCTACTGCCGCCAATAGTTACTGTTTCTACGTAAGTACCTAGTGGCCCGGCATTGGTATTATTCAACCAGATCATCACTTCATCAGTAGGGGTAGAATCCCAACTCGCTTTGTTTGTATTGTGGAACCAGATATCATAAGCCGCGTTGTAAGTACCATCTGCTTTGATAGAATAAGCTACATTGGTATTGATATTTTTGTTATCCGAAAGGCGAGTAGGGAAACCACTACCCGGTGTATAACCTTCTGTCCAATGCCATCCGCTAACAAGCGACGGATATGCTTTGACAGAAGATGTAGTACTTGGCCAGTGCCATACCCAACCTAGATCGGTATCACTGTTATGATAGACCGTCTGCCACCATCCTTGAACCGTATCTTGCCCCCACACATTGTTAAATACATAGTACTTATTGTTAGCAAAATTGAGCTTATCGTAGGCTGTAGAAGAGGAAGCTGCTGAAGCGTGAAGCGGTAAAACTATCACCAACGACAAACCAACAGTGAATGCCAAAAAACGAGACCACATACGATAACGAATCCATTGAGTCAACATAAATGTCCTCCTTGAATAATGAGATTAGTGTGCTCTACACTGACCCGATTATACCAGTCATTTTATGGAATTATAACCATTTCCGACTATAATCATATGTCATATAAATATGTTGAAATTTATTGTTTTTGCAATAAAATAAGTCTTTTTCCTATTCCAAAAAGATTGTGTCTATAGACCTATTTTCCAAATATGGAATTGACAATTTCAAAATATACCGAGTATGATTGCTATATTATAAACAGGAAGGAGGTTGAAGGACATGATTTTACGCAATGATATGAATATTCAGAATACGTATCAGCCGGATCAGCATAGTGGTCTACGGTTAAACGATGAACATAATACCAACTGCTGCTTGAAAACTTCATACACTTGCTTCATGTTCTTCAATCTCTTACGGACGACATAAACTGCAATACGGAAATGTAAAGCTCGGTTTATATTGAAACAGTTACCATATACGTGATCTTGTATATTCAATGCTAACTAGCTAAGTATTTTCCAGTTCAATCAGTGCCTTTGACTTAAATAAAGGCATCTAATTAAATATGCAGGGTTTATTGAATAGCAAATAGTGCCGTTACACCTATTTGCTCGATAAATCACTAGCCGCAGACCGTATACAGAGGTCCGCGGTTTTTTTGTGTCTTTAACATCCATAAAGTTTATAAAAAGGTATTTAATACCACTAAAAAACTAATAAAAATTGATGTACAGCAAGTACTAACCTATACAACTTAACCACTAACCATAATGTAACATCTATATAACAATCAAAGAATCTGTATAAAAAAAGAAGAATAAAAGCAAAAAGTAAAACCGTTTCCTATAGCCAAATCGTCTTTACCCATAACTCAAATAACTACAGTACAACAAGTGAACTTTTTTAAACTAAAGAACCAATACTAATAAACAACTCATATAGCTTCAAAAAACAGCTTCAAAACTTATACAAAGATCATAAATAGTATCCAATTTCAATAAGAAATATCAGCTCAAAAGTAGAACGACCCTAACAGAAACTCGAAAACTAAATCATAGATTTAAAACAACAAACAAAGCTCATCTTATCTAGCACTAAAACTGCTAATCCCCACCAATGGGGAAAAAACGACTCTTTAACCCAGCTATCTTTATACCTGCCAATTCATGTTTCACCTAGCACTGAGCGAAAGAAATAGAATGGATTCTGAAAGAGCGCAGCGTTCGCCTTTGAAGAAAAATCCCGACTGCTTTAGCAGTATCATCAAGGGATTCTTCTTCAACAGCGACGACAAGAACCATTCTATTTCTGTAGCGGTCTTTATTACTAATCGCCAATTTTAAGTGAATCTTCACCCATCCCCTTCATATGAAAGGAGTGATCGATCATGTCCGTTACTCAAGCCATGACTTCTATCATTCAGACTGAATTAAAACGTATTGAACAAGAACAAAACATTCGTATTTTATATGCTTGTGAATCCGGTAGTCGTGCATGGGGATTTCCTTCTCAAGATAGCGACTATGATGTGCGCTTTATTTATGTTCATCCTCCAGAATGGTATTTGTCGATTTTTAACAGACGAGACGTGATTGAATATCCGATTAGTGAGCAGTTAGATATTAACGGTTGGGACTTGCGCAAAGCACTGAATTTGTTCCGCAAATCCAATCCACCATTAATGGAATGGTTGCAATCTCCTATTCAATATGCTGAAAATGGTTCACTTGCTGAGCGAATTCGAAACGTATCACCAACTCATTTTTCGCCTCGTGCGTGCATGTATCACTACCTGCATATGGCGAAAGGGAACTTTCGTGGCTATTTGCAAGGGGATACTGTTAAGATCAAAAAATACTTTTATGTATTGCGTCCGATCTTAGCTTGCCTGTGGATCGATCAAAAAGGAACCATGCCACCAATGGGCTTTGATGAGTTGATTGAAGAAATGTTGCCACCGGGGCAACTTCGTAGTGATATCGATCAATTACTGACTCGTAAAAAAGCAGGCGAAGAACTCAATCTAGAGCAACAAATTCCGTCGATCCAGAACTTTTTATCAGATATGATCGACATTTTAGAACAACAAGTTGTGCATATGCCTACTTCTCAACAACTGCAAGATGATTTATTAGATCAGTTGTTTCGGGAAACACTGCAATATGCGTATCCAAACGAAGTTTCGCTTTTGTAAGCAGACTCGTTTACAATAATAAAGAAGCCTCTCTCGAAATAGAGGGGCTGAATTGAAAGAGGTTTTACCAATTATGAGTACTCCAATATCATCTTCTTATATTCATGAAGTAAAACTTCCTGCGGGAAGTGTACATGTCTACGCCAATCCAGAATTATTTGCAGGATTGGATTATAAAGTATTTAATATGGCTAATAATAATTTACAAATCCCAGGTATTCAGTATATGGGCTATACACCTGATGTGCATGTCGGCATTGGCACATGTATTGGTACAACGGCGGTCTGGGATGCAAGTGCCGGTTATGTATCGCCTTCGATTGTAGGTAGCGATATCGGTTGTGGTATGCGTGTGCATCTGACCAATTTGCATCGGGATGATCTACAGGATGTGAAATTACGCCGTAAATTAGTCAAAGCTATCGAAAAATATTTACCGATGGAATCCCAGCAACGAGGACATTTTGCAGATTTACGTTTAGAACATGTAGTACGAAAAGGATTACATGGTCTACCCGGTAAATACGTGCCGGATAGCTATACACCCAAAAAATCCACGTCATTGACTCATGTGGAAGAAAGCCGTTTTTCTTTTGACGAAGAAGTGCTTAATGGTGTTCGTGATCAGACATGGGGGAGAGCCCATCGTCAATTGGGAACACTAGGCGGTGGCAATCACTTTGCTGAGATTCAGGCGCTTGAAATTGATGAAGAAAACCGTCATATAGCGGAAGCATGGGGCATGAGCGACGGACAAATTGTGGTCATGATTCATTCGGGTTCACGTTCTTGGGGAGGCAGTGTCAGTCAAGAAAGCAATCGTGTAATGCTTTCACAGATGCAACGATTAGGATTAGGAACAGCCGATCCTAGACTTGCTTTTCTTCCTCTGTCTCATCCTGAAGGTCAGTATTATGTGAATATGATGTATTCGGCGCTGAACTATGCCACAGTAAATCGTCATCTAATCGCTTATAGTATTCGTGAAGCGTTCCGCGATGTATTCGGTCGTTCCTGTGAAATGCGTACTTTGTATGATCTGATGCACAATTATGCGTGGGCAGAAGAACGGGACGAAGGAGCTGTATTTATCCATCGCAAAGGAGCAACTCGTGCTCTTCCAGCCGGTCATGCAGGTAATCCTAAGCCTTATCTGGCTACAGGTCATCCGGCATTGATTCCAGGGTCGATGGGAACGTCATCGTATATTATGGTTGGTCAGCCCGGTGGATATGATAATTATTATTCAATCTGTCATGGCGCAGGACGTGCACGTTCTCGTTCAGCTACCAAAAAATTAGTAACGGTTGATCAATTTGCTAGTTCGCTTCAAGTCGGTACAGCCGACGAGATCGTTGTCAATCAGCGTTCACTTGAATCGATATTAGATGAATCACCACAAGCATATAAAGATGTAGATCAGATTATTGAAAGTGTCACAGGAGCAGGGCTTGCTTCTGTAGTCGCTAAATGTAAGCCGCTTGCGGCAATCAAGGGGGCTAAATGAATGGATTCACTTTTTCAGACAAGTCATACTAATGTGGAACCGATCGATAGTGAAAACACTCCTGAAGCGATTGTAATTTACACTAAAGATGAACAGAAATTACCTACCGAATATGCAGATTATGCAAGGGTAATCAAAGGCATCGAAGAAGCGTTAACAGCACGTTATGGAGTGACTTATACATTATATTCAAGCAGTGATCCGAATACCGAATATTGGGAATTGCTGGACGAAGATTTGCGTCATAACAATACCGATGTAGAGCATGTGATTCGCATCTATGATCGTTTGGAAGAACGTACTTTTGTCTATGATGGAGACCGTACTGAGCCTGATTATTGTGTACATCCATCGATGATCAATAATGTATTTGCGTATGCACAAGCAGGTGTAGCACTGGCACGTATGCCGGTATTCCGTCCGCATGGATTAAGTAACGAAGATCTTGTTTTTGCAGTAAGTGATGAATCGTTATTGAAATTTCTAGGGGATGTACGTGTACGTCAACGTGAACAAAGTCTGCGTCGTGTGACTGTGTTTACAGATACACGTCATGGCATTAATCGCCAAATGGAACCGGTGAGTCGCGCAGTCTCACGCGATGATGTGATTATGGCACCAGAGATCAAACAAGATATTTATCGCTCGCTGGATCGCTTTTTTGCAGAAGATCGTTCGTTTTACAAAACGTATGATATTCCGTATAAACGTGGTATTTTGCTATACGGGCATCCGGGTAACGGGAAAACAACACTGGTCAAATCGATTGCAGGTAGTGTACCAGGCCCTGTAGCATACTGGCAGATCACCGAATATACAAGCAGTGAATCGATTGAAGAAGTATTCGATGCGGCTGTACGTATGACACCGATGGTGCTTGTGATCGAAGATATTGATTCTATGCCGAAAGATGCACGTTCCTTTTTCTTAAATACACTGGATGGAGCAACGTCCAAAGAAGGTGTATTTCTGATCGGAACAACCAATTATCCTGAAAAAATCGATCCTGGTTTGATGAATCGTGCCGGACGTTTTGATCGTGCTTATGAAATTGTTTTACCTGATGAGAAATTACGGGCAGAATTCTTTTATCGCAAACGTCTGCATGAATTTGCAGGAGAAGATATGGTGCAGGAAACTGCTAAATTAACCGAAGGATTTACTTTTGCTCAATTGGGCGAATTGTATATTTCCGCGGCATTACACTGGCATGAAGATGGTCAATTGGATATGAAAGAATTGATTCAAGGACTTCGCGGCGAATTGGATAAAAGTCGCAAAGGCGTATGGCTTCAAAATAGTGAAGGTCGAGTCGGTTTTCATTTCTAATTAGCCTATTGTGACTGAAATAATGGTCTCTAACTATCATTTTATAAAAGGATTGGAAAAGTAGAGTTTTCTACTTTTCCAATCCTTTTTTTCGTGATGGATAAAGGTGAAATACAAGATTTTCTACTAAATAGAAAAATATGAAATTTTCGGTATTATTATATGTAATTATTAGATTAAATTATCTGTTTCTTATTAGACGCGATATGAAAATAGGATCATAGAATACATCGTTAATCGTATATGGAATAAAAATACATAGAAATATATAATTGGATACATCGCAAAAGAGTAATAAAAAATTAGCGATAGAAAGGAGTCTCGTTCAGGAAAAGGCTTGGGCGTCTACAGGGTATAGCGATAACAATATAATCATTCAGGAGGGTACACAATGACCAAAAGAAGCAAATTATCTTTCGCAGGGATGACGATGTCTTTTCTTAGTGTAATCATGTTATCCACATTGTTATTTCCGGGATTAACGATGAGTTATACACATGCAGCATCAACAGGCGGATATGCTACAACAACAGGTTCAAATGAAGCCGCTGTAACCGTAACGACACTTGCTGAATTGAAAAATGCGTTTAATGCAGGCAAACATCATATTGTAATCAAAGGCAATATTTATGGTGGAGCCAAACCATTAACACTTACGTTTGCTACAACCAATTGGAATAATACAACGATTGAAGGAGCAAGCGGTGGCGGAGCAGTATTACAAAATATTCAGTTAAAATTTAGTGGCGAAAATCTTCCAGCAGGCACAAATATCGAAAATGTAGTGATCAAAAATATTACGTTCTACGGAAATATTAAAGATTTGCAAAATTTAAGTGGAGCAGATACACAACCCGGTGGTATAGGTACCAACTACTTGGGAGTCTCTTTTCGCCGTACAAGCAATATTTTGGTAGATCATGTCACGATGTATAATATTAGTGATGATCTATTTGTTATCTCGCAGGGTTCTGATTATGCTACTTTGTCAAACAGTCACTTTTATTTTACAGATAGTTGGTTAAATATGAATCCTAATCCTATTTGGAACTGGGTAGGAAGTAATCAAGATTTGGCTTCTGAACGGCTGGCTTTGATCATCGGTTCTAATAAAAATGATTCGTATACTTATGGTGGTGGCAAACTACATGTGACCATGCATCATAACTGGTTCGGCCCTAATCTAAAAGGACGTCCATTATTGCGTGGATATGTGCATATGTATGATAACTACTTTGATAACAGTACAACACCAACAGGCAATAATTCACAAGGTTATTCACAACAACAGTACAATGCAGCGCAGATCGGTAGTGGAGGTAATATTTTTTCGGAAAATAACTATTTTTACAAAACTAATAACAGTAACCAAATTGGTCTAGATAGTAATGGAGATGCTTATAAATTTTATGAACGCAACAATGTGTATAATGCAGTTACAGGAACATCCGCTACAGGAGCAGCATTTCCGGGTGGAACGTCATTCCCGTATAGTTATTCGTTAGACCCAGCAGCGAATGTACCGAATCTAGTACAAGCTAATGCAGGTCCTAAATAATAAGCAGGTAATTAATAAGAGAATGATTGTCAAAAACAGAAGAGTCTGCTAGAATAAACAAAAATGAATGTAAGCGTATTCATAAATACTAAAATTACAACGTTGTAATTTTAAAAAGTAAAAAAGATAACGTAAAATAAAAAGAATAATTGTGCTAATTATGTTGTTTTTAAAATGAGAATATAGAACACAATCACTTTATATTTTGCTTATTCTTTTATTTTTATAGCAAAATTACAACGTTGTAATTAAGTGAAATATTCAAAAGTATACCGATGAAATCAGTGAAAGGGAGTGGTCTATAGTGGGTAAAAAAGCAATTTTACTTATGAAATTGGTTAAGCGTGATAAGTACTTGTTGATTATGTTTGCACCTGTTTTTGTGTACTATGTGATTTTTATGTATATTCCTATGCCCGGTGTATTGATTGCTTTCAAAAATTTTACGCCAGGGCATGGTATTTTCGGTGGAGACTGGGTAGGATTGCAATGGTTTGCTCAATTTATTCATTCTATTTACTTCTGGCGGTTGTTACGCAATACTTTTTTACTCGCTTTTTTACCTCTACTTTTTGGATTCGGGATTCCTATTTTATTCGCTGTATGTATTGTTGAAATCAAAAATCAGGTGTTTAAACGATTTGCTCAAACAATTACGTATTTACCTCATTTTATATCCACAGTCGTCGTTGCCGGTATGTTAATTAATTTTTTATCCCCGGCTGATGGAATTGTGAATACATTGTTAGCAAGGTTTGGTATCGAAAAAGTTAATTTTATGATGGAAGCAGGTTGGTTTCGAACGATTTTTACGAGTTCTGAAATCTGGCAAAGTTTTGGGTTTAGCTCTATCATCTATATCGCTGCTATTATGAGCATCGATCCTGAAATGTATGATTCCGGCAAAATTGATGGCGTTAGCAAATTTCAAGAATTATGGCATCTGACATTACCAAGTATCAAGCCTACGATTGTTATTTTGTTGCTGTTATCACTGGGTGGCATTATGAGTGTCGGTTTTGAAAAAGTATATTTGCTTTACAACGGTGCAACGTATGAGACCGCAGATGTATTATCCACATACGTATATCGGATGGGAATAGAAGGACAGAATTATGGATTTGCTACAGCAGTAGGTTTGTTTAACTCGATTATTACTTTTGTACTTGTGTTCACTGTTAATCGGATAACAAGACGTATGACCAATATGTCTCTCTGGTAGTTTTGACACAGGTTAGCCAGATGGATTAAAGGAGACGCCCATGAAAAAATCGATGATCGAAAGTCCACATCGTTCGTATATGAAGATCAACAGTGATACATTTACACCTAAAAAATCATTAAGCGATCGTACATTCTACGGATTAATTTATGTAATGACTATTGTGGCGATTATAATGACTTTGTATCCATTCTTGTATGTGCTGAGTATTTCATTTAGTTCTGTAGAAGCGATAGATCAGCAGAAAGTCATTTTATTTCCGGTAGGCTTTACATTATCCGGTTACAAAATGGTGTTGCAGTATCAAGAGCTGTGGGTCTCCTTTTACAATACACTCTGGTATACAGTTGTAGGTACAGTACTGAATATTTTGTTTACTTGTTTGGCGGCATTCCCTTTATCCAGACCTCGATTTTTTTTACGTCGTAAATTGAATTTTTTTATCGCGTTTACGATGTACTTTTCCGGTGGATTGATCCCTGTGTATATGTTAATTACTTCGCTAGGGTTATACAATACACGCTGGGCAATGGTATTACCTGTGTTAGTGATTACTTTTAATGTGATGATTTGTCGGTCTGCTTTTGAAGGAATACCGAATGAAATATTTGAGAGCGCTAACATTGATGGAGCGAACGATATTACGATGTTATTTAAATTAGCGATTCCGATCATTAAGCCTACACTGGCTGTATTGACACTATACTATGCAGTGTATCACTGGAATAACTTTTTCTCGGCTCTGCTCTATCTAGGGCAACAGGATTTGCAACCGTTACAGATGTTTTTACGCAGAGTCTTAATTATGGCTTCGCCTGAAGTAATGCAGAAAATGGGCGGATCAATGTCTACCAGTGCATTAGCAGTATCTACATTGCAGGTGCGTTATGTTTCTATTGTAGTGAGCATTTTGCCAATTGTAACAATCTATCCTTTTATTCAACGTTATTTTGTCAAAGGGATTACATTGGGTGCGGTAAAAGGATAAGTCGCCCGTTATATGCGAAAGGCGATAAAAAATATGATTTGGGTATGATCATAAAGGGGGCAAGCAAGATGAAAGCCAAAAAAGTAAGTAAATTGGTATTGGTCACAATGTTAGCGGCAAGTCTGGCAGGTTGTAACAGTGGGAGCAATGGATCACAGACAAGTGCAGCGGTCGAAGCGGAGCCGAATTTTACATATACAGGGAAAGGACCTGTGACAGCGATCAAAGATGCCGAATTGTCTGTACTTGCAACCAATGCTTGGACTACCAATGTTGATTTAGCCCATGCTAAGATCGTCCAGCAAATTACTGATAATGCCGGTATTAAAGTGAATTGGGATCTGATTCCTCCTCAAAACTATGCGGATGCTGTCAATCCTAGACTCGCCGCAGGAGTAGACTTACCAGATATTATTTATATGCCTGACCAAGATCAATTAATGAAATATATCAATAGTGGTATTGTGATTCCGATCGATGAACTGTACGAAAAATACGGAGTGAATTTGAAAACAATCTATAAGCAATCTCCTGATGTCAAAGCTAGTCTAACTACGCCCAACGGTAAAATGTATTATGTGCCTCAGCAGACACTCACCAAAAATTATATGCCTGTATTCATGGTTAATGAACGATGGCTGAAAACTTTAGGTCTACAAGAACCGACAACTCTGGATGAATTTACAGAGATGTTACGTCAATTCAAAACAAAAGATCCGAATCAAAATGGCAAAGCAGACGAGATTCCAATGTCGATGGAGCCCAAGTTTTTAGAAATGGCATTTGGCCCTGTATTTGGATTAGATTTGTCAAATCAATTTTATGCAGATAATCAAGGGAAAGTACATTTTAGTTATAATGAGCCTGCTTACAAGCAATACTTAACCTATCTTAATAGTCTATACAAAGAAGGATTATTAGGTGTCGATTATGCAAGCACGACCAGCGATCAAGTGACTTCAAGAATCTCACAAAATGTAACTGGAGCTACATTTAATTTTAGCTGGTATATGTCGATGGTTTATAGTCCATTATTTAAAGATTACAATCCAAAAGAGCCTATATTTAAAGGAATCTTACCACTCAAAGGACCGAATGGAGATCAATTTTATATTGGGCGCACGCCTGTCAGTGGCATTTTTGGAATTTCAAGAGATAGTAAAAATCCTGCGTTAGCTTTTAAATTTCTAGACTATGCGGTTAGCGAAGAAGCGCAGACGTATTACACCTGGGGTATCAAAGATGATACGTATACTGACAAAGATGGAAAAAAACAGTTTACAGCTAAAGGCCGAGATAATGATTATATCCAAAAGCTAGGGATTGGGCCTGTGAATCTACCTAATATTCAATCAGCCGAATCTGCTGATGCATTAGTTCCTGCATGGCATTCACAATTAGACAAAAAATTAGAACCGTATATCCATGCTCCTTTTCCGTTTGTATATGCTCTTCCAGAAGAAGCGAGTACAGATAGTATGGCAATGCCTGATATTACTACGTATGTAGAAGAAATGAATTTCAAATTTGTTAGTGGTAGTCTGGGATTAGATCAATTCGATAATTATCTTAGTACTCTCAAAAGTATGAATATCGATCAAGTTATTGCTAACAAACAAGCTCAATATGATCGCTATCTTGCAGCTCAAAAAAAATAATTTAATCTTATTTATAGGGTAGCTATTTGGGAAATATTTCATCAAACCTATATAATAGAAGAATAATAAAGTATTGCCCATCTGCTCCTGATCGTTTACGAAAAAGAAGGTGTTATATGATTACTATTAAAGACATCGCTAAGCTAGCAGGTGTTAGCTATAGCACTGTATCCAAAGCATTAAATCATGATCCACGTATCAAACATACGACACGTGAGAAAGTACTAGCTGTAGCGGAAAAGCATCATTATCGTAAAAATATTATGGCACAACAGCTATCTTCAGGTAGAAGTAATATTATCGGATTTGTACTGGATGAACTGAATAATCCGTTGTTTGCTAACATATCCGGTAACCTTCATGCAGAATTAAAAAAATTAGGATATCAGATGATTCTGGTAGTAGCTGATGAAGGTATGGATGTATTAGATCATTTACGAGTAGACGGATGTATTTTTTGGGATTATGAAATGACAGATCGAGCAGCATTCTGGAAACGATTTTCCAATATTCAAATCCCTTGTTTTGTACTAGGAACCGATGATTCACCCAACTCTCCATATATCAAAATTGACCGTAAAGAAGGTATTTACAAAGCGGTAGAGCATCTTAGAAACAATGGACATACAGAGATTGGATTTATCGGTAATTCTCAACCGATCAAGTTAGAAGGCTATCGTGAAGCACTACAACGTACAGGATTGGAATGGAATAAAGATTATATATTACCGGCATATTCTTCATGGGAAGATGGGTATTTTGCTATTCGAAATTATGAGTGGACTTCCAAATCGCCGACAGCTTTTATCGGATTGAATAATATGGTCACCCGTGGTGCCCTGCGTGCTTTGCTAGAGGCTGGTTATAAAGTGCCATCGGATATTTCATTAATTGGTTATGACGATCTTCCTGATATGCAATATGCAGAAGTGGCGTTGACTACGATTGGACCGCCATTAGATGAGCTAGCTATTCAAGCTGCTGAATTGATTGTTGCTTTGATTCGAGGAGAACAGGTTCAGTATCCTGTAATTATCCAGCCACAATTGTATCATCGTCAATCGGTTGCTTCATACAAAGCTACATAAATGAGGAGGGTGAACTGTGCGGGATATTCCAGCTTTATTATTGGAAGTAACCGTTGCATTAGATGGAAGCGGTGACTATACTAGCATCCAGAGTGCTATCGATGAGATACCACATCATCGTGAATATCCTACTGTTATATATATTCAGGCTGGAACGTATTACGAAAAACTTCATATTGAAAAGCCGTTTGTTCATTTGATCGGTGATCCTGCTCAACCGACTGTGATTACCTATGATGATTATGCACGCAAAACATTTGCAGATGGATCGTTATATCATACGTTTTACTCGTATACCGTATTTGTAGGAAGTGATGATTTTAGAGCAGAACATCTATCTTTTATCAATAGCGCAGGTGCAGGCGAGCAAGTAGGGCAAGCGTTAGCCGTATATGTGGATAGTGATCGAGCTGTTTTTGATCATTGTCGATTTGTAGGGCAGCAGGATACATTGTTTACAGGGCCATTACCACCTCAACCTATTGATCGTAGTACATTTGGTGGCCCGCGCGAAGGCGCATTTCGTCGTGCTCAACGACAATATTATAAGCACTGTTATATAGAAGGAAATATTGATTTTATTTTTGGATCAGCGACGGCTGTGTTTGATCGGTGTGAGATTTTTGCTAGAAAACGTGAACTTCTATCTAGCTTATCTAAGGATACAGAGGGTACTAGCGAATCAATGATACATGGCTGGTTAACAGCGGCTTCTACACCAGAAGATGTGCAGTATGGATATGTATTTTTGGATTGCCAGTTAACCAGTGATGCACCACCACATAGCTTTTACTTAGGTAGACCGTGGCGTAATTATGCTAAAGTGACATGGATCAGATGTCATATAGGAGCACATATTCATTCTACAGGTTGGGATAACTGGAATAAGCCAGAAGCAGAGTCAACTGTTGTATACCAAGAATATAATAGTGAGGGTGCAGGTGCTTCTATTAAAGATCGAGTATCGTGGAGTTACTTATTAGATAGTACAGAAGCCGAAGATTACACTGTCGAACATATTTTGGCAGGAGGCGATGGTTGGATACCCAAATAAGTAGCCATTCATATGATCCAATACTTGGTATGATAAGCGCAACTCCGTTTAATAAAACTATAATTTTTGCAAAGCCAAATACCTGACAATGTATAACGTAAAGTCCTGAATGATAGTATTCAGGACTTTTTTTCGATTGGATTTTAAGTGATTGATAAGCAAAAAGTCTTGTATAAAGGTCTTAACCATATTAAAGTAATATAAAAGTTTGAGCACGCATTTGACGCAATAAAAGAAGAAATTATTATAAAATGATCGTTTATTCGTCATATTACCTAAAAAAGGTTTGACAAAAGGCGACAAATTTCTTAGGATTAGTGAAAACATACGTTAAATTTGGATGGAATGGGGAATAAAAAAGAATGAAGAAGCGTTTAATGTTCGTAATTACTATAGTTATGGTGTTCGCATTATTAGCAGCATGTAGTTCTGGTGGGTCTAATTCCGAACAATCAGCGTCTAATGGTAACAGTGCTGAAGGCACAGGTAAAAAGTTGAAAATGGCTCTTGTTCTTCCAGAAGAAATAGGGGTTAATCAGTTCTTTGTTCAAATGGACGAAGGTTTCCAAAAAGCAGGTAAAGAGTTTGGGGTAGAAACAAAAACAATCCAATCTTCTGATCCAACAGCTTTTGAACAAAATATGCGTGCAACAGTAGCAGAAGATTATGATCTTATTATTACAGCAACGTTCCAAGCAGAAGATGTTTTGAAGCAAGTTGCCGAAGAAAATCCAGATAAATCATTTGCCATTATCGATACAACTGTAGATCTTCCTAACGTACGTAGCGTAGGATTCCGTGAATATGAAGCTTCTTATTTATTAGGAGCAGCCGCAGGACTAGCAACCAAAACCAATGTTGTTGGTATGGTAGCGGCACAAGATGTACCTTTGCTTAAAAAATATAGTGAAGGCTTCAAAGAAGGATTAGCTTCTGTAAATCCAAAAGCGAAATTTTTAATTGGTTATGTAGGTAGCTTTAACGATCCAGCTAAAGCAAAAGAATTAGCATTGGTGCAATACGGTCAAGGTGCTGACTTTGTCGCAGGAGCATCTGCAACAAGTGATCTAGGTGTATTTGAAGCAGCGAAAGAGAAAAACTTATACACATCCGGTCAAGATACAGATCGCACTGTAGAAGATCCAGATCATGTTGTATTGTCTCAATTAAAAGGTACAGACGCAGTAGCTTATGAGACTGTGAAAGACTTTGTAGATGGTAACTTCAAATTCGGTACCACAGCTTATGGATTAAAAGAAAAAGGTGTAGGTCTTACTTTTGTAACGACAGACAGCACATCAAAGCTTAGTCCATTTATCGGAGAAGAAGTTGTGAATAAAGTGAAAAAAATCAGCGACGATATTATCGCTGGCAAAATCGTTGTAAAAAACCCGTTAGAACAAAAATAAGTAATAGAATTGATAAGCACGGCAAGTTGATTAACCGGCTGCTATACCGAGCAGCCGGTTTTGTTGTTATCTGATGTACATTGTAATCTGGAATGGAGGTTTATACCGATGACGTTGTTATTAGAAATGAAAAATATAACCAAAAAGTATGGAGATTTTACGGCAAATCATAATATTAATTTTGATGTACGTAAAGGTGAAATTCATGCTTTAGTCGGTGAAAATGGGGCAGGTAAAACGACCTTAATGCGCATGTTATATGGCATGGAAGAGCCGACTTCCGGTAGCATTACAATCAATGGTAAAGAAGTTCATTTTCATGATCCATCTGAAGCGATTCGTCAAGGAATTGGCATGGTACATCAACATTTTATGTTATTCCCAAGCTTTACACTGGCTGAAAATATCGTGATCGGTGGAGAACCGAAGCGCAGTGGATTATTTGATCGTAAAGCGGCGGCAGATAAAGTCAATGAACTCGGACAAATGTACGGAATGCCTGTAGATCCGTGGCGTAAAGCAGGAGATTGTCCTCTTGGTGTACAACAACGAACCGAGATTTTGAAAGTGTTGTATCAAGGAGCAGATGTCATTATTCTGGATGAGCCTACAGGTGTGCTGACCCCTAGTGAAGTCAAAGAATTATTACAGTCGATCAAACGTCTGGCGGCGCAAGGGAAAAGCTTTATTTTAATTACACATAAGCTACATGAAGTGATGGAAGCGGCAGACCGAATTACTGTTCTACGTGATGGCGTAATCACCGGACATATGGAATCCAATACGACCGATGAAGAGCAAATTTCTCGTCTGATGGTTGGACGCGATCTGATCCCGATGAGTCGTGTAGCGAATGAGCCAGGAGCATCTGTGATGCATGTACAGAATGTAACCCTTGCAGGAGCCAAAGGCGCCAAGCCATTATTGGATAATGTTACATTGACAGTACGTCAGGGCGAGATTGTCGGGATTGCAGGTATTTCAGGTAATGGACAATCTGAATTGCTACAGGTAATATCAGGGCTTGTTCAGCCAGATAGCGGCATTGTCGAACTGAATGGCAAAGATGTAACCGGAAATTCTGTACGTGCGATTCGTGAACAAGGAATGGCGCATATTCCAGAAGATCGCTATATGTGGGGAGCTTCGCGTGAAGCGACTGTGCTCGATAATGGATTAATGGGACATCAACATCAGTACAAAAAAGGCGGTCTTATTCAGCGTCACAAACTTCGTAAAGTCGTAAGTGGATGGGTAGAACGTTTTGCGATCAAAACCGGATCACTGGATACGCAAGCGCAATTCCTGTCTGGTGGTAATTTACAGAAGTTAATTGCAGCGCGTGAATTTGCTCAAAATAAACCGTTTCTCATTGCAGCCGAGCCTACGCGTGGTGTGGATGTAGGGGCGATGGAGACAATTCATGGTGAATTGCTTGCTAAATGCAAAGCAGGAGACGGTATTTTGTTAGTCTCTTCCGAGTTAACCGAAATTCTTAAATTATCCGATCGGATTCTGGTCATGTATGAAGGCGCAATTGCAGGCGAATTATCTGCCGCAGAAGCGACCGAAGAACAGATTAGCTTATTAATGGCAGGAGGGAAGCGCAAACTATGACCAGACTGAAACGAAATCTTTTCGCGCTTCTACAACCGATTATAGCGGTCATTATCGGCTTGCTTGCAGGAGCGATAGCTATTGTATTGTTAGGCGATTCTGTGATCGATACGTATCGTGAAATGTGGAATGGTGCTTTTGGAAGCTTTTACTTTTTAACGAATACATTAACACGCGCGACACCGATTATTTTGACAGGGCTTGGGGTGGCTCTAGCTTTTCGCGCGGGATTCTTTAATATGGGTTCTACCGGACAGATGGTACTTGGTGGACTAGCGGCGGCGATTACAGCTCTATATTTACCGGGGCCAGGTTGGATGGTGCTGATCGTTTCCCTAGTCGTAGGAATGGCAATTGGTGGTCTGTGGTCTTTATTCGCAGGCTATATGGATGCAAAATTCGGTATTAATCTGTTGATCTCTACATTGTTATTGAACTATATCGCTTCATTATTTGCCGGATATATGGTGGCTTTTCCGTTGAAAGACCAAAGTGGTTCAGCGGCAATGGCACAGACACCTATGATCGATAAAAGTATCTGGTTACCGAAGTTATTTTCCGGTATGAGTCTACATGCGGGCTTTATTTTAGCGATAGTGGCGGCAATTGCTTTGTACATTTTTATACAAAAAAGTGTATCCGGTTATGAGATTCGGATGCTTGGTAATAATCCTTTTTTCGCCGCTTATGGTGGAGTGAAAAGAGGCCGGATGATGGTTGTAGCCATGTTGACCAGTGGAGCACTGGCTGGACTTGCAGGTGCAGGTGAAGTACTTGGTACCCAGCATCGTTATCTAGATGGTGCACTAGCTTCCGCAGATTATGGTTGGAGCGGTATTATGGCAACATTACTTGCTTCGTCCAATCCGCTAGGAACAGCGGTAGCAGGGATATTACTAGCAGCATTGCAAACAGGTGCGATGGGTGTAGAACGTAATACGAATGTACCGTTAGAAGTCGCTAGTGTTATTCAAGCGGTATTGACCTTATTTGTATCGGCACGATTTGGCTATGCGTTCCTCAAACGCAGAAAGGAGAAGAATTAATGGATCAGTTATTCGATGTGTCTTTATTTAATTCCATGTTGCGTATTGTGACGCCTATTCTTCTCGCTGCTCTAGGTGGAGCGATCTGTGCCCGGGTTGGACTGTTCAATGTAGGATTAGAAGGTCTGGTATTGATCGGAGCCTTTTCTGCGATTCTCGGTAATCACTTGCTTGGCAATGTATGGTTAGCGATTATTTTTGCTATTTTATGTGTGATGTTATTTTCGCTGATCTTCGCATATATAAGTATTAATTTGAGGGCAAATGTGATTGTAGTTGGGATCTCGATGAACTTTCTAGCCGCAGGCTTAACGACATTTTGTCTACGGGCAATCTTCGATGTAAAAGGCGCTTATTATGATAAAAATATGATGGGCTTACCGAAATGGGATATTCCTGTTATCAAAGATATTCCGGTATTAGGCGGGATTGTCTCCGGTCATTCACCACTTGTCTATTTAGCTTTTTTTGCCGCAATTCTGATGCAGATTTATCTGTTCAAAACAGTCAGCGGATTCCGCTTACGTGCCGCAGGTGAAAATCCAGTAGCTGCTCAAAGTCTGGGTATTCCTGTGCGTCGTATTCAATATGGAGCGGTATTGATGTCTGGCGTATTATGTGGTCTAGCAGGAGCACAATTATCGCTAGGACAGGTGACAATGTTTACCGAAGGCATGACCGCAGGGCGTGGATTTATCGCTCTGGTGGCTACGATGTTGGGGCAATCTAATCCGATTGGTGTGGTCGCTTCTAGCCTGCTGTTTGGCTTTATGGATGCCTTTAGTATTCGTCTGCAAGGATTTGCTTTACCTGCTCAATTTACACAGATGTTACCGTATATTGTGACACTGGTTGCGATGTTCTTTTTCAAAGATCGCAGTTATCTTAAAGATGCTCAACGAGCAAACGGAAGCTCACGTTAATTGTACAAGTTGAAGTGTATATTCATGCAGAACAGTACACGAATAATGATAAAGTAATAGATAGGCTACAAGAGTATATAGACATCATATAGAGAGAAAACGATATGAACAGAAGGAGGGTATCCAGTGAAAAATAAAGCAGAACGGATCAAAAATGCCAGAGTGCCATTATCCAAACATCTAGCAGACGATCAGGCAGACCGTTTACCACCAGGTCAATTTTTAACCGAAACGTTCCCGATATTGCATGAAGGCGATGTACCTGATGTAGACACAGATACATGGCAGTTGAAGATTTTTGGTGAAGTGGAGCAAGAACGAGTATTTTCATATGCCGATTTGCAGACTTTGCCTAAAGTACAGATGACCAGCGATATTCATTGTGTGACGCGTTGGTCGAAATTTGATACGCTTTGGGAAGGGGTACGCTTTCGCGATCTGTTAGAAGTATTGGATGTGAAGCCAGAAGCGAAATATGTGATGGTACATGGTGGCAATGATTATGAGACCAATGTTCCACTGGCAGACCTCTTGTCTGACAATGTATTGCTAGCGTATCATTATGATCATAAGCCACTGACACCCAAGCATGGATATCCTGTACGTCTGGTGGTACCACATTTGTATTTTTGGAAAAGTGCGAAATGGATTACAGGGCTTGAATTTATGAAAGAAGACCGTCCCGGATTCTGGGAACAAAATGGTTTTCATAATGAAGCCGATCCGTTTGCAGAACAACGTTTCTCTGGTGAAGCTTTGCCGATACCGGAAGATGAATGGACAAAAAAGGAGTTTGATTAATTCAATGTTAATGCCTATTTTGCAAATCAATAGTGAAGATGTACCTGAATACGCGATTGTCTGTGGTGATCCTAAGCGTGCGGCTCATATCGCTTCATTGTTAGACAATACAAGGGAATTAGCATTTAGCCGGGAGTATCGTAGTTTTGTCGGTACGCGTGATGGAATTGAATTGGCTGTAGTTAGTCATGGTGTAGGTTCTCCTGGAGCAGCCGTTTGTTTTGAAGAATTGATTCGTGCCGGTGTCAAAACGATTATTCGTGTTGGTACAGCAGGTTCATACTCTGCCGATCATCCAGCAGGTAGCCTGATTGTCAGTACAGCGGCAGTGCGTACCGATGGATTAACTCGTCAGCTTGTTCCTGAAGCGTTCCCGGCGGTAGCGGATAGCGAAGTCACCGAAGCATTGTATCAAGCGGCACGTCAAAGTGAAGGTATTGTGCAAAAAGGAATAACGGTTACACTGGATGTCTTTTTCAACGGAGTCGAAGAATTTCCACACAAAAAGTACAAACAAGCCGGCGCTTTAGCGGTAGAAATGGAAATTTCAGCACTATACATTATCGCTTCTCTTCGCGGGATTCGTGCAGGAGCCATTGTCGCTTTAGACGGTTATGCGGATGCGGATCTAGCTGAAGAGTATGATCCGAATACAGATACCGTTGCTAATGCTATTCAACGCGAGATTGAAGCGGCGATTCAAGCAACGGTTACACTAGCAAAACGTGGATAAAGAAGTATAAGAAACAGATGAACTCTTACAAATGTAAAATCATATATGAAAAAACCTGTACTCATAATCATCGTGAGTGCAGGTTTTTTTGGTTTAATTGTTTTTTGTGTCGCATTAGGTTTCTAAATAGCTCTCAAGCATACAATCATCGTCCGCCTTTTACAATTAAAGCGTTTTCTTAATAAATGATTTGAGTTATATTAGATCATATGAAAATGGTTCAGGGACATGATCTGGAGGGAATATCGAATTATGCGTAAAATGCTGTTGATCTATATGATTTTGATCGGCGCTTTGATTATTTATATTATGCAATATCGATTAGATGAGAAATCTGCGGCTTGGACAGAGCAGGGATTAAAGGGGAATATTGACGAAAATTATGTGATGGTTACTTTCCAGTCTGGAATGGAATATTGGAAAAGTGGGCTGAAAGGATTCGAAGATGCCGCTGAAGCGCTAAATGTATCGGTTGAATATCGTGGTGCGACTCAATATGATGCTCGTGAACAAGCGCTTGTCTTGGATCAGATTATTGCGAAAAAGCCAGCCGGTATCGCTATATCTGCAATAGACTCGCCAGCATTGGTCAAATCGGTGAATAAAGCGGTAGATGCCGGTATCCCTGTAGTCATGTTCGATGCCGAAGCATCTGGTAGTAAAGCGTACTCTTTTTTAGCAACAGATAATACCAATGCAGGCACGACAGCCGCCGATCAGATGGCTAAATTAACGAAGCATCAAGGAAAGATAGCCATTATTACATTAACCAATCAGCAAAATCATAAAGAACGAACGCAGGGATTTGAAAAAGAAATCAAAAATCGCTATCCCCAGATGAAGATTATTGCAGTAGATAATCACGAAGGCGATGCGGTCAAAGCAGAGCAGATTACAACCCGCTTATTACGTCAGTATCCTGATCTCAAAGGTATTTTTATTACTGAAGCGACAGGAAGTTATGGCGTAGGGCGAGCCGTCGAACAATCAGGACGTACAGGTGCAAGTAAGCCTGTTATTATTAGCTTCGACACCAATAAAGAAACATTAGATATGATCAAGTCAGGTACGATCAATGCAACCATTGCACAAGGAACATGGAATATGGGCTATTGGTCACTACAATATCTGTTTCATTTACATCATGGATTGACTGTTCCTGCCCGTTCGCTTAGTGGTATTGTATCGCCTGTACCTGTTCGTGTAGATACCGGAATCTCTGTAGTGACTCAAGAAAATGTGGCTGATTATTATGCGAAATAAATGGATACGCCGCTCTTTACAAAAAGATTGGCGGTACTGGCATCCTGAAAATTTACCTTTACGCCATCAATTGATTGTTTTGTTTTTGATGGTCGGTATTTTGCCTGCGATTTTACTGGGAATTATGGTGAATTGGACATCCAATCAGATTATTGAGCGTCAGGTGACTGCGAATACGATGCAATTAATTAGCAAGGTCAACCAAACGCTAGATACGTATATGGAAAATATGCAAAGTATCACGTATTTAATTAGTTTTGATCGTAATGTAGATCAATTTCTAGCCGGTCAATCGTTAAACAAAAATGATGCTTCGGATACATCGACTTATCAGATTCGGCAGTTTTTGCAAGGATTTACAACGGTGTATTCGGAGATTGCAGGGATTCTAATCGTCAATACCAAAGGCGATTATATCAGTAATGAACTGTATGCAAGGTACAATCAAAGTCTAACCAAAGAAGATTGGTATCAACAAGCGATCAAGCAAAAAGGTATTTTTACGATTATAGGACATCCATCCGGTCGTAATATTACCAGTCATGCGAATTACGGCGAAGATGAAGTAGTCACTGTGGTGCGGTCGATCAATGATCCGACAACAGGTGAGGTCAAAGGTGTGATTTTGATCGATCTCAAATTACGAGTTATCGCTCAAGCAGCCAAAGATGTCACACTGGGCAAAACGGGGTATCTGATGGTAACCGATCCTACGGGGCATGTCATTTACGCACCATCCGATACATTTATGCAAAGTATTCCTGCCAAATTGACGGCTTCGTTACGGCAATCGGAGAATGTATTTACCGAAGAGATTCAAGGGCAGCAATTGCAATTTATTTATCGAACATCATCATATACAGGCTGGAAAACAGTCGGTGTTTTTCAATTTAGTGAATCTGTAGCGGAAGCACGTACGATTCGCTTTTATATCGTTATTTTTCTTTTCTGTGTCTGCTTCACAGGGCTGACGGCTTCGTATGGATTAGCCAATTCGATTTCTAGACCGATCTACCGACTATCTTCGTTGATGCAAAAAGCAGAATCAGGAGATATGACTTCTCGTTATATTAGCAATAGACGGGATGAAGTAGGGATGTTGGGTCGTAGCTTCAATCGCATGATGAATGAAATTCGTAATCTGATCTCGCTAAACCAGCAAAAAGAACAGCAAAAACGAGAAGCTGAATTACGTAGTCTACAAGCTCATATTCGCCCGCATTTTCTATACAATACACTGGATACCATTCATTGGATGGCTCAGAAAAAAGGAGCAGACGATGTATCCAGTATGGTCGATGCTCTATCCAAACTTTTCCGTATTGGGCTAAGTCGTGGTAGTGATATGATCACTCTTGCAGAAGAAGAACAGCATATCGTCAGTTATTTGCAAATTCAGAAAACACGTTATCGGGATCGACTACAATACGATATCGCTGTAGAAGAATCTGTCCGCAACGTATACGTGATGAAATTGCTATTACAACCGACTGTAGAAAATGCAATCTATCATGGAATCAAAGCAAGACGCGGACCTGGTATTATCCATATTGCAGCAGAACAACAAGATGACAAATTAGTGTATACCATAAGCGATGATGGCGCAGGATTTAGTGAAGAACGATTGATTCAAATCCAACACCAACTAGCCGAACCGCTCGAATGGATCGGACAACAAGGCCCTGAACCAACAGGCAGCTATGGTCTACTCAATATCCAAGCCCGTATCCATCTAGCCTATGGCACAAGCTACGGCGTAAGTATTCACCCGCGCCCAGAAGGCGGGACAACAATCCAAGTCACCCAACCATTGTTATGGAATATGCCAAGCGCTTGGCACCATAAGCGCGACCAAGTGTAATAAAGAAATGATTTTTGCAAAGCAAAATATCTTACGATAAGCGCTTGGCAATATAAGCGCGACCAAGTGAAATGAAGAAATGATTTTTGCAAAGCAAAATATCTTACGATAAGCGCTTGGCACCATAAGCGCGACCAAGTGAAATGAAACAATGATTTTTGCAAAGCAAAATATCTTACGATAAGCGCTTGGCACCATAAGCGCGACCAAGTGAAATGAAACAATGATTTTTGCAAAGCAAAATATCTTACGATAAGCGCTTGGCAATATAAGCGCGACCAAGTTCAATGAGAAAATGATTTTTGCAAAACCAGATCGTAAAGGAGACGAATATCAATGAGTGCGGTATATAACGTATTAATCGCTGATGATGAGCCGATTATTCGTGAAGGAATTCGAGATTGCGTTGACTGGGATAGTCTGGGGATGATCGTTACCGCAGAAGCAGAAGATGGGGAAGAAGCATTAGAGATTGCACTGGAACAACAGATTGATATTTTGTTGGTCGATATGAATATGCCTTTTTTGGATGGGATTTCTTTAATGAAGCGACTGCGTACCGAGCGTCCTCATTGTCGCTTTGTGATTATTACTGGACATGATGAATTCAAATATGCACAAGAAGCGATTCGATTAGGGGTAAAAGATTATATTCTCAAGCCTGTCGATCCGCTTCACCTGTATGATGCGTTGCACCATATTCGCACTGAAATGAACGGAACACTGCATCAAGAGCAGTATTTAAAGTTAGCAACAGATCAGATTCAGAAGAACACATCATTGTTACAAGAACAATTTTGTCTGGATTGGTTGAGTGGCAGACTGAGTCATGAAGAGATTAAGCAACAATTAGCCTTTTTGCATTTACCGGTGTGCTTACCGTCCACATTAGCATTAATCCGCTGGTCAGGTCATGCGGAAGGAAGACCGATGCTCAAAGAACAAGATAAGCAATTAATGTTGTTCGCGATAGGTAATATTGCCGCCGAGTTGTTACAACCAGCTCCACTTGTTATTTGTAGAGAATCATCAGGGTTGTTAGTCATTTGTGCATGGTATCCACCAGATCATTTCACTGTTTCTTCTATTCATGATAATGAACAACAAGCAGATGAAATGATGAGCGCTGTCAAAGATTGTATAGGTCTACATGTGCAAGTACATCTGCAATCAGCGGATAGCATAGATGAAGAGCACAACAATACCGTTATACGTGCCGATCATTCTCTACTTTCAGAACAAGATGTAGATTACAGTCAAGTCATGACAGCTACTTATCGACAAGCCAAATTGCAATTAGACGGGCAATCGAGAGTATCTCCACTGGTAAGACGAGCGCGTGATTACATTCAGACCCATTACCATAATCCCGAATTAACATTGGAAAAGTTAGCAGATGTGTTGCAAGTCTCTTCAACCTATCTGAGTCGCTTGATGAAACGAGAGCTAGGGCATTCTTTTATTCATGTATTAGTGCAGATTCGGATTCAAAAAGCGGTTCATTTGCTGAAAGAAACCGAGCTATCGATTCTCGATATTGCGCTTCAAGTCGGCTACGATTCGCAACATTATTTCAGTACAGCTTTTAAAAAAATGATCGGTGTATCACCGAATCAATATCGCCGTGATACTGTAGAACAATCGTAAACCATCATGTATACCTATGTTGATGAACCTACACGACAGATATACTTTTTATAAAATAAATCAATTTCATCAGCAAAAAGACCTTATCGCTATAGCTAAGGTCTTTTTGCTTATTTACAGTTGGATAATTATCGTGCAGATGTGTTTATTTTTCGGTCACTAACTGAATCACTACTCCATACGGATCTTCTACAATCGCATACGCTTTAGAAAATAAATTAGGAGCAAGTGGAACGATTGTACGCGTCTGAGTATGTTCTAAAAGTAGATGGTACAAGGTTGTAATTTCGGCTTGCGATGATGTAATACATAAAGAAAAATTAGTTCCTTTGACCAATTCAGAAGCATCGCTCATTAATTCATCGGCAATCATTAATTGACTATTACCGATATTTAACACAGAATGAGCGATCCAATCTTTTTCATTTGCTGGATACGTATAGGTGGGGTCTAATCGTTCTGTAATCTCTTGATTGGTAATACAAAAAACAAGTTGTGCTTGAAGATGAGTCTGGTAAAAAGAGATTGCTTCTTTAGCTTGACCATGTAGAGATAAAAAAGTACTTAGGTTTAAATGAGACATATATATCACTCCTTTGATTGAATACTTTTATTGTATGGTAGAATAGTGTCAAATCATGACACTATTAAAAAAAGTAAAATCAAGGAGTACGATATGAACAAAAATGAACGTCTGATTCAGCAGATGATCTATATTAATACCAAAAAGCATTTTAACCTGAGCGATCTTATTGAAACTTTTGCGATTTCTAGAAGTACTGCTTTACGGGATATCGCTTCGTTAGAAGAATTAGGAGTTCCACTGTATTCAGAAAAAGGAAGTCATGGTGGTTATCGTGTATTAACGAACTCATTATTGCCGCCGATTTATTTTAATACGAATGAATTACACTCGATTTTCTTTTCATTACAATTATTAAAAGGTTTAGTAAAAACACCTTTTCAACATAACTATCAAGAGATCAAAACTAAATTGTTAGCAACATTACCTGATAAGCACAAAGAACAAATGGCGCAAGCCGAGCAATGGATTCAATGGATCGGTGTAGAACAGCAACAAGAAGTACCCTGGATTGTAGAACTATTTACTGCAATTGTTGGCAGACAGGTGATCGAAATTATGTACAATCGGTATCATCAAGATCGACGGATCATACAACCACTGCGCTTATCGATATGGGATGGATACTGGTATTGTTTGAGTTGGGATCGAAACAAACACGAATTTCGCAATTTTCGTTGTGATTATATAGAGGAGTTACATATCACCGATCAGCAGGGTACCGAGTGGACAG
Source organism: Paenibacillus nicotianae (assembly GCF_042681745.1). Lineage (NCBI taxonomy): Bacteria > Bacillati > Bacillota > Bacilli > Caryophanales > Paenibacillaceae > Paenibacillus > Paenibacillus nicotianae. The sequence continues at coordinate 2,871,931 of NZ_JBHUGF010000010.1, read as the reverse complement.
CCGAGCAGATTCATACGTTAACAACGCAACAATTTGATGTACAACGTCCGCTATCTTTTCAGGTCAAAGTGGATCAAGAGGGTATCGAACATTTTTATAAAAAAAGGTATTCCAATATGTCTTTGCAACAGGTAGATACAGATAATGAGGCAGAAAATAAGGAGCATTATATTGTAGGAACGTTTGGTGAAACTGAGATCTCTTTTTTGGTGGAGTACTTTTTGGGCTTCGGTCAACATATTGAAATTGTTTCGCCACCGCTTTTGCGTACCGAATATCAGCGATATGTCAAAAAGATATTAGCTCAGTATGAGTAATCCTTTATTAGAGGTCGTATATTCAGTTGCCTAAAATTTTAAAGAGTGCAAATCAATAGCGATTCATCGATCACATTTCAGTGTAATAATCCTCACAAGATGATAAAGCGTACCGCAAAGGACGCTCAAAGGAGATTACGGACAATGGACGAAAATCGCAATGTAGATGTAGATAAAAAAGAGGTACGTGTAGAACGTAAATCAGACTCAAGTATGGTCGCTTCTACTTTTATTAAATATGCTGCTTATATTATTATTTTGGCAATTGTGTTATGGTTCTTAGTGAAGTATATTTTCCCTATGTTCTCATAAACATATGCGATTGGATTCGTAATTAACATTATAAGGTATGTAAAACGGAGGAGCCTGTCAACAAGGCTCCTTTTTGCTGTTTTTTGGGTTATTTTGACCTAATTTAGCCTAAAATGATGAAATTACGGGCAAGAGATGCTGTTTTTGGGTACTATAAAGGTAAAGGGCTTTTTGTATACATTCATTAGAAGAATACAAGAAGTAAATAGATAAAAAAATTGGGGGTGTCAACAAGAGTGTATGTATTGCATGCTGCTATTATCATTCCGTTTTTATTTGCAATTTTTGTGCCTCTGATCCGTAAAGGATTGCCGCGTATACATACAGGTTGGATCGTTTTAGCTATTCCGACCTTATTATTTGCAAATTTTCTACGTTACTTACCTGCGATTCAGTCAGATACCAGTGAGTCGATTAGTGTACCCTGGGTGCCTTCATTAGGAATTAACTTCACTGTATATGTAGATGGGTTAAGTCTTTTATTTGCGCTACTGATTACAGGTATAGGTGCATTAGTGGTGTTATATTCTATTTTTTACCTTGATCCTGCCAAAGAAGCGATTCATCGATTTTATTTATATCTGATGATCTTTATGGGGGCAATGCTTGGAATCGTTCTTTCAGATAATATGATCGTGTTGTATACATTCTGGGAATTGACCAGTATCTCTTCATTTTTATTGATTGCTTTCTGGTATGAACGAGATCGTTCGCGTTATGGAGCACTCAAATCGATGTTGATTACTGTACTTGGTGGATTTGCGATGTTAGCTGGTTTTATATTGCTACATTCAATGACAGGTACATTTAGTATTCGTGAAACGATTGCGGTATTAGGTGATATACAAGGTCAGTCTTTATTTGTACCAGCAATGATATTGATTTTGCTAGGGGCTTTTACCAAATCCGCACAATTTCCTTTCCATATCTGGTTACCGGATGCGATGGAAGCACCAACTCCGGTCAGTGCTTATCTGCATTCAGCGACGATGGTCAAAGCAGGCATTTATCTTGTTGCTCGTTTTAGTCCTATTTTTGCTGTTCAAGCGGAATGGTTCTGGATTGTCTCGACAGTCGGTATTGTAACGATGTGTTATGGTTCGATATTAGCTGTCAAACAAACCGATCTCAAAGCATTATTAGCCTATTCAACCATCTCGCAGTTAGGTTTAATTATGTCTTTGTTCGGTGCTGGATCGGCTGCTGTTTATTACGGATATGGCAATGAGTCACTTCTATATACGACAGCAACCATGGCGGCTATTTTCCATCTGATCAATCATGCCACATTCAAAGGCGCTTTATTTATGGTAGCCGGTATTGTCGATCATGAGACAGGTACACGTGATCTGCGTCGTCTGGGTGGATTGATGAATGTAATGCCGATTACATTTACAGTGGCAGGAGTCAGTGCATTTGCAATGGCTGGTATTCCACCGTTTAATGGCTTTTTGAGTAAAGAGTTATTTTTAGAAGCGATGGTAGAGCTAAGCCATATGGAAATCTATCGCTTAGAGACATGGGGCATCTTATTCCCTATTCTGGCTTTTGTCGGCAGTGTATTTACATTTGTCTACAGTATGATTCTGGTGTTCAAAACATTCAGAGGCCCACTTCAACCGGACAAATTAGGCGGTACTCCGCATGAAGCGCCGATGGGTATGTTGATCTCGCCAGTTATTTTGGGATTATGTGTGGTAGGATTAGGATTTTTCCCGAATGTGTTGTCTTATAGCATTATTGAACCTACGATGCGAGCGGTATTACCAAGTTTGGTCGCACCGGGGCAACATTTTGACGTGCATATTTCATTCTGGCATGGGATTACACCAGCGCTGTTAATGACAATAGGCATTATTGTGTTAGGAACACTAATGTATGTATTGTTAGGACGCTGGAAAGGGATTTATAGCAAATATCCTCAAACGTTAACATGGAATCATCTCTATGATAGTACCCTGAAATGGGGCGAAAAAGGTTCTAAAGCGTTAACCAATCAATATATGAGTGGTTCTGTGCATAACTATTTAATTTATATTTTTATATTTATGATTATTTTGATGGTAACTGTATTCTGGCGAGCAGATGGGATGTCGTTACTGACAGCAGGAGCAGCATCTATTAGCATTTATGAAATTGTATTGTTAATTGGTCTGGTTGCAACTGCTATTGCTGTTCCATTTGCAGGTAAACGTCTTACAGCGATTATTATGACCGGAGCTGTCGGTTATCTGGTAACTTTGTTTTTTGTTCTTTTTCGTGCACCGGATTTGGCGTTGACACAGATGATTGTAGAAACAGTCTCTGTATCTTTATTTTTACTTTGCTTCTATCATATGCCTGAATTACGACGCGAAATTGTATCCAAACGGTATCGATGGGTGAATATTATTGTGTCGGTCGGTGTGGGTGTAGTGATGACCTTTATCGCGTTAGCAGCCAGTGGTAGTAGCACTTTCGATTCTATTGCTACCTTTTTTGTAGAAGGTAGTCATGATCTAGGTGGTGGCGATAATATCGTCAACGTGATTCTGGTAGATTTCCGCGGATTTGATACGATGCTTGAGATTACGGTGCTGGCTATCGCTTCGCTGGGTATCTATTCTTTAATTCAGCTTCAAGTCAAAGGAAATGATACCGGCGCACGTATTCATTATTTGCGTAATAAAGATGTACAGACGCATCGTGTAGATGTGGGACGTACTCGCCGTGAGACAGTAACGGTTCAACGAAATATGACCCAATTCAAAAGTAACGATGTGATTTTGGAAACGAGTACCAAAGTGATCGTATTTATTATTTTAACGTTTGCTTTATATCTATTCTTTGCAGGTCATAACAATCCAGGTGGCGGATTTGTCGGTGGATTGATGACCGCTTCAGCGCTGATTCTACTGGCATTAGCGTTTAATGCAGAAACGGTTAGACGGATACTACCTGTCGATTACCGCACAGTGACAGCAGTCGGATTAAGTATTGCGTATGCAACAGGAATCGGTTCATTTTTCTTTGATGCTCCATTTTTGAGTCAATCGTTTGGTTATTTTGAATTGCCTTTATTGGGCAAAACAGAACTAGCTACAGCTACGCTATTTGATCTAGGAGTGTTTCTGACAGTGCTTGGTGTGACGATGACAATTATTTTACAGATTGGGGAGGATCGCTGATATGGAAGTATGGATGTCCATTGCTGTTGGGATATTATTTGCAGTCGCGGTATACCTGATCTTGTCGCGCAGTCTGCTACGCATTATTTTGGGAACATCGATTTTGACACATGGTGTGCATTTATTATTGCTGACGATGTCGAGACTCAAGTCAGGAGCACCACCATTATTAGGGGAAGAGTCAGGTTCTTATGTAGATCCTTTACCACAGGCTTTGATTTTAACATCAATCGTTATTAATTTTGGTGTAACTGCGTTTTTCTTTGTCCTCGCTTATCGTTCGTATCTTAAGCTGAAGACTGATGATATGGAGGAGGTGAAAATGGAAAGTGACGAATAATTTATTAATTATGCCACTATTGATTCCTTTGTTAGCCGCAGTCCTTCAAATATTCGGGATGCGTAATGTGCCGATCCAGCGTTGGTTAGGTGGTATTGCTGTTATCGCCAATGTTGGTGTAGCGGTCTGGATTGTGATTAGTGTACGAATGGAAGGGATACAGACGCTTGCGATGGGTGGCTGGGCGGCTCCTTATGGAATAGTGTTTGTCGCCGATATGTTTGCTGCTTTGCTCGTATTAACTACATCGATACTAGGTGCTGTATGTTTATTTTACGCCTTCGCCAGTATCGGAGAAGAACGTGAAAAGCATCACTTTTATCCATTTTTCCAATTTTTATTAGTAGGAGTATACGGTTCATTTCTAACAGGCGATTTGTTTAACTTATTTGTGTGTTTTGAAGTGATGTTAGTATCTTCTTATGCGTTGATTGTATTGGGTGGAACGAAACGTCAATTGCAAGTGACGTTAAAATACATTTTGATCAATATTGTATCTTCTTCTTTATTTGTGGCATCGATGGCTTATCTCTATGCGGCAGTAGGTACACTAAATATGGCTCATTTATCACAGCGTATATCTGAAGCAGGGCAAAGTGGAATTTTGGGTGTGATCGCCTTTCTATTTTTAATCGTTTTCGGGTTAAAAGCAGGGCTATTCTTATTTTTCTGGTTACCAGGTTCGTATGCTGCTCCACCTTCTGTGATTACAGCGATTTTTGCAGGTCTACTCACCAAAGTAGGGCTATATGCTATTATTCGCACATTTACATTGATTTTTTATCATGATACTGGCTTTCTGTATACATTGATTGGTTGGATGGGCATTGCTTCTATGGTGCTCGGTGTGATTGGAGCAGTCGCTTATCGAGATGTAAATAAAATTCTGGTCTACAATGTAGTCGCCGGAGTAGGGTTGATCGCTTTTGGATTGGCTACTGCGAATAGTGCAGGGATCGAAGGAGCTATTTTCTATATGCTTCACGATATGATTGTCAAAGCATTATTGTTCTTATTAGCAGGTATAATGATTGCCGCATTAGGAACGACAGAGTTAAAACATATGAGCGGACTGATTAAGCGTTATCCGTTTACAGGATGGATGTTCTTTATTACAGGGCTTGCACTGGCAGGAGTACCACCACTGAGCGGATTTGTCGGCAAGTTATTGATTGTTCAAGGCGGTATGGAGCGCGGTTGGTATACGATGACGATTATTAGTCTGCTAGCCAGTCTATTGATGTTATATTCAGTGATGCGTATCTTTATGTTAGCCTTCTGGGGCAAAGATCGTGCGCTAATTGACGATCGAGCGGCTTTTCAAGATAGCCCAGAAGTGAAGCGAGAAGTGTACCATGAATGGTCGCCTTTCCGTCCTCGTCGATTGATTGGAGCATCTTCTGTATTATTTGCATTTGTGATTCTGATCGGACTGGGTGCAGGTTGGATCGAGACTTTTGTTGCACAAGCGACAGATGTACTGATTGATCCGACATTGTATATCCAAGCCGTATTGAAGGAGTAGGTGAAGCTATGGCTTTTCAAATTATTCTTAATCTGTTGATAGCTTTGATCTGGATGTCCTTGCATACGACTTGGGATACACTCAACTTTGCGATTGGTTATCTGATCGGGTTACTGCTGATTTATATTATGCGCCGCTTTTTTGCAAGAGAATTTTATGGGATCAAAATATGGGCGGTTATCAAGCTGTTAGTCTTGTTTATCAAAGAATTGATTGTATCGAGTATGGTTGTACTCAAACATATTATTAGTCCACGTCTCAAGTTCAAACCAGGGATTCTGACGTATCAGACTGAACTCACTTCGGATTGGGAATTGACGTTATTATCTACACTGGTGACGTTAACACCGGGTACGATTCTAATTGAGATTTCACGTGATCAACATCTGGTCTATATTCATGCTATGGATATACAAGATGCTGAAGAGTTGTCTGCTCATATTCGTGGAACCTTTGAACAGGCAATCAAGGAGGTGACCCGATAATGTTACAAGTCTCTTTATTGATTGCTTTGATTTTGTTATCGCTGGCTGTGGTCGGTTGTATGTTTCGGGTATTAAAAGGGCCTTCGATGGCAGATCGAATTACAGCATTGGATACAATTGGTGTTAATCTGATTGCGATTATTGCTGTATTATCGATGATGCTGGATACACAAGCGTATCTGGAAGTGATGTTGTTAGTAGGAATTTTAGCCTTTCTAGGAACAGTTGCTTTTGCCAAGTATATTGAAAGAGGGGTGGTCATCGAACATGAAGACGAAGACAGAGATGATCGAGATGATCCAGTGGATCGGTGAACCCGTTATATCGATTCTGGTGTTACTGGGGGCGCTACTTAGTGTACTGAGTGCATTCGGAATTATCCGCTTCCCTGACGTGTACTTGCGCTCTCATGCCGCTACCAAAAGTGCAACGTTGGGTGTGCTATGCGTACTATCCAGTGCCTTTTTATTTTTCTGGTTATATGATCATTATCCAAGCGCACGCATTTTACTAGGCATTGTATTCGTATTTATTACAGCACCGGTAGCCGGACATTTGAATGCTCGAGCGGCTTATCGGACAGGTGTTCCTCTATGGAAGCTGGAGAAAGATGAATTAAAACCAGCGCTAAAAGAAAAAGGAATAGACCGCGAAAAAGCGAAAAAAGAACCACTGAATTAAGCATAAGTTCATAAGCGAAATGATGGCATCATCGTATCGCAATATCAAAGCCCACATCTTCTATAGTCTGGTAGAAGTGTGGGCTTTTGCTATAGTTGCTCATTGTGGTGATGTGTATAAACAGAAAAGTATTTATAGCAGTTCAATCCCTCGTTGTGCAAATACTTCTTTGGCTATAGTCATCGCGTTCAATACCCGCGGAAATCCGATATAAGGAGAGCAATGAATTATCGTTTCTACAATTTCGTTAGGGGTAATTCCAACATTCAGGCTAGCGTTCAAATGCACTGTTAATTGAGCGGCACAGTCACCTTGAGTAATCAGTGAAGAAATAGTGATAAGTTCACGCTGTTGCAAAGTCAGGGTATTCCGAGAATAAATATCACCAAAAGCAAATTCGATAATGTATTTGCCAAGATCAGGTGCGATCGAAGCCAAAGAGTCTATCACCCGTTGTCCAGCTTCTCCATCCACTTCTAGCAACTTGTTCCAACCTTGAGTATAACGATCATTAGACATATGAATAGCTCCTTTATATTGATATATATGAAGTACAAGAGCAATAGTAAACGTTAGAGCGCGCTCTAATGCAAATCTTTTTTTGAGGATCGTAGTATACTAGAAGTATGGACAAATTATATTCGATTCAACAAATAACCGAAATCACAGGATTATCTGCATATACATTACGTTATTATGAAAAAATTCATTTGATACATGATATTCAAAGAGATGATAAAGGCTATCGGCAATATACAGCAACAGATATATTATGGTTAGATTTTTTAATGCGCTTGAGAGAAACAGGCATGTCGATACAAGATATGAAAGTATTTGCTGATCTTCGCAGTCAGGGAGATCATACCGTTTCATTACGAAAACAACTATTACAAAGTCATTATCAATCGGTGCAGTCCCGGATCGACCAACAGCAACAACATTTGAACAAGATTGCTGATAAAGTAAAGCATTATACTGGATTAGAAGATCAAGCAAATCTATCATCATCTAGCAAAGATTTTAAATAAGGAGATGCACCTCTATGAATACAAAAGTTGTTCAAAATATATCCGAATTAGTAGGCGATACGCCTGTTGTACGGTTGCATCATTTACCTGATGCAGAAGATGCGGCTGTGTATGTAAAGTTAGAATATTTTAACCCGAGTGGTAGTGTGAAAGATCGAGCGGCACTGAATCTGATTGTACGTGCTGAACAAGATGGACTATTGCAAGCAGGGAGTACGATTATTGAACCGACCAGTGGTAACACAGGGATCGGACTAGCGATGAACGCGGCGGCAAAAGGGTACAAAGCGATAATGATTATGCCGGATAATATGTCACGTGAACGTATCCAGATTTTGCAAGCATATGGAGCTGAAGTGGTATTAACACCTGCTGTGGAGAAGATGCCAGGTGCGATTCGCAAAGCAGAGCAGTTATTAACAGAAATTCCGAACAGTTATATGCCCAGACAATTTGATAATCCAGCAAATGCAGATGCTCACCGACACACAACTGCTATTGAAATTTTGGAGCAGATGGAATATCAGTTAGATACATTTGTTGCTTCCGCAGGGACAGGAGGCACAATCACAGGGACAGGTGAGACATTGAGACAGCATTTGCCTGATGTGCGTATTCTGGTTGTTGAACCGCAAGGATCGCCTGTATTGTCTGGTGGACAGCCAGGCCCACATAAGCTAGTCGGTACTAGCCCGGGATTTGTACCCGCGATTTTGAATACCTCTATTTACGATCAGATTGTACAGGTAGCTGACGAACATGCGATTCAGACGATGCGTGATCTGGCTAAGTATGAAGGCATTCTAGTCGGCCCTTCTTCGGCGGCAACGGTGTGGACAGCATTGCAAGAAGCGAAGCGTCTAGGCACAGGTCATAAAGTATTGTGTATTGCACCGGATAATGGAGAACGGTATTTGAGTATGGGTTTATTTTAAGATTGGATAACGAGATTACTTTTAACCTACAGAATGATTATGCTGTAGGTTTTTTTACTTGTAGTCAGTGTAGTCAGGCAAGCAACATATTGTTTCTTCAAAAAGCACAACGAGCATCAAAAAACGATTTGGATTTTCTTACATAATAAGATCAGAAAGGAGAAGTGATCATGAACGATTTGATTCAAGAGATGATCGATTGGATTGAAGCACATCTATTCGAAGATTTCTCATTGCTTCGGTTGAGCGAGAAGATGGGCTATTCTCCGTATTATTGTTCGTTCAAATTTCGCCATTATACAGGAGTCAGTATTAAAAGCTATCGTACCCTGCGGAAATTATATGTAGCATCTCTTTCTCTGGTAGACAGCCAAAAGCGTATACTCGATATCGCGATCGAACATGGTTATTCTTCTCAAGAAGCATTTGCTAGAGCGTTCAAAGATGTATTTGGTGTAACCCCTATGACATTTCGCAAGCAACAAAAGCCGTGGCAATCATATATCAAACTTACTATAGAACAGGGAGAGAATATGAGCATGTTAGATATTTCGCAAAAATTAGTAATTACTGAATTACAAAATCAATTAACCGCTTTTGCTGATCAAGATATTTTGAATGTATTGAACGGGCAAGTGATGTTTGAACAATTTCGTACACAGGAGTTAATGGGGCAAAGCGATTATGTTCCTTTTAACGAAGCGATGTGTGTCCATGAGGCAACCGCAGATATTTTCAGCCCATTGTTCAATGAAGTACGTGCCGAAGGGCATCATAGCTCATTAGCAGGTTATGAGAAAGTCGTTATTCAACCTTTGCAACCTTTATTTACTAATTCATATCGCTGTATCGTGCTCTGGTTTGGCGAAGATATGTTTTGTCAGATCAATCTACTCACTATACTGTCTTATCTAGAGCAATCCGGTTACGATGGGATCGTCTATTTCAATGCTGTCCAAGAGCAGACTTATGATGTACAACAAACCGAGATTACATTAGGCGGGTATACGTCGTTGTATCGTGAAGTGGTGTTGGAGAAAAAAATGCCAAATGTACCATTAATGCCTGTGCTGTATCAAGGCATTTCCTTGTATCTGGACTTGCATCAAGACGAGAATGAATTAACCCGCTACATTTTGAGTCATCCTAAAGAAAGCAAAGAAGAAGTGATGCAGAGTATGCTGAAATTATTCCAACGCTACGGACTTGGCGACCGGCAGTATTTGGAGTTGATTGAGAAGGTAAGAGGGGAAGTATAGATACAGAAGTGTGATAGGCTGATACTGATATCATCAGGGTCAGTCTTTTTTTGATTAAGTCATTTTATATTTAGTTGAATAGATAATTACAATAATTGAATATGGATTATTTTAAAAAGCACTATATCTATACTAGGTATAATGCTTTTTTTATATTTACTAAAAATATTATTTAGGAACTTAATAACAAAAGATACTTAAAAATAATAAATATATTAGAACAAATGTTTGGAAGGTATTGGATTCTAATGAAAGAATATGTAATTTAAAAAGGTTTAAAGTTTTTATTGGAGGAGATTTTATTTGTCTACAAATATACATTCAGCAAAAGGACAATATCTAGGCTATAGGTTTCAACCTTTATATGCGCTGTTAATTCTTTTAAAAGAAAGTTTAGATGATTCAGACAGAGTATCAGTAGAACAAGATGATGATGTTACATTAAATGGAACAGAAGTAGTTATACTTTATCAATTGAAACATACCATATCTAAACCATCGACTTTAACGGTAGCTAATGAAGGCTTATGGAAAACAATTAGAATATGGTCACAGTATGCTAATTCCAAAAAACATAAATTAGTTTTTGTTACACAAGATAATATAACAAGTAATAACTTGTTGATTAAATTGGTAAATGGTGATAAAGAAAGAGAAGATGTTGTAGATTTAATGATAAAAGAGGCAAATAAAGTAATTGAAGCTAGAAAATTAGCAATCTTAAATAATAAAAAAAGTTTACCTTATGAAGGTAAATTCTTGGGATGTGAATCATTTTTAAGTTTAAATAAAGATGAAAAATTATCACTTATCAATAAAATAATAATTCGTTCAAGCAGTTTTGATATTTTTCATGTAGAAAAAGAAGTTATTGAATGGTTAAAAGATGTTGTTGTAAAAAAAATGCGCCAGTCTATTGCAAATCGTTTGCTGGAATGGTGGGATAAAAGAATGATAGATTGTACAAACGGTGTTACAAAAGAAGAATTAACAACTTATATCCAAAATTTGATTGGACAGTTTCAAGATGATAATCTACCAGATGATTTTTCTAAACTCTTGCCATCAGTGTTAGATATAGAAATTGGAGGAGGGATGGAGCAACAAATAGATTTAGTAGATGGAGGAAGTAGTCGTAAAAAAAGAGCAGCAATTGCTAGATGGAGATCTAGAAATCAGAGAGAAAAATGGATAAAAGATGACATACTTAATGCATTTGAACTTGAAGAATACGATGAAATCTTAATTGAATCTTGGAAAGATCGCTATGAACCAATGCAGGATGATACTTTTGGTAAAACAGAAGAACACTGTAAACAAGAAGGTTTAAAAATTTTAGATTGGACTCATTTTAATGCGCATCAAGATATTAACGCTTTACGTACTAAATGGATACATTATTTTTTAATTCAAGGTTCTTATCAACAATTATCAAACGAATTTAAAGTGGGTTGGCATCCTCAATTTAAAACAATATTAGGTGATGATAAATGACTTCAGTAGATATTTTATCTATGACTAATCCTGCCCTAAATTCTTTATTATTAAGAAATTTCATCAAAGGATATAATACTAATCTTAAATCATGCCCATTTCTTTTACTTTTTTTACCCTTACCTTTTGTTTTATCTGAATCTACAAGAAAAACATTTAAAGGTACAAATTCAGCTACAGGATTGTATACTTGGTTAACTAGAAATCAAAACCTTTTAATTAATCTTAACAATAGAATCGAAATGTCTAGTAGTATTACTAGAAATGCAATTATTTTTGGTTGTTATAATCAATTGCTAGTTATTAATGAGGATGGAACTTTAAACGCTATAAATAAAGGAATAACAATCAATAAGTTAAAAAACTCTTCAGTTGAAGTTACAGAGATGTTAGATACATCTAAAAGACTAGGATGTTGGTTTTCACAAATAGAATCTACTACTAATATATTTAATAGTTTGGGGTTAACATTATGAAAAGATGGAATATAAGAAAAATTTTATTATATAGTCATGATCAAAAAATAAGCGAAATTATATTAGATCTTGAAAAAGTAAATATCATAACTGGCGATTCACAAACTGGAAAATCTGCATTGCCTGAAATAATTGACTATGTTTTAGGTTCTCAAGAATGCCATATACCAACATATGTAAGAAGGACTTTGAGTTGGGTTGGTTTGCTTTGGGTAAAAAATGAAACAGAATACGCTATGTTTAGAAAAGTTCCTAGAGCTCCACAAAAGTCAAGTTCGAGCATGCATATTATACAAGGAAAAAGCATTTCTATACCACTAAATTCTAATAGTATTCCTCCTTCTACTAATATTGAAGGGGCTTTAAAAAAGTTTGAACGCCTTTTAGGTATAGGTGATGCTAAAAGTGAAGTTTATGGTTCTGAACGGGAAAGGAAAAATATTTCTATAAGAAGTGCTGTGCCTTATTTATTACAAGATGATGCTACAATCATTAATAAAAATAGTCTATTAAGAGGAATGGAAGATTACGGTAAGCGACAAACAATTATAGATGCTTTGCCTTATTATTTGGGAATCACAGATGAAAAAACAATTGATAAGGAAATCGAACTAAAAATCTTATTAAAAAAGCTAAAACGTTTTGAAAAAGAGCTTTCTGAAGATGAGAAGATAGCAGATAGTTCTAAAGCGTTTGATTTATTATTTCAAGCAAAACAACTAGGACTTACTGAATTTTCTTCCCTTAATTTAAATGAAAACAAACTTAATAAGCAATTAGAGGAAATATCTGATTGGACGCCCTCATTAAATACTGGAATAGAAGATAATGAATTAACAATATTAAATGACAATCTTTTAGAAAAACAAAATGAAACAATCTCTATCAAGAGAAAGATAATGCATGCTAAAAGATCTTTGCAATTTGCTGACGATTTTGAAAATACAGCTCATAATCAAAAAAGAAGATTAGAAGTTGTGAAAATTTTTAAGGAAATAGTAGAACCTTCCTCTTGTCCTTTATGTAATCAAGTACTTAAAGAACAAAATAATTCTGTACAAGAAATATACAAAACTGTAAATGAAGTAAATAGTGATCTTGAGTCTATAGAGAAAGAACGTCCTAAAATCGATCAGTACATCATCTCTTTAAAAGAGAAGCTATTGAATCTAAATGAGGAAATAATACAAATCCAAAGGGAAATCTCTTCGCAAATTAAAGTGGAAGACGAATATGACGAAAGCATTGTTTTAAATGATAGAAGAAATAGATTAATTGGAAGCATAAAATTTTATTTAGATGCAGTTAAAAAAATTACTTTGAAACCATCTTCTACTTCGTTTCTAAGTATTAATAGGTTAAAAGAAAACATAGATTCATTAAGTGCAGAGATCGATGTTGAAAGTCGAAAAGAAGCATTAGAAAATGCAGAAATACAAATTGCAAGAATTGCAAAGGATATTATCTCTCAATTGCCTTTTGAAGCTAGATATCAAAACAATCCCATTTATTTAAATTTTCGATCTTTTAAAATAGGTGTATCATTACCTTCTAGAATTGAATATATGCGAGATGTAGGATCAGATGAAAATTATTTAAGTCTGCATGTTTCAACTATGTTAGCATTTCATCGATATTTCGCAGAGTTTAACCGACCTGTTCCAGGAGTGATCTTATTTGACCAACTTAGTAGACCCTATTTTCCCTCTGATGAAGAATCAAATATAGTTGAAATTGGAACAGAGCTCGATAATGATAGAAAATCTTTATTGCAATATTTTGATTTTTTATTTAAAGAAGTCGAAAAAGGGCATTCTCTACAAATTATAGTAATTGAACATGCTTATTTTAAAGATAATAAGCGATATACAGATGCAGTTAAAAAAAGATGGAAAAAAGAAATTGATGGTTTAATCCCTATTGACTGGCCAGAGAGGGATTAAAGTTTATTTAGTTTTAGGGTTCAGTATTTTAAGTTATTTGAAGCTATAATACTTATTTATAGCTTTAAATAACAGTATTGGTTAAATAAAATTTTTTAGTTAGAAGTATCTAATATCTTTTTTAACTCTACACCATCTTTAACCCCTTGCTCATACATCGTTGATTCAGCCAACCCCTGAATCAACATCACCTTATCTTCATACTCTAACCATAATCGTTTCATTTCTTCCGACATCTCAGCATTCAGAATAGCGACCAACCCACTGCATTCATCATTCAATCTCTGAAAATCCTCCATTTCAGATAAAATATGTTCTCCTATGTAATCCATACGATTTGCTAATAATTGATTAAAAGCTTCTTGTATATTCATCAAAATACATCCTTTCTAAGATACTCCTTTCATTAATACTATTTGAAATGAAAATTGCTGAATACAATGTAAACTTTTGATACGCTTTTTGAATATAAAATGTCCATTAAGATGAACTATAAGTACTATGTTATAAACTTCTAAAATTAATTAAGATTTCAATTCCATAAATCTTCCCCTGCCACATTCCACCCAATGCAATGCAGGTGCATCAAGCGGAGGGGAGAGAATCATTCTGAAAGTCGCCTTGTAAGGATTCCATCCTTACCGCGACTGCAAGAAGATTCGCTCCCCGTAGCGAAGCCCCTCATTTCACCTTCCCCACCAAACTATGTCCGATTTTTATAAAAAAGGTCGGTTTATCAAAAAGACTCCCAATCTTTACCATGTTATTATACATAAAAGAAAGCGTTACCAAAATAAAAGACGTTCACTGAACACCTACTCGAAAGGAGAATAACTGATGAAAAGAGGATCGTTATTAACCTTGATCATCCTCATGATGTTTACCTTATCTGCCTGTAATCTTGCGGAGAGCAGTGCAGGAAGTAAGGAAAAGGGATATATCGGCATCTCGATGCCTACCAAATCATCGGCACGTTGGGTAGCAGATGGTAGCAACATGGTGAAGCTTTTCCAATCCAAAGGATACAAAACCGATCTGCAATATGCAGAAGATGTAGTTGAGAATCAAATTTCACAAATTGAAAATATGATCACTAAGCAAGTCGATGTGATTGTCATCGCTTCAGTAGATGGCAATACACTGACCGATGTAATCAGCAAAGCACATGCACAAGGTATTCAAGTCATCGCTTATGATCGACTGATTATGAATACAGGATACTTAAGTTACTACGCGACTTTCGATAATTTCAAAGTCGGGGTGCTACAAGCATCGTACATTGAAGACAAATTAGGACTCAAAAAAGGCAAAGGGCCTTTCAATATCGAGCTATTCGGTGGTTCACCGGATGATAATAATGCCTACTTCTTCTTTAACGGAGCTATGTCTGTGTTGCAACCGTATATCGATTCAGGCAAATTAGTCGTTCGTAGTAATCAGAAGACAATGGCGCAGATTTCGACACTGCGTTGGGATGGTGCGTTAGCCCAATCTCGTATGGAT
Organism: Paenibacillus nicotianae; assembly: GCF_042681745.1. Lineage (NCBI taxonomy): Bacteria > Bacillati > Bacillota > Bacilli > Caryophanales > Paenibacillaceae > Paenibacillus > Paenibacillus nicotianae. Next base: position 2,856,466 of record NZ_JBHUGF010000010.1, on the reverse strand, counting down.
AATCTAGTCAGCGCTTACTATGCCGATGCCAATCTAGATGCTGTGCTTTCTCCTTACGATGGTATCAGTATCGGGATCATTTCATCACTGAAAGGTGTAGGTTACGGATCAGCAGAGAAACCGCTACCTGTTATCACTGGACAAGATGGCGAATTAGCATCAATTAAATCGATCGTGGCGGGTGAACAAACACAAACGATTTTCAAAGATACACGCCAACTTGCTGAAAAAACAGCCGACATGGTAGACAGCATCTTGCAAGGTAAAAAAGCTGAAGTCAACGACACCAAATCATACAACAATAACATCATGGTCGTTCCAGCATACCTGCTAGACCCAATCTCAGTAGACAAATCCAACGTCCAAAAAATCATCATCGACAGCGGATACTATACCGAAGCAGAAGTGAAAGGTAACTAATAAAGACCTCACTTTACAAAATTCTAGTCCTTAAAAAATTACATTTTTTAATAACAAAGATTGTGAAGCGAAACTTGTATACCCATTACATGCTTCAATCCAATCCACCAATCTCTAATCTCAAAACAAACTAATTCTCAGCCCTTAAAAAACTGCCTAACCCACTCCAAAGTGGAAAAAACATGATCTTCATCTCTAACTGTTAAATCTCTAAATCTCTAAAATGTAATCTTATCATCCCTAAATCTTTCCCATCTTTTAAAAGGAAAGTGTGCGTCCCAACGGAGCGAAGGGAAAGGAATCATTCTGAAAGTCACCTTGTAAGGATTCCATCCTTACCGCGACTGCAAGAAGATTCCTCTCCCGTAGCGTTCTCCTATTCACCCGCACACCTTCCCACTTAGCTAGTATTTTTTCCACTCCCACCACTATGAAAGGAGCACCACCATGCCCAACAACATCATTTTAGAAATGAAAAATATCACCAAAACATTCCCCGGTGTCAAAGCATTGGAAAATGTAAATCTGCAAGTCAAACAAGGTGAGATCCATGCACTGTGTGGCGAAAATGGCGCTGGTAAATCTACATTAATGAAAGTACTCAGCGGCGTGTACGGATATGGAACATACGAAGGCGATATTATTTTTCAAGGCAAAACCTGTGAGTTTCGCGATATCAAGCAAAGTGAAGAACTAGGTATCGTGATTATCCACCAAGAATTGGCTTTGATTCCTTATCTGTCGATTGCTGAAAATATTTTTCTCGGTAACGAACGTAAAAAAGGTGGCATTATCGACTGGAATGAAACGCTCCAACGCACACAAGAATTGCTGACCAAAGTAGGCTTGAACGAATCACCTAATACATTGATTACCAATATCGGAGTTGGTAAACAGCAATTGGTTGAGATCGCCAAAGCATTGTCAAAAGAAGTAAAATTGCTCATTTTGGATGAACCGACAGCAGCTCTTAATGAAAACGATAGTGAGAACTTGCTACAACTGATGCTTGAATTTAAACGTCAAGGAATCTCTTGTATTCTGATCTCGCATAAGCTCAACGAAATTTCTAAAGTAGCTGATTCGGTGACTATTTTGCGAGACGGACAGACAATCGAGACACTGGATATGCACAAAGACGAGATTACCGAAGATCGGATCATTAGTGGAATGGTAGGACGCGATCTGACCAATCGTTATCCACACCATGAATCGAAGATCGGTGAAGTGGTGCTTGAAGTGAAAGACTGGAATGTATTCCATGAGCAACATGCCGACCGCCAGATGATTCATAATGCCAACTTGAATCTACGGCGTGGTGAGATTGTAGGGATTGCTGGATTGATGGGATCAGGTCGCACCGAGCTGGTCATGAGTATTTTCGGTAAATCATATGGCAAAAAAATAAATGGTACATTGATCAAAAACGGCAAGCCAATCACCAACAATACCGTTACCCAGGCAATCGATAATGGATTCGCTTATGTGACTGAAGATCGCAAAAACTACGGCCTTATTCTAATGGATGATATCAAGCGCAATATTTCATTAACCGGACTTGGCAAAATCACCAAAAATACTGTAGTGAATGAGCAAGAAGAAGTCATGGTTGCTGAAGATATGCGCACACAAATGAAAATCAAAACACCGAATATTTTGCAAAAAACAGGCAATCTTAGCGGTGGGAATCAACAAAAAGTAGTACTTGGAAAATGGATCTTTTCCGGGCCAGATATTCTAATTCTGGATGAACCTACACGCGGTATTGATGTAGGCGCCAAATACGAAATTTATACGATTATTAATCGCCTTGCAGACGAAGGCAAAACGGTGCTTGTGATTTCATCAGAGTTGCCAGAAATTCTAGGTATCTGTGATCGCATTTATGTAATGAATGCAGGACGGATTACAGGCGAAGTAAGCCGCGAAGAAGCGACTCAGGAGAAATTAATGACGTATATGACACGCAGTTCTTCTTAAACACATTACTGAACATGGATTATTTAATTCTATTGTTAATTTTATATTTTACAGTTCAATCTATTTAACAAACGAAAGGGGTTAGCATAACGTATGTCTACATTAACCAAGCCAGAGGCAAAAAAAGAATCGACACTTGGCAAAATGTTTAAAGGAAATATTCGTCAGTACGGCATGATTATCGCATTACTATTTATTATGTTACTATTCGAAGTTTTAACAGGAGGTTTGCTACTCAAACCGATCAATATTACCAACCTGATCTTGCAAAATAGTTACATACTGGTACTGGCAATCGGGATGGTACTTGTTATTATTACCGGACATATCGATTTGTCGGTCGGTTCGATCGCAGCTTTTGTCGGCGCGGTATCTGCAATCTTTATGGTGCAATGGCAAATGAATCCGATCTTAGCGGTTGTGTTATCAATCGTAATCGGTGGCTTGATCGGCGCTTGGCAAGGATTCTGGGTAGCTTATGTGCGAATACCCGCCTTTATCGTAACCCTTGCCGGCATGTTGTTATTCCGCGGATTGACCATGATCGTTTTGGAAGGGCAATCTATCTCTCCTTTCCCGAATGGTTTCCAGAAGATCAGTTCAGGCTTTATCCCTGACTTTTCAAATATGGCTACGAATATTGTAGCTGTACTTGCCGGGATCGCTTTATCGATTCTCTACATTGTAACTGAACTGCGTAATCGTGCAGCACAACGTAAATATAACTTTGATACTGGATCACAAGCGATCTTTTTTGTGAAAATGATTCTGGTAGTTGCTGTTATCAATGCTTTCACTATTGTATTAGCTAGTTATGCAGGGATTCCAACGATTCTAGTATTGTTGTTCTTGCTAATTATTATCTACTCGTTCGTAATGAACAAAACAGTGATGGGCCGTCATGTGTATGCAATCGGTGGTAATGAAAAAGCAGCAGGATTATCCGGTGTTAAAACGAAAAAAGTAACATTCTGGGTATTTGTAAATATGGGCGTACTTGCAGCAGTGTCTGGATTGATCTTCGCTGCTCGTCTAAATGCAGCTACACCAAGAGCAGGAACGAACTTTGAGCTAGATGCGATTGCAGCCTGTTTTATCGGTGGTGCGTCGGCTTCAGGCGGTATCGGAACGGTATTCGGAGCGATTATCGGTGGTCTGGTTATGGGTGTACTGAATAATGGTATGTCTCTAGTCGGTCTAGGTATCGACTGGCAACAAGGGATCAAAGGTCTGGTATTACTACTTGCGGTAGCATTTGATATCTATAACAAAAACAAAGGTACATCTTCTGTATAAAAAAGACATTTCAATCACCTAGTATCTACATTAGATTGTGATTGTATCCAAGTAAAATACTTTATTAGTAACAAAATAACTCTAACAAAACCGTCAGAACACTATGTTCTGGCGGTTTTATTTTGTCTACCCGAAAAATGGTACACCCAATACGAAAAATGAAGCATTACCGATCTAACATCAGCACGCTATAATTAATCCATTAAATGTAATCGCTTACATAAAAGGAAAGAAGATGGATATTGGTTGTGGCATATATGGAGCAAAGAAGCCGACAGCAATACAGACATCGATAGAGAACGTAAAGGAGGAATTATTTATGGACACCGATATGAAAAGAGAATCTAAAGCTACACGAAAAACCAAAGATAAAATTACCACTTCACCGACCAAACGCTGGTTTCGCCGATTGTATACACAGCGGCATTTGCAGGTGATGGCATTACTCGGTGTCGTCTGGATGTTAATTTTTAACTATATTCCGATGTACGGCATTATTATTGCGTTCAAAGAATTTAATATCGTTGAAAGTATTGCCGATGCCCCCTGGGTGGGATGGGAACATTTCAAAGCATTTATGGATGATGAAAATCTGCCAGATGTGATCCGTAATACACTGGGAATCAGCTTGATCAAGCTATTTATCGGGTTTCCATTGCCGATTATTTTTGCTCTTTTCCTCAATGAATTACGGTCGGTACGCTTTAAAAAAGCAGTGCAAACCATCTCGTATCTACCGCATTTTCTATCGTGGGTTATTCTTGGCGGTATTTTGACTACATGGCTAGCCGATGTTGGTATTATCAACAATGTTCTAATGGCTCTACATTTGATCAAAGAACCGATCTCTTACTTAGCCGAACCGCAATATTTCTGGACGATTGTGATCACCTCGGATATTTGGAAAGAATTAGGTTGGTCAGCGATTATTTATCTGGCTGCGATGGCAGGGGTATCTCCCGAAATGTATGAAGCGGCAACGATCGATGGCGCAGGACGTTTTCAAAAAATGTGGTACATCACTTTGCCCGGTATCCAAGCTACGATTGCGATTCTATTTATCCTCGCAGTCAGCGGTGTATTGAACTCTAACTTTGACCAAATTCTCGTCTTACGGAACTCGCTCAACGAAAGCGCAAGTAACGTAATCGATATCTATGTCTATCAAACCGGTCTGCTGTCTGGACGTTTCTCCTACTCAACCGCTATCGGTCTTATCAAATCGATTATTGCTTTGATTTTACTTGTGATTGCTAATCAGGTGACGAAGAAACTGAATAACACTTCACTCTTTTAAAAAGGGGGAGGAGGGTGAGCGTTAGCCGCTTTGAGAATAGGGTGTTCTTGTCGTCGCTTGTTGTAAATGGATAGCTTGATTTAACCGCTTTGCGGTAGCTATCCATTTACAAAGGCGAGCTATAGTTTACGCTTCCGAAGTAGCTTTCCAAGAAAGCTTGTAGCTCTTTCAGAACACCCTATTCTCGCCGCTAAAGCTACCCTGAGTGGGGGAGGAGCAGGAAAGATTAGTTAGTTTAACTGCTTTAACTGCTTTAACTGCTTTAACTGCCTTCAATACTTTAGGTATAAGTTTTTGAGTTGCTAACTCCCCAACTAAGCTCTTGCAAGAAGCATAATCTCTTGACCTACCGAATTTGATCTACCAAATTGGACTTACAGAATTTGATCCATAGCCTTTAAATTTTTGTATTTAATTCTCTATACTTAAATCCCTGTACTTAAACCAAGAACTTAATCTTTTCCTAAAAAAAACAAATGAATCCACCAAGCACAGAGCGGAGGGGAGGGTGTAGTTCTGAAAGAGCGAAGCGTTCGCCTTTGAAGAAAAATGCCAACTGCTTGAGCAGTTATTCTAGGCATTTTTCTTCACCAGCGACGACAAGAACAACACCAGCCCCACAGCGATCCATCTAAAATCAATCCAAAAGTTACGCCTAATAAAGCACTTATTCTTTAAAGCACTTAATCTCTTAATCTCTAATCTTTAATCTCTAATCTTTAATCTCTAAAATTTTTTAAAAGAAAAGTGTGCCTGAAAGACCCCTCACTCTAATGATAAAGGAGAATGACGATGATTAGTATAAAAGCAGATCGTAAAACGCGTGGTGAAGCGATTTTTGATACGTTGAATACTGTATTGATGATCTTGATTTGTTTTATTACGCTGTATCCGATCTGGTATGTGCTTGTGAACGCACTGAATGAAGGAACCGATGCGATGCGTGGTGGTATTTACTGGTGGCCGCGAATATTCAGTCTGGAAAGCTTCAAAGCGGTATTCCAGAGTCCGGGTATTATGCAAGCGATGTGGATTACTGTAGCCAAAACGTTGATCGGTACTGCGATTCATGTATTTTTCACAGCAATGGTGGCATACGCTTTATCTCGAAAAGGATTGATCGGAGGCAAAATTTATATCTGGATCGGAACAATTACGTTATTTTTCAGCGGCGGATTGATTCCTACCTTTTTGTTAATGAAAGATTTACAGTTGTTAGATAATTTTCTGGTATATATTATTCCAGCGATGTTTAGCTTTTTCGATCTTATTATCTTTATGACCTTTTTCCGCGAAATACCGGAAGGACTCGAAGAAGCGGCGCGGATTGATGGTGCGAATGATTGGTCGATTTTTCTACGGGTCGTATTGCCAGTTTCGATGCCTGTTATCGCGACGATTGCTCTATTTCATGGAGTATTCCAGTGGAATGATTATTTTACAGGGATGATCTATATGAATGATACCAGTCTACAACCAATTCAGACTTATCTGTACCGGGTCGTGGCTGAATCTAGCTCGAACCAGATGCTTGCTGCTGTACCGGGAGGAATTACCCGTTCAGTGACATCGCAGTCGATCAAGCTAGCTACGATGGTGGTGACTACGATGCCAATTGTATTCGTTTATCCATTTTTACAAAAATACTTTGTGAAAGGCATGATGATAGGTTCGATCAAAGGCTAAAGTCACTTGGATCAAATAGAAAAAGCTCAACAGCCCAATGACTATTTTTTATTCACTATATTGACTGTAAATTCTACATTTTAAAAAAAGAAAAGGGGTATTGATCTGATGAAACGAAAAATAAATCATCGCAAATGGCACAAACCTGCATTGATGTTAACGCTAGCTAGCTTGATGATGTTCACGACAGCTTGTTCTTACTTTGGTGGAGGAAGTAAAAGTGCATCAGAACAAAACAATACACCGGTCAAAGCCGCTTCAGCTAATGAACCGGGTTGGAAAGTAGATACATCGCCAATTACATTTGACTGGTATATGAACTTCTCCTGGTACACAGGAAGTGATTGGGGAACCGATCCTACGAGCCAATATGTAACCAAGAAAACAGGAGTTAGCTTGAACTTTATCGTGCCTGCCGGTAATGAAAATGAAAAGCTGAATACGATGATTGCTTCTGGTAAATTGCCTGACTTTATCACACTATCTTGGGGCGAAGATGCAGTTAAAAAAATGATCGAAGGTAAATTGGTGTTGCCACTGAATGAATTAGCAGATCAATATGATCCTTATTTCTACAAAGTGACCGATCCAGCCAAATTAGCATGGTATACTCAGCCTGATGGCAATGTCTACGGGTATCCGAATGCCTCTTCTTCTCCTGCGGATTTTGCAAAATACGGCAAAAATTACTTGTCTAATCAGGTATTTGTTGTACGCAAAGATATGTATGAAGCATTAGGCAAACCAGATATGCGTACACCGGAAGGATTTTTGAAAGCGCTCAATATGGCGAAAGAGAAATTCCCTGAAGTGAACGGACAACCTTTAATTCCACTAGGATTGCATGAATTTACAGAGAACGGCAATTACTCGTTAGAAGGATATTTGCAAAATTTCTTAGCGATCCCGATGGAAAAAGACGGTAAGTTGTATGACCGCACCACCGATCCAGAATATTTACGCTGGCTCAAAACATTCCGTCAAGCGAATCAAAATGGATTATTATCCAAAGATATCTTTATCGACAAGCGTTCTCAAATGGAAGAAAAAATAGCACAAGGACGTTACTTTGCAATGTTGTATCAACGTAGCGATTTTAATACCCAACAAAATGCTTTATATGCTAAAGATCCAAATTCAGTCTATATCGCAGTCGATGGACCTTCTAATTCCAAATTAGATCAACCGGTTTTATCAGGGCCTGTTATCTCAGGATGGACAGTAACCCTTATCTCCAAAAATGTAAAAGATAAAGCGCGTGCGATTCGTTTCCTTGAATACCTGATCAGTGAAGAAGGACAAAAAGATTTGTATTTAGGTGAAAAAGGAGTCACATATGATACTGTCGATGGCAAAGATCAATTTAAACCTGAAGTGCTCAAATCACTGAATACCGATCGTTCAGAATTTGATACCAAGTATGGAGCTTCTCATAAATACTGGATGCAAATGAACACCAATATTACAGATCAATGGAAACCGGAAAGTGTAGATCCTTTCAAACAAATGGAAGACTGGACTAAAGGAAAAACAGTCAGTTCCTCTGAATTTGATCAATTGAATCCAACAGGTAATTCACCAGAAGGAATTATCAACACCAAAATCTCACAACTATGGGGTAAAACATTACCTAAGTTATTGTTAGCTTCTTCTGATAGTGAATTTGACCAGATCTTTAACGAATACTTGAGCAAACGTGAAGCCGATGGCTTAGCTAAAGTACAAGCGTATCAACAAACCGAATATGAGAAAAATAAAGCCAAATTAGAAGCGCAGTAAACAATAATAAAGTTATCCAAATGAAATAAAATAAGATAAAAAGGGACTTGAGCAGAAGCCTATTCTGTAAAAGTCCCTTTTTGTACACAATTTTCCAGTTAATTGAGTTACAATAGAATACATAGTTTAACCGCTTACATTTATAAATTGTTATCATTATTGTGGTTACTGGATAGGGAGGAATAGATGACGTTTCGTCAAATCATACAGCCTTTTCTACATTGGCTGAACACTCTTTCTTTACAAAGTCGATTAATCGGCACATATATTATTGTGATTTTGTTACCGACTACAGCGGTGTCATTATACTTTTATAATCAAGTCAATGAAACTTATATTGAAGATACGCGACTGAAAAGTATAGATGCGCTACAAAATGAAAAACAAGTATTGTTGACACAGATTGAAACGATGGAACGTGCTGCTCAGCTATCTTTATCAGACAAAGAAGTGATCCAGTATCTGGCTGATAATGAAAGTGCGCCTACGTCAGAATTAATAGAGTTCAATAATAGCTTTTATACCAATCTGGCACAAATTGAGATTAACAATCCGACTATTCTACATCTTCGTTTATATAGTGCTAGTGAGTATACGTATGAAATCTGGCCTATTGTTTTTCAAGAAAAGCGAGTATGGAATCAGCCCTGGTACAAGCTTGCCCGTATGTTGGGGGATCGAGAAGGATGGTATGTGCAAGAGCAAGATTTGTCACGATCTTATGATCGCACTATCGTACCTGAACTCGACCCGCCTAAAATATCGTTGTTGCGTGAAATTCAGTTACCGAAAGGACATCATGCGGGCATTGTACAAGTCGATATGTTGTTAGCTAATTTTGCTCCGCGTACGTATGGCGAATTGCAAGAAGATGAATCGCAAATGTTATTGCTGGACGCAGGGGGCGGGTATATTCCTGCTGCGCAAGATAAAGCGTACGCAGCTCCTTTACAACAATGGTTGAAAGAAAATCAAGCAGATACCAGTGATGCTTCTTATCAAGCAGAACATCAGTCGATAGACAATGATACAACAGACTCAAACATATCTTCTATCCGGTATACCGATCAAGGTATTGCTTATTTAGCTACATCTACTCGGGTAGATCGATTAGGTGCTCAACTGGTTCATATTGTGTCATTAGAAAAAGTACTACAAGATACCCGACGTGCTCGTAATGGGATTGTGCTGTTAAATATCGGCTTTATTTTGCTGGTATCTCTGATTACGTATTTTGCCAATACGATTATTCTCAAAAATCTACGCCGATTAACAGCCGCGATGAAAAAAGTACGTCGTGGTGAACTTCATCATGGTGTCCAAGTAGATGGTGGCGGAGAGATTGGAGAACTGGCGTATCATTTTAATCGTATGACCCTTACGATCAATGAATTAATAGCCCAAGCGGTCAGCAAACAAGCCTTAATGAAAGAAGCTGAACTGCGTACGTTATACAGTCAGATTGATGCTCATTTTCTATATAACACGCTAGAAAATATCAAAATGTTAGCCGAAATCGAAGATCAACGCCAAATCTCGGATGCGTTAACATCACTTGGCGGAATGATGCGTTACAATTTCAAATGGTCGGGTGAATATGTGAAATTGAGTGAAGAAATACGTCATATTCATAACTATATTGATGTAATGAATATTCGTTTTGAAGAGCCAGTTAAACTCCAGATTGATATTCCAGCGCAATTGCTAGAACTCGAAATATTAAAAATGTCTTTACAACCGCTAGTCGAAAATGCGTTTAAACATGCATGGAATGAAGATGAATATGTAGATCGTTGCTTAATGATTCAGGTTATTGCTGAACCGGATCGGGTGATTACTGTAACCGTTCAAGACAATGGGAGCGGAATGAGTCCGTCGCAATTAGAAGCGCTACAACAGTGGATTCATATTCCAGATGAACCTCACCATGCTCATATCAGCAACAGCTATCCTGTACATGCATCAGAGGAGCAACAGTCACGTAAAGGTGGAATCGGTCTACGCAATGTACAGAGACGACTTGCTTTATTTTATGGAGAAGATTACGGGCTACATATTACAAGTACTTTAGGAGAAGGAACAATAGTCACTTTACGATTTCCCAAAGTACTGCTGACAGGAGGAGAATGATCAGATGACTCAAATCTTGATTGTAGACGATGAACGCAATATCAGACAAGGATTACAAGTAATGATTGAACGGGAATTTCCGGCATATTATACCTGTATCCATGCACGTCATGGACAAGAAGCATTAGAGCAGATAATGAATACCGATATTGATATAGTAATTACTGATATAAGGATGCCGATCATGGATGGTGTGCAGTTTTTAGAACAACTGCGTGGTCTAAAGACGTTAACAGTACAACCTTATGTCATCGTTTTAAGTGGATATGATGATTTTGAATATGCCAAAGCAGCGATTCGTTATCAAGTGAGTGAGTACTTGCTCAAGCCGATTCGACGTGAAGATTTATTTGATGCTTTGCGCCGTTTGGATGAAGAATTGCAAAAGCGTGATCTTATTTCTCATAGTCTTGCTGAAGTCGAACAATATCGATTGCAAAAAGATCAGGAGCAATTACAAAATCTACTGTATGCAGACTCATTAGATCTAACAGTATTGTCAGAACAACTGGATTTTCTAGAATTGCCAGAACATTATGCGATCTGTGTATTTCAGTATAAAAATAAAGAAGGGATATTGATTGATCGGCAAGAGCTGACTGTACTAATTAAGCGCTTATGTGCGAGTCTAGCGGTTCAGTATACTGCTCAATTGTATGATAAAGAAGATCGATTGGTCTGGATTATACCAGCTACTGAATTATATCATTTGGAACAACTGGCAGAGATAGCGGCACAGCGAGAAGTAGAAGGGCTTCTGATTGGGATCAGTGAACAGGGCAATCTATTTCAAAGTATTCCCGAGCATTATCAAGAAGCTTGTCAGGCACTTCATTATGGATTTCTTCACCCCGGTATTCATCTTATTCATTATCGGGTTGTTGAACAGACCTATACTACATGGAGTATCCCAGAAGAAGAAATTCGATTGCTAGGCAATACATTAGGAAGTGATCGTGATCCAGAGATTGAACAGCGATTGTATGAGATTTTTCGGATTCATGAATTAATATATTTGCCTATCGCTTATATTGAGCAAGTTGCTCGATGTATCAATGAACAGGTATTGGATGAGATTTTCCGACATTATGGCGAAGCTTCAGTAGAAGTGTTACGTCTGTATCGACGTGTAGGCAATCTCAATCATTATCGTTATTTTCAAGACTATTTCCGTGATCTCGAAAATGTACTGATCTGTCTGGATGATTATATTCGGCAGCTACGTCTAATTCATACAGAACCTCAACATCTGAAAGAAGCGGTTCAATTTATTCATGCTCATTATGATCGTCCGCTAAATATGGCGATAGTAAGCAATCATGTTTCTTTAAATTACTCGTATTTTAGCGAAGCTTTCAAATCCTATACCGGAGAAAGCTTTGTCATATATCTCAAAAAAGTACGGATTGCCAAAGCCAAATTATTGCTAACAGAAAGCTCTGGTCGATTAACTGAAATCAGTCAACAAGTAGGATTTGAGAGCAGTCGACACTTTTCCAAAGTGTTCCGTGAGCTTGAAGGAATTACCCCGCAGGAGTATCGTTCCAAAATGAATGTACGGTCTTTGATCTAATTATGAAAGCAAATAATAAAAAATAATTGCATATGCAAGAAATAGATTCCTTTTCATTAAAGTTTGCAGTAAAATAATGAAGCAAGTACCGATGAAATTACGGAATATGGAGTAGATATTGGAGGTTTTATGATTGCCCAAGCGTGCAAATTGGAGTATTCGCACCAAAATTATTTCTGGGTATGTAGTCATTATTTTATGCGTAGGCGTTGTGTTACTGATGATGTCTGGACGTGTGAATCAATTAGAACAAGAAAATAGATATATTAACGATCATGATCTGGAAGTTCATAATCTAACCAATCTGATCGAAAAGCATGTACTTGATATGGAAACAGGACAACGAGGATTTGCTTTGACCGGCGATGATAGTTATCTGGTTCCTTATAACAATGGAGTTCTGCAATGGGAAGCTGATTATAACAAATTAGTGACTCTGGTTGAAGATAACGAATTGCAACGTAGCAATTTGGGTACGATCAAGACAGGCATAGAAAAATGGATTCAAGATGCGGGTGATCCGGTTCTATCGATGCGACGCAGTAACGATGAAGCAGGGATTACTCAATTTTTCAAAGTCGATCCGGGTAAGCAACAGATTGATCGTTTGCGTAGTGAACTAGAAGCTTTTCGCGTAACAGAAAAAGCGTTAACCGATGCACGTATTGAAAGTATTGCTGCTAGTAATGAGCGTCTATTTATAGCGATGGTGACGTTGTGGATTGCGGTTGCGATTGTATCGCTTATTACAGCATGGGTGATTGCTCGCCAGATTGTACGAACATTGCGCGATGTTACCGAGACGATTCACGATATTGGAGAAGGTGGCGATCTCAACAAACGGATCACTATTCGTACGCGTGATGAGATTGCAGAGCTGGGTACAGCGACTAACCAATTGTTAGATCATGTACAGCACGAGAACTGGATCAAAGACCAGATTGCGATTGCTTCGACCCGTTTTCAAGAATCTGATCGTATAGAGACACTATCTTCAGCGTTGTTAACGAAAATGAATAAATGGTTCTCGGCTTCCTATGGTGTTGTCTATTATGATAGCGAAAATGAAGAAGAAGGCTGGATCAAATCTGCTTCGTTTGCCGCCCATAACAAAGATATTGAATTAGGTGCAGCTTATATTACCGAAGGCGAAGGATTAGCAGGTCAATGTATTGTTGAAAAAAGAATGTTAACATACAGCCCGCTTCCTAAAGGTTATGTGCAGATTACTTCAGGATTGGGTAGTGCAGAAGCCAAAGCATTAGTAGCGGCTCCGATCATGTTTGAAAATAAAGTATTAGCTGTAGTCGAAATTGCTTTTATCGAACCGATGACACTAGAACAATCCGATTTATTTGAACATTTATTAAATATTTTCGCAGTTACGATGAACTCATTATTGATTCGTAAAAAGATCGAGCAAATGTATCGTGATTCTCAGAATATGAATTATGAACTACAGGTTCAATCTGAAGAATTACAAGTTCAATCGGAAGAACTTCAGACACAAGCAGATGAACTGCATATGCAGACAGAAGAATTGCAAATGCTGAATGAACGTCTGGAACAAGGTAAAATGGCTGCCGAAAGTACAGCGATTGAACTCGATAAATATGCACAACAGCTACAAGTGAGTTCACGTTACAAATCCGAATTTTTGGCAAATATGTCTCATGAATTACGTACGCCACTTAATAGTATGTTGATACTTTCACAAATTTTATCAGAAAATAGCGCAAATACGTTAACGGAAAAAGAGCAAGAGTATGCTTCTATTATCCATCATTCTGGTAAAGACTTATTGAATCTGATCAATGATATTTTGGATCTATCCAAAGTAGAAGCAGGGAAAATGCATATTGAGATTGATCCGGTCAGTACACAAGCGATTCCTGAACAAATGGAACGTTATTTCAAAGAAGGTGCAGCATTACGTGATCTTTATTTCAATATTGAGGTCAAAGAAAATGTGCCTGATCTGATTTATTCCGATGATATGCGTCTACAGCAAGTGTTACGTAACTTATTATCGAATGCGTTCAAATTTACAGAAGTCGGCGGTGTCACATTAACGATAGAGAAGTTGGATCGTGTGCAGACACAAGAGTATCAATCCGATCAGCCGATGATTGCTTTTACTGTTCGTGATACAGGTATAGGAATCTCACCTGAAAATAGTCGTTTGATCTTTGAAGCATTCCGTCAGGCAGATGGAGCAACCGCTCGCAAATACGGTGGTACAGGGCTTGGATTATCAATTTCTTCCCAACTTGCTCATTTGTTAGGTGGAGAAATCACACTAGAAAGTAAAGTAGGCGAAGGCAGTACTTTTACATTCTATATTCCTTGTCTGGAATCCGATCCCAATGATGAAAGTGAACTATTTACAGTACAACAACCAATCAGTCATACGGTCTTTTTTGACAAAGAGCAACTCACTTCTATAGATACCGAGTTGGAGACGAATACTAACACATCGATTCAATCTTCACGTATAACAGCTTCATATTCAGAGATTGATCGTATTGGTGCAGTTAGCAACGAACAGGTAATAGAGGTAGGGCAACAAGTCATGACAGAAGAACAATATGAAGGTCTGGATGGCAAAAAAATTCTAATTGTAGATGATGATATTCGGAATGTATATGCGTTAACCAGTCTGCTAGAGCGTCATAGTGTAAATATTCTTATTTCGCAAAATGGACGGGATGCTCTGGAAATTTTGCATATGACACAGGATATTGATCTTATTCTGATGGATATTATGATGCCACAATTAGACGGATATGAAACGATGCGTACGATTCGTAATCTGTATGGATATGCTCAAGTTCCGATTATTGTATTGACGGCCAAAGCGATGAAAGAAGACCGCGAGAAAGCGATTCAAGCAGGAGCTTCGGATTATATGAGTAAACCACTAGAAATGCAGCAAGTATTGCTTCGTATAGAACATTGGCTAGGCAAAACGCAGACTCAATATTTTACAACGTAACTTTAAGTAAATCTAAATTTTCAAAAGATACTTTCCTTTGTGGAAGTATCTTTTTTTATTTCTTTTAGGTCTTAATACCCTTGATGATTTTTGAATTTAATAGTAAATTTGAACTATTATTAAAGCTAACTAACTTACTAAAAAAGGGTATTTATTTCAGAAAAGGAGTAAAGGGTATGAATATTTCTTCATCTGCAAGCTATGCCGGAACAAGTAATCTGGGCTACCATTCATCAGCTAGCAATGACACGATTAACAAAAGCACACCTACAGATCCATCATCTACTCAAGATCGTGATACTAGAACAGCAACAATATCGACAAATGAAAAAAGTCCACAGGAACAGAAATTAGAAGAAGCTAAGCAATACAAAAAAGAAGATCAGCAAAAAGAATTGAAAAAGAAAGAAGCTGACCAATTTTTTGAAGAGCAACAAAAGCACAAAGAAGAGATCGACAAAATTGCTTATGAGATGTTAGCCAATCAAGGGATTGCGCAGATTGGGATCGATAATCAGCTAGCATTGAACAAAGACAATTATGAGGATACTGTCAAAAACTTGGTTGCTAAAGGATTCAAAATTGATACCGATGAGCAGAAATTAACGATTAGTTCTAAGCTACATCAGCTCAAATTAGAAATCAGTAAAGAGTCATATGATCAGTATGTCAAAACTGTATACGGTAAAGAAATTGCGGAAGAGTATACAGATACAGAAGAATCATCTACTCCTGCTGCTTCTGGAAATGTAATCGCAGGAAACACTACTACATCATCGCCATCCTCGACAACACAGCAACCTGCACCATCAGCTACACCGCAATCAGAACCAGTAAGTTCTACACCTTCATCTCAACCGACGACTACACCTTCAACACAGCCAGAATCATCAGCTTCTCAACCGACGACTACACCTTCAACACAGTCAGAATCATCAGCTTCTCAACCAACTCCAACCACAACAACCAATAGTAGTTCATCGACATCAGAATCTTCTTCTACACCAGCAACAACACAGACTACATCTACAACAGGTAGCAATAATAATAGTTCTACTACAGGAACATCAAATTCATCCAGTACTAACCATGCGGGTGATTCTACAACTTCTACAAGCGGATCATCTGGAAGTAACAGCTCATCATCTGGAAATACATCATCAAATAATGGAAATGCAATCGGATCTATTTTGACTGGTGGGATAGTAAAATAAATATCTCTATTTACTCTTATGCGATAGAAATGTCGAATAAGAGTTTTTTTTGTAGAAGTACATATTTTCGACAAAATGTGATTACATTTTATGGTAATTTTTAAAAATTATAGTTCGAATTACCCTTGCTAACTAAGTTGTTAAACAGTAAATTATTACTATACTAATTTGGATAAATATTACTATTATGTTTCTTTGATGGAAATCAATTTATTGCTATTTGTTAGACATTAACTATCTATATTATGAAGGAGACTGCCTTATGAATATTACACCTAATGCGAGTTACTCTTCGACGGCTAGCCAGAATTCATACTACTCCCCAACCTCTGGTGATTCTAATACGTTTACAATGAATAATGGGAAAAATGCAGCAACTGCTAATCCTGCTACACCAACTGATAATAAACGTACAGATAAAACACCGGCTGAACAAAAATTAGAGAGTAACCAAGAATACAAAAAAGAACTGCAAAAAAAGGAAACAAGAGATAAAGAGTTAGATGAACTTTTTGACAGTCAACAGAAACGTAAAGAAGAGATTCATAAGCAAGTACAAGAAACCCTAACAGACAATGGATTTTATCAACTTGGTGCTCAAAATGGGATAGCGCTTACGAAAGAAAATATGGATGAAACTATGAAGAGTTTGTTTAACAAAGGATTTCAAATAGATTCTAACGAAGATAAAATGACTCTGACTTCCAAAGTGCATCAGATGAAAATGGAAATTAGCAAAAACGCGTATGACAAATATGTAGAAGCGGTCTATGGACAATTGAATACAGCAACAGATAATATTTCTAAATCCAAGTCAGACCCAACGACCATTAAAACAGGCATATATTCGCCTCCTGCTTCAATGGTGAAACCGATCTTGACTACTGTTGGTACAACGCCAGGAGCTATACCTTCAACAGGAAACGCATCTATACCAGCATCTGAAGTACCTAAACCGACACCAGCACCAACCAGTACACCAGCATCGGAGCCGGTAGCAACAACGCCGACACCGACACCAGCGCCAACCAATACACCAGCATCGGAGCCGGTAGCAACAACGCCGA
>NZ_JBHUGF010000010.1:1972554-2838865 GCF_042681745.1 Paenibacillus nicotianae | reverse complement strand
CAGCACCGGAGCCAGTAGCAACAACGCCGACACCGACACCAGCGCCAACTAATACGCCAGCACCAACAACAAGTACAATCAATACACCGGTGAGCACGACAACAAATTCGACTACTAATAACACAACAACAAGTTCGACTTCTGTTAATATTCCAATCACTGTTCCTAATGTGGTTACAGTAAGCACATCGATTCCGGTATCATCAACTTCTACACCAACATCAACTACATCAGCACCTTTACTATCCGTAACAAGTCCGTTGCTAACGCCAAAATCTACATCAACTGTTGTTCCGACAACTACAACAGCAGCACCAGTTCCAACAACGACTTCAACTACAGCGCCTACAACAAGTACACCTACCAAAAATGTACTTGGACTTTTGAAGTAAGAGGTATTCTATGATAGAACGATGTAAAAATCCCTTTGTGGCATACTGGATCAGTCGCTATTGACTATTATCCTGTAGGAGTATGCCATAAAGGGATTTATTTGTTTTATGCTTCAATAACATCTTGATTCGATTGTCTAGCATGAAGATATAATTTGGCGTAAGTGCCATGATGAGCGAGTAACTGAGCATGAGTGCCTTGTTCAATAATTTCTCCATGTTCCATCACCAGAATACGATCTGCATGCATAATAGTAGAAAGACGATGAGCAATCACAATCGTTGTACGTCCTTCTGATACGGTATCAAGCGCTTGTTGTACCAGTTGTTCGGTATGCGAGTCTAGATTGGCTGTTGCTTCATCCAGAATCAATACTTTAGGACGGAACACAACAATACGGGCAAATGAAATCAATTGACGTTCACCAGCAGACAATCCGCTTCCTCGCTCCGATAGTCGTGTATCGTACTTTTGCGGTAAGCGTGTAATCATGTCATGAGCACCTACAAATCGGCAAGCTTCAATAACTTGCTCATCTGTAATCTCCGATTGGAACATGCGCACATTGTCGATAATCGAACCGGAAAATAAAAACGGTTCTTGCTGAATCAGTCCTACAATACGATGAAGTGTTTTTTGGGGCATCTGTCGCAGATCAATATCATCAATTGCAACAGAACCTTGACCGACATCATAGAAACGATTGAGTAGAGCGATCAATGTACTTTTGCCTGCTCCGGTTGTACCCACTACACCTATCATTTCACCAGGTTCAATATGCAGATCCAAATGCGGAATCACTGTCTGATCTGGGTTATAGCCAAATGAAATATGGTTAAAGTCTACTTTTCCTTTTACTTTGTCTAGATCAACGGTTACAGCTTGATCAGGTGTAGGATCTTGAATCTCTGGTTGAAGTTTGAGAATACGCCAGATTCGATCCATAGAAACAGTAGTAGATTGAAATGTATTCCATTGCATCGTAATCTGATTAATGGGTTGAAAGAATTGACGAATATAGCTGATAAAAGCATACAGTACACCTACTTCAATCTGTTTGTTAAATACAGCTACGCCTCCAAGCCAGACCATTAAGACCAGAGCAATATTACCCAAAATATCAAAAGTACGGTTGAAAAATACATTGGATTTCAATTGTTCTACATTGGCTTGCCAGTAATCAGCATTGTATTCATTGAAGCGCTTTTTCTGTTCTTTTTCTTGATGGAAAATCTGTATCAAGCCCATACCGGATAAATTCTCTGCTGTAAATCCGACTAACTTGGATAAGCGACTGCGTGTGTACTGATAGACCTGTCGCAATTTACCACGAAATAAAATCGCTAGTGTCGCAATCACCGGTAACGTAATCATCGAATACCAGGCAAGTGTCGTATCCAGACGGAACATAAAATAAATAATAAATACAAGCATCATACCATCACGAATTAGACTTAATAATACCTGTGTAAAAAATTGGCTGATCGTTTCAGTATCACTGGATACATTCGTTACCAACCCGCCACTGCTAGAGCGATCAAAAAAGCTCATCGGTAACTTGGTAATATGAGCGAAGAGGTCTTTACGAATACTGGCGACGATATGTTGACCGACGTATTGCAATAGATTGCTTTGTAGATAAGAGAACAGAAAACTGACTACAGCTAATCCCAGATAAATAGCCGCCATTCCTGTTAAAAAAGGCAATCCATTTTGTCCAGCAGCAATATGATCGTCAATCACAATTTTGACTAGATACGGTTGTAATAAGTCCGCCGCAATAGCAAGCATTGTTGCAAAGAAAATACCGACAAATGTCCAACGATGCGGACGAGCATAAGCTAAAATGGCACGCAAGGCTTCATATCGAATAGGCTTGCTGGTAGGCGTACTGGCTGTAGTATTTGATAATCGTTTGCTCATGCGCGCAACCCTTCTTCCTGTAATTGATACAAGGATGAATAGATGCCTTGTTGTTGCAACAATTGTTGATGGGTTCCACGTTCAACAATCGTACCTTCGTCCAGTACAATAATGAGGTCAGCATGTTTTACTGCACTGATCCGATGCGAAATAATCAAGTTGGTATAGTTATTCCGTTCTCGGATAAGATTATTCAGTATTCCTGTCTCGGTGACTGCATCGACAGCACTCATACTATCATCCAGAATCAAGATCGGCCCTTTTTTCACCAATCCGCGTGCAAGACTGGTACGCTGACGTTGTCCACCGGATAAGGTAATACCACGCTCACCTAATTTGGTATCAAATCCTTCTGGAAAATTGGAAATAGGATCATAGATCATCGCCTGACGTGCATGATCTTCTACTTTTTCAAGCGGTGTATTACGATCACTAAAAGCAATGTTGTCCCGAATCGTAGTGCTAAATAAAAATCCATCTTGAGGTACATAAGCAATACGTGATCGTAGACTTTGCAATGATATCTGGCGGATATCTGTACCGCCTAACCAGACTGTATTTGCAGGTGGGTCATATAGTCGTAGTAACAGCTTCACCAGTGTACTTTTGCCAGAACCTGTTTTGCCGACGATTCCTACTGTTTGCCCAGCTTGGATATGCAGATTAATATCAGATAGAGCATAACGATCACTGCCCGGATAAGCGAATGATAAATGTTTTATTTCCAGATCAGGTGTTGAAGCTAACGGTTGTGCATTAGGATGATCTTCAATGTCTGGCTTTTCAGCTAGTAAACGATTGACTCGATCCAGTGAAGCACCTGAACGTTGCATCATATTGATCACGTTACCAATTTGCTGAAGAGGGCCAGACATAATACGCAAGTACAACGTCAACGCGATAAAATTCCCAATCGTAATCGTACCTTGAATCGTTAAATATCCTCCATATAACAAAGAAATCACAAGCGATAATGCTCCTAGAAAAGGAACAGCCGCTTGAAATAGAGAGGACATGCGAACAAGATGTAACTGGTTATCACGAATATGATTGACCGTTGTTCCAAAGCGCTGACGTGCTGTAGGCTCGATCGCAAATGTTTTGGTCACTCGAATACCGCTTAATTGTTCTTCCGCCGATTCAGTCATCACTGCTAACGATTCCTGCACATTTTGCGAACGTTTGCGAATACGTGGGCCAAAATAAATGACTAGAAAAGGAATGCCTACCATCGGAATTACACTTACCAGTATCAGATACAGTGGAATATGACTGAGTAACATCATCACGATACAGGATAAAAATAGAAAAATAGCATTGGTGGTCATCGTTACACCATTCGAAATCGACTCACGTACAGAATTGACATCATTGGTCATCGAACTCAATAATTTACCGGTTCCTTGCTTGGAGAAGTAATATTCACTTAATGTGGAAAATTTGCTAAACAGACTTTGACGCATTTCAAATTCAAATTTGCGTCCTAATCGCATGACTGTGAATTGCCCTGCCCCGAAAAAGAGATTATACATAATCCCGATCACAGCCAGAATCAGACTATATTCAATAATCATTTGATATTGTATTCCACCATTCAGCAGAGCATCTGTAAATTGTCCCAGTACACGCGGAATCGCAGCTTGCCCGATATTAGACAGAATGATCAAACTGACAGCGAGTAAATAATATCGCCAATGCTTTTGGACATAATCAGTTAGAATACTCCGATCCTTCATATTTATATGTTCCTTCTTTCTTAAACGGTATATCTTTTTACAACCCTTGAATTCCGATTGTTAAACAGGTCAGATAAAATATAATCCATACATATAAGGTAAAGGAACAGTCGGGAAATCAAATTGAATAGCATGTGCAAGCGTAGCATCAGGATCGAATAATAGCGCATACAATTCTGAAGCATCTGCTATCGGATACGAACCAGATGGCGTATGCAGCACATAATCTTCTTCTAGTTGGAAACTTATATCATAAGAAGCGAGAAAAGCCTCTACACCTGTTTGTTGTAATAAAAGCTGATCGTCTATTACCAGTAAAGTACCGCCATTTTGTTCGATAGTGACAGGAAGTTCTTTTTCAAGAAGCGAATCAATGAGTGATTTATCTTGCCAGGGAACATGTACAGTAAGTGAAGAAAGCTCATAATGAGTCATAGCTTCTGCCCATAAATGCTGAACAACATCAGCATCACCGCCATATTCGATAATACTACCTATATGCTCAGCAGACGAATCTTCAGGATACGGAATAGAAAGGACGAGAAATCCTACCACTTGATGATCTGTATTCTCTGCTACTCGAATCTGTTGTTGCTGTTTGTTGATATTAGCCATCGGTTGAGAAGCAATAAATTGTTGTAGGTCTCCAAGTCCCCACTGAATATGAGCATATTGATTATGGATATGATTTGCGATAGCAAAAATATCTTGTGGCAATAGATCACGATAGGTGAAATGCGCCTTAGAATCGTCCAGTGTTGTCACCATATCAGAAGATAATGTAAACGTACTGACTTGTCCAAACGGTACACTTCCTGCGCGTGTATATAATGAACGATCTCCTGAAATAAATAACACCGAAGCTCCTGCTGAACGCGCATGTTGTCTACATAGTTCTAATAGCTGTCCTGCGAATCCTTGTCCGCGATAATCAGGATGTGTACATACCGCACCGATCGAATACGCTGATATAGTATGCGTACCGGATTGAACTTGTACCGGAACCATTCCCATAAAAGAAACCAGTATACCTTCCGGTGTAAAAGCACCATAGGAATGACTAATACCTGCTTGAAAAAGAGCAGGAAAAGAAGATTCCATATATCGATCTCCATCTGCGCAAAATACATCTTCTGCTAATAAAGCAGCTTGCTTCAGTTCATTGGTAAGCACACGTCTTATTTGCATATGTAGTCCTCCTATTGAGAATAATGAGATCAAAAGCACAATCATTGATAACCTATCTATCATCATTGAATAGTTCTAGCATACATTAGTTATACAGCAAATACGATGGTTCATAAGGGCAAGATTAGATGTACATATGCAAAAATCTCTAAACCTGAATGAATCAGATTTAGAGATTGGTGTAGTGTAGATAGCTAAAGTTTGGATATCAATGTAATGAAGTAAAAGAATGTGTTGTTAACTTACAGCAGGTACAGTACGGATCGAGGAAGAAAATAAATTTTGATCATAATCAGCAGATGGATGGGAAGCAGGCTCAAGATCATGAACCAAATGACCGAGTTTATCACTCATTTGATTGAGAAGATCAGCTTCTTCATTTACCAGACGTGTTTTTTCTAATTGTTGTTGAACAGTAAGATTGACGGTTTCATGGCTTTTCATCGAATCTTGAATAATATGAGTAACATAGCTCATCGATTGACTAATCTTTTCAGCAGAACCATTTAGAGATTGTGCTTGACTGGACATATGAGCTATTTGAAGACTGGTTTCTTCGGTTGCTGTCAAAATAACACCAAATGTTGAATGTGTCTGTGTAGCTGTTTTTAACGTGTCTTGCATTTTGGCGGCTCCACGTTCAGACGATTCAATCGCAGAAGCAGTCGATAAGCTAAATTGGGCAATAATACCCGAGATCATTTTAAGAGCAGAACTGGTCTCTAATGATAACTTTTTGACTTCTTGAGCGACAACAGCGAAGCTTTGTCCATGTTGTCCGGCACGAGCCGCTTCAATAGAAGCATTTAACGCTAACAAATTTGTCTGTTCCGCCAAGTTAGCAATGATATCGACAAAGCGAGCAATTTCATAAGATTGGTCAGACATAGCATGAATACCTGAAGCCATATCATCTACATCGATTTGTAAAGAGGACACTTGATCTGTAATCTGAGTTAGTGATTGTTGCCCTAATTGTGCTCGTTCAAGTGTAATAGTAGATGATTGATGTAATTGCTCAAGAGAAGCAGCTATTTGATAGATAGCATCAGCGACCTGTGTTAGCTGATGTTCACTTACCTGTTGGGAAGGCAATAATTCATCACTTGCTTGTGCACGTAATAGCTGAACAGCATCAGCAATATGTTCAGATAACGAAACTAACGATTGCGAATGAAGTCGTAACGATCCAGCAGATTGTTCCATATATTGCTCGGTATGCTGTAAATTGATTAACGATTGCTGGTTGCGGGCAGCCGCTTCATCATTTTGGGATTGTAACGCTTGGGTAGTATTCTTTTTGGCGACAATAATCAGGATCGCGGCACCACTTGTTAATAATAAAAAGACGGCATGAATCAGAAGTAACGAAAAGGAATACGCATGTTCACCACACAGTAGCTCAGGGAATAAAAAGAAACCTGCTAAATGATGAAAAGCAAAAATAGCCGTACTTAACAAAACCAAAGCGATAGAATCATAAAAAGCGACAAAAGCGACTACCATAAAAACAGAAAAGTGATATTCTACCAATCCATTACCAGCCGCAATTAGACCAATACTTCCTAAAGTAAGGATTAATGTATTAATAATAGGCAGATAAGTATGATCTGACCGACTACGGAAAAGAGAAGCTGACCATACTAACAAGATGAGTGGAACCGCTAACAAAATATAGCGAAAAATAGTGATATGTTCCATCGAAGATTGATTCATAGATGTATGATCCATACCTGCCATTGTAGCCACAGGGATAAGATGAGTGTATTGATGTAGAGCAAATACTATAAAAGATAACAGCACAGTGATAAGACATAACATATTCATAACTTTATTTTTCGCGTACATGTGTAGTGCTCCTCTAAATTCAGATAAGATGGGTAATCCAAAGATCAATTAGGTGAAAATAGTGTGGTTTGAGATCATAAAGGGTATAATAGATAGCGTTGATTCAAGATAGAAGGATTATGCTTGCTAAGTAGCTAAGTAATATATCGTCTATATCAACACATTTTGTAACATTCAAACATGAAGAATTAATTAAGATTTGATTATATTGAGCACAAAATAATTGCTTATATTAATTCTTGCATTACTTGTTCGTAACTTTATTCAAAATAGATCATATAAGGAGCGAAAAAATTGAGCGAATTCAAATTGATGTTAGAAAAATATGCAGAACTTGTGGTCAAAGTCGGTGTCAATATTCAGCCCGGTCAAGTGCTGATTGTACAAGCACCGCTAGAAACAGTAGATTTGACCCGTCTTATTGTAGGCAAAGCGTATGAAGCAGGAGCTAAATATGTACAGGTCGATTGGGATGATGAACAGATCACTCGTATTCGCTATGAAAAAGCAACCGATGATTCGTTTGGCTATTATCCACAATGGCATGCTGATATGTTAGAAAAATTCGCTGAAGAAGGCGGAGCGATTTTACATATTAAAGTGCCTGATCCTGAATTATTCAAAGGAATTGACTCGTGGAAAGTATCTACAGCCGTCAAAGCCGCAGCGATAGCTCGTGAAAATTATCAAGGGTATACTCGCAATAGCCGGATTAGCTGGTCATTAATCAAAGCGCCAACTCAAGCATGGGCGAATAAAGTATATGCTGATTTGCCAGAAGAAGAACGTGTACCTGCAATGTGGGAAGCGGTATTCCAGATGAATCGTGTAGGCTCAGATAATCCGGTAGCGGCTTGGAGAGAGCATATCGATCATTTGAAAAAAAGTCAGGATCTTCTGAATAACAAACGATACAAAAGTTTGCATTACCGCGCTCCAGGAACCGATCTACATGTCCAATTACCAGAAGGTCATCTATGGCGTGGTGGCGGTGGAGAAAATGAAAAAGGCGTGTACTTTGTAGCAAATATGCCTACAGAAGAAGTATATAGTATGCCTCATCGCACAGGCGTGAATGGAACAGTGAGAAGTACATTACCACTGAACTTGAACGGTCGTCTGGTGGAAGGGATTGAACTTACCTTTAAAGATGGCAAAGTTGTTGATTATCAAGCAACATCAGGACGCGAACATTTAACTTCGTTGTTGGAAACAGATGAAGGCGCTTCTTATTTAGGAGAGATTGCTCTCGTACCGTATGATTCACCTATTTCACATTTAAAACGTGTTTTTTATAATACCGGAATTGATGAAAATGCGTCTTGTCACTTTGCTCTTGGTAGTGCATATCCGACCAATATCGAAGGCGGCACTCAAATGACCAAAGAAGAATTACAAAGTAAAGGCGCAAATGTAAGCTTAACTCACGTAGACTTTATGGTTGGCTCAGATCAATTAGATATCGATGGAGAATTGGAAGATGGAACGATAGAACCTGTATTCCGTCAAGGAAATTGGGCTTTTTAAGCCCTTTTTTCTTTCTCTTTTTTTTAGAGTACCTATTTTTGGTAACGCTATCATTTTGAAAAGGTAATTATAATTATAAATTAAAGCAGAATAACATGTAAGAAGACTTGTCATGATGTGAAGAATAACGGTAAGATAAGCATAATAACTCACGACACAATTTCACAATTTTCGACAGAGGGTGGCTGGATCATGAAAGTATTACTTGTTGATGATGATGTCATAGTATCCCGCGGACTTCGCAATATTATCCCTTGGCAGGAATTAGGAGCAGAAGTGATTGGAGAAGCACGTAATGGCAAAGATGCGTTAGAAATTGCTCTACGTCTACATCCTGATCTAATCATTACAGATATCAAAATGCCTATTATGGATGGTCTGGAACTATGTTGTCGTATTCGTGAATTGATGACGGATACCGCAATCGTATTACTCAGTGCTCACGAAGAGTTCGATTATGCTCGTCAGGCGATGCAATACGGTGTAGATACATATATCGTGAAGCCGATGGCACGTAAAGAGATCAGTCAATTAACTACTTATATTCAAGAAATCTCCCGTCGCAAAAATGAAAAGCTTCATCATTATTCTTCGCTTTTTAACCGTCAGCTTGAAATCAATTGTTATGAAGCACTCAAAACAGGCAATACGCTTTTTTTCAAAGAGCTGTTTGAACAACAGTTAGCGCTATCTACAGCCCATCATAATGAGATCAAAGAATTATGTATGCGTCTGCTTACTATTTTGTTTGATTTTTATCAAGGTGTAGGCGGGGATCGAGCTTCTACATTGTTACAATCCAAGTCTGCTCGTCTTGACGATCTATACAATCTCAAAACCCGTCATGAAGCAATAGCATTTACGTATGATCTGTTCCGTCAAGTCAATGAACTGGCAACAGAGAAAAAGGAAGATCGGCAACATTCGTTAGTACAGTATGTGAAGCAATATGTACATGATAATATCTACAATGTAAATCTGTCTCTGGCTGATATTGCTTATCATATGGAGCGTTCACCTGCGTATCTTAGTGCAGTATTTAGTCAGAATACCGGTGTGAAATTAAATGTATATATTACACAGAAGCGTATCGACCAAGCAAGACAATTGTTACTTGATCCGTCATTACCGATCTATAGCATCTCAGAAAAATTAGGTTTTCAAGATCCTCATTACTTTGCACGTGTATTCAAAAAAGTAGAAAGTATTACACCTTCAGAATACCGTAATCTCTATCTGAACCATAGTGTACGTGCGGATGCTGAGGTGAAATAACATTGCTCAAAAACAAATCGATTTCGCTTATTCCCAAAGCCAGTATAAAAGTAAAAATTGCTGTGCTATTTATTGTGCTAATCACTTTATCGGCGCTGTTGTCTAATGGAATACTGTACTTTGTATTTATGAACATTATGCGAGAGCAATTGCTGGAAGATCAGCAGAATATTATGCTTCAAAGTCGTAGTAATGTACAAAATGTAGAGAATAGCATCGATCAGGCGACGTATTATTTTTCGACCGACAAAACAATAGCCGATATTTTGAACAAAACAACATTTGATGATATTGAAAGTTATCGTGATCTCAATACGATCAATCAGCAGTTTATTAAATATCTGGATGTACCATTAAGCAATGTAGTCAGTACGTATTCGGCTACCTTTTTTGTCAAAAATACATTTCCAGTAGCTACCGAATTACCTACCATTCAATTAGAGCAATTAAATAAATTGCCCGGTGGTACAGGCTCGAATCGCTTTTTTAATTCCAATGAAGCCGAAAATGAAGAATGGTTCAAGCGCACTGTCGAATTAAGCGGAACACTGAATATTTTTTATGCGGATCAAGATCATGATCGCGTCTATTTTGCCAAGCAAGTTCGCAATCCACTAATTCTGAATACGACCAATGAAATGGGTGTAATTGTCATTGCGATCGATACGGCTGAATTTGGAAAGCAAATAGAAGCTTCACGACTTACACAGGGCACGCAATTATTGTTAGCCGATCAGAATAATCAAGTGTTGTATAGTAATAATCCTGCACTCAAAGGAGTAGATATCAGTCACACCCCAGACTTGGCCCCTGTATTACAATATACCGATATTGGTGGAACCAGCGATCTGAAATACAATCAGACCCAGTATATTGCAGATACGTATCCTTTGAAATGGGGATGGAATCTTATAGCCCTTATTCCATACAGTGATATTACAGATCGCTTGTCGATTATTTTCGATATTATTGTAGGAATTACAGTTGCGGTAATTGTAGCAGGAATCAGCTTTACTTTATTATTATCCAACAGTATAGCCAAGCCGGTTATTACACTAGCCAATGTAATGAGAAATATAAAAGACGGCTCGACAATGGATGTATTTATAGAACCACCGGAGCAAGATGAAGTCGGCGTATTATATCGTCAGTTTAACAATCTAATGAAACGTATCAACGGATTAGTAGACGATGTAATCGAAAGTGGCGAACGAGAACGACAAGCGGAAATGAAAGCTTTACAAGCACAGATTAATCCTCATTTTATCTATAATACACTGGACTCGATCAACTGGATGGCACTCAGTAAAAATGAAGAAGATATTGTGACGATGGTATCATCACTGGCTCATATTTTGAGATACAGTATTAAGCAACCGAATGAACAAGTGCCTTTACGACAAGAGATTGAGCATGTACAGAATTACGTGAATATCCAATCGCTTCGTTATGGCGATAACTTTGAAGTCCGTTATGATATTGAACCTGAATTATATGATTATGTATTGCCCAAATTTATTATTCAGCCTTTGATTGAAAATGCGATTTTGCATGGAACTGAACAAATTACCGATCATGGCAAAATTGTATTGCGTGCTTATACCGACGGGATTGTAGTACAAATTAGTGTAGAAGACAATGGCCCAGGAGCAGATACCGAATTATTAAATGATTATTTAGATCGTGAGCAAGAAGTATTACACAGTTCGGATGGAATCGGAATTAGCAATATTCATCAGCGCATTAAGTTACATTACCCGGACAATATGTTTGGTTTACGCTTTTATTACACAGATAATGTAATGAAATCTATCATAACTATTCCGTATAAAGTAAGTAAGAAAACGCTTACCGAAAAAATATCCACCTAATCTAAAGAAAATACGGTACACCTTTCTGACAGCCTGACGGATAATAAGGATACAAAGTCTAAGCCATTCCTAAAGATACCATCTACGGAGTGGCTAAAGAATAATCTCTGTACACTATCATTAGAAAATAGTACATATTATTCTTTAAACAACGTGTTCACAATACTATTTTAGCAGTAAAAATGAATGATGAACGAAAAAGGGGATGGGTCTATGTTACGCACACCGAAAGCATGGTCTTTAAGTTTAGCTGTAATTATGATGTTGTCTATCGTTTTGTCTGCATGTGGCGGTTCCAAAGAAAGTAACGGAACAACAGCAGATGGTCAGCTAGCTCCAGTCGAATTGATCTTTTATAACTATGCAACACCGATGAAAGGTCAAGATCGAGTAATGGAGAAAGTAAACGAATACTTAAAGAAAAAAATCAATGCTACGATCAAAGTAGTCACGATGGAAGGCAGCGACTTTGAAACCAAAGTACCTGTAATGTTGGCTTCAGGTCAGCCGATGGATATCGTGTTTACCAGTTCATGGACAAATAACTACTTATCTAACGTTTCCAAGCAAGCTTTTACACCGTTAACTCCGCTATTGGATCAATACGGACAAGACTTGAAAAAGACAGTGCCTGATACCCTTTGGAAAGGGATGACAGTCAACAAAGAATTGTACGCTGTACCGATCTACAAAGAAATTGGTCACCAGGTAGGCGTATTGTTTCGTAAAGATCTGGTGGATAAATACAAATTAAATGTAGCAGGTATTCAATCGTGGAAAGATATGGAGCCTATTTTAAAAACATTACATGAAAAAGATCCAAGTATTCTAGCCTTAGATGGAACAGAAGGTATGTATCGTTCATTCCCTGTACAGCATATGTCAGGTGACTGGAACTTACCGGGGATTATCAATGTAGGCGACAAACCATATTATGCCCGTTCTGATGATAAAATTTTTAACCAATATGATACGCCTGAATTTAAAGAGTTCGTAGAAACAGCATACAAATGGAATCAAGCAGGTTACACGCCTAAAGATGTCGATTACCAGAGCGAAAATGATTGGAAAGCAGGCAAAGTGTTTGCCGGTTCTCTACTATATGCACCGAACTATGTATACAAACGTAGCGCTCAATTAGGTTATGAACTGGATTATCAAAATCTAGGCAAAGGCGTTGTAGAAACAAGTGATGTACAAGGTGGAGCTTATGCAATCCCGCGTTCATCCAAAAATCCTGAACGTGCGATGATGTTCTTGAACTTGTTATACACTGACCCAACATTAGCGAACTTATTTGTGCATGGAATTGAAGGACAAGATTACACCAAAGTCGATGATCAATTTATTAAGCCTGCTGAAGGTGTAGATGCTGCTAATCCTGATTATGATTACGGTTATGGTTGGATGTGGGGAAATGTGAATATATTCTACTATGATCAATCGTATCCTAAAGATACATTAGAACAATTCAAAAAATTCGAAGATAACAATACACCTGCACCTGCATTAGGATTTAACTTTGATACCACAC
Source organism: Paenibacillus nicotianae (assembly GCF_042681745.1). NCBI lineage: Bacteria > Bacillati > Bacillota > Bacilli > Caryophanales > Paenibacillaceae > Paenibacillus > Paenibacillus nicotianae. The sequence continues at coordinate 2,825,570 of NZ_JBHUGF010000010.1, read as the reverse complement.
CGGTACAGACCGAGATTGCTGCAATTAACAATGTGATTAGCGAATACTACAAACCACTGGTCACCGGAACCGTCAATCCAGATGAATATCTACCTAAATTTATTCAGAAATTAAAAGACGCTGGTGTAGATAACATGCTCGCTGAAATGCAAACTCAATACGACACATGGAAATCCCAACAAACCGGTTCCTAATTTCCAACAGCACCACAAGCAATTCCATACCAACACCAAAAGGACGGAACCTCTATTCCGTCCTTTTCTTTTTAAACAAAAGCAAAATATACGATCTGTCACAAGAACAAAACACACCCATTTTTTCAAAACAAATCAAACAATAAATAAAATTGTAAAGGTATCCCACTTCAAGAACAGAAGTAGTTACTAGACACTTTTTTAAAAGAACCACAAAATCACTACATTCTTATATATCCTTAACACAATCTTATTCATAATCTCAAACAATCTATCTCCAACTCACGACACCAAATCATATACAAATAAATAAAAGGAATTACAACAAAAATAACTAAAACAAAAATACCAAAGCACAACCATCAACACACTAAAAACCCAAAAATAATAACTTCTCACCCAAACCAAACCTAAAAAAATATAAAACTAAAAAATATAACGTTAATTCTAAATCACTCTACTAAAATCAAGCACCCAATATTCCAATATCTAAATCACTACTATCTTTACCATGTCCCTACACTACCCACCCAAGTTGCTGGAAATAAACGTGAGAAATTCGCACCTAGCACAGAGCGGAGGGGGAAGAGAGGCTATGAAAGAGCGAAGCGCTCGCCTTTGTAAAGAAATCCCGACCCTTAAAAATTCATTCAGGGATTTCTTTACACCAGCGACGACAATAGCCACTCTTCCCCCGCAGCGGTGTACCTAGATGTGCAGAAACTTTCCACTTTATTTCCACCCTGCAACTCCAATTGAAAGGATGATCACTTATGACCAATTATAAAAATCCAGCACTTTCTATTGAAGAACGCGTACAAGACCTGCTTGCTCAAATGACACTGGATGAAAAAGTAGGGCAACTGATCCAATTATTTGGCTGGCGTACGTTTACCAAAAATGAAGATGGAACTGTTACGCTTACCGAAGAATTTAAAGAAGAGGTTCGTCAAGGACAAATCGGTTCCTTATATGCCACATTACGTGCTGATCCCTGGACAGAAGTGACGCTGGAAACGGGACTTTCTCCAGCCGAAGGAGCTGCTGCACTCAATGATATTCAGCGTTTTGTTATCGAACATTCCAGATTAGGGATTCCGCTAATGTTTGGCGAAGAATGTTCTCATGGACATATGGCAATCGGCGCAACAGTCTATCCAGTTCCACTACTTGCGGCAAGCACATGGAATCCAGCATTGTATCAGCAAATGTGTGAAGCAGTAGCGATCGAGACGCGCAGTCAAGGTGGTGTAGCTACCTATTCACCGGTACTGGATATTGTGCGTGATCCACGCTGGGGACGAACAGAGGAAACATATGGAGAAGATCCTTATCTAGCAGGAGAACTTGCCACTGCTGCTGTGATCGGTCTGCAAGGCAAAGGATTGGATTCACCGGACACAGTAATAGCCACTTTAAAACACTTTGTCGGTTATGGCGCTTCTGAAGGTGGACGCAATGCTGCACCTGTACATATGGGAATGAAAGAATTGCATGAGATTGATCTGGTTCCTTTCCGCAAAGCAATTGAAGCAGGAGCGATATCAGTCATGACTGCATATAACGAAATTGATGGTGTACCTTGTACATCCAGTGAATATTTGTTAGATGATGTGCTTCGACAACAGTGGGGATTTGATGGCTTTATTATTACCGATGCAAGTGCTATGAATATGCTGGTACATGGTTATAATGTGGCAGAGACAGGAGAGAAAGCAACAGCATTATCGCTACAAGCAGGAATCGATCTGGAAATGTCAGGGTATATGTTTGGCAAATACCTCAAATCTGCATTAGAGCAAGGAATCGCTCAAGAGGCTCATTTGGATCAAGCAGTTCGTCGTCTACTCAAAGTGAAATTTCAGTTAGGTTTATTTGATCAACCTTATGTCGATCCTGAACGTGCTGCTCGTGTGATCCATAGTACAGAACATATTGAATTGGCTCGTGAAGTCGCTAGACAAGGAATTATTTTGCTTAAAAATAAAGATTCGGCTTTACCATTACAATCATCATCTACAGGAAAAATAGCAGTGATTGGGCCCAATGCGAATAAACCGTATAACCAATTAGGTGATTATACTTCGCCACAACCAGCAGGCAAAGTGATTACAGTGTTAGAAGGATTACGGCAAAAGCTAGGAGCAGACAGCAATCAACTGTTATATGCACCGGGTTGCCGGATCAAAGACAATTCTCGCGAAGGATTTGAACTTGCTGTAGATACCGCCAAGCAAGCAGATACAGTTATTCTAGTACTCGGTGGATCAAGTGCTCGTGATTTTGGCGAAGGGACGATTGATTTACGAACAGGTCAATCATTAGTCCATGATGCAGAAGAAAGCGATATGGAATGTGGCGAAGGAATCGATCGCTCCAATCTCAATCTGACAGGGGTACAGTTAGAATTGTGTCAGCAGATTTATGATCTAGGTAAAAAGTTGGTTGTGATCTATATCAATGGACGACCTGTAGCAGAACCGTGGATCGATGAACATGCCGATGCCATTATTGAAGCATGGTATCCAGGACAAGAAGGTGGTCATGCGCTTGCAGAGATTTTGTATGGAGATGTGAATCCATCCGGTCGTCTAACAATCTCTGTACCCAGACATGTAGGGCAATTGCCTGTGTATTATAATAGCAAGCGTACACGCGGTAAGCGTTATCTGGAAATGGATTTGCAGCCTGCTTATGCGTTCGGACATGGACTAAGTTATACAACATTTGCTTATGATTCACCTGTAGTAAATCCTACGATTATATCACCGGATGAAGATGCTCAAGTGAGTGTGCAGATTACGAATACAGGAGAGGTAGCCGGTTGGGAAGTAGCACAATTGTATTTGACCGATCTATTTGCTTCAGTTACTCGTCCAGAAAAAGAACTTAAAGGATTTCAAAAAGTCTTTTTACAACCGGGAGAGACACAGACAGTGACATTTACTTTGACACCAGAACATCTAGCATTAGTCACTTCTCAATTAGATCGTATTGTAGAGCCAGGCGATTTTCAGATTCAGGTCGGTAGCAATTCTATCGAAGGTCAGGTTGTGACATTGACGGTACGTGAATGATGAACGTTTTTATCTAAGCATGGATATCAACAGATACACTAATATCTCCAAACAATCATGATTTGAGGAGGCTCTCTATGTACCAGATCGAACGATTTATCAAACTTTTATCTACCAAACAATGGTTGGATACGCAAGAACTGAATCAATGGACAGTAGAAGAAACTCGTTATATTACACCTGATCATTATGAGGTTCTTGTACCACGTCAGAATAGTGATATGAGATTAAAAGAAAAGCATGGTATCACCTACTTTTTACAAACCAATATCCAAATTCCAGCTTCATGGTCATCACATCCTGTCGGCTTGGTATTCAATGCAGGCGGTGGCGAAGGATTACTAAAAATCAATGGCGAGTTCTATCATGGGCTTGATAAAAATCATACGTTTGTTCCTTTGCGCGAATCATATGTAGGCACCCAGATTGAACTTGATATTGAATTATACGATCCGATTCCTGAACCCCATGATCCATTAAACGGACAACCTGAATTTGTAGCTCCGTTAAGAGGATACGAGGCGAGTCTGGTCAGTATCAACAGTGGACTACGTAGTCTGATGTACAGTGTGCAGATATTGTTACATAGTATGCGCCGTTTGCCTGAAAATGAATTGCGCCGCATCGAAATCCAAAAAGCTTTGGAGCAAACGATGCATGCTGCTTATGCACTTCCAGAAGAATCATGGCAACTGGAAGAACCGTGGCGACAACTGGAAGAAATCTTACGAGAACAGGTACTCGTTTTTGCTCCAGATGCATCTGAAAATGGCTATATGTATATGATTGGACAATCGCATATTGATATCGCATGGTTATGGCCTGTACGGGAAACCGTTCGCAAGTCCAGTCGTACATTTTCAACGATGTGTACATTAATGGAGCAATATCCTGACTTTATCTATTCTCAGAGCCAACCGCAATTATTTGCTTATGTCAAAGATCATTATCCAGAGCTGTACGCCAAAGTAAAACAACGAATTGCTGAAGGTCGCTGGGAATTGGTAGGAGGAATGTGGGTAGAACCTGATCTGAATATTCCAAGCGGAGAGTCACTCGCTCGTCAGCTATTATATGGACAACATTTTTATCGTGAAGAATTTGGCGTGACTTCTACGATCGAATGGTTACCGGATACATTTGGCTATTGTGCTTCATTGCCACAATTATTGCGTCAAGCAGGGATCGATTATTTTATGACGACCAAGCTGAATTGGAATGATACCAATATCTTCCCTTATGATCTGTTTCACTGGGTAGGAATCGATGGTACGCCGATTTTGTCTTATCTGAATCATGGTGTCAATGAATCGACCACACCGAAAGACATCGCAGAACACTGGGATTATTTCCGCCAAAAAGATATCCATCCTCAGCAAATGTTGCTCTACGGACATGGAGATGGGGGCGGTGGAGTCACTCATGAAATGATTGAATATGTCGAACATGCCGAATTAATGGTGGGATTACCACAAGCAGAATTTGGAACAGCCAAACAGTTTTTTGAACAGACATTAGAATCAGCAGATGAGCTACCTGTCTGGCGTGGTGATCTGTATTTAGAATTACATCGCGGAACCTATACGACGCAAGCATGGAATAAACGTCATAATCGTAAAGCTGAATTACTGTATCGTGAAGCAGAAGTATGGGAAAGACTTACCACGATCTATTTCAACCACAGTAGCCTAGCCGATAGCGAGTCTGTCGAATTATCTTTAGAACAAGATGACACACTAACATCTGCACATATACAAACACTAGCGAAGCAGTATGCAGATGAAGGTTTATCTGTACATCCTGCTCTGTTTGAACAACAACAGGATGGAATCATTACCAGACAACAATTCAAAAATGGCTGGCTTGGTATTATGCTCAATCAGTTTCACGATATAGTACCTGGTTCAGCGATTCCAGAAGTGTACGATACATCAGAAGTGGAATATGCTCAGATTTTAGAGATTGGTACAACTGCTCTGGATCAAGCGCTTGCTCCGTGGACATCATGGATTGGACAGCAGTTGGCACAGTCGGATCAGCAAGGTACAGCTTATGCTGTGTTCAATAGTCTCAGTTGGGAACGTGGCGAATGGATCGAGATTGAAGGTGGCGAGGAGTTAAATAATGTTCAGGTATATGATCAATCAGGAACATTGTTGCGCAGTGATGTGATCTCACAAGCTACTGTTCAGCAGACTGTACCCACATCGATTCCGTCTACAACAACTGAAGTACCACAGTTATTGTTTACATCAGCCAAGCCTGTTTTACCAGGACATACGACCAATACTCATCCATCTGCAATCGAAAATTCTACAAAGTTATCCACAGAAAATGAGTCTCAATTGGAAAATAAATACACTCTACGGGTCGATGTACCATCGATTCCTGCGTTCGGTTATACAGTGATCTGGCTACGTTCAGAGAATGATCATAGTACTGTACCTGCTAATCATATAGATAACGATACCCTATCCCCATCTCAAGTCACTGTTGGAGAAGCAGTTCCATCAATCTGGGAAACTCCTTTTTATCGGATTCAGTTTAGCGAGCAAGGAGAGATCGTTTCTTTATACGATAAGCAATACGAACGGAACGTGCTCAAAGAAGATCAGCATGGTAATGTATTTGGCTTTTATCATGATCGTCCGTTGCTGTGGGATGCGTGGGATATCGATCCCCATTTTGCCGATCAGATCGCTGATACTGCTGTGTGTCTCTCTTCTCAAGTGATAATGAGTGGACAGACAGGGGATATATTGCAATTCCGCTGGCAGATTGGACAGTCTATTATTGTGCAACATATACATCTGTATCAAGACCATCGCCGGATCGATTTTAAAACAGAAGTCGAGTGGAATGAAAGTCATAAATTGCTGAAAGTATCGTTCCCTGTCGATCTGGTAGCCGAGCAAGCGACCTATGAGATTCCATTTGGTGCTTTGCAACGTACAATGAATACCAATACCAGTTGGGACAAAGCTCAATATGAAGTCTGCGGACATCGCTGGGCAGATATTTCGGAAGGGAATTATGGAGTCAGTCTGCTTAACGATTGCAAGTATGGCTACGATATCAAAGATTGCAATATGCGTCTGTCATTACTACGAGCACCGAAATGGCCTGATCAAGGTGCCGATCTAGGTCATCATGAGTTCACCTATTCGTTATTACCGCATCATGGAAATTGGCGTGAAGCGCAGGTTGTACGGACAGCAGCAGAGCTTAACCAACCTGCATCTTATAGAAAAATTGCGGCTACACCGACTACAGATCAGAAATTATCTACAGTAATCGATCATCAGTTGTTTACATCACTGTTTTCTTATCATAGCGAGCATATTATTCTCGATACGATCAAGCCAGCAGAAGATGGACAAGGAAGTATTATCCGTCTATATGAATCTTCAGGCAGTCGCGGCACTGCTCGTATTCAATGGCCTGTACAGGCAGGTCAACCAGACAATCATACGATTACACTGGTCAATATCCTAGAAGATCATCTTGAAACGTTATCGGCAACAGACAATCAATTAGAACTGTCATTCAAACCTTATGAGATCAAAACATTGAAATGGAATAAGGGGGAAGTATCATGTTAGAAAAGTTAGAACATGTTCAAATGTCCACATTCGAACTGCCACAGGCAGTTCAGGATGTGCTAGCAGAAGCAGAGCAAGTAATAGCTCACCGTCCCAAGTTAGCTGAACTATTTCGCAATTGTTTTCCTAATACATTAGAGACAACTACCAAATTAATGGATGATGGAACGACTTTTGTAATAACAGGAGATATTCCGGCAATGTGGTTGCGGGATTCAGTAGAGCAGTTGATGCACTATGTTCCTTTTTGTAAAGAAGATAAAGAATTGCAACGTATTATCAGCGGACTAATCAGACGACATATGTTCTATCTGGAGATTGATCCGTATGCAAATTCATTTAACGAAACAGCCAATGATTGGCACTGGGACCCTGCCGATGAAACAGAAATGAGCCCCTGGGTATGGGAACGCAAATTTGAATTAGATTCACTTTGTTTTACGATCCGGCTGGCATATCACTATTGGAAAACAAGCGGTAATACCGATATTTTTGATGCAGGCTTTAAGCAAGGGTTGCGTACCATTTTCCAATTATGGCGGACAGAACAGCGTCATATGGAAGAATCGCCGTACCGTTTTACCAGACGCAATTGTCCGGCGATAGATACGATTCGGAACAAAGGATTAGGCATGCCGGTGAACTATACAGGAATGATCTGGTCAGCCTTTCGTCCAAGTGATGATGCTTGCGAATTTCATTATAGTATTCCTTCGAATATGTTCGCAGTCGTTTCTTTACGTCAAATGCAAGAAATGGTGCGCGCTGTTTATCGTGATGAAGCTTTTTGTGCAGAGTTAGCTGAAATGGAAGAAGAAATCCAGCATGGCATCGAATGGTATGGAATTTATCGACATCCGGTACATGGAAAGATATATGCGTATGAAACAGATGGGTTTGGAAATTATTGTTTGGTAGATGATGCTGGTACACCAAGCTTATTATCGATGCCTTATCTAGGATATTGTGATGTAAACGATCCGATGTATCTGAATACACGAAAATTTATTTTAAGTACTGAGAATCCGTATTATTTTGAAGGAAAAGCCGCTAAAGGCATGGGAAGCCCGCATACACCGGACGGTTACATCTGGCATATGGGATTATCGATGCAAGGATTAACCGCTAATAATGATGCTGAAATGTTAGAAATGATTCATTTATTAGAAAGTACCGATGCGGATACCGGTTATATGCATGAAGGATTCCATTCGGACGATCCGACTATTTTTACCCGTCCATGGTTTGCATGGTCTAATAGTTTATTTTCTCAGTTAATCTATAAAGCGATGCAAAAAGGGTTACTCACCAATCCATCATCTTAAAACACATCAAAATGTTGAATAAAGTTGAAATACTAAATTTCAAAAATTACTTAATGCATAACTTAACAGAATCGGTTATAGTGAAATAGTACAGAGCGAAGGGAATAGGACTGTTCTGAAAGAGTTACAAGCTTTCGTAAGAAAGGTACTTTGGAAGCATAGGCTAAGATCGCCTTTGGATATGAATCTTACCGCAAACTGGTTAAAGATAGGATTCGTATCCAACAGCGACGATAAGAACATTTATCTTCCCATAGTGGGGTACCTCTTTAGCATCCGAAACGTTCCAATCCAGTTTTATTCCAATCCAATTCAATCCAATATCAATGATGAAGGAGATTATTATGACTTTAATTTCTAAGCTTCATACTGTTATTTTTTATGATCCTGCTTTTCCTTTTGATGGACAACGCCCAAATGAACAACAGCTAACAGAACTGCATAAGCAAGGCACAGTGGTTACAGCTAGCGAACTTTCTAAAGCGCTTACGCAAGCAGATTTGTTTATTCATCTGCATGGCAGTTACTTTCCCAAACAAGCATGGACAGCGATTCATAATCATTTAAATGACAGCAAAGGATTTGTACATATGGGCGGTATTCCTTTCCGTACCCCTGTGAATGAAACAGCAGATGGATGGAAAGCTGAACACGAACAAACAGCGTATCACCAAATATTGAATATTAATGAAGTGTTGCCTGTAGAAGTGACACCGATCGATCATTATAAAGCAAGTACTGATTTTCCATTGTTTGCAGGACAAGAATCTTTATTTGAGCGTCAGAGCACATGGGGATTTGCTCTTCATGTAACCAAAGCTAATGACCATCCTGCACAAGGTGGTTCCAGTGGGCCGATGGATGCTCATATTTATCCGCTACTTAAAGGAATCTCTAAAGACGGACGTGAAGTAGCCGCGCCTGCTATTTTGCTCGAAAATACCAAAGGCGCTTATGCTGGTGGACGCTGGGTATTTGTCAACCAATTAGCAGGAGCTTCTTTCTGGGAAAAAGGTATTGAAGCTATTTCCAAGTGGGGCGAATTTGCAGCCAAAGGGGTTACTGAAATCTGGGTAAAACCTAACTATGCAAGCTATGAACCGGGCGAGCGTCCAACACTCACGATTCAATTACAATCGTTGCAACGTCATTCGACCAGTGCAGATATTAGCGGAGAATGGACATTCCACCTACAAGTGGCTAAAGAAGACCAGGCGTTATCCGGTCAATTTACAGACGTCTGGACAAAAGAAGTAACAATCTCTGCTTCTCGTGAACTGGATATTGTACGCTTACCTGTTGAGATTACGATTGAAGCTGGATATTATCGCTTGGAAGGAACGATCACTTCACCATCCGGTGAGATTCGTACAATTCATCAAGGATTCTGGGGATTTGATGCAGACTTTTTGGCAACAGGTGAAATGTTAACAGCTGATCGCGATTATTTCCGCAAAGAAGGTCGTCCATTACCGATTGTGGGTATGACGTATATGACGTCAGATGTAGCACGTAAATTTTTATTTTTACCGAATGCGGCAGTCTGGGATAAAGATATGGCACAGATGAAACATGCAGGCATTAACTATCTGCGTACAGGGGTATGGAGTGCTTGGCGACATGTGATGTTTGTCGATGGTCATCCGTATGAAGAAGTAATGCGCGCAATCGATGCGTTTATTTTGACAAGTAAAAAGCATGGTCATGAATTAACATTTAACTTTTTTGCTTTTACACCGGAAGCTTGGGAAGGGGTTAACCCGTATCTTGATCCACGCAGTGTAGAAGCGCAGAAGCGTTTTATCTCAGCGATTGTCACCCGTCATCGTCACACATCCAATATTCATTGGGATCTGATCAATGAACCATCGATGTTCAATCCAGATATTCCATTTTCAGGCCCGCAACCGGTATATGATGAATTTGAGATTGCAGCGTACAAAGAATGGGTGGAAAAGCGTTATGATAGCGATATTACCAGAGTGCAAGAACGCTGGAATATGACACCGGAAGAATTACCAAACTTTGATGCGGTATATCCAGTTCATGTCGATGATATTAGCTATAACCCTACATCGATTCATCCGAAAAAAGGAACTCGTTGGCTGGACTATAATCTATTTACAATGGATATGCACAATCGCTGGGCGACAGATTTGACGCGTATGATCCAAAGTATTCAACCCAAGCAGTTAGTCACTGTAGGGCAGGATGAAGGATTAGCAGGGCAACGTCCATCGCCATTGCTATATGCAGAGACTGTCGATTATACAACCGTACACTCATGGTGGGAAATGGATGATCTCGTGTGGGATGGCATTTTCACCAAGACACCGCAAAAGCCGAACCTGATCCAAGAAACAGGAATTATGTATATTGAGACACCAGAGGGTAAAGCCAAACGTAGTGAAAACGAATTGAAGTATATTTTAGAACGCAAATACGCTTATGCTTTTTCAACAGGTGGAGCAGGGGCTGTACAATGGATCTGGAATATTAATTTCTATATGCATAATGTGAATGAATCTCATATCGGGGCTGTACGAGCAGATGGAACAGAAAAGCCAGAAGCCGATGTGTCGTATGATTTCGGACGTTTTATGGCGGCAACTCGTGATCTATTTGAAAATCGTCAATTGGAAGAAGTAGCTGTTGTTTTCCCATATTCTAATGATCTATCCAATCGCAAATTAGCTCATGATGCAACAACCAAATTGATTCGTACGTTATCGTATGAATTGAATGTACATGCGCATGCATTTGGCGAATACCATTTACATGAATTAACGACAGGTGATGCACCGAAATTAATTATCGTATCCAGCCCTCATAATTTCCAAACAGCAGCCCTTCAGCAATTGCTAGATTATGTAGAAGAGCATGGCAGTACTTTACTATTTACAGGCCCATTAGCATTGGATGAATACTGGCAATATACCGATCGTTTAAGTGAAGTGACGGAGAGTGCTCCTTTATCAAATGTACGTCGTGAAGAAGCATTACAATTAGGTGAAGAAGTATTACCTGTATCATTCAGCCGTAAACGAATTGCAGAATTAGTCAAACAAGCACCGTTAACCGGTATTGCTCAAGTAAAAAATGTAACTATCGGCAAAGGTAAAATCATCTGGAGCCCACTGCCTATCGAACTAAGTGATCGTACAGAAACTCAGATTGCTCTGTATGAATATGCGTTAGCAGAAGCAGAAGTATCGACTGAACTGGAATGGTTGCAAGGCGATGAATTATCAGGTGTCTATGGACGCAAATTGTCTTTCGATAAAGGTAATCTATATATTTTTGTATCTGAATATGGAGTGAATGCTCCAATTCAAGTGCAAGATCCGATTAGCAATAAAATCTATAATTTTGTATTAGATGCCGAACGTACAGTGATGTTCGCTACTGATACTACAGGTACGATTACTACTATTTATCGTCCAGAAGAAGTGAATATTGAGGTGACAGAATAAGCAGTATACACTCTTAGGCGGTGCAATGACTGTATAGTTTGCAAAGAGATTACCTGTAGAGGTAATCTCTTTTTTTATATGAATATATGTAAATTACTTCGTATAACAAGAAATTGGATAACTACGAAGCAATGCTTTATAATTAAATAATGATATACATATGTATCAAATTAGAATTAAAGGAATGAATTTATGAAAAGATTATTCAAGTTTATGCTCAAAGCTGTCGCAGTAGTTGTATTGTTAATTGTTGTTTTTCTAGCGACAGTCTATGTTGTTAATGTAGTAGCCAGCAAGTCAGAACAAAGCAAAATACAGCCATATGGACAATCTGTTGCTGTAGATGGCAAAAATATGAATGTACTGATCCAAGGAGAAGGTAAGCAAACGATTGTGTTATTGCCTGGCTTCGGTACAGCATCACCAGCTCTTGATTTCAAACCGTTAATCGAGCAACTATCTTCTAATTATAAAGTAGTAGTTATAGAGCCATTCGGTTATGGATTAAGTGATATTACCGACAAGCCACGTACCGTAGACAATATCACGAATGAGATTCATGAAGCATTGCAACAATTGAATATTAACAAATACATCTTGATGGGTCATTCGATTTCAGGAATCTATGGATTAGATTATGTGAATAAATATCCTAATGAAGTGACTACTTTTGCCGGAATCGATACAAGTTTCCCTACACAGCCGACAGAAGTGATGGATACCGCATCGGTGAGTTTATTGCAAAAATCAGGCTTTTACCGTTTATTAGTCAAGCTGAATCCGGCTCTGATCATGACACCGGATGTAGATGAGGCGACCAAACAACAAATTAAAATGATTACGCTCAAAAACACGATGAATCCAGACATCGTAAGTGAAGCACAGTTATTACCGACGAATTTCAAAGCTGTACAAGGCTTAGAATTCCCTAAAAATCTACCTGTTATTTTCTTTCTAGTTCAAAATGATCCTGATATTAAAAACTGGACAACTCAACACGAAGAACAGATCAAAAATTCAGTAAATGGTAAAGTCGTTCTATTAGACGGTACTCATTATCTGCATTACACTCAATCCAAAGCTATCGCGGATGATTTGAAAAAATTTATTGATAGCACAAAATAATTGAAAAAGTCGAACGATATACACAAAGGTGTAGCGTTCGACTTTTTTTGATTTTATTATCTATCTGTTTAGAAAATATTCTTTATTTTTATACTATATATAATAAAAATGCTTATAATTAGCAAAAACAATAATTATATGGTATTTTATATATGTATAATAATACATAATAAATGGAGGGGTAATAATGAAAAGATTATCTTTAGCAACTTTTATTTTAGGTGCAGTAATGGTTTTTCCAAGCTTTGTAGGTGCAACAGGAGTTAACAACGGTGAAGTATCTCAAAATCAGAGCAATGTAGCAGACACAGTTAAAGCATTTACTGTATCAAACGGAGAAATTAATTATATATCTACAGAAGAATATAACAGAATTACTGCTCAATCCATTATTGAAACTGCTACAGCCAATATGCTCACAAAAGGTAATTCTGATGATATACCTGTGTATCCAAGTATTGTTAGTTTGAGTACTTCTTATAAATACAACCAACTTAGTTATAAATCTAAAGTAGCAAGAAGCGATTTAAATAGAAGAATATCAGTTGCTATTAGAAATGAAGGTACAGTATCAGCAACAAGATCTATAAGCTATTCTTCAACTCAGACGTATACTTCTAGTATATCTTTCACAGCTGGAGCGCAAAAAAATGCTGTTAGTGCAGGAATAACTGGTGGAAAATCATGGGAAGGATCATATGCAGGTAACGAAACTATTACTCAAACAATTCCAGCTGGTAAATATGCTTGGATGGATTATTATCCTTATATGAATTATTCTTATGGAACATTCAAAACTGATGTTTATAGTGTTACAGATACAGGAGCAACTTCATTAGTGAGTTCATCTAGTCAAAATGTTAATATTTATAGTGCTATAAAATCTGCTTCTTCTCCACTACCAGACGGTGTATATTCTCTTAAAGAAAGTACTTCTGCTCCAACTTATTAATAGAAAGGATGAATAATTTTGAATAAAAGAGCAACAGGAACTATTTTTTTATCATTAGGATTATTACTAATAATCGGACAACAGAGTTTACGTTTTTTGGTTGCATCAGCAATGACTTTTCATATTAGCGGTATGTCTAATACTGCTATACAAGAGATGTTAACTTGGACGCCTACACCATACAATCTAGTTATTCCTATCATTTTTTTGATTATAGGTATAGGTTATCTACTCTGGTCAGAATTAAATAAAGAATAAACAAAAGGATGCTGTTCACTACGAATAGTATCCTTTTTACTTACTTCAAACTGTTAACGTATCCTTCAAATATACTCCCAGCATAGAGCGTAGATCAAGGAATTACCCGATAGAAGCGAAGCGTTCGCCTTTAAGACTTGGATATCGACCGCTAGGCGGTCAAATCAAGATATCCAAGTCTTACCAGCGATCGACAGGGTAATCCTTGATCGAAGCGGTGCCTCAAACCACCTCACATTTCCTCCCCAACAAATATGTAATTCAAACTAACATAACAAGTCGCCTTCACTCCCACAAATTCCTTTTTGATAACGCTTACCTAAAAAAAGTACACATAACCTAAAGAACTTAGCGTAGTTTCCTTTCCTTCTCTTGTCCATAATTAAAGTATAAGCACACAAGAGAGATACCGGAGAGAAAGGGGACTTCAATCATGACCTTTTTGTATGAATTGCGTAAAAATAAAGTTCTTTTTTTGATGGCATTGCCTGCATTAATCTTGCTGGTTTTGTTCAACTACTTGCCGATGTTCGGAGTCATCCTTGCTTTCAAAAATTATAATTTCTACGATGGTATTCTAGGTAGTCCCTGGATCGGATTCAAAAACTTTGAATATCTGTTCAAAGGCGATGCCTGGCTAATTACTCGTAACACATTATTATACAACTTCGTGTTTATTATTTTCGGACTGATTCTCGCAGTGGCACTTGCAATTGTACTTGATGAGATTCGTAACCGATTTCTTTCCAAAACCTATCAGACGATTCTCATTATGCCTTACTTTTTATCATGGACGATTGTTGCTTTAATTTTTTACGCTTTTCTGAGTGCAGATAAAGGGATTATCAATCAAGCACTCACCTATATGGGAATGCACCCGATTAATTTCTATTCTGAAACGACCTATTGGCCGTACATTCTAATCTTCGTCTTTTTCTGGAAAAGTGTAGGGTACAGCAGTATTATCTACCTCGCTTCAATCACAGGTATTTCACCAGAGTACTATGAAGCCGCTACAATCGATGGCGCTAGCAAATGGCAACAAATTCGCTTTATCACGATTCCTTGTCTCAAGCCTATCATTATTATTATGACAATTCTAAGTATCGGCAAAATTTTCTATGCCGACTTTGGATTATTCTATCAAGTAACGTATAACTCGGGCGCTCTGTACCCTGTTACACAGGTTATTGATACGTATGTCTACAATGGCCTAACTTCGATGGGGAACTACGGTATGACCGCAGCAGCAGGCTTATATCAATCGTTTGTCGGATTCGTGCTTGTTATCATCACCAACTGGATCGTCAAAAAAATGGACAAAGACAGCGCGCTGTTCTAGAAAAGGGGGCATTTCGATGGAACAAACATCTAGTAAATTCAATCAGCTTCCAAAAAGTTGGAATCTTGTATTTAACCTGATTTTGATTGTACTGTGTGTGGTCTGTATTATTCCGATTATTTTAGTTTATGCGATTTCATTTACGAGTGAAGCGAGTTTGTCTGCTAAAGGTTATCAGTTTTTGCCGTCAGAATGGAGCTTGGATGCGTATCGTTATGTGTTCCGCAATGGCGATCAGATTCTACAATCGGCGTATGTTACGATCGGAGTCACAGCGATAGGAACGTTATTCAGTCTACTGGTGACTGCATTGTTCTCGTATGTATTGTCGCGACGTGATTTTCGTTATCGTAATGTGATGGCATTTTTCTTATTTTTCACGATGTTATTTAACGGTGGATTAGTACCATCGTATATTGTAAATACAAATGTACTGCATCTGGCAGATACGTTCTGGATTTTGATTTTACCGTATTCACTGAGTGCGTTTAATGTTATTATTTTGAGAACGTTTATGCAGCAGTCTATCGAAACAGCTATTCTAGAAGCGGCACGAATAGATGGAGCAGGAGAGTGGTATATTTTTGCCCGTATCGTACTTCCATTGTCCAAGCCGGGACTGGCTACAGTTGGCTTATTTACACTCGTAACGTATTGGAACGATTGGTTCCTTGGACAACTGTATATCACGAATCCCAAATTAGTCAGTCTACAATATATGTTAATGAAATTGCAGTCTAATATAGATTTTGTGACCAGCAATGCGACGTCAGCTACCAACAATATGCTGATAGCACAGATTCCAGCAGAAGGCGCACGAATGGCTATTCTTGTTATTGTGTTAACACCGATTCTTTGTGCATACCCATTTTTCCAGAAGTACTTTGTTAAAGGATTAACGATCGGTGGTATCAAAGGCTAACACAAGGTAAGGAGGACGTTATGAATGATTCCAGATACAGGTACCACCGAATGGTTTTGATTCTGGTGGTATCTGTATTGTTGTTTATTGGAGCAGGTTGTCAGCAGCGTAGTAAGCAAGAGGTCACTTTATATTCAGCAACTTCACAATCAGTACAGACAGGGCAAGAGATTACACAAAGCGATCTTCCACCTGCGGAACTGGTATTTTACAATTATGCGAATCCAATGCCAGATCAAGCCAAAGTGATGGACGAAGTGAATAAATACCTAAAACGCAAAATCAATGCAACGATTCGGATTATTACACTAAATCCAACAGACTTCGAAGCCAAAATACCGGCTATTCTAGCTTCCGGTCAACCTGCCGATCTTGTGTTCACTAGCTCATGGACAAACAATTATTTAGCAAATGTGTCCAGAGGAGCTTTTTTGCCGCTTGATCATTTGTTGAAGCAATATGGCGTAGGTATGCAAAAATCGATTCCGTCTATTTTGTGGAAAGGGATGCTGGTTGATAATCAGACGTATGCTGTACCTCTTAACAAAGAAATTGGACATCAATACGGTATACTGATGCGCAAAGATATTGTAGATCAATACCATTTAAAAATTAATCATATTCGTACATGGGAAGATTTAGAGCCCCTTTTACAGATTGTGCATCAACATGAACCTCAATTACGACCACTGGATACACCGGAAATGTTATATCGTTCGATTCCAATGAATCATATTGCAGGCGATTGGTATTTGCCGGGTGCTATTAATATTGGAGAATCACCTGCTTTTAAGCGTGATGATCATCAAGTATTTAATCAATATGCGACACCTGAATTTAAGCATTTTGTAGAAACGATGTATCGGTGGAATCAAGCAGGCTATTTGCCCAAAGATCCGATGTATGATGCAGAAAATGATTGGAAAACAGGTAAAATCTTCGCAGGAGCACTATCGTATGCACCTAATTATGTATATGAGCGAAGTAATCAATTAGGTTATGATCTGGATTATGTCAATCTCGGACAAGGTGTAATTGAGACAAGTGATGTACAAAGTGGTGCTTTTGCGATTCCTCGATCTTCTCAGCAGCCTGAACGTGCTATGATGTTTTTGGAATTGTTATACACTGATCCTTATCTTGCCAATCTACTCAAGCATGGTATAGAAGGGGTTCATTATATCAAAGTTGATGATAAGCATATCGAGCCTGCGCCTGGAATAGATCATCTTAATCCGAAGTATGATTATGGATACGGCTGGATGTGGGGGAATATCTTTATTTCTTATTTTGATAAATCGTACCCACAAGATACGTATGAGCAATATGAAGCATTTAATAGTGGCAATATTCCAGCCCCTGCACTTGGATTTAATATGAATATTGCGCCGGTATCTACAGAAGTGGCAGCGATCAATAATGTATTAGCAGAGTATTATCGTCCGCTTATCAATGGAACGGTTAATCCGCAAAAAGTATTGCCGATGTTTCTGCAAAAATTACAATCAGCAGGTGTTGAACGATTAATTGCAGAAGAGCAAAAACAACTGGATTTGTGGAGAGCAGCACAATCTTCTACGTCATCTATGCCCTAAACTTATATAGTATCTTCTGACAAGTTCCACATGATCTGTATCGTCTGTCGAAATATCTTTAAGCAGATTGTTTTCCCCTATGCTATGTTTGTGGTACATTTATAAAAAAGAACTGTATGTGAGTATAAGTTCTTACGGGAATAGGGGGATCATCATCATGGCTGTAGATGAGAATTATCAGCGTAAGTTAGAAGATCAAAAGCGTTTATTTAAACAGTTGGGGATTAAGTTCGATGCACTTACAATTCATGAAAAAGATTTTGCGACCAAAATGCGTGGCTATTCTCAAGAAGAAGTCGACTTTTTTCTCGATGATGTTATTTTGGATTATGAGCGTTTTTACAAAGTCATTACAGACTTGCTTGATAAATATAATGAACTGCAACGCCGCCAGACGTACGAAAGCGAACGAGCTTCTGCGCGTATGAAAGAAGTCGAAGATTCAGTAGATCGCAGTATTGTAACCGATGCTATCGGAACACTGGAGAGAACGATAGATCAGCTTAAAGTACGCTTACGTGATAGCGATAACAAAAAAATGATCTAATTCTATCGGTATAGCATATTGGATTCATATCATACAGCAATAAAATAATAAATATAAAAAAAGCTGCTTTCTGTGATCATCACAGGAAACAGCTTTTCTTCTTTTCATAGAGATGATATTAGATATCAAGTACAGATTGTAAAAGCGTACATTTTTCCACCAGCGAAGGTTCTTGCGAAAGAAATGAAAACATCGCTTTAAGCATTCCTTTTCGTCGGTGATCACTCAAAATCTCCTGTTCAAGCTCATGCAGAACTTGACGATAATCTTCTTTCTGTTCATCCGAAACTTGTAGATGATGAAGTAATCTTTTGAGGTCGAGCAAAGCATCATGAATGATAATCCCTTTAAAAACAGGGCTATCTTTAATATGTTCAGGGTCTACTTTGAGCTGTTTCCAATCCCAGATCGGTACATAATCGTATTTCATCATCCCTTTAATCCATACATCGATAGTATTCCCGAGGAGGGCAGCAAATTCTTCATCTGTCGTATTCGGTTTGAGTCCCATCATCGGCAAAATCAAATACTGCATCATCATGCCACGAATCATAAAAATAACATCATAAGCAAAAGGTTCAACCTGTTCACCATATATATCTACCAGACAATCGGTAGTCCATTTGCTTAATTTAAATTCTACAATCAAAAAAGCTTCAATTAATTTTTCGCTATGAAACAAGCTTTTATCATGCATCGACATCATCATCGTATGGAATTTGGTATCTAACGAATTTTGTAAGTAAATACGGACAAATTCAGCAATTTTTTGCTCGGAAGCTAACTGAGTATCCGAATACATCATACAAAGCGCATGATCGATTTTGCGTCCATGCATCATTACTGTAGCTACCAGAACATCTTCTTTACTTTGAAAAAATTTATAAAAAGAAGCTTTGGCTATTCCGCTTTCCTTCGCGATCTCATCTACCGAAGTAGCTGTATACCCTTTTTCGGAAAAAAGTTGAAGTGCTACTTCAATAATTTCATCTTCTTTGTTTTTCAAGTGCACGTCTCCTTTACCGCTACGTCATCACGTCATTATAAAATAAGAACAGGCTCTTTGAAAAGAAGCCTGTTCTTATTCAGTACAAATCCATATCTACAGAATAATTCAATTACACTTTTTTACTTAAATTCAACTTTTCACGACGTTGTTGTTTACGTTCTAATTTACGGGCTGCTTTTTTATCTTTTCTTCTAGCAACAACCATGTATAAGGAAGGTACTACAAACAATGTCAAAATCGTCGAGAATACAAGACCGAAAATAATCGTAACTCCAAGTGGTCGGAACAATAGTTCACCGACAGTAGCGATCGGAATCATACCAACAATCGCTGTCAACGAAGTAAGAAGAATAGGGCGGAAACGAGCAGATGCCGCGGATATAATAGCATCGGTTAATTCCATACCTTCATGCCTTGCATCTTCTATAAATTCGATCAATACGATACCGTTCCTTACAACAATTCCGGCGAGTGCTATAATCCCCATGACTGACATAAATCCGATCGGTGTACGAGTGATAAATAATCCTAATATACCGCCCGCAGCCGCTAGATAGACTGTAGTCATAATAATCATCGGAATCGAAAGCGAGTAGAACTGAATCATAATTAAAATAATAATCAGGAAGATAACGACTACAAACAGTTGCCCCAGATCAGTAAAGGTATCTGTTTGACTGGACGTTGCTCCACCGACATCCCATGTGTATCCTTCAGGGAAATTAATTTGTTTGATTTTAGGTTCTAATTCCTGCATAACTTCTGTAGCTGTACGTCCATTTGCATCTGCCTCAATCGTATTCACTCGTGTTAAGTTGTAACGATCGATTTGTTGAATCGCAAATGATGGTTTCATTTCAACTACTTGTGATAATGGAATCTGAGTTCCAGCAGAGTTAGTAATACTGACTTGTTGGAATAGTGCTGTTGGACTAGCGTTTGTAGAATCTTTCATATAAAGCTTGATATCGATCAAATCTTCACCGTTATCAAAGTCACCTACACTAATACCGCTACCCATCATCAATAGGGTACGTGTTAAGTTTTCATAACTTACTTTGTATTGATCCATCGCTTGTTTGTTAACGACAAAGTTCAAAGCATAGTTTTCTACACCAATACTATCAGTGATACCGTATGTTCCTGGTGTATCAGCAATCGCAAGTTTCACTTTATCTGTTAGGCTACGAATTTCTTCTAGATCATCACCTAGAATACGGATCGATACTGCTTTACCTACAGAGACACCCAAATCTGTAGCTTTTACAGAGATACTGATACCTGGATAATCTTTTTTCAGTTGATCAGACCACTGTTCTGACGCTGTAGCTACATCGAGCTTATGTTCTTCACCGGTGACTAGAATCTGTCCGGTTGTGACACCACCGCCACCTAGACTAAGGTTGGTAAACAACTGAGGTGCACCGCCACCAGAAGCATAAGCTATATTTTCAACGCCTGGCTGTTTTTTGACCCATTTAGCAACACCTTGTACGACTTCATCTGTTTTCTGTAAAGAAGTACCTGTAGGCAACGATACATTGATCGTTAACTGAGGATCAGATGAACTTGGGAATAGCTCGATTGGTGTAAAAGCAGCTAAACCGTAAGCAAGTGTACTCACAATAAGTCCTGTTAAAGCAACAATCAATGGACGTTTTAATACTTTAGGCATTAATTTTTTAGCATAGCCATTGGTTAACGACTGAATTTGTTTACCTAATAGTCCAGCAGGTTTTTCTGTGCCATGTGTTTTACCTTGTTCATTACGACGCTCTTCATACCATTCACGGAAAATAGGAATGATCGTTAATGCCATAATCATCGAAGCTAACATACATAACGAGATAATGGTTGGAATCGGACGAATAAATGATCCCATATCGCCTTCAAGCAACATTAATGGAGCAAAAGCTGCGATTGTTGCTAATGTAGCAGTAATAATAGAGATCGATACTTCTTTGGTACCGTTTATAGCTGCATCGGTTGGGCTTTCTTTGAGTACGGTTAATCGTCGTTCAATGTTATCATTTACAACAACCGCATCATCGACCAGTATCCCGAGTACGATAATTAATCCTACAATCGTAATCTGATTCAGCGATATTCCCAGAGTAGGCAAAAGAATCAGACCGAGTGCGATTGAGACTGGAATAGCCAAAGCTACAAAAGAAGCTGTTAACCAGTTCAATCCCAACATACAGATAATAATAACCGCCAAAATCGCAATTAACATTTCACGAATCAAATCATTAAAAATACGGTCTACTTCATTTTTTTGAGCAAATAGGGAAGTAATCTTGATGTTAGCAGGCAATGTTTTTTCAAGTGAAGACATTTTTTCTGCTACACGCTCATGCATTGTAGGGACATCAGAACCTGTTTCACTACTAATATCGAGTGAAATTGCAGGGACACCGTTGTAATATCCTAAGTACGTTTCTTTATCCGTTACTAATTGCACATTAGCAATGTCTTTAACATAGACTGGAATACCGGCTTCTGTTTGAAACACAACAATATTTTTGAGGGAATCTACATCATGAGATTCATCGACAGTTAATTGATAAGTACGTGATTGGTATGCAATATCACCTGTAGGTACGCGGTTATTTTCAGACTGGATCGCTTGCATAACCGATTCCCACGAAATATTGTACTGTTTTAACTTCGCCATATCAGCGTCTACTCGTACTTGCTGATCCGGTATACCTTTAATCGCTACATCGGTAATACCCGGTACAGAGCGAAGTTGGTCACGCCATGTATTCATCAAATCACTTAAAGCATAAATATCTTCTTTGGTTTTGCCATATACAGCAAATGATTGAACAAATGTCTGTGTTAAATTGTCATTAACGACAGGAGTGTTAGCATCAGAAGGAAGTTCGCCTTCAGCATCTTGCACTTTACGGCGTAACTCACTCCATGTGTCTTTAGCATTTGCTGAAGGAAGAGCTTGAATTACGATACTGGATACACCATTACTGGAAGTAGAAGAGATCGTATCCAGATTGGTAACTTCTTTGATCTTCTGCTCTAACACTTTGGTGACCGTTTGTTCCATTAATTCTGGAGTTGCACCAGGATAAGTAGTTGTGACTGTTGCTGTTTTTACAACGATATCTGGCATTAATTGTTTAGGCAACTGCAATGCACTTACGATACCGAAAAGGATAAGCATGATAAAGAAGACAAGCGTAATTTTACGCTTTTTGACGATATATTTGATCATTTAGTGGTCGCCTCACTTACTGTAAGGGCATCTCCATTAAATAAACGGTCAGCTCCTTGAGTCACCACCTGATCGCCTACTTTTAAGCCTTTAGTAATCTGATAACGATTGTCGTATAGATTACCGATTTCAACAGGGGTTTGGACAGCTTTACCATTTACATTTTTGAATACATACGGTTCAGAGCCTGTACTTACAACCGCTTCTACAGGAATAGCGATTCCTTTTAATGAAGCAGCTTGACGAGAAGCTTTGACAACCTGACCTGGTTTCCAATCTAATTTAGGGTTATCAATCGTTACTTCTGCATTAATAGAACCTGTATTTTCATTGGTCGCAGGGTAAAGCTTGGTTACTCTGCCTGTACGTGTTTCATCATAAAGGTTCAAGCTAACTTGTTGTCCAACTTTCCACTTACTGATTTCACTATCCGCGATAGGAAGCAACACTTTAAGTTTGTTAATTTCACCCAGTGTAAACATCGCTGTACCTGCACTAACTGTTTGTCCATTAGAAATCGTTTTTTCTAACACGACACCAGATACAGGAGCAGCAAGTCCTACTCTAGATAAATTCAATTGAGCCGTTTCTTTTGCAATGACAGCTTGCTCGTAACTTGCTTGTGCCTGGCTAATACCCGCATTCGCTTGTTCGATCCCTGCATTGGCTTGCTCAATTCCAGAATTGGCTTGTTCTACACTAGCAACAGCACTTTGACGACCGACTTCGGCTTCTTTAACAGTAGAAGCTGCTGCTGCCCGATCGGATGCACTTGCTCCTTCTAATAGAAGAGAAAGTTGTTCTTTCGCATCATTCAGACTATCTTGCGCTGTAGCAAGAGTCGTTTGCGCTTGTTCATTTTCTTGTTGAGTCAACAGACCGTTTTGAAATAGTGTTTTGGCACGATCTGCTGCTGTTTTGGCTTGATTATAAGCTGTTTGTGCTTTGTTGACTGCATTTTGTGATTGTGCTTTTTCTTGTGTACGAGCTCCAGCAGCTACGCCTTGCTCACGAACTTTGGCACTTTGAATCTGTGCATCCGCGGATGCAATACCTGCTTGAGCTGCTTGTTTGGCGGCTTGCGCATTGCTAAGAGAAGCTTGGGCGCTGGTAAGAGAAGCTTGGGCGTTGCTGAGGGATGCTTGAGCAGCGGCAACACTTTGGTTGGCATTGTCGAGATCAAGTTGTAAATCTGCGCTATCTAGTTGGGCTAAACTTTTCCCTTTTGTAACCTGATCTCCAATATCGGCATTCACTGAAGTGACGGTTCCACCGATTTTAAAAGAAACAGGAGTTTCATCATATGCTTGTAGGGTGCCGGATAAGTCATAGACCGCATCTAATGTTACTTCTTTGACGGCTGTGACTTCGACACTACTACTTGCCGGCTCCACTGCAGCTTTCTCTGTCGAACATGCTGTCAAACTAACAGCTAACAGAATCGCTGTAAAGGCCGTTGGCCAGCTTTTTTTCATAGTTACAGTATCCTCCTCTGAACTCACCAGTTTAATTTATACTCTATAGTTCATGGCTGAATTATAGATTGTTTTTACGGTGCTTGTCAATTGTATCAAACTAAATTTGAAGAGACCTCAACCTCTGGATGTAGATTTGAATGAGATAAATTAAATCTAAAAGTGGATGCTTCATTTATGCAGAATAAGATTGTGAATATTGTGTGACAAATGGTAAGATTGTAGTATCGCAAGATATACAATATATGGAAGAGAAGGTGATTGATTGTGAGACCGACAGATCATTATGATCCAGATCAGAGGAACAATAATACGCCAAATCACAAACTTCATTATATAAATACAAAGCCTGCTATGATGCGCGAAAAAATACATCTTTTACTTGCTGCGTCTATTTTAGTTGCATTGGTCGTTATTTTATTAGAGTGGTCTTAATCAAAAGGATGACGCATCTTATTATTTTATTTTAAAATAATGTTCAAACAAGGATTACGTATATGTCATTTAAGGTATATAATATAAAGGTAGGAGTATTCCAACATACTAATAAGTAGAGAAATGATTTTTTAAATCAAACTTATTTTTAATTATAAATGATTTATTGAATTGTAGTTGATTTATTTTGTTAGTAATGCTAAATTAATTTTATTAGCTATACTAAATGTTTTTGGCAGAAACATTCATTTGTGAGTAGAATTATTTTTTTGAATATATGAAAAGAGGTAATATGGATATGAAAAAAGGAATGGTCGGCGCTTCTCTTCTGGCTATGGTACTTGTAGCATCGCAACCTTTAACAATGGCTCATGCTGCAGATGCAATACCAACGCCAGTAGTGACAGACACAACAGCTACACCCGCATCACAATTAACGATCTCTGGAGCAGGCGAATTGAAAAAGCTTGATACTTTGGATCTAAATACAGTTATTAATCTTGCACTAAATGATTCTTATAACCTTGCACTTCTTCAATTGAAATACAAAGTATTGGATCAACAAAATGCCAGTCTAGGTGTAAATCTAGTTGACTTGAACAATAGCTTTAATATTCAAGCAGGGAATGGTTCTCCTGTATTGCATGTTCCATCTGATAACGGTAGTGGTACAGATTCAGGTGTAAACGGCGATGATGCACAAAGTGGTTCTGTAACTACAGTTAGTCCTTCACTAAAAGCTGCGAATACAGTGAGCGCTCAAGCAGAAGATGCTACGCCGGCTGCAACAACAGACAATAGTGGTTCTGGATCTGCTAGTGCAACTGACGCTGCTGATCCTACACCTACTCCTACGCCTGAACCATCAGAGCCAGATCCAAGTGATGCTTACGAGCAACAACTAAAAGAACTTCAAGATGCTGTCGGTAAAATTTCGGATGGACTCAATAAAAGTGCAGCCGCTCAAAACACACAACTTGAAACGTCTCGTAAAACGTTAGAAAAAAATATCAATAGCTTGGATACACAAAAAGAAAATACAGAACTTCAAATTAATGAAGCTAAAGAAGGTATCAAACTTGGTATGACAGGTCAATATGTACAACTATTGGCAAGTCAAAAACAAGTTCAATTGTCTAAAGACTATATCGATGTATTGACTCGTGATGTACAACGTGCTCAAACATTGCAATCTCTAGGATCGGGTACACAAGAAGATATCGATAAAGCAAATCGTGCTTTGTTGGCAGAAAAAGATAACTTGACGAATCTTGAAGATGCTTACCAAAAAGCATTGATTACTATTTCATTTGATCTAGGTATTGAATACAATCCAAATATTCAATTAACAGATGTTGATGTAACTGTAGAACCTGTTGCTAAGAAAAATGTAGATACGATTCTTTCTTCTTCATACCAAGTAAAAACACTTGCTAATGGCATTGTTCAAGCTCAATGGGAAGAAGATAACCAAGATAAAAATGCAGCCAACAGCTTTGATGAGCAAGCAACCAAAGCAAATACTGAAATTGCTAGACAACAATTGACTCAAGGTAAAATTGATTTGGCTAAATCGATCGAATCAAGTTACACTGATGCAGATACAGCATATAAAAGTGTTGTAACAGCGCAACGTACCGTAAGTGATGTGACTCTGGATAATACCAATATGCAGATTCGTTACAACGCTGGCGTAGTAACAAAATACGATTTTGATAAATTCCAATATCAAGTACATGTAGATCAAGTGAAACAAGACTTGGCTAAACTACAATTTTATGTACAACAAGCTAAAGTACAAGCGATGGAAAACGGATATATTGCAGCTTCTTCTAGTGCTGCTGCTTCTGGTGCTTCATCTGCTTCTAGTGCAGGTTAAGCATTACCTATTCAACACAAAAAGCCTATCCTTTATAGCAAAGGATAGGCTTTTTTCTTTATTTACGGATCAGATGATAATAAGTTCAATACATAGAATACAATATTATGCTTCAGAAGCGCCTTCTGTCCATTCGTTTAACTTACGATCAGAAGGAAGTAAAAACGTAATCACTCCAAGTAAAGGTAAAAAGCTACACAACTGCATTACAGGAGAGATACCTATTTTATCAATCCAGTTGCCTACTACTAATGCTCCAAGTCCTCCTAATCCAAAAGCCAAACCTGTGATCAATCCAGATACAGTTCCGATTTTGCCGGGGATCAACATTTGAGCATATACGACTGTAACCGAAAAGCTAGAAATAAGTACAAATCCGATAATCGTTAATAATACGCCGCTCCAAAATAAATTAGCATACGGCAAAATCAAAGCTAGTGGCGCCGAACCTGCCATAGATGCAAAAATAAGATTTCGTTTACCAAAGCGATCTGCTAATGTACCACCGAAAAAAGTACCTAAAGCGCCAGCAGCTAAAAATAGAAAAATATAAATCTGTGCATCGCCTACACTAAGTCCAAAACCTTCGATCATATTAAAACTATAATAACTTGCAATCGAAGAGGAATACCAGGAGCGCACAAAAACAAGTGAAATCAGAATAATCATCGCAAAAGCAATTCGGTTTTTCAGTTCAGGACGAATTTTTCCAGCATTGCGATGCTTTTTAGCAAAACTTTCACTACGAATCGTTCGTCCATACCAGCGTGCGATAAAGATTTGAACAATAATACCAGCAGCCGCAACTCCGGTGAATCCAATTGCACCGAATTGACCATACGGTACAAAAATCAGTGAAGTGAGTAGAGGTGCCAGTGATTGCCCTGCATTACCGCCGACTTGGAAGATTGACTGAGCCAATCCTCTGCGATTTCCTGCTGCCATATGAGACACTTTAGAACCTTCAGGGTGAAAAGTAGCTGAACCCAATCCAACAAATACAACTGCTAATAATACCGCTGAATAAGAACTTGCATAAGCAAGTAATAACATGCCTGTAAATGTAAATCCCATTCCGATAGGAAGAAGAGAAGGGGTAGGCCGTTTATCTGAAAAAAGCCCGACAACAGGTTGCATAATAGAAGCCGTAAAGTTAATCGCAAACGCAATCCAACCGATTTGTGTATAACTAAGATTCATCGTTTCTTTCAAAATAGGGAAAATCGCTGGAATGACCGATTGCATCGAATCGTTAAACAAATGAACAAGGGAGATTGCAAGTAAAACTCCGAATATTGTCTGATTCGCTGTAGAACCGGGAGAAGCATTGTTTATCTTTTTGGTGAGTGATGGTAAAGACATGTTCATAATACTCCTTTTTTCAGTATGATATACACGCTGTAACACAAAAAAACCTTTTAGTTCATCACTAAAAAGGCACTGAGTCCAAAAAAGAATCACATGGCGATCATCTTTTCCGTCTCGGTCCCAAGCAGGATCAGAGCAGAAAACAATGTAAAGTCAGCTTAAATGGATATTCACCCATTTACTGGCTTAGTCCTAACACCTCCAACATACATATGTATTGTATAGCTATTTGTAAAGCTAAAAGTACAATTCGGATCTACCAATATTGTCTTTTTATCAGTATATCAGAAATGACATACAGGTTCATTCTAGAAAAAAATAAAACGTATCTACATCTACACTAAAGTAGACATAAATACGCAGAATATGAATCTGATGCATTTAAATATTTAACAGTCTAGCAATAGTCTGTGGTTTGAATAATTTGGCAAGCTCTTCTTGAGCTGTTAGATAGACCATTCCATTTCCTTCTAAGCGAGGAGAATCACCGAGAGGAATCGTACGTTTGATCAATTGAGCATACAGTTCAGGCTCTGTTAATTCTCGTTCAAAGCTTTGATTCGCGATGACTTTGATTAATGCCATTGCCCCAGACACATGAGGAGTAGCCATCGATGTTCCGCTAAGTGTTGCATATTTACCATCCAAATACGTAGATAATATACTTTCACCAGGAGCTACTAGATCAACTTCATTGTTAGAATTTGAAAATTCAGAAGATTGGCGATTGAGATTGATTGCACCTACACTAATAACTTCATTATAGTAACCAGGATATCCATATTCGTCGGTATTAGAATCATTATCGCCTTCATTGCCGGCGGCGCAGATGACTAGAATATTATTATTCACTGCTTTTTGAATCGCTTCATGCAATTCAGGGACATCATCAGGCCCACCAAGAGACATCGAAATGATATCTACTTTTTGCTCGATGGCATACTCGATTCCTTTAATAATCCAGTCAATTTGACCGGAACCATCTTTATTTAAAACTTTACCAATAAGCAAATTCACTTCGGGAGCTACGCCGACTACACCTGTATTGTTTTGGATTGCTGCAATCGTACCTGCTACATGAGTACCATGACCATTATAATCTTCATAGCGTTCAGGGTTGCTTTGATCATCATCTGTAAAGTTACGTCCTCTGCTAATACGACCTTGCAGATCAGGGTGATCGGTATCACAGCCGGTATCAAGAATAGCTATAGTGATGCCTGCACCTTTAGTGGTGTCCCAGACCTGTGGCGCTTGAATCATTTCTACACCTGTTGGTGTTTCGGTGACTTGTTCTGCATGAGCAATCACTTCGTAAGGAATAATACGCATTTTACGTTCCATGTTTTGTCCTCCTTTAAATCATATCTGATCAAATCAACAACACAGCTTGCTTACATGAACGAACGATAAAGTAGGATGGAAGTATCGACAAAAAGTGTATATGCGAATATAAATACAGTGTAACAATAATAAAGAGGTCAACACAGTTGCTATAGCCTTAGATATTGGATTTCTTTTGCGATTATATATACAAAAATTGTTAAAAATTGACGAAACACAATACAAAAAAAGAACCTACCTATTCTTAGAAACAAGAAAGGTAGGTCAAGTATAGGGAGGGCATTGCCTCAAAAATATTCATCAAACACTAAATAGTGTGTTGACTTAATAAGCACCTTCAGCAGTCATAATATCGCGCTCTAGATTAGGAGCTTCCAGATTCGCGTGTAAATACTCCTGATCATGTGGAAGAGCCAATTGGAAATCTTCACTACTGCATATCGAAATAGTACAGTGATCGACAACAAAGTCGAGTACATGACCGCCACCATTACGTTCATCATTAATAAAGTGTAAGTGATAACCTGCGACACCAATGCCTTGAGCAAATGCCGGTGTCCAGAAGCCAGCGATCACTCCGCCTGTATTAGGAAAATGGAAAGATGGCTGTGACTTGGTCACTTCGATAAATGGTTTGTACGGTTTTTCTTGATGAGGAACTGTACGTGTATTCACTTCACGAAATTGACCGTCGATACGGATCGCATGAAAAATATTAGGGCTATCCAGTAGATCGTCCAGTACTTTTTCCAATTGCTGACGAGTCAATGTACGATTGATCTGGAATGTTTTTTCCTCTTCAAAAAAAGTCACTGTAGAAAATGGTGTACTTTCTTGCATACCGACTTGTTGAGCACTACCATCTGGATACAAGTGATAAAATTTACCATCAAAAGCGATCATTTCACCATCCAATTGATGAAAGGTACCAATACCGAAATCGCCATGTTGTTTGAGTTCGTCAAATGTGACTGAACCATCGTACATACCGCTGAGTAAAGCGATCATTGTTGAAGCTTGATATATTACGTGATTTCCCATTTCTGTCTGACTCCTTTTTCAAATAAAATCCAATGTATCGATCAATAATTATAGTCGGATAAGTGAAACGAATAAATCTATATTAGTTGATAGCATCCGGTAATAGTTTTTCACCGAGTTTGATATTATCTTGATAATCGATAGGTACATCAACCACAACAGGACCTTGATGCGCCATTGCTTGACGAAGTACAGTTTCTAACTCTTCAGGACGATCTACTCGTAGTCCCAATGCGCCAAAACTTTCTGCATATTTCACAATATCGACTTTACCGAAATCGACACCGGAAGTACGACCATATTTCATCACTTGTTGGAAAGCAACCATATCGTAAGCACCGTCACGCCATACAATATGCACCAGTGGTGTATTTAAGCGGACAGCCGTTTCTAGTTCCATCGAAGAAAATAAGAATCCACCATCACCAGAAATCGAAATTACTTTCTCATTAGGACGTACCAATGAAGCACCGATTGCCCACGGCATCGCCACGCCTAACGTCTGCATACCGTTACTAAACAACAGACGACGAGGTTCATAAGAACGGAAGTAACGTGCCATCCAGATGTAATGGGAGCCAACGTCGCAAGCGACAGTGACTTCGTCGCCGATCATACCGCGTAATGTTTTCATAAATTCTATCGGATGTACAAGATCTGGGTGAGAGGAATGGAATCCTTGACCATCTTGTTCTAATTTATGATGTAAGCGTGCAAGTATATCAAGAGACGGTGTAGAAAGGCGTAA
Source organism: Paenibacillus nicotianae (assembly GCF_042681745.1). NCBI lineage: Bacteria > Bacillati > Bacillota > Bacilli > Caryophanales > Paenibacillaceae > Paenibacillus > Paenibacillus nicotianae. The sequence continues at coordinate 2,794,624 of NZ_JBHUGF010000010.1, read as the reverse complement.
TCCTTCTAACTGTGTAGATAAAGCTTGTATATTAAGCGCGATATTACCGATTAATTCGCTTTGTGGTTGATAATAATGATCAATATCTGCTTTGCGATTATCCAAATGGAATACCAATCGTTGACCTTCTTGATTCCATAAATGAGGATCATATTCAATCGGGTCATAACCTACAGTAAGCACTAGATCAGATTGTTTGAGTAGTAGATCACCCGGTTGGTTACAGAACAAGCCGACTCGACCAAGAAAATGTTTTTCCAGATCACGAGAAATTGCACCTGCCGCTTGGAACGTTTCAACAACCGGAATATCAGTATCACGAATCAATTCACGAATGGCTTGTGTCACTTCAGGGCTACTTGCTTTCATACCTAACAAAATAACAGGCAGTTTGGCTTGGCGGATCGCTGTAGCAACTTCATCAATCAGATGAGTAGGCGCTGTGCCAAGCTGTGGTCTATGCATGGTATGGAAATTGAATTTTTTAGCTTCACTTACCAGTACATCCATCGGCAGACTAACAAAAGCAGCCCCCGGTTGAGAAGCAGAAGCTTCACGAAACGCATTGGTAATAGCTTCGCCTACATTGTTAGGATGTTCGACTTCAACGCTATATTTGGTTACCGGTTCAAACAATCCTGCATTGTCCATCGATTGGTGAGTACGTTTGAGACGATCTGTTCTGGAGACTGCACCTGCAAGAGCAACTACTGGATCACTTTCGGCATTAGCTGTTGCAAGCCCTGTGACTAAATTAGATGCGCCTGGACCTGAAGTCACCAGACATACGCCAGGTTTCCCTGTTAAACGACCGATTGCTGCTGCCATAAAAGCAGCATTTTGTTCATGACGACATACGATTAATTCAGGGCCTCGATCTTGCAAAACATCAAATACAGCATCAATTTTGGCTCCTGGGATACCGAAGATATATTCAACTCCTTGAGCAATCAGGCTATCAACAACAACATCAGCCCCTGTTGTTACCTTTGTTTTCGCTACATCGGTTGGATTTGTTGTTTTTATTTTGGTTTCTGTACTCAATCTGTCCATCTCCTTTTTCTGTTTATGAAAATAATCATTTTCTTTTCTGTACTTTCTTGTAAGTATGGAAAAGAGTACATAACCTATTTTATTCCCAAATAAAGTAAAATCAACTGTTAAAATTTTAAATATTTAATGGAAGCGATACCAGTAAATTGGATAAAAAGTATTTAAAAATCAAAGAATATAATTATAACGAAATTTAAAATAACGCTTTCGTAACAATGTTTTGAAATAATGAAAATGTATAAATACCAGATTGTTGATATAAAAGTAAATGGAAATTAATGATTGAATCAAAAGTGAATAATTTCCAGATTAGAAATGCGAAGAAGATCATATGTAGGTCTATGACTGTAAGGATAGGGGTTCATTTGTAATTATAAGAATGATTTTTATATTAAAATTTTTGTATATGAAGAGATAGTGGTAAAGGTGTAAAACCAGATTGTTCATCTAGGTATTCCGACTAGATAGATGGGCTTTTATATGATTATGGAAGTAAGGCAGAGGATTAAAAGAGTAGAATTTAAAAATAATTTGGATTGAAAATATTTTTAGTATATTTTGTGAACATACAAAAAAGCTTCATCTCATTCACCAAGATGTGAAATAAAATAAAGCTTTTGGTGTACTACATATTGAATATTATTTTGAAATAGTTAAGTAGTAAGATAGATATTTTATTTCAAATCTATAGTTATTATTCTGGGTTATAATCTGCATCTTTTTCAGTAGAGCGATAATGATACGGATTAGCAACTTCGCTCATATTATCAAAAAGAGTTTGGAAATCTGCAATTCTCATATCTATGCGAATATAAGCTTTCATTTCTTCATTGCTTATTTGCTCATGCGTAGACAAATTAGATGCTTCTTTAAGAAGATATATCGCTTCCCATACATCTGCTGGTACAGAAAATCCGATACCGTCTGCAATGATATCAATAATATCTTCTAAATTATCTATACTTGGAAAATCAGACTCAGAGTCTAAAGCATCATCGTAATCTTGATTGAATTGCGTAATTTCATCTTTTATATTTTGAAATACATTTTTATTTTGCCAATCTTTATTTTTTAAAATATCGTTTAACATATTTTCGATTTTTATGGCTGATTGTGCAAGAGTACCACTTTTAGTTCTGTCAACAGATGCTTTTATAAATTTAGTGGCCATATTTTTGCGATCTGCATAATGTGCTCTATATACTTGTACCATATTTCCTGTATCTCCCATATGCAATTTATCTTGAGTAAATGGAAATTGATCATCATCTCTTATATGGTCAATACCTGGTATGTTTTTCATATAAGTGTTAGCATTTATTTCGGTTATCCCCATATCTTCAAAGTAAATTGAACTAAATTTTTCGAGTAAATCACCTTGAACAGAACGACCAGGTAACTTTTTGTTTTTTTCTTTAACTTTTGCTTGATACTTTGTATACAGATCATCGTATATTTCTTGTTGATTCGGATCAAATTCATCTGCTTCAAAGTCTGAATCTTCATTATCTTCATCAGTGTTGGTGTGATCTTCTTCAATATTCATTTTTGTTGACTCTTGCTCAATAGCATGAAGCTGGTTAAACCAAGTATCAGGATTAATAGGATTATTTTTATTTTTTTCATATTCTAAACGGCTAACAGTTGTCCTTAGCTGATTCAGGTCATTGTCGTCTAGTTTCCAGATATTTTCGTTCATATTGTGTTTAATCAAATTAAATTCTTCTTCAGTAATATTGTCCCAATTGACAGGAACTTCTTCACCTGTCTTAGTATCTATTATGCGCTGAATCGTTTCTTTAGAAGTAGATAATTGATTTTTTAAAGTTAATTCTTTTAGATGCTGATTTCCTAAAATTTTTTGCAATTGTAGTATAGATACATGTGGACTTGAACTAGATTTAGAATATGAAGTTTTGGAAATTGATGCAGAGGTTATTGGTGTTTTCTTTGTATCATCATAACTAAAATGAGTTGAACTTACAGCTCTCGAAAAAAGATCACTCTTTCTTTTCAATTCGATCACTACCCTTCATTTTGAAATCATTGAAGCTAGTATACAAATTCAAACAGTTATTAGTAATTATAATTTACTTTAATATAACAAATTCCCCAAAATGAAGTGAGTAATTTTTTCGGTTGCTGTGCTTAATGTAAAATTTGATTCAAATTATAAAAAAGCTAATGCTGGTTAGCATTAGCTTAAATATAACTTTTAAGTTTTAACGATTATCAATCGTTTCTGGATACATATCATGATTCATCATACGATGTTCAGCCATTTGTTCATATTTCGTTCCTGGCTTACCGTAGTTCGTATACGGATCGATCGAGATGCCACCACGTGGTGTGAATTTACCCCAGACTTCGATATAACGAGGGTCCATTAATTTAACAAGATCGTTCAAAATAATATTCATACAATCCTCATGGAAATCACCATGATTACGGAAACTGAATAGATAGAGCTTGAGTGATTTACTTTCTACCATTTTCTGATCAGGGATATAACTGATATAGATTGTGGCAAAGTCGGGCTGTCCTGTAATCGGGCACAGGCTTGTAAATTCAGGGCAGTTGAATTTGACGAAATAATCACGATAAGGATGTTTATTATCAAAATTTTCAAGAATACTTGGATCGTATTCAAAATTGTATTTGGTACCTTGATTGCCAAGCAATGTTAAATCTTGCATTTCATCGGGTTGTCTTCCAGACATAAGAACAAATCTCCTCTAAATATATAGTTACTTTCAGCGTACTTCTTCTAGTATTTTATATAAAAAAATGTAGTGTACCATCATCTATTAGACGCCGCGCTTATTGCCCCATACAAGTGTATGCAGTTGCGGTAAAATACGAGCATCATTAAAAGCAGGCATCTCCATTGCTTGATCGATCAGCCACTCATAACGCTTCAATAAAGGAGCAGCGATCTGATCATCTGCACTAGTCACATCAGGATTACCTGTCTGTAAATAAAGCAGTACATTCGGATAACGTACATGTACTTTCTCAGCGTAAGCCAGATCATGTTCATCGAAAATCACAACTTTAAGGCTAAACGAATGAGCAAATTGCGATGTTCCCGCATAAGCAAGAGGTGCTTCTTGTGCTTGAGCTGTATAGCGACTGATCTGATTGTGCTCCAGACGACGAATGATATCATCTAACATGTCAAAATTAGTTGTCATTCCAGAACTTGGTGGCTTCGGTGAAATCGTAACTTCATTAATATCGGTCAACCAATCTTGCCATTTGGAACCTTGAGTCTCCACTGCGGTACGGATACCTTTTTCAGCAAGCAATTTCACCAGTTCACCCAGTTGAGGAAGTAATGCCGGATTACCACCTGAAATCGTGACATGGTTAAAGCGATTCCCACCAATGTCGAACAATTGAGCATACACTTCTTCAGCACTTAGACGCATAATCTGATCTTTGGCACTACCATCCCATGTAAAAGCAGAATCGCACCAGCTACAACGATAATCACAACCCGCTGTGCGTACAAACATCGTTTTTTGTCCAATGACCATACCTTCACCTTGAACAGTAGGTCCAAAAATCTCAAGAACTGGAATCGGAGCAATTTTCGGTGTATGTGGATGTTCGGAATGATGGTGATCTTCAGTATCTGAACTGGCTAACTGATTGGCTTTGGCGATTTGTTCCGCATTTACTTTAAATGTTGTACTCATGCTTGCATCCACTCCCGTCTTGCTTCTGCGTAACTGGTTGGTGTCTCATACAATTGTACAAATTCTACACGTCCGCCTTCGACTTGTGCTGCATAAGGCTCACTTTGTAATGCTAATTCCATTTGCTCGTATAACCACACGACCATATTTTCAGCCGTTGTATTCATTGGAGGTAATGTTTCATTGAGATACCGGTGATCGAGGAAAGGTTCAATATGAGCTTTCCAGATGTCTTTGATATCGCCAAAATCAACAACGATCCCGTTATCACTAGGGATACCGCTAATACCAAAAATTACTCGATACGTATGACCATGTAGATTCATACATTTACCTTCATACGCATGTAAATGATGCGCCGCATCAAAAGTAAATTCTTTATTGATAAGCACCCGTCTACGATGGTAGCGGAGCTGTTCATGTTGAATATCTGTACCATACTGTTGCAACTTTTCGACGATACGGAAAGGTCCAGGTTGATTCATCGACGTGCACCTTCAGTAGCATTGTTTTGTTCGCGTTCTGCAAGATAACGATCCAGTCCAGCTTGACGTAATTTACAAGCAGGGCATTCTCCGCAACCGGAGCCAACAATACCGTTATAACAAGTTAACGTTTTTTCACGTACATAATCAAAAGCACCTAATTGATCTGCCATTTCCCATGTCTGAGCTTTATCCAGCCACATCAAAGGAGTATGAATAACAAACTGGTGATCCATGGACAGATTCAATGTTACATTAAGCGATTTGACAAAAATATCACGACAATCTGGATATCCACTAAAATCCGTTTCGCATACGCCAGTAATAATATGGCGTGCGCCTTTTTGCTTAGCCATAATCGAAGCAAAGCTCAAGAACAGCAAATTACGTCCATCCACAAATGTGCTTGGCAATTCGCCTTCTTCGTGCGTAATATCAATATCCGAACGAGTTAGTGCATTAGGAGCCAGTTGATTGAGTAGACTCATATCAAGAATCGTTTGCTCAACACCCAGTTCTTTGGCGATTTGAGTAGCCACTTCGATCTCTGCGCTATGACGCTGACCGTAGTTAAAAGTCACTACTTCTACTTCAGCAAATTGTTCTTTTGCCCAGAACAAACAGGTTGTACTATCTTGGCCACCACTGAAAACAACGACCGCTTTTTCATTTTTAAGCATAAAAAAATCTCTCCATTTCCTTAAAGGGATATCAAGACATTAGAATGAGGATCACTTGGTTAGAAAAGAAGAAGCATGTATTCCTTTACTAGCGATACACTATGTATCTATAGTAAGAAAAGATCTGCTATATTCTGATCGGTAAAGTGTTCAACACACTATATCTTGTCGTCCTTCGGGAAGAAGAGAGTTCCATGAACCTGTCCAACAAAAAACAAACCTAGTATCAATGCTAAAAAAGACACAAATGATCTTTTTTAATAGCTGCATTAATCAGGATTGATAGTTTTTTATAGAGGGAGTTCGCGAACCTCTCCCGCGTTGCCCTGTGCGGAACTACGTTGCTACCTATAATTAAGTAGAAAGTAGTCCTTTTCAGTACACTGCGGATTATCTTCTGTTCAGGATAAAACTTAAAAAAACTGCTTTGTTAGTATAGCATATTTGCAGGCAATGATGCATGATTAGAACTAAATAATTTATGAAGATTTTAAAGGAGAAACACATGGAAAAATACATATGTGCTGTATGTGGGTATGATCAATTGGATGAACCACAATGGGAGGGTAAGTTCCCTAGTTATCAAATATGCGACTGTTGTTTTTTTCAGTCAGGATTTGATAACGATGGAGCGAGTTACCCTGTTAGTGTTGAAGAATATCGTAAACGTTGGTTGGAGAATGGAAGCCCATGGAGAGGATCATATCAAAATCAGCCTGAGCATTGGGATGCAAGAATGCAATTAAAAAATATAAATGTTGATCCAGACAAAAAGGAAGAGCCTATTATTCATGGGATAGGACATATTACATTTTCTGTAGCTGATATTGAGCATGCAATGACTTTTTATATTAATGCATTTGCTGTTCAGACTGTGTTAGTTAAACCAAAGACTGTTTATTTTGAAATAGCTGGTATTTGGTTAGCATTGAATGTACAAGAAGATATACCAAGACAAGAGATTCATCAATCATATACTCATATTGCTTTTTCGGTAAAAGAGGAAGATTTAGAAACTTTACAAGCTAGGCTTCAAAGAGCAGGTGCAACAATAGAAGAAGGTCGTCAGCGCAATCCAGAAGGAGAAGGGCAATCTATCTACTTCCGCGATCCTGATGGACATTTATTAGAATTTCATACTGGGACGTTAGAACAACGATTGGATTATTATCGGAAATAATTTATATTCTAAAATAGAAAGCTTTTAATATTTAAAAGAAAATATAGTTATTCAGTAAGGAGTTTATAAATGAGTTCTGTCAAAGAACAACCTATTGGAAAGTGTTGTGTATGCTCACAAGGTTGGATTATCGTTGTTAAAGAAATCTCCAGTCAAAAATACTTTGTATACTGTGATGAATGTGAAATAGAATGGGATCATCCTGAAGATTTTATATCTAATCAAAAAGGTACTCGATTTAAATATGGATTCATTACAGAAGCAAGTAAGCAAGAAGTTTTCGATATAGGTTGGTCTAAATATATTGATCAAACCATGTTACAATAAAACAAACAACTGATTTTCATCAATAAAGGAGAATACACAATGAATATCACGATACGTAATGCTCAATTGGAGCAAGTGCCTGAACCGGATAAAGGGTATATTGGTAAAGTAGAATTAGTCGTCGAAGGGCATGCTGAACCTTATGAAGTGACGCTGTTCACCAAGCGTGGCAAAGAGTGGGATTATAGCTTGCACTTTCTAAATGAGCCGGGTAAAGAAGAAGAAATTCTTGCATTGGAAACACTGATTAGTGAAGATGATGATACGTTTGATCGTATTATTGATGCGGTTTGGGATTTTTATGAAGCCAATGAAGAACAGCCAGCTTCCGAGTAAATGATATAAAGAGTATTAAAAAATAGCTAATATCCGTCATCATTAGACAGGATATTAGCTATTTTTTGTTATTTTTACATACAATTGAGTTAGAACACTTGGCGTAAAGGGTTATTATAGGATAATATGCAAAAGAAGAGCTATCTATATTCATATATCTAACAAGAGAAAGTAGGAGTTCCAGGCGGCATGATTTTGATGCAGCAATAATTGTACACATCGTAGCTTAGTATAGACATCACAGATCGAAGGGAGATGTATGATGATTGGTTTTTTTCGTAACAAAACGGTTCCGTTAGCTGATCAGTGGACACGTCTGAAAGAAGCAGGTATTACTGTAAATGAAGGAATTAGTCTTGAACACTTAATGAGCGGTAAAGATAAAGCTTGGTTCGAGGAGAAGCCTTATGTTCATCTATTGATAGCATTGGGTGGTCAGACATTGATTGAAGAAGAATGGGTTAATCATACAAGTAATATCTGGTATGTGGATCTCAAAGCGGTAGAAGATACGGATATTTATACTCAACTGGCGGAACGTATGGTAGAAATGACCGACGGCGCACTTGAAATGAAACATATTCGCAGTTGTGTCGATCATGAGAAACGCAATGTACTGTTTTCTTTTATATATCAAGGAGAACGGATCGAGTGGAATTTAGAATATAAAAATGAATGGATCGATAAAAGCTTTTTTGATTATATGATTGCGCTAGATCGCAAACGTAATCCAGAACGGCAATTTGTTGCTAGCCCGCAAGATCATCATTTGTTGATTGCGTATATTGATCAGAAGCAGTTCAAACAGCTTAACAAATGGATCAAACCCGAGTTTGAATTATGGAATAATGGAGCTCGTTAATCGCAAAATGGATCGAATAGCTACCTAATATGACAAGGTGTGCTAATCGATCCATTTTTGTATACTAATAGTCTACTTTTTCGAGTTAACTTCTGCTCATCCTTTATACTGAATATAGATTAAATTCAAATGATTACTTGATAAATATGCCTCCAAAAGGAATCACTTCACGCAATACACGTTTAAATAATCCATCGCCTTGCAAATGTTTTTCTAATTCGCCGCTATCATGTCCACTTTGAATCAGTACTGATCCATTGCCGGTCATTTGCCATTGATAATGCATATGCTGACTAGCAAGGTGATTGCCATACACACTTAGCTTCAATTGAGCATTCTCTGGATAAGCAAGTAGACTACGAGCATCTACATATAAAGGTTCGGTAGGATGCAGCTTCATTTCAACTACAGCCCCTTTGGTCAAAATACCGATTTCGCCTTCACCGCTAAATTTTACTTTGATCGCATCACGAGTAATTAACATATTCTTGAATTGTAATAATCGGGTCTGCATTTTGATACCATCTGTATAATAAAAAAGATGGCGGAAATCATAAAGCAGATCACTGCCACCACGAATAGGAATAGACATCAGATTAAAGCCGGGAGGAAGAGAAGCGATAAATCGGCATGACCCTGTAAAGTCAGCTCGAATCAGATTCCGTTTGCGGTACATTCCTTTGACATCCATCAAGCGATCACTACGCCCTCCAGAAGGACCGGTATATGCAATCACTTGCCCGGGATGAAGCATATGCAGTTTTTCAGCTTCATCTAATACAATTGTTACAGCTTGTCCTGATGAAGGCATTTTGGTAGATTGTTGCCATTCCAAGTGCAAAAGGGTTCCTCCTGAAATTTGTAATTAAAATAGTAGATGATGGGTTGTTTTATCAATCGTATCATTAGCGGCGACGTAAGCCAAAACGGATCAGGCGGGTAGATACAAAGAAAAGGACGACTATTCCTATAGCGGTAAACACTAATCCTTTCCAAAAGCGAGCGCTTTGTGCACGATTAGCTTCCGACTGTTTGAGTTGTTCTACCGTTTGCGCAAGCAACGCATTTTGTTCAGCCAGACGTGCATTTTCTGTACGGTAAGCTTCTATATTCGATTGAGCTTGATCAAGTTTATTTAATGCCTGATCATACCCTTCTTTGAGTTCATTCACTTCCTGGGGCAAATTCGTAAAAGTCTCAATCCCATTTTTGTAGTCTTCCCACCAACCTGCATGTGCCATCGTCTGGCTTGTGAGTAGCCCGGATAAGACGATAAATCCGACCAAAAATATTCGTAACGGCTGAGTCCTTTTTGGCATTGTGATCCCCCTTTCATTTCATTAGATTTAGTGCAAAGATATCTCATAATAGATATACCCTAATATTACAGTGTTTATAGAAAAAAATACATTTTGATCTAAAGAACCGACTATAGATTCTGAAAAAACATATTTAAAGATGTTTAACTTCAGCCCAATACGGGTAATAATAAGACAGACCAAGAAAAATTTACGGTTCCACCACATACAACACGAAGATTAACTATACTAGGAGTGAAATACAAATGTACAATTCTAACTTTGATCATAATTACAGAAAGATTCAAATTACAGTAAATGGCGAGCCTGTTGGCGACGGTTTGGTATTAGATCGTGTCACTTATGCACCTTTACGTGAAGAAGAAAATCAAGCAGATAAAGCGAATCAACATCAAGCAATATCTTCTATCTAATTATACATGGATATAACGAGTATCACCGATAGACGCGGAGATCCACGACCCGCGGCTTTTTTTATATCTAAAATTATTTTTACGGAGTATATACGAAGACCATAAGCCGTATAATTATTTTTTCTGTAGATAGAGAAAATGGTTATAGGGCTTTTTTGATAAATAAATCGTTAACATAGGTGTAGTAACTGTTTAATATCTATTATAATAAATAAAATAAAGCATTGATTATGGATTGAAGGAGCCCAATACGATGAACACTATGGAGAGCCAGACTGAACTTGAACAAGCATTACAAGAGATCAAAAAATGGGAGAAAAATCAAGGTGGTCTGATGTTTTGGGACAAATTAGGACGTATTCCGTTTATGATTCTTGATAAAATGACCCCGAAAATGATCCGTAACAAATTAGGCGTAGTACTGAATGAATTAGGGCGTTTTATTCAAAGTGGAGGAACCTATCTAATTTCATCCAAAGCAGTATTGCAACGTCTAGCCAAAGAGCAAGGTCAAGCTGATCAAGAGCTAACGATAGCACAAGCATCTCAGTTACCTCTTCAAGTGATGAACAAAACAGCAGACTCTTTATCCAAAAATCGTTCTAACTGGGCGGCGCTTCAAGGAGCAACAACAGGAATCGGTGGTATTTTTACTATTTCAGCAGATATTCCAGCAATGATTGGAATGTCACTCAAAATATTGCAAGAAATTGCTATTTGTTACGGTTATGATCCCAAAGATCCAAAAGAGCGTTTGTTTATTATGAAATGTCTTCAATTCGCTTCTTCTGATGTAGTAGGCAAAAAATCAATTTTGACAGAATTGTCTGATTTTGATCATGCAGATACGTCCAAAGAAGTCTTTTCCCAAATGAAAGGGTGGCATGAAGTAATTACTACCTATCGCGATAATTTTGGGATCAAAAAACTATTTCAATTGATACCTGTTGCCGGGATTGCTTTTGGTGCATTTACCAACCATACTGCACTTGAAAGTGTAGCAGAAGCAGGGAAAATGTTGTACCGCAAACGTCGTATTCAAGAACGTCTGCAAGAGTTACAACAAGCAGAATCAACACCTACTTCATTAGAAAAAATGTAATCAGATAGATCCCATCAAGAAGGTTTTATCTTATAACTATCGATAGCTCATACTTAGTAAAAAAGACAAGCATTCTCCATATGATCGTGGAGATTATGCTTGTCTTTCTCTTTTATACAAAAGCGAACATATGTGCTATAATGAAGGTTGCATAATCTCACCTTGAATAGGTGAAATGTGATTCACAAACTGCACAGGTAAAGAAGTAGAATCTGCCCAATTGGCTTGATCCATCACTTGAAAATGAATATGAGGTTCGCTGGAATTGCCAGAATTACCGCATTGTCCGATGACTTGTCCACGCTTCACTGTATCACCGACTTGTACCTTAATGGAATGTTGACGGAAATGAGCAAGCATACTGTATTCACGATCAGCATGTTGGATCACCACGTAGTTACCTGGAGCTTGTTGTTCATTTATTGTTCCGACAGGAGCATTGTCAGCAATATCATTTACTACTTTAACGATTTGACCATCTGCGGGTGCGGTGACCGGTCTGCCAAATGCAAAGTAACTACGATTCTTTTTCGGATTGCCACGATAAGAAGAGCCATTCTGGGTAACGATGAGATCGTAAGCATAACGTTGATTACGATATTCATAATGGTAATTGATTAATGCGTTAGAGCCACCCCAGATCACTTGCCAGTTTTGCTGAATAGGGGGACTGAATATCGTTTGAGTCTGTACATGATCTGTAGCAGGATACTTGTCCAGCTCATTTACACGTAATCCTAGAATCGTATGATCTGGATACGTAGGCAGTTGATCTGCAAAAACAGCAACGATTCCGCGACGTTGTTGTGGATCTACCCAGACTTTGCGAACGGTATGATCTTGTTTGAGTTCGGATATCGATTGGTAACCCTGTGCACTATCGCCGAACGAAGAAATAACTTTTAGGAAGGTATCCCAAGATACTTCTTTTTTAAAAGCTTGAGACGTTTGAGAATAAATCTGCTCATAGTTTCCTTTGACTAATTCATTAGCTAAATGATCGGGATGAATCGGATACTCTGCTGTATCGCTAGGTGTGACACGTACAGATTGCGAACTTTTATGCATCAGTGATTCTCCTGACTGTATCTTGAATGATGGGGTAGCTACAGATGAAGAAGCCAGATGGTCTGTATTACAACTGGTAAGCATAAGGCTCAATAGTGAACAATATAATGTAATACGGAGCAATTTTGATGATGTTCCCATATGAACGCTCCTTTAAAAGGTGTTGGAAAAACGTTATGTGATTCGTAGATCATATTCTTATAGCTATTTTACTATGAATAATCAGGATAAAAAGGTGAATAGTAAAAATTTAACATTCATCGAACAAATCAAACATTTCATTTACAAAACAACATGAATAACTGGATGTGCTTGGCAGAAAGGAAGATTTTTTTATTATGATGGGTAAATCGCATTTTATTATTAGTACCGGCGTAACTGTTTCTTTGATGACACTTGCAGGTATACCAGTTACATCAGCAGCAGTGGTTGCAGCGGCTGTTAGTTCATTATTACCCGATATCGATGAGCCTAATTCACTACTTGTATCCAAAACATTATCTGAACCTCTACTGCGCGTATTGCAGACAATTATGCTTGTATCGGTCGTATGGATTTTGTGGAAAGGGCTTTTTGGAATGCCGTGGGATATAGGGATTGCAGTAGCCGTCGTGTTTATCGCTTTTTTACCGGTACGTTCTTTGCGCAAATTTGTGATGTTTATGATTGGAGTCGGTATGATTATTTATGGTAGGGATATAGCTCCGTGGAATTATATGGCAGGTAGCTTACTGATTATTTGTACATTTTTACCTCACCGGGGATTGACTCATACCATCTATGGCACAGCCGCATGGTCAGCATTATTGTATGGAACAACTGCTCATCTTGGCAAAAGTATCTGGATTGCTGGTGGAGTTTCGTATTTTCTACATTTGTTAGCTGATTCCTTAACCAACCGAGGCGTAAAATTATTACCACCGCTTAAATGGAGATTGCGTTTTAATCTGATGAGTACAGGAACCAAAAAAGGCGACAAATTTGAAAATATTTGTATCGTGTTAACACTTATTTTGCTAGGAATTGTCTTTTTACCCAAGTTATCAGGGTAGAACGAAAAAAAGTATACACAATCATAAAAGAATCATGCAGGAAGTTCCCTCTTGAGCGCCAATTGATATAGTAAGCAATAAATCTATGACTAAGCGATAGGGGGAAATAGCAATGAGTGAGCAACCAATGAATGAACAAGAACGTGAACTGATGGAAAAGCTGATGGAAGTGCAGGGCGGTGTACATAATTACAGCAGTGAGGAATCCTGGGTTAAGCCAGAAGATCCGTACATTTTGGAACGATTAGAATGGTTCAAAGATCAGAAGCTAGGGCTGATGATGCATTGGGGTCCTTATTCACAGCTAGGGGTAGTCGAATCCTGGGCGCTTAGTGATGATGATGGAGAATGGTCAAGAGACGGCATCGATTGGCAACAAAACAAAGAAGAATTGAAACGAGAGTATTTCGATCTGAACAAAACATTTAATCCGATTCGCTTTCAGCCGGAAGTCTGGGCAGAACTTGCGGCAGAAGGTGGATTTAAATATTTAAATTTTACAACCAAGCATCATGATGGATTTTGTATGTGGGATACACATACAACAGATTATCGTATTACCGGTGCAGATACTCCGTTCCACCAGCATAAATATGCCGATATTGTAGGGAATCTGTTTAATGCTTTTCGAGCAAAAGGATTAGCGATCTCTGCTTATTTCTCCAAAGCTGATTGGCATACGCCATATTACTGGGCAGACGGAATGGAACGCGGACAAGATTCATGGCGCGGGCCTTCATATGATCCTGCTGAATATCCATGGTTATGGGAAAAGTTTGTTCAATTTACTCATGAGCAGATTTTGGAGTTGTTAACGAAGTATGGACGGATCGATGTATTATGGTTAGATGCAGGTTGGGTTAGACCGGGCAAAGGGAATCAAGATATTCGTCTGGGCGAAGTGGTGGAAAAAGCACGTAAACAGCAACCCTGGTTATTGTCAGCAGATCGTACAGTCGGTGGAGCTTATGAAAATATCGTGACTCCCGAGCAGACGGTTCCAGAACATGCGATGTCGATTCCCTGGGAAAGCTGTGTCACGATGGGAACTTCATTTTCTTTCCGTTACGAAGACAACTACAAGTCTGTGCGTGAGTTAGTGCATATGTTAATGGAGATTGTCGCCAAAGGTGGTAATCTAGCATTAAATGTAGGGCCACAACCGGATGGACGTTTGCCAGAAGGAGCTATCGATCGGATCAAAGGATTGGGTGCTTGGCTAAATGTATACGGAGAAGCGGTATATGGAACACGCAGTGTAGCGCCTGTGTATACACAAGGGTGGGCATTTACAGGCAAAGCCGCTCAGCAGACAGTCTATGCTTCATATTTGTATGCTAATGAAGCTATAGTTGTTCCGTCGACTATAAGTATTCCTTATATGGAACAGATCGCAAGTATCGATTTGTTAGGAGAAGAAGTTATCGAAGGATTAGACTTTGAACAAAATGAAGAAGGTATTGTAGTGAAATTGCCTGCTTCTGTAACCGATGTAACGATAGCACCGATAGCTCATGTATTTCGTATTCAACAAGCTTAAAAGGTAATATCGGTCTATACAGCAAAAAAAGAGTGGTTATCCTAAACCACTCTTTTTTTTTGTTCAAATATAAGCTTAAAAACGTATAAAAGAACGTATGTTCGATTAATAATCAAAAAAATAATACATCTCTGGTGGGATGCCGGTTCGTTTGGCAAAAGCTTCGGTCGTTTCTCCTATTCGTTGTTCTTGGCCAACAGTTAATAAAGTAATCGCAAAATAGTTGGCTTGTCGTTCTAATTTACCCGGCCAGAAGTAAGAATGTTCTTCTAAAAAAAAGCGGTTAATGCCTTTATGCAGTCGGTCATGTCCAAGTTCATGTGCACATACGAATCGCTGCCATTGATCCGAAAGCCCTTCATTAATAATAATAAAGCGTCGTCTCAATTTTTTGTAATACAATCCCTTGGTTGATTTCCCAAGATCCATGTAGCGAATATGTATGCCGAGCGCTTCAGCAATTTCAAAAGGGCAATTGGTTTTATATTTGCGGACCAGATGAGCTGCGTTCTCTTCCATCGTTACAAGCCACCTCCGAGCGCTTAATCGAATAAGCGCGACTTCTTCTAGTCTAATAAGAAAGTGATTTTGGCAAAGCAAAACTTCTTTCGTTCAAGCGCCTGGCAGTAAAAGCGCATTTCTTCTATAGAATCATTACGTACTTACTATATATGAGATCAAGTGTTTACTTGGACGTAGAATCATCAGAAGAAAGAGGTTTACGTTTGTTCATTTGCTTGGCTTCCCAGAACAAACCGGTTAATACATCTTTGATCCGTTGCTTGTCTTCATCATCAAGTGGCACTCCATCAAACATTAATTCACCATCTTCCTCTAACATCTTTTTAAAATCTCTTTTATCACGCGAACTTGCCCACTCTGGAATTTGTTCTGCTTCTTCAGGGCGCAAATAACCTGCTTGATCCATCATTTCGGAATAAGAAATAGCTAGTGCTTTAGCTAGTTTTTCAATCGTTTGTGGCTTAGGCACACCACGTCTACCATTTTCGATCCGCGAAATTTGTGAAGTGCTGATGCCGGCGATCTCTGCCAACTGATTAATACTCCAGTGTTTTTGCTCACGTATTTGTTTCAAATATAGACCAAATGAAAGATTATCCACCGACAATACACCCTTTCTATAGGTACACTTGCTAAATATTCAATGAAAGTAAGAACACTTATAATATACCCTAGTATTGCCATTAGGTAAACATACTCTTTTATTTCTTTGCCAAAAGGTATGGGTTCGTAAGCAAAAGCGAGATAACTTATGTTTTTTGTGCGAAAATCGCTTTATTTCCGATTTTACCAATATTCTCCGGTATGATATTGTAAAAATATAAAATACGAACAAAATACGAACAAGATCAATAAATTGGAATTTTTAAAAGGTTTAAAAGATAACAAAAAGTGATTTAAGATTTTTTCATTGCCAAAAGGTAATATTTAAAACACCTAAAGTATTGCCAGGTGGTTGTATTTTTTCAGCTCCGTTCTACTTTATAAATATACTAACCCTATTAAAGGAGTGTTGTCTCATGAATTTATTAACTGCTCTGCCTGAATTAGATCGTCGTCAAACTCGTACTGCTGTAGAAGCGGTATTTGAAAAATATCGGATTTACAAAACGATTACTTTTGAAATGCGTGAAACGTCAGTGACTGCTTCTTATCAAGAACGGATGCATGGCCCGACGAATGTAACTAGCGATTCTACAGCAAATGCGGCTATCTATAATGTCGATACACCAGCCGCTCGTCGTGCTTATTGTGAGCGGGTAGAAGCGATTGTAGAACGCTTGGGCGAACGCGAGCAATTGTTGCTTAAAGAGCGCTATCTCAAATACGATGATGTATTCGATTATAAAGTGTACAGTTATTTGTTCGATCCGCCGATCAGTAAAGACACTTATGTTAAAGTCAGAACCAAAGCTTTTTACAAAATGGCGTTAGCACTTGCCGATACAGGGATGATCAAATTGGATGAATTGATGCCCAAAAAAAATCGTACCCGTCGCAGTACAGAAGTCCCTTATAGTTCATAATCGTTACATCGTTAAATAGATCAATTCGATCATTAGAATCAAGCTAGCTAACCCAACAGTAAAGTGGAATATAGATTATGAATTGTGTTACCTTTAGACAGAACTCAATCGAAATGAGGGAAATCAAATCATGAGCCTAAAAACAAAACCTGCATGGTGGATCAAAGTCGCAACAGCATCTGTGTTGCTTTGTGCAGTAGATATCGTACGTTCTCGCAAAGTCGTCAGTCAATCGTGTCCCCAGGCTATCGATACATCGACAGGCAACCATCCAGTGAAATAAGTAATATTCAATCATATAGAAGTCGTCCCAAACGTTTGCTTACGAGCAGACGTTTTTTTGTTTTTATTATCTATGCTTTTAATAATAGATTTCAGTATTCTATTCGAAATGGAGCGGGATAATGATGTAATAACAGAACGAATATAGCTTGATTCGCTAATAGGGCTAAATTGTTTTCACCTTCATTTATATAGAAGAAAAGAATTCACTCAGGCACAAAAAGCGCTATAAAGCCTTTTATATCAACGAAAATCAAGCATATCGAAAGGGGTTCCAATACATCTCCTTTTTACCGCTGTAAGTCATCTATTAACCGTCCTTTTTTCGTCCGATACACCGTCTCCATTAGGAGAAAAACGAGGTAAGATTGTATTATCGGAAATGAAGCAAAAGGAACACCGCAGGAGCATGAATGCTCCAGAACCCATTGCCTAGGAAAAAGGCTTGCTTGTTATCAGTACTATAGATAAAGCTAAAATAGCGGTGTAAAAATTTCTTATTTCATTTCCGACAGTTTATAACCGAAGGAGGTGAGTATCCTTCTCGGTAAAGGAGGAACAGAATTATGGATGCACAAGAAGTCATCCATCAAGTACAACTGTCTTTGACAACGAAATTTCCTGATGTACCGTTCTATCGTGCTGATCAGCATGAGACACAACAACCACGTATTGAATATCGATTAGTCTCTGTAGATTTTACCAGAGAGCGTAGCGATCGTTTTGTGCGTATGTATACATTAGAAATTCGTTATATTCCTAAGACAGGAGAATCACCAGATCATCATACTGAATCTTTATTTGAAGCTTTAGAAACGATTGGATCTGACAACACATTATGTCGTGCTAGTGAGCTTCGTTGGGATACTGATGATGGAATACCACGTATGCGAGTCAATTATCCTGTGCGAACTGTCAAGCCTCCATTACCAGGTGTATTAATGGGAGAATTGGATCAACATCTTCGATCAGTACCACAACGTTGAGCAACTATAACAAAAGCGTTCCATTCAATTAAGAGATGAAGGAGACAATTTGTATGGCAACAGAAACAACCACGTATCGCAAAGAACAATTTATGCAGGCAAGTCAATTTACACGTTTAGAAAAAGATGTATTAGCTGGCCTTTTAGAAGAAGATAGTGCATACACGATGGAACAAGCAAAAGAACAACTAAACCAATTTATGAATGAGGAGGCCAAATAAATGGCTGGTGGAACATATACTACACAAAACAAAATTCGTCCGGGTGTCTATATTAATTTTGTATCAGAGGGTCAATTACCAGGTACTTTAGGAGAGCGAGGAACAGCAAGTATTGCTTTGAATCTTGACTGGGGTGCTCCTAAAAAAATGGTAACTATCGTGGCAGGTGACAATACTCAAAAAACATTAGGCTATGATTATACTTCTTCTCAAATGATGTTAATTCGTGAAGCACTTAAACGTGCACAGAAATTGATTGTCTATCGTCTAAACGATGGAGAAAAATCAACCGTTAAAGCAGGTGTTTTGACTGCTACTGCTCGCTATGGTGGTATTCGTGGTAATCAATTAACAATTACTGTCGAAAAAAATATTAACAACGAGACGTTATTCGATGTTAGTACTTTGCTAGATGGTTCTAGTGTAGATAAACAAACAGTAAGTAACGCAAAAGAACTGGTAGCTAATGATTATGTTGTATTTGCAGGTGAGGGTGCTTTAACAGCTACTGCTGGGGCTCCATTGGTAGGTGGTACAAGTGCAACAGCAACAAATGCTGATCATACTGCTTATTTGGCAGAACTGGAAGCATTGGAATTTCAAACGGTTGGTTTAATTTCGGATGAAGCTTCCCTTAAATCTGTGTATGCTGCTTATATTAAGCGTCTACGTAATACAGAAGGTAAAAAAGTACAAGCTGTTCTTGCCAACTATCCAAATGCCGATCAAGAAGGTGTAATTAGTGTGAAAAATGGTGTTGTGCTTACAGATGGAACAGTACTAGATGCTAAAAAATCTGTAGCATGGGTAACAGGAGCAACAGCAGGAGCGGCAGTCAATTCTTCCTTAACCTATACAGCATATGATGATGCTGTCGATGTAAACGGCAAATTGACACATTCAGAAACAGAAGCGGCATTGCAAAAAGGTGAATTTGTATTTACGGCTGTGAATGATCGTGCTGTAGTTGAGCAGGATATCAATACATTTGTATCTTACACACCTGAGAAAGCACGTCATTTTGCTAAAAATCGTGTGGTGCGTGTATTGGACAGCATCGGTAACGATATGAAACGCATTTTCGAATCGTACTTTATTGGTAAAGTAAATAACAATAACGATGGTCGTAGTCTGTTCCGTTCGCAATGTATTGCTTATCTGGACGATCTACAAAATATTGGTGCAGTGCAAAACTTTAATGCTCAAACAGATATCACAGTGACTGCTGGCAACGAAGTAGATAGCATTGTTGTTGAATTAAATGTACAACCGGTTGATTCCGTTGAAAAAGTATACATGAAAGTGAAGGTGGTTTAATATGACATTTTTAAAAGCAAAAGATACCATTTCAGGGCAAGAAGGACGCGCATTTGCTACTATTAATAATCAGGTTGAAGAGATGTTTTATATCAAAACATTAGAAGCTACAGTAGAAAAGCAAAAAGCAGAAGTGAAAACACTAGGTAGACGCGGAGTGCAGCATAAAGCTACAGGATGGTCAGGTTCAGGTACAATGACCATTTTCTATATGACTTCACGTTTTCGTCAAATGATGTTGGATTATATGAAAACAGGCGTAGATACGTACTTTGATATTGAAGTCACAAATGAAGACCCTACATCTAGCATTGGATATCAAACTATTACTTTGCGTGATGTTAACTTGGATAGTGTAATTATGGCTTCTTTGGACACAGAATCAGATGCGCTAGAAGAAGAAGTAGCATTTACGTTCGATGGTGTAGATATTAATAACAAATTTGGTACACCTGCTCTATAATGGATTAAATTAATACGGATAACAACGTATTTATAATATATAGATCAATGCCTGATCTTCTCATAATGTGATTCGATACAGAGTCGCAACTATAAGAAGATCAGGTTATTCTATATTCTTTTTCGAACACTGTAAATTAAACTATTACCTAACCTTCAGGAGGAATTATTCATGAGTGAATTAAGCTTATTTTTTGCACAAAACGTATCATCTGACGTGGTAGAAGAATTTATTGTATCTTCACGATTTAAAGATGCAGAGGGTAAAGCAGTATCTTGGAAATTGCGTAGCATGAACGAAGATGAGAACCAGGAGTGTCGTAAAGCCGCTACACGCAAAGTTAAAGGAAAAAATGGGGTATACACACCTGAAATTGATCCGAATGAATATATGGCTAAATTGATGGCTGCTAGTGTAACTTACCCTGATCTTAAAAATTCAGATTTGCAAAAATCTTATGGTGTATTAGGAGCAGAATCTTTACTTCGTAAAATGCTGTTACCTGGTGAATTTGCAGCTTTAGGTGAACGTGTACAAGAATTGAACGGTTTTAACCGCGATATGAACGAATTGGTAAATGACGTAAAAAACTAATCAAAGAGGGCGATAGTGAAGCAAACTTTGCCTACTACGCCCTCCACGAACTCAACATCCTTCCACACGATCTGATGAACATGTCCCCATACGAACGTGCCGCTATCTATGCAATGATCTCTATTCGTGTAGAAGCGGAGAAGAAGGCGCAGAAAAAAGGGAAGAGGCATTAGTGTTATAAGTTAAGGAGGTGGAAAAGTGGGAGATATTAATAATATTGTAAATAAATTTAGTTCAACATTAAAGTCAGCTTCTCTTTCCGCTAGTAATATAGTTATTAAAAATTATAATAAAGCTCAACAAACTTTTTTTGGTACACTGCTAAAATATGAATCTAAATCTTTTAATGATTATTATATGAATGGTGCTATTAGAGGCTATGTAAATATGTCTCAAAAGATAAGCGAAGTTATAGCAAAGCAAAAATCTTTAAATGATAATGTTAGTGAAGGGAGTAAAAAAGCATCGTTATTAGGTTCGGCTTTTCAATCCATTGGGAATGAACTTAATAAAAAAGCTATTGCATTATTTGAGGTGCTTATAAAGCCTGATTTTAGTCAAGCAAAAGCAGCTATTGTTAGTGCAGCAGAAGATCAATCTACAAAACAAGTATTTATAGCTAGATCAGGTAATCCAGAAGTTGGCGGAGCAATGTTTGAACAATTCAAACAGGATGCAATTAACTCAGGAGCAAATGTAAAAGAAGCTTTAAAAGGCGCACAAATATTTATGTCTGGTGCCGAAAATACAGACCAGATTAGAGAACTTAATAATATGACGGTTAGGTTGAAGAAATTATCTGGAGCTGGTCAAAGCGAATCAGAGATAGCTAATGTTATTTATGGAGGTATGCAAGGTAGAACTGCACCTTTAACCGCTTTCAATATCCCAGCAACTGAAGATGAGAGTAACAAACTGCTTGAATTAGGAAAGTCAGGAAATGTTGATGGTTATATCTCAGCTATGAATGAAATTATGAATAAACGAGGTATGACTGAAGAAGCTTTAAAAACAATGATGGACGCACCAACCGAACGTTGGGGAACTTTGATGACTAATTTCAATATGACAATGATTGATATTGGATCAGGGGCATTAGCAGCCTTACTACCATTATTAGATACGTTAAACACAGCTTTTCAAGCAGGTACATTTCAACCTTTCTTTGATATGCTTACTACTGGACTGGCATCGATGGCTGCAGATTTTGTATGGTTGATTACTATGCTTCCAGCAGCTTGGCAAACTGTAGTGAATTCTATTTCTATATTAGGTTTAGTTTTATATAATGTTTTGAATATTATTATTGGAATGATTCCTTTTATTTTAGGATTAGCAGTAGTTTGGGCAATATTGAACGCGGGTATGATTTTAGGTGCTATTAGTGCTATGCAATTTGCTATTGCTCAAAGATTAGCAGCTATTGCAACAAATATAGTTACTATAGCTCAAAGGATATTTAATTTTGTAATGGCGGCTAACCCTATTGGATTTGTTATTGCATTAATCTTTGGTTTGATCACAATGTTTATTGCATTAGCAAGTGTTAGTGGTGGGGTTAAAGAAGTTTTAAGTAATGCTTTTGGCTTTATTATGGATTGTGCTGAGAATGCTGTGAATTTTATACTCGCCGTTATTAATGCAGGAATTAAAGGCATAAATACAGTTTCTGGATTTTTTGCTGATTTACTTGGAATAGAATCGAAAGAAATTCCATTGATTGAGGCTACAGCAGATTTTTCGGGCATTAAAAAGTCAGGTCAAAATTTCATTAAAGATTTTTCAATGGATAAGCTTACAGACTCATTAAGCCTTGATAATTTGCTAGGTAGTTCTCCAAAAATAACCAAAGATACAAGTGCTGCAAGTCAATTCAAGCAGGAATTACCAAAAGGAACCGGAGCTACTATGCCATCTGCCGGCATGCCTTCGACTTCTAGTGCTATGCCAGCGATGTCCTCACCAACAATGCCTGCAACAGTTGATAATGTAAACAATGTAAATAATGTTGGTAACATTGAGGGAACTGTTGATATTTCAAGTGAAGATCTCAAAATGATGCGGGATCTAGCAGAACTCCAAGCAATCCAAAATTTTGTAAGTCTCACTCCTACTGTACAAGTTACTACAGGCGATATTAACAGTGGTGCTGATCTGGATACGATTGTTGGACATATTGGTCGAAAACTAGAAGAAGAATTTGTATCGACAGCTCAGGGGGTGTACATCTAAATGGAAGAGTACGGTTTTTTTCTGAGTTTTAATAATGAGACTGAAGTGATGAGACTTCCTGTAAATCCAGAAAAACTAGAAATCAACGCATCTGGAGATGGGAAATCATACAATATTGTTGATCTAGGTGAGATCAATTCGATTCAGCCTAATAAATTGCGTGAGCTTACACTAGAAAGTTTTTTTCCAGGACAACGCTATCCATTTGTAGTAGGTAATACTTTATATACTCCTTATCATTATGTTGAAATGATCCAAAAATGGATGGAGAAAAAGAAGCCTCTTCGATTTGTATTCTCAGGACTCAATGTACCTGAATCCTCTCTCGATGAGAAAATCAAATTAAATACACAGATTGGAGATATCGAATCTGAACGATTTCGATCAAATGAAGCATTTATGGCGATCAATATGGCCGTCAGTATCGAAAAATTTGATTGGTCCATTGTAGCTGGGGATTCAGGAGATATTCAATTTAAGTTATCTTTAAAAGAATATGTTTTTTATCAAGCATTGAAACTCAAATTTAAAGAAGCTAAAACAGAAGTCAAAAAAAAGCGTGCAGATACGAAAGAAGCAGCAAGTACGTATACGTTAGTAGCTGGTGATTCACTCTGGAAAATAGCTAAAAAAAAGCTAGGTGATGGTAGTCGTTATCGAGAAATTCAAAAATTGAACAAAATTTCAGATAGTGATCTTCGTAGACTTCCTATAGGTAAAGTCATCAAATTGCCGCAGAAAGAGGCAGCTAAATGATTAAACTATATATTGATAATAAAATGGGTAAAATGTGGGATGTCTCTAATATTGTAACTGATATCACTTGGAAAACCAGTCGTACAGGCAAACCAGCTACTCTTGAATTTACACTTGTAAGTGATGGATTATATCAATGGAAAGATTTTGATGTACAAAATGGATATATTGTTCGATTTAGTCATAACTTAAAAAATCTTTTTTATGGATATGTTTTTTCAGTCAGTACAGGTACAGATAATGAGATCAAATTAACGGCATATGATCAAGTACGATATTTATTAGGAAACGATACTTTTGTATTTACAAATGTAACGGCAGACGAAGTAATACGTACTATTGCGGTTAAAAATAATTTACAAATAGGTACACTTGCAAAAGGTAGTTACGTTATTCCTTCTATGATCGAAGATAATAAAAAACTATTAGACACGATCATGAAAGCTCTAGATTATACGTTAGCTTATGGTACACAATTACTTGTTTTCTATGATAATTATGGTCAGCTTACACTAGAAAGTAATACAACCACTGAACCAGTCGTCGTTTTAGGAAAAGGACATTTTTTATATGATTATTCGATTAAGAAGAGTATCGATTCAGATACGTATAATCGCATCAAAATGTACAAAGACAACAAAAAAAGTGGTAAGCGAGAAATTTATATTGATCAAGATAGTCAGAATATTGCAAATTGGGGCTTACTACAAAAATATGAAAAAGCTGAAGATAGCTGGAATGATGCACAAATCAAAGAAGCTTCCGCAAAAATGCTTACACTGTATAATCGTGAACAAGTTAGTTTATCGGTAGAAGCATTAGGTGATCATCGCGTGCGTGCTGGCAAGTTTGTATATATTTTATTAAATGAATTTAAAAATCAAGTGTATCTTGTTGAAGAATGCAGTCACAAATTTTCTGGGGGCGAGCATACCATGTCCCTTGATGTGAAGGTGGTGTAACCAATGTTAGATATTATTCGCAAGGCAAGTCTTGGAGCGGTATCTAATACGAATCCAATGGCAGCTTTGTATGGGACCGTTCTTAGTATTTCACCATTAGAAATCAGCGTAGAACAACGCTTCAGTTTACCTGCTTCTGCATTAGTTATTCCTGAGACTATCTTGAAACTTGGATTACAACCAGGAGATCGAGTATTGTTACTTCGTATTCAGGGTGGACAAAGTTATGTTGTACTAGATCGCGTGGTGGACAGTCTATGATTCCTATTGGTTTACAACTACCACCAGAACAAACAATAGATACTGAAGCAGTCACAATGCCAGGTTTAACCTATCAGGTCGATTGGGAACGTGGTGTGATTACAGGGATGATTGATGGATTAGATTCGATTCGTCAGGCTGTACTAAAAATACTCAATACAGAACGTTATCAATATCTGATCTACAGCGAAGATTATGGCACAGAATGGCAACAGATTCTAGGACAAGATCATTTATTTGTTCGTGCTGAGATTCAGCGTATGATCACAGAAGCGTTACTGCAAGATGATCGTATTGAGCAAATTGTGGATTTTCAGACGTATTGGACATCTGGTGAAGATATTCGAGTGAGCTTTACGGTACAGACGCGATATGGCTCGTTTCAAATTAATGAGGAGGTGAGTTAAATCTATGTATGAAACACAGACCTATGAGGTTCTGCTTGAACGTATGTTAGATCAAGTGTCTGATAAATTAGATAAGCGTGAAGGCAGTATTATCTATGATGCATTAGCACCTGCTGCGATTGAGTTAGCCCAGATGTATGCAGAATTAGACATACAAATGAATTTGTCTTTTGCAGATACAGCAAGTGGTGAATACTTGGAGAGACGTACAGCAGAATATGGAATCAAGCGTCAAGCTGCTACGTATGCTGTACGTAAAGGTTTGTTTTTTAAAGGAGACGGTAGCAAAGTAGATGTTGCTATTGGTATTCGTTTGGCAAGTGGAGATTTAATTTATGTGGTTAGTCAAAAACTTGCATTAGGTGAATATGCATTAACTTGTGAAACAGCGGGTGAAGCAGGGAACTCGCCTTCTGGCACACTTTTACCATTAGACTATATTCAAGGTCTTGCTGTAGCAGAGTTAGGAGAAGTCCTTGTACCTGGTGAAGACATCGAAAATGATGAAACGTTACGTGCTCGATATTTACAGGCGATCAATGAGCAACCGTTTGGAGGTAATATCTCAGATTATAAGAAAGAAATTAATGAAATTGAAGGTGTAGGTGGAGTAAAAGTATTTCCAGTATGGCAAGGTGGAGGTACAGTAAAATGTACAATTATAGCAAGTAATGGTCGTGCGCCTTCTACAGAACTGTTACATCGTGTTCAGACTATTATTGATCCTACTGTAAATCAAGGAGTTGGGATTGGAATTGCTCCTATTGGCCATCGAGTGACTATTAATGGAGTAGAGGAAATTCCCATTACTATTAGTACACGTCTAGTACTTGAGGCTGGAACAACAATAGGACAGATTGAAGCGGATCTCAATGATACTCTATCTGCATATATCAAGGAATTGACAACATCTTGGAAAAATGTAGAACAAATTGTTATTCGTTTGAGTCAATTAGATGCACGTATTGTTAGTGTGCGAGGAATTGCAGATGTCAACAATACAAAAATTAATGGAAATGCGAATAATTTTACTCTTCAGCCAGAACAAATAGCAATTTGGGGAGGAGTCGATAAGCTTGAGTAAAAGGCTAATGCACTATGAGCCAGAATATTATCATCAAATTCGTGAGTTTATGGCTTTGTTAGATGTTGAAGAACCAGAATTAGATCTTTTAGAAGAGAGACGTATTCGCTTACTAGAAGATCAATTTGTTATGACCTCTAGTGAACGTTCTATTCGTCGTCGAGAGTTGCAATTACGCATTCAAGCTGATCCGACAAAAGAATCGTTAGATTTTCGGCGCCGTCGAATCATTAACCGTTATACAACTAAACCTCCTTTTACAATCCGTTATTTACAACAAAAGTTAGATCAATTGCTAGGTACAAATAAAGCTATTGCAACAGTAGATATTCAAAATTTTATTTTAAAAATCACTGCAAACCTTACAGATACATCGGTATTTAATGAAGTCAATTATACGGTTCAAAGTATCAAACCTGCTAACTTATTATATGTACAAGGGACTTCTTTGCAAGAGTCACTAATTTTAGAAGAAAAAGCTTATCGCTCAGTGACCACGCGTAATACTAAATTATCTACACGTTGGAAATTGGGAAGTACTCCGTTTGCCGAGCAAGGAGAGGAGATTCGAGTTATATGATTACAACTAAATATCTACAAGAAGTAGCTGCTTATACAGATCGACGTATTGCAAAAGTTACTCTTAACGAATCATATGATATTACAGCGTTTACAGTAAAAAAAGTATCGACTTCAACGATTGAACTTGAATATATGATCAAGTCTGCAGATATCAAAGCCGTGTCTTTATTACAACTCAAAGCTAGTAATGGAGATGTAATTAGTAGCAGTGAAGTGTATATTCCTGTTGTAGCAGATACGGTCATCAAACAATTTATCGAAGTGAAAGGAGCTTAAATATGGATTATCAGGCAAAAACAGACTGGTCTTATAACGATACTGTAACAGAACAAGATATGAATCGAATCGAAGCTGGTCTTGGCGATCTACATGAACGTTTGGATGTTGATTCCTATGAACAACTGACCTTAAAACCAGGTCTACAAATTGTAAATGCTAAAAAAAATTCACCTTTTCAATTAACAGGTTTAAAAGGTCGAACATTAATCAATTTACTTGGACGGACAGGTGGGATGGAAAGTTTAAATGGAATTTTTGTTCATAAAGGTAATATGGTTTTAGATTCAATTAATAAAACTTTAGGTGAAAATAGTCTTAAAGTTACAAGTGCAGCTCAATCAGAAGGGGATTCAGGTATAGCCTATATTCCAATCAATAATTTGAAATCTGGAAGTTATTATGTAGTCATTGCAGATGTTAAAAATGGTAATAATGCTAACGGAATTTATGTAGGATGGGGTGGAGGATTCGGTGGATCGTATACTTCTGCTACAATTGCTGGAAATCAATTTACTACAGTATGGAAAAAATTCAGTCCAACTACTGTATTATCAGGTAATATTGATCTTGCTGTACAATCTATTGCTGGAAAATATGGTTATTTCGATTCAGTACGTGTATATGAGCTAAATAGTGACGAATATAAATCAATTGATAATCTTACAGCAGATCAAGTTAATCAGTACTATCCTTATGTAGATAGTATTTCTCCTGTACGTAATCCATATGCTATTGCTTACGGTGAAAACTTGCTACCTGCTTTGCAAGAGCAAGAATGGAAAAATTCAGAAGGTACACCAGTCGTTAATAATCGTTATAGTGTAGATGTGAGTAATACTAATAAAATGATTCTTAGTTATATTGATGTTATACCTGGAGCTATATATACACTGTCTGCTATTTCTAGCGCTTCTACTGGGCGCATTTTTGTGTATAATATGAATGCTTCGGTACCCTTAGCAGATACTGTAGGAAACGGATTAATATCTGCAACATTTACAGTGCCATCAGGAGTAAATGTAGTTGAAGTAAGATTATTAGGTACAAGCCCAGCTACTGTAAACCTTTCTAATATTATGTTGAACACAGGTGGTAAAGCTAATTTATTTAAACCACGCGAAGATTCAATGTTAGCTCTACAAACAGATCTGTATGCTAATCCAGTCACAGGAGAAGATGCAGATGAAGTATTTGAAAGAGATGGTCAATACTTTCGATTGACTAAATGGAAAAAGCTATTATTAGATGAAAAACTAAATTGGCAACCTTTTGCTTCATTGGCAGGTATAAAAATTGTTAGAGTTGACGCATCTAATTTTAATACTATTTTTGATGATGCATCCACTTATTTTGCCACTAAATATGATGGGGCAATTTTAGATCATAAATTTTCTACTGATAGTAAAGATCAAGTACAGCTTAATACAACAAATGAAGGTAAACGTTTATTCATTTCTATTTCTGCAACTGATAGTGGTTGGGGTGATAACTATACTCCAACAAAAGACGAAATTAAAGCCTATTTTCTTGGATGGAGAATGTATGATAGTTCTGATAGTTCAGGTAATACTTCATATAATCGTACAGACGGAACTAAGAAAGCTTGGACAGTTCTTGCAAGTTATAATAATACCGATTATTCAGGCTCAGTTACAATTGTACCAAACACAAAACCTGAACTCATCAATATTGTCTATCGTCAAATCAGAGATGTTTCTCCTTATCAGTTAGTCTATAAGTTAAACCAACCTATTATTGAACCTATTACATCTGAAGGGCAAATTGATATTGTATTAGGTGATAATCAAGTTGAAGTTGGAGTTGGAATTGTTTTAAGAGAAATGGCTAAGCCGCAGATAACTGTTAATGCTTATTTTATAAATGCACCAGGGATTGTAAGTTCATATTTGAGAAATAAAGTTTCTAAATTTTTAGCTATTTATAAAAATAACCACCGTGATATTTGGGGTTGGGAGAATGTTAATATTACCGGCGCGCAAGCAGGATTAGATGCATATAAGTATGATGAGAATGCTGCGTACACTACCACATATATTATGCAGAAAAAATACCCTGTTCCTAATTTTAATGGTTATTGTGCAACAAATGAGAAATCATTGTTAAGTAATATGTTGGATATAGTTAATAAAAATACTACTCGTCTTTCTGTAGTTGAAAACAAAAAGGCAGATATCGAAAACTCTTCATGGATTCAGCCCACATTCCAAAGTAGTTGGTCTCCTTTTACAACAGGGTATACTAATGGTTACAAAAAAATTGCGGGTACAAATATGGTTGTTTTTCATTTCTGTTTATATGGAGGATTAACTTCTATTGGTACAGTATTTTTTAGATTCCCAGAAAATTATCGACCAAAGCAAAATGTTATTTTTACAGGATTTAGTCGAAATGGCGATAGCTCAGTTTTGGCAACTACAGCTTTTGAAATTCGTAGCACAGGATATGCGCTTGTTGGAACAGGAGTTCCACAAAACGGTGCGTATATGGTTAGTGGTATTTTTGAAGCTGAACAATAAAAGGAGGTTAATTCCATGAAAGCTGTACCCAAAGTAGATGCAACTGGTCTATATATTGAAGATGTTATTCAGGACGATGCCTTTAGTGGTATCGTCCCTTTTTATACCGATCCAACAGATACCGAATCTCCTGTAGTTAGTTATCTAATCGGAATTGCTGTTCCATCTGGACTGTATCATCCCAAGTGGGACTTGGACAATGAGCAATGGGTGGAAGGACTAACACAAGCAGAAATTGATGAATTGAAAAAATCATCGAATAATCAACCTACAACGGATATAACCCAAATCCAGCAAGAACTAACGAATACCCAACTGGCACTTACGGATACATTTGAAAAGTTAACTGCTTCTCAACAAGAGACCACGAATTTACAATTAGCGGTGGCTGACCTATATGAACAATTAGCTAGCATTACTTCTGATCAAGGAGGTGGCAAGTAATATGGCTGCGATTTATGTGAGTCTAATTCAAAAGGGTCTGAAAACAATAGAAGATGTGCCTACGTATCAAGGAATGCGTAATCAGGTGCAACAATTATTGGATAATGTAAAAGAAGCTTAAATCCAACTATAAATAAACCAAGTCTTCAAGCCTCCGGCACTTTGCCTGGAGGCTCTTTTTTAACCTAAATAGAGCACCATACTAAACAATAACAGGAGGAAAGGTCCATGGGTGGGGAGGTTGAAGCCATTGTCAAATCGGTATCGACTGGTGCGGGGGCCATGATCGGGTACTTTTTCGGGGAGTGGAGTGTAATGATCAATCTACTATTGATGCTTGTCATCGTCGATTGGGTAACAGGATGGGCAGCTGCATGGATTAATGGAGAGTTAAAAAGTCGGACAGGTTATAGAGGGATTGCTCGCAAAGTCGCTATCTTTGTGATGATCACGATCGCTCATTTTATCGATAAAGCGGTAGGGGATCTGCATTATTTTCAAGATGCTGTTATTTTTTTCTATTTAGCGAATGAGTTATTATCTGTGATCGAAAATATGGGGCGGATGGGGGTTCCTATGCCTAAAGTGTTACGTCATGCTGTCAAAATATTTGAATCGCACAGTGGAGAAGATGAACCGAATGAAGAGTCCAATTCTTCTTTGAATCGTTCTACACCTTCTTCGACAACCGTCACATCTACAACGACTAGACAGATTGAACCTGACCAAAATGGACATGTAGAGCCTGTCGATTCCCATAATAATCAATCTGACTCTTCCAATCCGACAGCAGACGATAAGCCAAAGCAAGATGAAGATACAACCGTTACCGACGAATTGTCTCCAATGACACAAGCGGAGCGAGATCAGCAATTTGTACGCAAAGAAAACACGTTGGAAAATTTTATTTTTCCAGAGTAATAGTATCTGCTCGCTACAATCTAGGTATTGATCTCAAACCAAATGTAATGCGATATCGGGCAAGATTTTCATACTATTTGTAAAGCAAACAGGTAAAACCAATAGCGTACTACATGCAAATCAAATCACAATATTTATCTACAAATAAAGCAGAAAGAAGGTGAATCGATGCAACCAAAAACAGCAGATGGTGCACAAGGAATTGATGTCTCACACTGGCAAGGCAATATCGATTGGAACAAAGTCAAAGCCGCAGGCAAACAGTATGCGTTTATCAAAGCGACTGAAGGCACGCGTAATAAAGATGTTCGTTTTATAGCCAATATCAAAGGCGCAAAAGCGGCTGGGTTGTTGGTAGGTGCTTACCATTTTTTGAATGCCACCAGTACAAGTATTGCCCAGCAAGAAGCTGCTCATTTTGTACAAAGACTGCAAGAAATTGGCGGAGCTAAAGCCTTAGATTTCCCACCTGTATTGGACTACGAAAATAATCCAAGCGGACTGAGTAAAAGCTCGATCAATGCGATTGCTAGAGCTTTTTTAGAAGAGGTGGAACGTCTAACTCATATTCAGCCTATGATTTACACAGGTAATGCATTTGCTGCTAATTTTGATAATTCACTGAGCAAGTATTCATTATGGATCGCAAGATACAGTAATACTCGTATTCCTGACGATTGTACTGCATGGCAATCATGGGATTTCTGGCAATACTCTGATTCTGGATATGTGAATGGGATCGGTGGCAATGTAGATCTCAATATTTATAAAGGTACATTAGCACAATTAATTTCTAGGTACACCAACAAGGAAGACCATGAACCGGTAGAGGAGGGAAAAGAACCAATGACCGCAGAAGAAAAAAAAGCTTTTCAAGCATTAGAAGCGACTGTAAAAGTACAAGCAGATCGTATTGCTGCATTAACAGATAGTCGTGATCTACTCAAAACCAGTATTACCAAAGTAGATACGCGTATCCAACGTATCGAGCAAACGCAAAAAATGGATATTCCTACATGGGCCAAAGAAGCTGTAGATCGCGCAGTATCTAGTGGTCTGATTCAAGCTGCAGAAGGCGGAAGTTATGACTTTTATCGTTTACTCACAGTGCTACACCGTAAAGGTCTGATATAAAAATCATCTTCGTACTAAAGAAAGTTCCAATCATGTCATAACGATAGCTAACTAAACAAAATAAAACGTAACACCAATAACTTTTTGGTGAAAAAGGAAGGAGTCGTAAAATGGAAGAATTAAATAATGTGTTAGCATTTGCCTCCACCTTGTCGCTGATTGTATTAGCACTTGTGCAAGCACTCAAAACAGCAGTAGCTATCCCTAAAAACCTAATTCCAGTGATCGGTATTGTGATCGGCGTAGGTATTGGAGCAGCCGCTTATCCGTTTACAGAATTGGGATTAGTTCCTCGTCTGTGGGCAGGTGGACTTGCTGGATTGTCTGCGACAGGATTATTTGAATTAGCTTTTAATCCAAAAGTAGGAACGAGCAAAAGCAATTAATATAGTAATATACAGACCGTATCATCGAATGAATAGGTGCATGAACAATAAAAAGAACATTTTTATATCACTGTATTGATAGATGAGTCAGCCCTATCTAATTTATGCTACAACCGTATATCTATATTGTTGAAGAGAGTAGCAGAGTCAAAGTCATTTGATAATTATTGAATACTTCTGCTGGTTGTATGATTTCTTAATGTTCTCAAATAAACAACAAAAAAAGGATCTGGAAAAATCCAGATCCTTTTACTTTTTGCATTGAAGATTATTAAAGTGTCTTAGGGTATACACTTTTTAGTTTACATATATATGCTGACTGGTAAAGTAGCTATACCCTTTTTTGATTTAAGAAGCTACTGTAGCTGTTGCCGCAGGTAGTTTGATCTTTTGACCAGGATAAATCCAGTGTGCATTGGTAAGATCGTTCAGATCGCGTAGAACTTTCCATGTTGTACCATGATCTACAGCGATTGAATACAACGTATCCCCAGCTTTAACTACATATACATCGCTTGCTGCCGGAACCGGTTTGGCAGGAGTTGGTTTAGCAGGCGTTGCAGGCTTAGTTGTAGAAGGCTTAGCAGGAACCGGTTTGGCAGGTGTTGCAGGCTTAGTTGTAGATGGTTTAGCAGGAACAGGCTTCACTGGAGTTGCAGGTGTTGTTGCTTCACCTGTACTTGATGCAGGAGTAGCTGCTTCTGCAATCCGTCCATCTGTTTGAATATTAACTTTGCCCAAAGATTGCATATACTCGATCAATGCTTCGTCTAAAGAACCATAGATACCTGTTTGTGCTTTGCCTTTGAACATCGTGTATTCGTCTCCACCTACAGCCATAAAGTCATTCGTTGCAAGACTATATGTTGCTTTTAGATCAAGTGGCTTGCCACCTACAGTTACAGAGTGGACACGTTTACCTTTTTCTTTCGCTGTATCGATTTTGTAAGTCATTCCAGATACTTGTGTAAATGCTCCTTTTTCGTTCGGGAAATCACTAGCGCCGTTGTTCAATGCCGCTAACAGTTCAGCACCAGTGACATTGATTGACACGATTAGATTACCAAAAGGAAGAACAGTGATAATATCACCTTTGGTTACTTTACCCGCAGCGATTGAAGCACGAATACCTCCGCCGTTAGTAATCGCTACATCTGTACCCGCTGTTTTGCGCATAGCATCTGTTAACAGATCACCCAAATTCGTTTCACCTGCACGAACTTTAGTACGCTCACCATCTAATTTGACAGAAGATTCAGCAACGGTTTCTTCAAGGATCGATTTTTGTGATTCTTGAATAGAATCTACAAGTGCCGCTACTTTAGGATCTGGAGTAACATTTGCTGCTGCTTTTTCGTCTAATACATAAGCTTGTTTTTTCGTGACTTTACCGCCGTCTACCCATAGATCGACAACACCCATATGTTCACCATATTCGCCTGTGCTTGCGATCAGGGTTCCATTTTCAGTTTGCCCGTTTTCAAGCAAAGTATGACTGTGACCATCGATAAATACATCGATACCCGGCACTTCTTTAACTACTTTCAAGCTTGTATCTGTGCTTGATTGATCCATACCCAAATGTCCCAAAGCCACAATAACATCTACTTTACCTTGTAATTCAGCTACCATTTTTTTAGCAGCTACCGCAGGATCGGTAAATTCAACATCGGTTACATTTTTAGGATTTGTTTTGTATGCAGTCTCAGGCGTTTCTAATCCGAAAATACCAATTTTGACTCCGTCTACTTCACGAATAATATAAGGCTCAAAAGGAGCTGTTCCATCTTTTTCAACAATATTAGAAGAAATAATAGGGAAGTTCGCCATTTTGGAAAGCTCTAGCAAACGATCATAACCATAATCAAATTCATGGTTACCTGGCTCCATTGCTGTATAGCCCATTAGATTCATCGTTTGAATAACACTTTCGCCTTTAACCAGTGTTGCAAAAGAAGTACCATGAATCTGATCTCCATCATCTAACAACAACGTATTCGGATTCGCTTCACGATACAAATTAGCGATTCCAGAAAGTTTGGCATAGCCCATATAAGGCGTAGCTTCTGTAGCATGAGCATGAACGTCGTTCGTATGTAAGAGAGTGATATGTGTTCCAGTACCAGCATCTTGTTTAGCCTGCTGAGTAATACCTTCTACCGTTAGTGTTGAAGGTGCGGCCGCAGATAGAACACTGGAAAAGCTCAAAGTTAGCAATGCTGACGCGGCAAATGATAAGACCGTTTTCTTTGTAAACATATAAATGAAATGCCCCCTTTTATTTGGTATTCTCCTTATTCTATCAGTTAATTGTTAACGGTGTCACTAGATTTGAACAAACTATTTGTAAAAAAGTATAAAGAAAAGTTAGTTAATATGACATTATATACATTTGTCCCAAAAAATATTGTTGTTATAGGTTTTTAAAATCAAAGTATATTGATAATTTGTAGAGAACTTATCGCTATATAAAAGAATTTAAATATAAATAAAACGCAATAATTCGATATTACTGTCGTTTGATGTAGCCTTTTGTAACAAATAAACGTTTTATGTGAAAAAACATTGCCAAACAAGTAACAATGATGTAGATTAAGTTCAACCTGTGGTCAATTCCAATTTTAGACATCATTCTCAAAATACATATACAAGAGAATATGCTGGAAAAAAGAATTGAGTACGTATCCATGATTTTCTAATTCAGAAGGGAGTTTGTTGCTTGTGAAAAAGGGATTATTGCTTATGTTTACGTTGATGCTTACATCTGTGTTATTGTTGGCGGGTTGTACAGGAAATAAACCATCTACAACAGAACCTGAAGCAAATGGAACAGGAGAAACCGCTGGTACTGGAGGCGGAACACTAATTGTAGGACGGGGTGGAGATTCAGCCGCACTTGATCCAGCAATCGTTACTGATGGAGAATCGCTCAAAATTGCCCAACAGGTTTTTGATACATTATTAGATTACAAAGAAGGAACGACTGAAGTTATGCCATCACTCGCAGAAAGTTGGACGATTTCAGACGATGCGTTAACGTATACATTTAAATTACGCGAAGGTGTCAAATTCCATGACGGTACCGATTTTAATGCCGATGCTGTTGTGTTTAACTTCAATCGCTGGAGTGACACTAAAAGTAAATACAAATTTGAAGGGGACTCCTTCGATTATTATGATTCCATGTTTGGACCGGAAGAAGATCGTGTTATTGCAAGCGTAACTGCAACTGATCCAACAACGGTTGTTTTCAAATTAAATAAACCACAAGCTCCTTTTCTACAAAATCTAGCAATGACTTGCTTCGGTATTGCGAGTCCAAAAGCAATCGAAGATGAAAAAGAAAATTTCAAATCCAATCCAGTCGGTACAGGCCCATTTGTATTTAAAGAATGGAAACGTAGCGATTCAATCACACTCGACAAAAATCCTAACTACTGGCAAGAAGGATTGCCAAAAATGGATCAAGTCATTATCCGCTCGATTCCCGATAACACTGCTCGTTACAATGCCCTTCAAAATGGCGAAATTGATATGATGGAAGATTTAAGTCCAGATGACTTAGCAAGCTTGGAAGCGAATCCAGCACTTCAAAAAATCAATCGTCCACCATTCAATGTTGCTTATCTAGGTTTCAATACAACCAAAAAACCATTTGATGATCCTAAAGTACGTGTAGCACTAAACTATGCTGTTGATAAAAAAGGTCTGATTGATGCGTTCTTCGCAGGCCAAGCAGAACCGGCAGTCAATCCAATTCCACCAACTTTATGGGGATATAACAAATCGGTTGAAGATTATCCGTATGATTTAGCAAAAGCGAAGCAATTACTTGCTGATGCAGGTTATCCGAATGGACTTGATCAAGAATTAACGTTCTATGCTATGCCTGTACCACGCCCTTACATGCCAGATGGACGTAAAGTAGCTGAAGTTATTCAAGCTAGCTTTGAACAAATTGGTGTCAAAGTAAAAATTGAATCTCCAGAATGGGCGACTTATTTGGAAGATTTGAAAAACGGTACTAAAGATGATCTGTTTATTATTGGTTGGACTGGTGATAATGGAGATCCTGACAATTTCTTCTATCCATTACTTGATAAAGATTCTATTGGTGGTAACAACTATAGTCAATACGATAGTGAAGAATTTCATGATCTAATTGTCAAAGCTCAGCAAGAAACCGATCAAGCAGAACGTAGTAAATTGTATGAACAAGCTCAAGTCATTGTGAAAAAAGATGCGCCGTGGGTTCCATTGGTACATTCTACGCCACTACTTGCAGCTAAAGCTGAATTGAAAGGGTATGTACCTTCACCAACCGGCTCAGAAGCATACACCAATGTCTACATCGAACAATAAAAGCATGGTAGGTGATCAGCATGGGCTCTTACATTTTAAAGCGTCTGATTGTACTCATTCCAGTATTACTAGGCATGACTATTATTGTATTTTCGATTATCCATGCGATTCCAGGTGATCCGGCAGATACGATTCTAGGGGAAAAAGCAACAGAACAGTCTAAGCAAGCTTTGCGTGAACAGTTAGGATTAGACCGTCCGTGGTTAGAACAGTATTTTGCTTATTTAGGTGATTTGCTGACAGGTGATTTAGGAAGTTCGATCCGTACAAAGGAGCCTATTTCGCAAGAAATAGGTCCTTACCTGGCGGCAACGATGGAATTAACAGTAGCTAGTATGCTGTTTGCGATAGTGATTGGTGTTAATGCAGGCATTATTAGCGCTTGGAGACACAATTCGTGGTTTGATTATATCTGTATGATTATTGCGCTAGTTGGCGTATCGATGCCTATTTTCTGGTTAGGATTAATGGAACAATGGATTTTCGCCAATAAACTGCATTGGTTGCCTTCGATTGGACGTGTGAATGTACGTGAACCGTTAGAAACAGTGACAGGGTTCTATGTGATTGATGCTATAATTTCAGGGCAAACTGCGCAACTATGGACAGTAATCAAACATCTTATTTTGCCTTCTATAGCATTAGGAACAATTCCGATGGCGGTTATAGCAAGAATGACACGTTCCAGTATGCTTGAAGTCATGCAGTCTGATTATATTCGTACCGCCAAAGCCAAAGGATTATCTCAATTTTATGTAGTATACCGGCATGGATTGAAAAATGCGTTTATTCCAGTCTTGACGGTTATTGGTCTACAGACAGGTGCACTTCTTGGTGGAGCTGTACTAACCGAGACGATTTTTGCTTGGCCAGGCGTAGGTAGATATATTTATGAAGCAATTAGCAATCGTGATTATCCGGTAATCCAATCAGGCATTTTAATTATTGCTATCATTTTTGTTGTTATTAATCTGCTGGTGGATCTGCTGTATGCTCTGTTTGATCCACGTATCCAGTACAAGTAAGAGGTGATCTGATGACACAAGCAACCCTGAATACCGGATCAGGAGGCAACGTCAAACATATAAAGTCTGGTCCCTGGCGTGATGGAATACGTTCATTTATGCGTAACAAAACAGCAGTGGTCGGATTAGCAATTGTCGTATTCTTCATTATACTGGCTTTACTTGCACCACTTATTTCGCCTTACGATTACAAAGCACAGGTATTGTCTGAACGTCTGCAAGCGCCATCAGCTACACACTGGTTTGGCACAGACGATCTAGGCAGAGATATTTTGACCCGTACATTATATGGAGCACGTATTTCTTTATGGGTTGGTTTTGTATCTGTAATTGGTTCTATTATTATCGGTACATTTTTGGGAATACTGGCAGGCTTTTATGGTCGCTGGGTAGATATGCTAATCTCGCGTGTATTTGATATCTTGTTAGCATTTCCAGCTATTCTGTTAGCGATAGCAATTGTAGCGATATTAGGGCCTTCTCTGCAAAATGCGCTGTATGCGATTGCAATCGTCAATATTCCAACCTATGGTCGATTGGTACGATCGCGTGTGCTTTCACTACGACAGGAAGAATTTATTACCGCCGCTCGGGCGACAGGTGTTCGAGATGTACGGATTTTGTTCCGACATATTTTGCCGAATAGCCTTACGCCGATTATTGTACAAGGAACATTAGGAGTAGCAACAGCGATTATAGAAGCAGCCGGACTAGGATTTCTAGGTATGGGAGCTCAACCACCTGAACCGGAATGGGGCAAAATGTTATCTGATTCGCGTCAGTTTATTCAGACCGCTCCGTGGACAGTGATTTTTCCAGGGGTATCGATCTTGCTCACTTCGCTTGGATTTAATCTAATGGGTGATGGATTACGAGATACATTTGATCCGCGGATGAAACGCTAACCTAGCTACTGTTTTGACAAAATGAAAAGAAGATATGCGAACCGATTGTAGGTCCGTATATCTTCTTTTTTGATATCCAATCCAAGAACGCTAAATTTTTTTCTTCTATATATACAGTAAATTTGTAACGTATATTTTTCAGTGTAAAATGGGTATAAATAGTTTACCATCTAGATAAGCATGTATTTGTGAAAATGCGTTACTTTGCGAAGTGAGCAAAAATGTGTATAATCGCTCCAACCATGTATAGACAATAGATATAGAGATATAGGAGAAACCATATGGAAAATAATTTAAAATCAATGCGTGAACATCGTCAATATGCAGAAGACAAACATGAAGCTTCACGCGAAGCGTATGAACGTGATTATTCGCGATTAATTCATTCACCAACTTTTCGTCGTTTACAAGGAAAATCACAGGTATTTGGAGCAGGAACCGGTGATTATTACCGTACACGATTAACGCATTCTTTGGAAGTGGCACAGATCGCAAGACAAGCAGCCAAAAGTCTACTCAGTCGTTATCCTGAAATCGATGAATCGGCTGCTAGCAATCCCGGTCTGATTATTCATCCTGAAGTTGTAGAATGTGCTTCGATTGCTCATGATTTCGGGCATCCGCCGTTTGGACATAAAGGAGAAGAAGTACTGGAAAGTATTTTAGAAAATTTAATTACCGAAAAAACGCAAAAAGCTTTAAAAGGCAAAAAAGTAACACCTGCTGAACGGGAAACTGTACGTCAGCAAATGCGAGAAAAATACGAACATTTTGAAGGCAATGCTCATAATTTTCGGTTGATTATGTTTTTGGAAAAACGTGAAAATTTGGATGGGCTGAATTTGTGCGATGCTGTTCTACTTGGTATCAACAAATATCCTTATACCGGAATTGTGAACAAAAAAGGGCTGTACCATCGGGAATGGCAATATATTAACCAGATTCGTCAGCAATGGCAAATTCCAGATCGTAAAATTACACTGGAAGCTCAATTGATGGATTTGTGTGATGATATCGCTTATTCTGCTCATGATTTAGAAGATGGGATCAAAGCAGGCAAGATCGAAGTGCATGAACATTTTATGCATGATCCATATACACACAAGTTAATTATCGAAAAAATCATGACACTTGAAGATCGCTTCTGGTTAGGATGGAGTCGTGAAAGTATAGCAGCTAAAGTAGATGAAGTCTTAACAGCATACTTGCGTATTTGGCGTGAAAAGTTGCCTGTTTGTGATCACGATTTCTCACGTACTCGTCGCGAAGT
Source organism: Paenibacillus nicotianae (assembly GCF_042681745.1). Classification (NCBI taxonomy): domain Bacteria; kingdom Bacillati; phylum Bacillota; class Bacilli; order Caryophanales; family Paenibacillaceae; genus Paenibacillus; species Paenibacillus nicotianae. The sequence goes on along the minus strand of NZ_JBHUGF010000010.1, from coordinate 2,754,048 downwards.
CAAAGCCTACTGGGTAAGTCATTTTGTGAGTCATCTCGGTGTGATTGATGATGGGAATTGGAAAAAGGTAACTTTTATCAATGATCAATCAGAAGATGAAGATTTGTTGCGAACAGTGAGTGTGCTCAAAAGTTTTGCATGGGTGACAATGATTCGTGATCTACGGGTTCAGCGATTGCAAAAACGCAGTGAATGGATTATTCGCCGCTTATGGGATGCTTTTCTTGATCAAGAATCGTCGGTTTCGATTATTCCTTCCGATTGGCTGCAACGATTTGAGCGTGATCAATTAAGCCCGAATCCGGTATGGACATGGGAGCGAATGGTCATTGATTATATTGCAGGAATGACCGACGCATTTGCTGAGAAAATATATAATGAATTATACGGACTCAAAGTGGGTTCGATTTACGATCTAGATTAAACATCATAGAAGAGGTGAAACCATGAAAGCATTACCGCTTGGCATTCTGGATATGTCACCTGTATTAGAAAGCGTATCGGTTGAAGAAGCATTACAACAATCGGTACGATTAGCGCAAATGGCAGAAGAACAAGGATATGAGCGATTCTGGTTATCAGAGCATCATGATATGCCAGGGCTTGCTTGTACAGCACCTGAAATATTGATCACTCATATCGGAGCGCATACATCAACTATTCGTCTAGGTTCTGGTGGTGTATTATTGCCTCATTATAGTGCACTCAAAATCGCAGAAACGTTTCGGATGTTATCTGCGTTATATCCAGGTCGAATCGATCTCGGGATAGGACGTGCACCCGGTGGATCTGCTCATGCCTCGATTGCACTAAGTGGCAATTATTTAGAACATGTTTCTCAGATGCCTGCCTTAATGCAAGATCTTACTCATTTGTTGCAAAATAAATATGAGATTGAAGGCGGAGCTGTTCATGCTAGACCTATTCCTGCACAAGAGCCAGAATGTTGGTTACTTGGCACCAATATCAAAAGTGCAGGTCTAGCTGCTGAATATGGAACAGGATATGTATTTGGTTACTTTATGAGCGATAATGATGGTCAGAAAGCGATCGAGCATTATCTGGAGCACTATCAAGCGACATCTTTACAGTCTCATCCTAAAGTCATGATGGCAATCTCTGTGATTTGCGCAGATACGCAAACAGAAGCAGAGCAGTTGTATGAGCAGTGGAAAAGTAATTCTCAAGCGCCGGGCGGAAGTACAGACGAAATTCCAGCTCCTATAGTAGCAAGCACCGAAACTATTATAGAGCAGTTACAACAATTACAGATTCAATATAAGACGGATGAACTACTGCTTATTTGTCCATTGAAAACGTATGATGAACGTATTCACGTATATCAAAAAATTGCAGAAGCCAATCAATCGGTATCTTCTATTTCTTTATTATAAAATACTAATAATTGGAAAATAGTAATAGTACACAAAAGGTAGACAAAGCTGAATAAATAATCGAATGATTGAATAAAGTGTACTTTTTTAGAACAAAAAAGACTCGTCCTTTTTATGGGAACGAGTCTTTTTATTGTTTTATTTAATATTTTTTACCATAATCAACTAGATTAATAGGAAGAGTTTGATCATTTTGATAAGCTTTCAAATTGGCTAGAAAAATATCCAATACACGTTCTGTATAATGTTCATTGCTACCAGCAATATGAGGGGTGATAATCACTTGATCCATGTTCCATAATGGATGATCTTCAGGTAAAGGTTCAGGGTCAAACACATCAAGCCCTGCTCCTGCAATTACTTGATCTTCTAAAGCTTGAACCAATGCATCGGTGTCCACTGTAGAACCACGTCCTACATTTATAAAAATAGCATTTTTCTTCATCACTGCAAAACGTTCTTGATTAAACAATTGCTTCGTCTCATCGGTCAATGGCAAAATATTCACCACATAATCTGCTTGAGCTAACGCATCATCTAATTGATCCATTGTATACATCTGTTCGATATATTCTGTTGCTTGGCCAGAACGACGAACACCGATCGTATGCATACCAAATGCTTGAGCAAGTCTTGCAGTCTCCTGTCCAATATTGCCAACACCGACAATAGCAATCGATTTTCCTTTTAGTTCGGTAAACGTTCCACTGGTATCCCATGTCTGCTGACTCTGATTACGAATCGCTTGATGAAAGTTACGAGAGAACGACAACATATATCCAAAAATTTGTTCTGAAATAGGAACGGTATGTACACCGTTAGCGCTGGTCAATTGGACTTGCTTATGACTCAACTTTTCTAAAGGCATATTATCTACGCCTGCTGACCAGGTTTGAACCCATTTAACTGGACAGTCTTCTGCAAGAATATAATCGGCTAGCTTTTTAGACCAGCCTACAATAATTTCGGCATCCTGAAAAAGCGAAGCATCTGCTTGTTTGGCAGGAACAGCTTTCAACTCATAATGGGGAGCTGCCTTTTGAATCTGTTGTTTTTGAGCTTCATCTAGTTCTTGTAGAAATACAATGGTAGACATGTTGTTCCCTCCTTGAGTAGTAAAGCTTGAATAGTTATTTCTTTTTTAAATGATATCAAATAATAACCCGCACACCAAATTAGAAGCAGTAGAGGAATGTAGTGTTTTGCAGATTTAGATCAATTGGTGTATACTAAGTGGAAGTAATGATAGAACGTGTGTTCGTTAAAAAGTGTTTGAAGTAGAAGGAGGTTATATGGATCATGGGTACACAAGCAGGACAAGAGCGTGTTTTTGTTGCTTTGCGGATAGGTCAAGCAGCGGCAGAATCTTTAAGTGATTGGAGCGCTTCACTACATGAGAAATATAATTTTCGCAAATGGACACATGCAGAGGATTTACATATCACTATTCAGTTTTTAGGTGATGTATGGGTAGAACAACTACCTCTATTGCAACATGCTATTGCTCAGGTAGCAGCACAGACTCCACCGTTTGCTTTACAGGTGGGATCGTTAGATACGTTTGGTCTGATCGAAGCACCGAGAGTATGGTGGGTACATCCTGAAGGTGATCTTCAATCATTGTATATTCTTCAGCATCAGATAGGACAAGCTTGTACAGATTTGGGATATGTACCGGAAGATCGTCCATATCGTCCACATATCACCATCGCTCGCAAATATAAAGGTGAAATTCCTTTTTCAGAGCTGGATCATACATTTCAGTTGCCACCTGTTGGATGGCAAGTCACCGAGATGGTATTGTGCAAAATACGAGTAGGACAGCAGCCTTCATATGAGAATATTGCTACTTTTCCTTTTGGAAAAGAGTAACCTATGCCTAATATTGGCTTTTTGTCAATTTGACAAAAGATAAGTAACTATACTACTATACGTTCTGCTGCAATTTTGTAATTGAAGGCGGGATGGAAACTGAATTTTCGTTCGTAAGAAAATTCAAATTAGATTAGTAACTTCGGCTTGTAATCGCATATTTGATTGAATCATAAATTGAAAAAATGATTCAAAATTTGAATGTTGGTGTATTCAAATGAAATCGGATAGGTTACATAGAGGATGGAGTAAGCTAACAATATTGGAGGAAAAAAATGGAGTTTATTAAACGCAACCAATGGATTACGCCTTTGCTAGGCGTGCTTTTTATATTTGTAATGTCTATGCCTTTCTGGATGGATAACCGTACAACCAAAGAAGAATCTTTTACTCAATTGCCTATATGGGGAACTAAGCCTGTAGTAGCGTCTGCTTCTCCGCTTGAAGCAAGGACAAGTCTAAGTTTTGTCACCTGGAATAATACACATACCAAAAAAGTGATTAAACAAGTCAAAGCAGAAACAACAGCAGCACAGATCAAAGCTCTTAAAGCTAAAAAATTAGCCAAACAAGCAAAATTGAAAGCAGCGAACGCGCGTTCAGCCAAAGCGAAAGTATCGTCTGGTATTGTAACAGCAAGTTCGTCTATTCATGATTCAACTCCAACCCACTTATACTTTACTCGGACCGAGCTACTTAACCAGAAGGAGAAATCCGAAGCAACCTGGACCTACGCAATGTCTAGTAAAGATCGGCTACTGTTAGAACGTATCGTTATGGCAGAAGCTGAAGGCGAACCGTACGAAGGCAAAGTGGCAGTTGCCAACGTTGTCTTAAACCGGCTACGGTCAGCTAATTTTCCCAAAACTATCAAAGATGTAATTTATCAAAGATACCAGTTTTCGCCTGTAAACAACGGTAGATTTGATCGTGTTAAGCCTAATGCTGAGTCTGTTCAAGCAGTAAGTGCAGCTCTATCCGGTCATAAAGAAGTGCCTGATAATACGTACTATTTTGTGTCCTTGTCTTTGGCGACAGATGATACGATAGAACGTACGCGTACCAAAGTTGTGCAAATTGGACACCATACTTTTTTTAAATAAAACCACGAAATTGGCTGGTTTGTTTTAGTTTGCTGTTTTCTAGTTTATAAGAAGTAGAGGAATTATACTTTCGTTGGTGAGCATGCTAAACTCAATGCGGAGTATATTAATTTATTTCGGAGGTGCATTTATTTATGAAAATCACATATTATGGCCAGTCTTGCTTGCTGGTTGAACAAGATGGGAAATCAGTTATTATTGATCCTTTCCTTTCAGGAAATCCACATGTAAATGTTGCTCCAAAAGATATTAAAGTAGACGCTGTTATTTTAACGCATGGTCATGCTGATCATTTTGGAGATACGGTAGAAATCGCTAATAATAACAATTGCCCTGTGATTGCAGTCGTAGAATTGGCTCAATATACAGCAGGTAAGGGTGTTGAAAATACAGTAGGAATGAACCTCGGTGGTAGCAAGCAATTCGACGGGTTCAAAGTGAAGTACACGCTAGCATTCCATTCTTCATCGATTGAAGAAAATGGTCAAAATATTTATCTGGGAGAGCCTGCGGGTATTCTGTTAACGATGGGTGATAAGACGTTATATCATGCAGGAGACACAGCGCTATTTGGAGATATGAAATTAATCGGTGAATTGAATACGATCGATATCGCTGCATTGCCAATCGGAGATTTCTTTACGATGGGGCCTGATGATGCATTGATTGCAGCAAAATGGATCAAAGCTAATCAAGTCATTCCTGTTCACTACAATACATTCCCGCCTATCGAACAAGATGCAGAAGCATTTGCAAAAGAGTTAGAGCGTGAGGGCATCAAAGGTTTGCCATTAGCAATCGGTGAAAGTGTAGAGATCTAATTCTGTTCAGCAGATTCACTTTGTAATAAAAGAATAAATCTTTAGATAAATAGTACAAAGCAGTATCCAAATTAAAAGCCTACCTTTACTATAAAAGGGTAGGCTTTATTTATTTGCAGCAATAACGATAAAATATATAGATAAAAAGTATGTATTAATTATTAATTTTAATGTATAATAATACACTATATTGCTAAGAAGTTAATGCGATACGTTATTGCACTAATGCTTTGACGCAAAATAATATTTTATCAGAACTATAAAAATTTTGAATTGCCACGATGTCAGGTCAGTGTTAAAATGAGATAACTAATCCAGGGTAAAAGCAAATGCTTATGCTACGTATAATCTCTACTAACAGAGATTCGGATAATTATACTTCTACTATTCATTTCTAATATTATATTCAGATAGGCTGCTTCCAACCATCTGTATCGTTATTTACGTATGCAGGTCGTGATGATTGGAAGAGCAGCCTGTTTTGTTATACCCTATCCTTTGAAATTGCGATATTCACTGTCGTCCTCGTAGTGCCGTCCACTGGCTGTTCTCTTGACATCTCACTTCATAATAGAAAGGTTGCGTATTATGAACATTACTGGTTTGCCTCCAAAACAGGGGCTTTATGATCCTCAATTTGAAAAAGATGCTTGTGGTATGGGTTTTACTGCACACATCAAAGGAACACCTAGTCATCAGATCGTTAGCCAGGCGCTAACAATGCTTGAAAACATGGAGCATCGTGGCGGTCAGGGTAGCGAGCCAAATTCCGGTGACGGAGCCGGTATTATGGTGCAGATTCCTCATCGTTTTTTTGTTAAAGAAGCAAAAGCACTTGATTTTGAATTGCCTGAAAAAGGTCAGTACGGTGTAGCGATGGTGTTCCTCTCCCGTGATGAAGAACTACGTAACCGTCATGAAGACATGCTGAAAGATATTATTGCGCAAGAAGGACAAGTTCTTCTTGGTGTGCGTACTGTACCTACAGATGACAGTACACTTGGCAAATCGGCAAAAGATGCGAAGCCAGTCGTTCGCCAATTTTTTATTGGACGTAGCTCAGAGTTACAAGCTCAAGATGAATTATCGTTTGAACGTAAATTATATGTGATTCGCCGTTTAGCAGAACGTCATATTCGCTTTGCGAGTGAACCGGGTGGAGAAACATTCTATATCCCGAGTTTGTCTTGTCGCAAAGTGGTATACAAAGGCATGTTAACAACGATTCAAGTAGGCGAGTTTTATTTGGATCTACGCAATGAAGAGTTTGAATCTGTTATGGCATTGGTTCACTCTCGCTTTAGTACAAATACATTCCCAAGCTGGGATCGTGCTCACCCTTATCGCTTTATGATTCACAATGGTGAGATTAATACGATGCGCGGAAATGTAAACTGGATGCATGCTCGTCAATCGCTCTTCGAAAGCGAAGTATTCGGTGATGATATCGATAAAATTCGCCCTGTTATCAATCCAGATGGATCAGATACAGCGATGTTTGATAATACATTAGAGTTCTTATATTTGAATGGACGCTCATTGCCACATGTCGCTATGATGATGGTTCCTGAACCGTGGAGTAACCATGACAGCATGGATGCGAAGAAAAAAGCATTTTATGAATATCATAGTTGTCTTATGGAACCTTGGGATGGACCGGCAGCGATGGCATTTACCGATGGGATTCAGATCGGAGCAACACTTGACCGTAACGGTCTACGTCCAGCGCGTTATTATGTGACCAAAGATGATCGTATTATTTTGTCTTCTGAAGTCGGTGTACTGGATATTCCAGCAGAAGATATTCTGTATAAAGACCGTCTGCGTCCAGGACGTATGTTGCTTGTAGATACAGCAGAAGGACGCATTATTTCAGACGAAGAAATCAAAGATAAAATTGCTTCTGAGCAACCGTACGGCGAGTGGCTTGAAGAGCATTTGATGAATCTGGACGAGATTCCAGATGCACCGGAAGCGATTCAACCGGATCATAGTAATATTGAACAATTGCAATTATCGTTTGGTTATACATTTGAAGAATTGCGTAAAGTGCTAGAGCCTATGGCATCTACAGGTGCTGAAGCGATCGGTTCGATGGGATATGATGCACCGCTTGCGGTACTGTCTGATCGTCCGCAACGACTATTCAATTATTTCAAGCAGATGTTTGCACAGGTAACCAATCCGCCGATCGATTCGATTCGTGAAGAGATTGTAACGTCAACAGCAACATCAATTGGCCCTGAGCGTAATCTACTAGATCCACAACCGGAAAGTTGTCGTCAGATTATTTTGAATACACCGGTATTGTCGAACGAAGATTTTGCCAAAATCCGTCATGTTCGCCGTCCTGGATTCAAAGCGATGACGATTCCTATTTTCTATACAGCAGCAGAAGGCGCAGAAGGATTACGCAAAGCATTAGACAATCTATGTGCAGCAGCAGATCGTGTTATTCGTAAAGGTCATAATTTCTTGATTCTTTCCGATCGTGGTGTAGATAAAGAAAATGCAGCGATTCCTTCCTTGCTTGCAGTCGCTTGCTTGCATCACCATTTGATTCGTCAAGGAACAAGAACAAAAGTTAGTTTGTTGCTTGAATCTGGCGAACCTCGTGATGTGCATCATTTTGCATTGTTGTTAGGTTACGGAATTAGTGCGGTCAATCCATATCTGGTGTTTGAATCATTGCAAGATATGATCAAACAAGGATTGTTACGCGGTATTTCACACGAGAAAGCTGTGAAAAACTATGTTAAAGGTGTTACCAAAGGGGTCACTAAAATCCTTTCTAAAATGGGGATTTCGACTATTCAATCTTATCGTGGCGCACAGATTTTTGAAGCTGTAGGATTGAAGCAAGACTTTGTAGATCAATACTTTACATGGACAGCTTCACGTATAGGCGGTATCGGTCTGGAAGAAGTAGCCGCAGAAAGTCTGTCTCAGCATAACCGGGCATTTACAGACAAAGACGGCAACGATAAAGTACTGGATTCCGGTGGTGACTATCAATGGCGTAATGATGGAGAAAAGCATTTATTTAATCCGCAAACGATCCATTTGTTACAACATGCAGTCCGTACTGGCGATTATAAATTGTACAAAAAATATGCAGCACTAGTTGAAGGCGAGAATGAACAACGTCTGACACTTCGTTCGATGCTCAAATTCAAACCAAATGGCGCACCTATTCCTTTGGAAGAAGTAGAGCCATTGGAATCGATCTTCAAACGCTTCAAAACAGGCGCAATGTCATTTGGTTCGATCAGTCAAGAAGCGCATGAAAGTCTAGCTATCGCGATGAACCGTATCGGTGGTAAAAGTAATACCGGTGAAGGTGGCGAAGATCCTGCTCGTTTTGTACCGGATGCCAACGGAGATTCACGTCGTAGTGCAATCAAACAGGTAGCATCTGGACGATTTGGTGTTACATCGAATTATCTGGTCAATGCTGATGAAATTCAGATCAAAATGGCGCAAGGTGCGAAGCCGGGTGAAGGTGGACAGTTGCCAGGTCGTAAAGTATATCCGTGGGTAGCAGAAGTTCGTGGTTCTACACCGGGTGTAGGTCTGATTTCGCCACCACCGCATCATGATATTTATTCGATTGAAGATCTAGCTGAGCTGATCTATGATCTCAAAAATTCAAACCCACGCGCAGATATCAATGTAAAATTGGTCGCTGAAGTAGGGGTAGGTACGATCGCAGCAGGTGTTGCTAAAGGTCGTGCAGATATTATTTTGGTTAGTGGTTATGATGGCGGTACAGGTGCATCTCCGCAAGGATCTATTCGTCATGCAGGCTTGCCGTGGGAACTGGGTCTAGCTGAAACACAGCAAACATTGATTATGAACAATCTTCGTGACCGTGTTGTGTTGGAGACAGATGGTAAAATGCTAAGCGGACGTGATCTAGCTGTAGCTGCTTTATTAGGTGCAGAAGAATATGGTTTCTCTACAGCACCACTTGTAGCATTAGGCTGTATTATGATGCGTGTCTGTCAGATGGATACTTGTCCTGTAGGTGTAGCGACACAGAATCCAGAACTTCGTAAAAACTTTACAGGTGATCCTGATCATGTTGTAAACTTTATGAAATTCGTAGCTGAAGATTTCCGCGAAATTATGGCTGAACTTGGATTCCGTACCGTTCAAGAAATGGTTGGACGTATGGATTGTCTAGATGCTGTAGATGCGGCAGAACACTGGAAGAAAAAAGGTCTGGATCTATCTGTATTGCTACATGAGCCTAAGCTTGCAGAAGGTAGTGAGCGTTACAGAATCCAAAGACAGAATCATCAATTGGAAGAGACGCTGGATATGCAACAATTGGTTCCACTAGCAGCTCCAGCTCTTGAAAATGGTACTTCTGTTGAAGCTGACCTTGCGATCTGTAACGTGAACCGGGCGACAGGTACGATTTTGGGTAGTGAGATCACACGCAAATATGGCGCAGCAGGTTTGCCGGAAGATACAATCACTTTTAACTTCAAAGGATCAGCAGGCCAAAGCTTTGGTGCATTTGTTCCTAAAGGAATGACACTCAAAGTCGAAGGCGATTGTAATGACTATGTAGGTAAAGGATTGTCTGGTGGTAAATTAGTCGTTCGTCCAGATGCCAAAGCTACATTCGTAGCGGAAGATAATATTATTATCGGAAATACGGCTCTATATGGCGCTACAAGCGGTGAAGCGTATATTAGTGGTATCGCTGGTGAGCGGTTCGCTGTACGTAACTCTGGCGCTAATGTAGTCGTTGAAGGCGTAGGAGATCATGGTTGTGAATATATGACCGGGGGACGGGTTGTTGTATTAGGTAGTACAGGACGTAACTTTGCAGCAGGGATGTCTGGTGGTATTGCGTATGTGCTTGATCCAGATCGTAGCTTTGTAGAGCGTTGCAATCTTGAAATGGTTCTACTGGAATCGATTGAAGAAGCGGCTGAACTGGAAGAAGTACGATCTCTGATCGAACGTCATGTGGAGTATACGGGTAGTCAAGCAGGGCAGCGTGTATTGCAAGACTGGAATCAACAATCTCAAGACTTTGTACGTGTTATCCCTAAAGACTACAAACGGATGACCGAGCAAATTCAAAAAGTTCACGATACAGGTCTAACAGGCGAAGCAGCATTACTTGCAGCCTTTGAAGCCAATATGCGTGAACTGGCACGTTCCGGTGCGTAATATGTTAGCATCGTTGGGATGGTTATTAGCTCTTTTCGATTTTATAGAATAGAAAAGGATTATAGCATCTCAAGTTATCTTTATCTCAATAACCTATTGAAGAACCTGTTGTTACTGGAATGATCCAGTCAACAGGTTCTTTTTTTATGTCTGTCTTGAACTATGATACACTGGGTAAAGAATGGCATAGATATTCGCTATTTAGATTGATACATAGAGCAGGAGGAGAAAATATGGAATCCAATTTCGATACAGTGAGATCTTCTACAGAACAACATATGAAAGATTCACTCACAGATACCAAAGCCTCTCATGAAGCAGGTCGTTTACCTGTTGTTCAATTTGTAAATGTAAGCAAAGTGATCGGTGGCAAAACGTTAATTAATCATTTGACACTAGATATTCCCGCAGGTAAAGTATTTGGATTTCTAGGGCCTAACGGTGCAGGGAAAACGACGACTATTCGTATGATGGTAGGTCTGATGAGTATGACAGAAGGAGATATTTTGATCGAAGGTCAAAGTATTCGCACTCATTTTGAAGAAGCCATCGCTAAAGTAGGCGCAATTGTCGAAAACCCAGAAATGTACAAGTATATGACAGGTAGACAGAATCTAATGCAATATGCACGTATGTCTCCTGGGGTAGAACCAGAGCGAATTGATGAAGTGATTCAATTCGTAGGGCTAACCGGACGTATTCATGAGAAAGTAAGTACCTATTCGCTAGGTATGCGTCAGCGCTTGGGAGTGGCGCAAGCCTTGCTTCATCGTCCCAAATTACTAATTCTGGATGAACCGACCAATGGACTTGATCCACAAGGGATACGAGAACTACGCGATTATTTACGTGCATTAACTCGTGAACAAGGAACAACAGTATTTGTATCCAGTCATTTGCTGGCTGAAATGGAATTGATGTGTGATGCGATTGCTGTGATTGATGGTGGGAAATTAATAGACGTACGTGAACTGCATACCACTCAAGAAGCAGAAGCAGATCTAATAGCGAAAATAATAGTTGTTTTTGAACTCGATCAACCTGAATTAGCTGTTCAATTAACGTCATCTGGAACAGTAGAAGGAAATACATGGACAATTGAAGCAGACCGTCAAGAAGTAGCACAACTGAATACATTGTTTGTTCAAAATGGAATAGCTGTGTATGCGATTCGTCCGATCAAACGTAGCTTGGAAGATCAATTTTTAGAATTGACGCGAGGAGGACAATTATGATGAATTTCTGGAGACTGGTACATAATGAAAATCTCAAAATTGTACTGAAAAAGTCAACCTGGATTTTGAGCATTTTAATGATCATCGGTTCACCTATTGTACCGATTTTCCTCAAGATTATAGATGTTCCTTTTAATGCATCAGGCGCACTGTATCAGTCATTTATTTTATATTTTATTGTAATTATGTTATCGCTTATTATTGCTTCTGAATCGGTATCAAGCGAATTTTCAAGAGGAACGATTAAGCTGTTATTGATTCGTCCATGGGATCGTTGGAAAATTTTATTATCTAAATATATTTCTGTGATTTTATTTTCATTAGTGGCTACCTTATTATTTGTAATATTGAATGTCATTTTTGCTTATATTTTGTTTCCAACTTCTTCTGAAAGTAGTATTGTATCAGGAGCTACACCTGATCTTTTACTGACTATTCTATACAATTATATTCGCGCTTTAGTCTTAATTACTGTTGCCTTTATGTTGTCCTCGTTGTTCCGTTCTACAGCGTTAGCAATAACAATTTCGATATTGTTGTATTTCTCTGGAGGAACATTGAATGGCATTTTCCGCCTTTTCCTGCAACCGGAAGATCGTGGAATCGTGAAGTATTTATTATCGACGAATTTGGATCTGACACAGTATTTTAATTCACCTACAGGTACGTTTGGCGTGACCTCATTAGGATTCTCTTTAGGTGTATTGCTTGTGTATATGATTGTGTTTATCGCGATTACATGGTTTTCTTTTGTCAAAAGAGATGTTCGAGCATAAACGATATACACTTGATCATAACCTAAGCGCTATTCTTCTACAGAAGAGTAGCGTTTTTTGATATGGTAATAATTACATTAAATTAGGTGAATCAACCGATAATGAGTTGGTTATAAGGATAGAGGAAGTGATTCACTTATAGAAGTGATTTACTTTTGAAGATTTACAAAGAAGAGTTCGATAGAAAGGAAGCATCGTATGATTTGGCTTGTGCTTATTTGTCTTATTTTTATTTTCCAGACAGGAATTATATTGATTCTGGAGTTTCGTCGTCCATCCAAAGCAGTTGCGTGGATGTTTATTTCATATTGTGTTCCCTTTTTAGGATTTGTACTTTATTATTTTGTAGCTCGTAATTACCGGATTCGTCGTACGATTCGTAAAAAAGGAACCATTATTTTTCGCGAAGTGCGTCACCGCCTGTGGAGACAATCTCATGTAATCCGTCATGCACAAGATATGGGCAATCCGAAATTTGAAAACGAAGAGCGTTTGTTTGGCTTGTTATCTCATTTGACTGAAAATCCAATCACTGCTTGTAACGATATTAAAGTACTAACCGATGGAAAAGTTACTTTTGCTGCGATGTTACGAGCGTTGGAGCAAGCAGAGCATCATATCCATATTCAGTTTTATATTTTTCGAGATGATATGATTGGCAAAGAATTTACCGATGTTCTGATCCGTAAAGCCCAAGCAGGTGTGAAAGTACGAATGTTGTGTGATGGGTTGGGAAGTTATCATTTGAAATACAAATTTGTTCGTCAGTTAAAAGCCGCAGGGATTGAGTTTTATTTCTTTTTACCTCCATTTACTTCTTTTATTCAGCGTGAAGTCAACTATCGTAATCATCGCAAAATTTTGGTGATTGATGGTGAAGTAGGATTTATGGGTGGACTGAATATAGGTGATGATTATTTAGGATATGATCCTAAGCTTGGATACTGGCGGGATACTCATCTGGAGACACGCGGAGATATTGTTTATTTTTTGCAAACTGTATTTTTAGAAGATTGGGAATTTGCTTCAGGGCAACGGATAACCGATTCTATTTATTTTCCCAAGCATCAATGTGCAGGCAATGAGCGAGCATTGATTGTATCCAGCGGGCCTGATCGTAACTGGGATGCCATTCAAGAATTATGTTTTAGTGCCATTGCTGTAGCGAAGCAACGTATTTGTATCACAACGCCTTATTTTATTCCAGATGCAGGCATCTACACCGCACTCAAAACAGCCGCAGTCAGTGGTGTTCAAGTAGATATTATTATTCCTAAAGTATCTGATTCGCAAGTTGTTCATTATGCTTCGTTATCATATATGCAAGAATTGATGCGTGCAGGAGTACGTATTCATCAATATGAAAAAGGATTTGTTCATGCTAAAGTGATGGTTATTGATGATCTATTGGCTTCAGTAGGTACAGCTAATATGGATATGCGTAGTTTTTATAGCAACTTTGAATTAGTGGCTGTGTTGGCAGAGCAGTCGACGATTCAACGATTGATGGAAGATTTTGAGCGCGATCTAGAACATAGTCGCTTATTGAATTATGAACAGTTTATCAAGCGATCCCGTATGCAAAAAACGATGGAGACGTTATCACGAATGTTATCACCACTTTTATAAAATAGCCCTTATCTATACATGTACATGTTTCTGCAACTGTCTATGATCTTAACAAGGAACTGGCTCAAGAATATGGTATAATCGCTCTATCAAAAGATTTGGCAAACGATAGGTCTTGGAATAGCTGATCTGTCGGTTGCCCTTTTATATGGAGGAACACATGTCTGAACGATTACCTGCACTATCATATACATTTATCAGTAAAAGCTTGGAAGATACCGATCAATTGGCTGCTTTTTTAGCAAAACGTTCTGTACCTGGTACGATCATTACATTAGATGGAGATTTGGGAGCAGGCAAAACGCATTTTTCCAAATCGTTTGCTCGTTATCTAGGTGTGACTGCTTTGGTGAATAGCCCTACATTTACGATCATCAAGGAATATGAAGGACATATGCCTTTTTATCATATGGATGTATACCGGATTAGTGAAGATGAAGCGGCTGATCTGGGGTTAGATGAATACTTTTATGGACAAGGTGCTACACTGGTTGAATGGGCAAGTATTATCCCTGACTTGGTGCCAGCCCAGCATTTGAAGATTGAGATTACAGTCAATGAAGACGATACACGTAAGTTTATCTGTACAGGTTATGGAGAGCTTTATTCAGCATGGTGTAATGAGTTAATACAGAATGGAGTTAGTGACAATCAATGAGTGAAATCAACGAACAGCCGCGCAAGCGGTTTTTGGTTTTGGATACATCTACGGCTGCTCAAAATGTAGCTGTTATGCAAGACAATAAAGTATTAGTATCTGAAAATAGTTATGCTGATCGTAATCATTCCGTAGGTCTGGTGAACGGAATCCAGAAGCTGATGGAACAGTCTAACACTGCACGTACTGAATTAACCGGTATTGCTGTTGGCGTAGGCCCTGGTTCGTATACAGGTATTCGGATTGCAGTCACGACAGCCAAAACATTAGCATGGACTTTGAATATTCCGGTAGTAGGCTTTTCCAGTCTAGCGGCACTGGCTTGGAGCGGGTATCAGAAGTATACCCAGACAGCATCAGCAGATTCAACATTTTGGATTATTCCACTAATGGATGGTCGACGTGCTCAAGTCTATACGTCGTTATTTGAGCTTCGAGCAAATAGTACCGTTGATCCAGTACAGTTATCATCTTTGCCACATCGCTTAGAAGAAGATCGAATTATGCTGATGGATCACTGGATGAATCAAATAGCAGAGCAATATCAGGCATTACCACAACAAGAGCGCCCGGATCATATTTTGATCGTAGGGGAAACGGCGAATCATCAAGAACGAGCAGAGCAATTACGAGATGTGGCAAAAGCCGAGTTAACGATATTAGAGTGTGGACTAGATGCAGGGTGTGCAGGAGAAGTAGGAGCAAGTCTGCTTTTGGATGGTACATATGATGATACGCATCATTTGCTACCTAATTACACACAATTGTCAGAAGCTGAAGCGAATTTGCTACGCCAATCGAAATAGAAAGGAAGTGTGCTCATGGCATTATTGTACGAGCAGAATCAACAACAACCTGTGCTACGTAAAATGACGATTGACGATATTCCAGACGTGATGGAGATTGAACATGAAGCGTTCACACTGCCATGGACAGAAGAAGCGTTTCGCAATGAATTAACGATGAACCATTTTGCCCGTTATATGGTCATGATCATCGATGGACGAACGATCGGCTATGCAGGCATGTGGACGATTATGGATGAAGCACATGTGACTAATATTGCGATTCGTGAAGCATATCGTGGACGCAAACTGGGTGAAGGATTATTAATTGAACTGATGAACTGGGCGCTAGAATTAGGAATGATACGAATGACGCTTGAAGTACGTGTTTCTAATGAGATTGCTCAGCAATTATATATGAAGCTTGGATTTACTAATGCAGGTATTCGCAAAGGATATTATTCGGATAATAATGAAGATGCCATGATCATGTGGTGTGAATTAGCAGACGCGCAAGATCAGTTGGAAGGAAGCGTGGAATAAAGATGATGCAACAAGCTATACCAAGTGAAGGATGCCATATTCTAGCGATAGAGACGAGCTGTGATGAGACGTCAGTATCTATTGTACGAGATGGTAAAATCGTGCTGTCCAATCTTGTATCAAGTCAGATAGAGACGCACAAAGCGTTTGGCGGTGTTGTACCCGAGGTAGCCTCACGCAAACATGTCGAAAGTATAACTTTAATGATTGAAGAAGCAATCCAAGAATCTGGAGTTGCATTAGAAGATATCTCAGCTATTGCAGTCACTCAAGGGCCGGGCTTAGTCGGTGCTCTTTTAGTAGGGATTATGGCGGCGAAAAGTCTAGCATTTGTGCTAGACAAGCCTTTAATTGGAACGCATCATATTGCAGGGCATATTTATGCTAATAATTTAACCGCGGATATTCAGTATCCTTCGATGGCACTGGTCGTGTCGGGTGGACATACCGAATTGGTGTTATTACAATCAGAAGGTCAATTTGAATTGATCGGTAGCACGCGTGACGATGCTGTAGGTGAAGCATATGACAAAGTAGCTCGTGCTTTGGGATTCCCTTACCCTGGTGGCCCGTATGTAGATAATCTGGCGATGGAAGCAGAATCGGCAGTGGCTTTGCCACGAGTATGGTTAGAAGCAGATTCATATGATTTCAGTCTAAGTGGATTGAAGTCGGCAGTATTGAATGTTGTTAATCAGAAAAAAATGCGTGGCGAAGAACCGATGATCGGCGAGATTGCTCGTGGGTTTCAAGAATCTGTGGTTGAAGTACTGGTGGAAAAAGCTGTTCGTGCGGTGCGTCAGTATGGAGCCAAGCAATTATTATTGTGCGGCGGTGTAGCAGTTAACCGCGGTCTACGAGCGAATCTAACAGAACGTTGTGAAAAAGAACAAATTGAATTATTGATTCCACCATTTGAATATTGTACCGATAATGCTGCGATGATTGGAGCGGCTGCTTATCTCAAATGGAAACATAGTCAATTTACCACATTAGATATGAAAGCAGAGCCATCTTTTTCACTCGAAAAATGGTCGGTCACATATCAACCTGTAGAGTAAACTGAAAATAGTATAGATTAATAAGAATTTGATATCAAAACATAACTAACCGTTGTCTCTTTTAAAGAGATAACGGTTTTTTGTATATGCTGTTAAAGTAATGATTATAGATGCAAAAAGAAATGCGTAATTGGAAAATATGGAAACATCAATTTCCGATATAATAAAGGTAGATGATAGGAAGATTGTGAAAATATTCTGTTAGCAGAAGTCAAGTATATCGTATATCGTTCTACCAAATAGACAATATACGATAGTCCTTATAAAAGCACGTTTATATAATTAGCCGTTTACAAAAACCATTAGAATAAAGATTGTATTTGTCAAGATGTTAACAAAGTTATCCACATATCCCCTATAAAATGTGCATAAGTATAAAATAAGTGATTATACGAAGCTTTTTCAAAATGATGAAGTAGGGGATATGTTTACCACATTATTCACTCAAAATCTGTGGATAATGTGTATAACTCGGTGGATAAATATGGATATGGATAGAAAATAGTATTATAACAGTGAAAAATGACCCTAATGGGTCATTTTTTATAGTCAATAAATCGCTATTTTTGTGGATAAGTTTGTTCGTAAACTTTTTTACTTGATTTTAATAAATGTTTTGATCTTTTACAATTCAGTGTACAAGTATTGACAAAATAGCTTATGATTCTACAGCTAGTGTTTCCCATTCTTCATAAGCTTGTTCCAAAGACTGTTGCAAATCAGCAATTTCTGCTTGATGTTTTTGTACTTGTTCATAGTCTTGGTAGACTTCAGGTAGCGTCAACTGTTGCTCTAATTCACCGATCCGTTCTTCCCAATCAGCGATTTCTTTTTCCAATTGTTCTGTGCGACGTTGACGGTTACGTTCGTCTCGTTTGGCTTGTTTGCTTTCTTCATAAGAGTTAGCAAAAGATTCTTCAGTGGTAGTTGCTGAAGTTGAATTATTTTTTGATTGTTGCGATGCATTTTCTGTAGCTATTTCAAGTAATTCTTGCTTTTTGATTAAATAATCATCGAAATTACCCAGATAAGAAGTTAATCCTTCTGGTCGCAATTCTAAGATTCGTTCCGCCATTTTGTTTAAAAAGTACCGATCATGCGAAATAAATAGCAATGTGCCTTCATAATCCATCAATGCGGATTCGAGTACTTCTTTGCTCATCAAATCAAGATGGTTGGTAGGCTCATCCAGAATCAACATATTCGCATCAAGCAACATCAATTTAGTTAAAGATACTCTCGCTTTTTCGCCACCACTAAGCGCAGATATTTTTTTGAGTACATCTTCACCGCTAAATAAGAAGTTACCTAACACTGTACGGATACGCACTTCTTCTAGATGGGAGAAGCTACTCCATACTTCTTCAAGTACTGTATTATTTGGATTCAAATGACCTTGTTCTTGATCATAATAGCCAATTTTTACTTTGGCTCCCCATTCAATCTTGCCTATATCGGGTTCATGTTCATCGATCAGTGCTTTGAGCATAGTTGTTTTGCCTGTTCCGTTAGGGCCAATCAGTGCAACCATATCGCCACGTCGTAATTCAAATGAAATCGGCTCAAATAACTTCTGCTTATCTTCATAGGACAAAGTAAGCTGATGTACACGCAATACCTCTTTACCTGATACGACGGAGACACCAAATGAAAAATTCGCTTTTTTGAGATCACCAGCAGGACGATCCAAGCGATCCATTTTATCCAGTGCTTTGCGGCGACTTTGAGCACGTTTGGTTGTAGAAGCTCTTACAATATTTTTCTGGACAAAGGCTTCCATACGAGCGATCT
The DNA here is from genome assembly GCF_042681745.1 of Paenibacillus nicotianae. Taxonomy (NCBI): domain Bacteria; kingdom Bacillati; phylum Bacillota; class Bacilli; order Caryophanales; family Paenibacillaceae; genus Paenibacillus; species Paenibacillus nicotianae. The sequence goes on along the minus strand of NZ_JBHUGF010000010.1, from coordinate 2,735,190 downwards.
CGCCTTGTTGCTTATCAAATTGCTTCATAGCCGTTTCGTATTCAGCAGCTTTGATATCGATATAGCGACTATAGTTACCGGTATAACGTTTAGAACGATGACGCTCGATCTCAACAATAGTCGTGACTAAGCGATCTAGAAAGTAACGGTCATGAGATACAACCAGTAACGATCCAGAATAACCACGCAAATAATCTTCTAACCATGTTAATGTATCGATATCCAAATGGTTGGTAGGTTCATCCAACATTAATAGATCAGGGGCTTGTAACAGAATACGTGCTAAAGCGAGTCTTGTTTTCTGACCGCCACTTAATGTATCGATTGTGGTATCTTGCGAGAAGTCGCCAAAACCCATACCATGAAGAATACTCCGAATACGAGTATCCATTTCATATCCGCCTTGTTCGCGGAACCATTCCGAACGTTCTGCATACCGGGCAAGTAAATCAGCATATCCTTTATCATCTTCCATCATAGCAGGATCAGCAATTTGCTGTTCCATTGTACGTAATTCTTGCTCGGTATCAATCAAGTTCGCATAGACAGAGCGCATTTCTTCGCCGATTGTACTTCCATGATGCAATCCGCTATTTTGCGCTAGATAACCAAGTGTCATCTCTTTGTTGCGGAAAATCTGTCCACTATCGTAAGACATTTCACCAGCAATAATTTTGAGCAACGTGGATTTGCCTGCGCCATTGACTCCGACAAGACCGATCCGTTCTCTTTCTTCGACTTGTAGATTTAAGCCTTCTAAAATAGGGGTGATTCCATATCGTTTTGTAATTCCATTTGCTTGCAGTAACATTGACTTATCGAGCCTCCACATCATCTATATAATGGACAATCATATATTTGTTTAACAAGTTATTGTATTTAGTTTACATGAAAGGATGTTAATTTGCACCGTATGATCATTTTTAATAGAAGGTGAAGTTGGTTTTTGGAAAGAAGAATGATACACTGTCACTATCGGGATTTTTGCGAAATTTGCAATGGTCATTCAGGCTTATTATCCCTATCACAGCATGGTCTGTATCAGGAGGTAAAGTATGGAAATGATCTCTACTAAACAACGTTTACGACAAGAATTAAAGCGTAAGCGTATGGCATTAACTCCTGAACAACGATTACAAGAATCAGCAGACATTTGTGCTGCTGCTGCATTATATATGAATCAATTGCGTCAACAGAAAAAGAAATCTGCATTAACTATATGTACTTATCTAGCGTATCGAGATGAACCAGATACAATGCCATTATTACATCAATGCTGGCAAGCAGGGGATACTGTACTTGCGCCACGAATTGATGGTGAGCAAGATGCATTATTTCATGTATACCCGATTACAGGTGTTCATGATATCGAACCTGGTGCTTATGGTATTCCTGAACCAAGACATCATTTGCCTGTACTACCTGAATCGAAGTGGAATCAGATTGATATTATACTGGTACCGGGACTTGGTTATGATAGACAAGGTGGACGAATCGGTTACGGTGGCGGATACTATGATCGCTTTATATCCAGATTACAACAACATTCCTCTGATTTGCCTGTATGCGGAGCATTTGTTTTTGGCACGCAAATGACGGAAAAGATTCCGATGGAATCGCATGATTTCCGTATCGACGTGCTGTTTATGGCGTCTGAATATGTGCTAATCAGTCAACAACAGTAAAAGATAGTATTAATACCAGTACAGATCGTAGGCGGGATGAATCAATGACAGACAAACCAAATCAAGAGTATGAAGGATTACCAACACCGACAGGGAAATTGACTCATTTTAATGAGCAAGGTCGTGCCCGAATGGTTGATATTTCAGATAAAGAAAGTACATCACGCACAGCGATAGCTGTTACGACAGTGAAGATGCTTCCTACTACATTGTCTGCGATCAAAGCAGGGCAAATTGGTAAAGGAGATGTACTTGCTGTAGCGCAGGTGGCTGGTATTCAAGCAGCTAAACGTACATCTGATTGGATTCCGATGTGTCATCCTTTGCCATTGACCGGTGTAAATATTATGTTTGAAGATAACGATCATGATGAACTTCAGATCAAAGTGCAAGTCAAAACAGAAGGCAAAACCGGCGTAGAAATGGAAGCTTTGACAGCAGCTTCAGCGGTTGCTTTAACCGTATATGATATGTGTAAAGCATTACAAAAAGATATGGTGATTGGGCCAACGATGTTGTGGTCAAAAAGCGGCGGCAAAAGTGGAGATTTTAAAAGAGAAGAATAGAAGTCATCCATATGTACAATTTAGCCGAATCCTATAAAGTAAGAATAGTGATCCACCTCAATATATGAAAACAGTTGTAATCAATAGATGAATATGCCAGATAGACGGGGAGGGTGAGAGCATGGTTTGGAGAACAGCTATTCTTACAGCCAGTGACAAAGGTGCACGAGGAGAAAGAGAAGACACCAGTGCACAAGTCATTCGCGAATTAATTGAAGAAGAGTTAGGTGGAGAAATTGTTGAATACCGGGTCGTGCCTGATGAGCCTGATGAGATTATTGCAGCGTTGATTGAAATGACAGAATATTTTAATGCTGATTTGGTGTTAACCACAGGAGGAACAGAACTGGCTCAGCGTGATGTGACCCCTGAAGCAACACGTCGTGTCATTCAACGCGAAGTACCCGGTATGGCAGAAGCGATGCGAGCTACAGTCATGAAAAAAAATCGTTCGGCAATGTTATTTCGCGGGATCTGTGGTATTCGTGAACGGAGCCTGATTGTGAATTTGCCCGGCACTCCCAAAGGTGTACATGAGCATCTAGCAGCGATTATGGATCAATTGCCTGAAGCGTTGTTGATGATTACCGGACAGTACAGTAATACCGATGAGCGTTAAGACCGATAAAGTATAGAGTAGAGTTGTTACTGTTCCACAATTTTTTGAGTTAAAGAATTGTGCTTTTTTGTCGTTAACTTACAATAGGGCTAAAGATGAAGTGTACATTTCAATATGCTATGATAAAAAAGACAAAGCTAGCTTTGTCTCATGAATAAGGAGGAATACCGAATGCTAAATGGTATAGGACCTACTGGATTTATATTGTTGATTGTGTTGGCTCTTATTTTATTTGGTCCGAATAAATTACCTGAATTAGGACGTGCTGTAGGACGGACGTTTCGTGAGTTCAAAGAAGGCACGCGCGATATGATGAAAGATGAAGATACAACATCTAAGACTAGTACCGATTCGATTCAGTCCGCAGAAGTGATTCCACCTGCTCAACCAGAAGATAAACGTTAAAGAGTGTAGACGATTCCGAATCCCTTCCCTACGGAAGGGATTTTCTTTTGAGATAGGAGGAACTTATGGATAACCCGGAAAAGCAGATGTCTTTGATCGAACATATAGGAGAATTAAGGCGTAGATTGATTGTTATTATTGCTGTATTATTTCTGGGCATGATTTTGGGACTATTTGTAGCTCAACCGATTTATCAGTATTTAGTAGCCGCAGAGACAGCGCGAAATCTTGTATTTCATGTATTCTCATTTTGGGACGGTATCGGATTGTATATGAAAATTGCGATGGTGGTTGCTTTGTTGCTGACTTTACCAGTAACGGTATACCAGATATGGGCATTTGTGAGTCCGGGGCTGTCAGACAAAGAACGTCGAGCCGCTTTACGTTATGTTCCTTTTGTATTTATGATGTTTTTGTTAGGTGTTTTATTTGCATATTATGTAGTATTTCCGATGGCGCTTACGTTCACATCTAATGTTACTCGAAATATGGGACTCGCTGAAACGTATGGAGTAGTGCAATATTTTACGTTTATGTCGAATATCGTTTTTCCAGTAGCAGCTCTTTTTGAATTACCTATCTTGATTATGTTTTTGACAACTTTACGTATTTTGAATCCAGCACTTTTACGCAAATTACGCAAAATAGCTTATCTAGTACTCGTATTCATCGCTATTGTGATAACACCACCGGATTTTGTATCGGATATTTTAGTAGCTATTCCGTTGTTATTTTTATATGAGTTAAGTGTTATTTTGTCAGGAATTGTGTATCGTAAGCAACAACGATTAGATGCTATGAGATTGCATGAAGAATTGTAAATATGTGACTAATCTCCGACGAAACAAATTACACAAGATAACAATCAAAGAAAAAAGCATTTTTGCCAAAGCGATCATCTGATGATTCAGAGAGAGCTAACAAAAATGCTTTTTTTTTATATGTATTTTTGTAAAAAATCACTATCTTTTTTGGAGAGCAACTATTATAAATAGGAGAGAGAAAAAATAGAAATGGTACTTGCATATAGAAATGAAAACAAAAAAATCGTCAAAATATGACAAATACTGCAAAAAAGCATAGATAAAGCAAAAAACAGCCTCTTTTGTTCAGTATTTGTACAGAGTAATTGTACTAAAATGATCAGGTAAGGAACGAAAAAGGGGATAAATATCATGAAAAAAATATCGTTTTTATTAACCACATTTGCTTTGATTTTTATTTTGCCATTACTGGGGAGTTTGGCAAAATGGGGCGGTTTACCTCCAGGATACGGAATATTTCCTGTACAGAACGATGTACAAGATCCTGGATTTAATTTAATCTATTTTATAGGAGCATGTGTTATAGCTGCTTTTATACTTGCCTTTTTGTTATTTCCACGTTTGTTTGGATTTAAAAAAGAGAAGATTGTGCGTGTTGCCAAATCCAAAGTGTCTTTTCCAATCTGGTTCTGGGCTGCTTTTCCAATATTGCTGATCTGTTGGTTTATTATATGGTCACGTGCAGGATTTGTAAGTTTACTTGAACCGTATACATTTGTACCATTATGGTGGGCATTTATTTTAATTTTGGATGGTATCGTATACAAAAGAAATAACGGGGTCTCTCTTTTGTCCAGCAAGTTATACATAATGCAGTTGCTGGCTATCGTTTCTTGTTTTAGTTGGTTTGCTTTTGAATATTTGAACTTTTTTGTAATGGAAAATTGGTATTATCCTAATAAAGATGTATTTTCGAATTTTGGTAATATTTTTTGGTTTGCTTTATCGTATACCACTGTATTACCAGCGATTATCGAATGGTATTTATTGCTTCAGACGTTTCCAGCTTTGAAAAAAAGATACAGCAATGGGCCTAAAATTCATTTGAACAAACCATTACTTATAGCTTTCTATATCGTAGGGTTGATTCTTGCGTTTGGAATGGGGTATTTCCCGTTCGAGTTGTTCTTTGTGTTATGGGTAGCATTGGTTCCAATGTTGTCAGCCGCGATGGGATTGATCGGCTTTTGGACACCGTTTACATCGATTAAGAATGGGAACTGGTCACCAATCTTGTTAATAGCAATTGCTACAGTAGCCAATGGTTTCTTCTGGGAAATGTGGAACTTTGGTAGTGAATGGTTCAACGAGGGCATTCCGGTCAATCCGAATTATTGGAAATATTCTGTACCTTATTTAGATAAAATTCATATCTTTTCAGAAATGCCGATTCTGGGCTATTTCGGTTATCTATTCTTTGGTGTCAATTGTTGGGTGATTTGGCTAACAGGTGCATATGTATTTAAATTTGATCCTAATTTTGAAGTTGTCGGAACAGGGGATAAAGCGAGGGAACACTAATGATATGGAAAGATCAGAAATATACAGTGATTGAAGAGATCGCCGATCATGGGAGTAAGGCGATCTATCGTTGCATTGATAATCTTTCCGGACAAACAGTTATTGCCAAGGTTCTAGGAGCCAAAGCATCCACATATGAAGCAGTGATGCGTATTAAAAAAGAATACAAAATGCTATCCGAACTTAAAGGTGTAGTGGACGGTGTTATTCAACCTATTCAACTTGAAGAACGTGGTGGTTTTTTTGTACTTACTTTGGAAGATATCAATGGGCAATCGCTACGAAATATAATCCGGGATGAACGATTGGATGTATCAACGATTTTGCGTTTGGCGATCAAAATCGTTGATATTATTGGACGTATCCATGAACAGCAGATTATTCATAAAGACCTCAAACCTGCCAATTTAATCTGGAATCGTACCAGTGATCAGATTCAAATCATTGATTTTGATTTATCGGTCAAATTAAATAACGAAAAGCAAGAATTTCAAAATGCAGGCGTGATGGAAGGGACATTATCCTATATTTCACCTGAACAAACAGGACGGATTAATCGGAATATCGATTACCGTTCTGACTTTTACTCTCTAGGTGTTGTATTGTACGAAATGGTTACCGGGCAAAAGCCACATCCTGCTAATTCAGTTGTAGAACAGATTTATTCAATTATAGCTAAAAAGCCGATCTCACCGTATGACCTTTCAAATGGTCAAATCGCTCGTCCATTATCGAATATTATTATGAAACTATTAGAAAAATCGCCAGAGGATCGTTATCGCAGTGCATACGGGATCAAAGCTGATCTTAGAAAATGTTACGATCCTCAAGCTGATTTTCAGATCGGGCATGAAGATCGTTTGAGTCTTTTTCATATTCCACAGCGATTGCATGGACGTGATGAAGAGTTACAGAAGATGAGACGCATTTTGACCGAAGGGATTCAAGAGCGAGTTCAATTGGCGCTAGTATCAGGAGAAGCAGGAATCGGTAAAACTTCTTTTGTGAATGAGCTACACAGCTTTATTTCACAGGAACGTGGTTATTTTATTCAAGGCAAATTCGAGCAATATAATAAAAATATTCCGTACAGTGCTATTATTCAAGCATTTCGTACATTGCTGGTACAGTATCTCAAAGGGCTGCCAGAAGAAAAGCAACAACTACAGCTTTCTCTCCGTAATTGTCTAGGCAATAATGCAGGTGTGATCACCAAGTGGTTACCTGAATTAGAGCAAATACTCGGTATACAGCCGATGGTAGAACCACTTAATCCTACGGAAGAAAACAACCGATTTTTCTTATCATTTATACGTTTCCTTGAAGGATTAACTGTAGGACAACGACCACTGGTATTATTTTTAGACGATCTACAGTGGGCAGATGTATCCAGTATTCAATTAGTAGGACGATTAATGGAAAGTAGCAATCTCAAAAAACTATTCATTATCGGTTCCTATCGTGCCAATGAAGTGAATCCCGGGCATCCGTTAGCTACAGCGTTGCAGGAGATTGAAGCACAGACAGTAGTTCAACATATTGAATTAACTTCATTATCTGCACAGCATGTGCAATATCTGATCGAAGATACATTAGGCACAACAACAGCGACGATTATCGAGCCTTTACGCGATAATATCTATCATCAGACCAAAGGAAATCCATTTTTTATCCATGAAATTCTTAAAGATTTGTACAAAAATAAAGCGATCTTTTTTGATGATGAATTAGGAACATGGAATCTGAATCAGACGCAAGTTACACAGATGACGATGAACGAAGATTTGATTGATTATCTGATTAGTAAAATGCAGACGTTACCTGTTCACATGCAACAAATTCTTGGATTAGCGGCTGCTATTGGTCGTAGTTTTGACTGGCATATTCTTCATCTAGTTAGTGATGCGACCCCTACATTGATCATAGAGTCTTTGATCCAGGCGGTACAAGACGACATTATTACACCGTTACATTCCAATTATCAAATGTTAAGCAGTGTAGAAGAAGTAAGTACAGAATTGAAGCAGTTGGATGTTCCATTTGCATTCGGACACGATAAGCTTCAACAAGCGTTATATCAAATGCTTGATTCGCAAAGTCGCCAAAGTCTACATCTTCAGATCGGATGGTTGTTACTTGATCACTGGTCAGTCGATAAAGTGCGCGAAAATAGTATGGATATCGCAGGGCATTTGAATAAAGGCATTTCATTGGTTCAATCTGCTCAAGAGCGCGAGCGTATGATTCAGATTAATCTTCAAGCTGCCAAGCGTGCGAAGGAAGCATTTGGTTACGAGATTGCATGTCAGTTTCTCGAAATGGCTTTAAGTCTGTTAGCCACGGATAGCTGGACAACAAATTATCAGACTACATTTGATCTGCATTATCTGTATAGCGAATGTTCTTATCTTATTCATCAACTGGAATCAGCAGAGCAAGCCAGTCTCACATTAATTAATCATGTGCAGACACCGCTTGAACTGGCTACAATCTATGAAATGCAGTCTAACCACTATATGTACCTCGGCATGATGAAAGAAGCGATAGATGCTGGTAAATTAGGTCTGGCGAGTCTTGGAATGTCTGTGCCAACCAAGCTCAATATGGCGATTGTAGGGAAAGAGATTATACGCGTCAAGCTCAAGCTTCGTGGCAAAACAACTCATCAATTATTGCATGGGCCTGAAGTGCAAGATGAGAAAATTAAATTAATCATGCGCCTATTAGTGAGCTTTATTCCGCCTGCATTTATTTCAGGAGAACAGACACTATTTGCATGGGCAGTGTTGAAAAAAACATATTTATCGATTCAATATGGTAACGGCCCTGAATCAGCAGGTGCTTATATCGGGTATGCGATGTTATTGTCAGGTATGGGTGATCTCAAAGGGGCACAAGATTACGGCAAGCTTGCGGTAGATATCAATGAGAAATTCAATGATTTACAGTGGCGTAGCCTTGTCAAAGTGCTGTATACGTTATTTTGCTATAGTTGGAGTCACGAGTGGGAATTGTTGGAAGAAAAGTATAGCCAAGCGATCGACTCCAGCATATTGTCAGGGGATATGTTGTATCTAGCTCATGCTTGTTATTATATGAATCTTTGGAATCCGGCACTCGAAATAGAAAAGTACTTGCAAGAAAGCGATCAGATGATATCGATGATCGAAAATACCAAGTACAAAGAAGCACTAGCAACAGCTCATTTATCGCGCCAGAAGTTTCGTATACTTGCAGGAGACTTGAAGCAGACCGATTCATTTGAGGATGGATCTTTTAGTGAACAAGCGTATTTAGAACAGTTGACGGCTGCCAATTATTATTCAGGCATTGCTATTTATTATATTAATAAAATCCAAATCGCTTTTATTTTTGAAAATTATCGGCAAGCGATCGAATATATCGATAAAGCCTACAAAGTTGTTGGTACACTGGCTGGTTCAACATTTTTGGAAGAGTTTTCTTTTTATACGTTTATGAATATTGCGGCTTGTTATGATGAATTAAGTGTAGGAGAGAAGCAGACCGCTCGTCTACGTATGCGCAAAGAGTACCGAAGAATGAGAAAATGGGCAATTCATTTTCCTCATAACTTTTTAACCCAGCAACATATGATGAGAGCAGAATGGTTACGTATTAATCGCAAATACAAAGAAGCCGAAAAATATTATCATCTTGCTTTGTCTTCTAGTGGACATGGTAATTTTACACGGTACAAAGCGATCGCAAGTGAACAAATTGCCCGTTTCTACAAATCCCGAACATTGAATGAACTGGCGGCTTATTTTTTCAAGCAAGCTTCTTATTATTACTCTGTCTGGGGTGCCAAAGCCAAAGTGGAACATCTGGAAAAACAATATCAAGACTTGATGTATCATGTGCAGTGGATTCCATCGCATACAGAAAGTACACTCACTTCTTCTACAGACAATATTGATATTCACTTGCTATTCAAAGCATCACAGATGATTTCCAAAGAGATCGATCTTGATCAATTGTTACAAAAAATTATGGAAGTTGTGATTATGAATGCAGGTGCAGAACGCGGTTGTATGATTATGCAATCTAATTTTTCACTTTGGGTAGAAGGGGAATATAATCATACAGGCAATAAGATAGATATTACACTCCATCATGATCAAAATCGAGAACAACATCAGCATTTCCCATGGGAGATTATAGATTATGTTGCTCATAGTGGACAAACATTACTGCATAGTGATGCTCGCTCTGGAATCGGAATGGCGGCGTACACGTATATTGCAGAACATCAGCCTAAATCTGTACTATGTATGCCGTTATACAATCAAAACAAATTGATCGCTATTATTTATCTGGAAAATAATTTGATGACCGGTGCATTCACGAATGAGCGCCTCAAAATGATTAATTTGCTATCCAGAGATATGGTCTATTCTATTGAAAATGCCAGCCTTTATGCCAATATGGAAAACCTGGTGGCAGAACGCACAGAAGAATTGGCGATCAAAAATGAAGAACTAAGTAAATACTTTAACATTGTAGATAAAAATGTAATTATCGTACAAACCAATCTGCTTGGTGAAATTACGATGGTCAGTGAAGAATTTTGCATTATGACAGGGTATGCACGCGAAGAATTAATCGGTACCAAGCATCATTTCTTGTATTCTAAAGATCGGCGCGAAGGTTCTTATGATATCTTTGTGATGAATGAAGAGAATACTTGGAATGGCGAATTGATTCAACCGAAAAAAGATAAAAGTCTGCTGTGGTTAGCTATGATTATCGAGCCTATTTTGAATCATAATCAGATTACAGGATATACATTTATCGGTCATAATATTACAGACAAAAAGAAAATAGAACGTATCTCGATTATTGATGATCTAACAGGCTTATACAATCGTCGCCACTTTAATGATCGTATTTTACACAAAATTTTAAAAGCAGCTAAAGAGCAAAAAGGGCTTGCTTTTATGTTGCTTGATATCGATCATTACAAAAAGTACAACGATACCTATGGTCATTATGAAGGTGACCATGTGTTACGGATGATTGGTTCTACCCTAACAGCTCAGATGCGCAAAAGAACAGATATGGCTTTTCGTCTGGGTGGGGAAGAGTTTGCTATTTTGCATATTAGTACAGGAATCGAAGAAGCGCATGAATTTGCAGAATCATTGCGTGCTTGTATTGAAGAGTTACGTATTCCTCATAATCAAAATGATGCTAGCCCGTATATAACCGTTTCTGTAGGTCTGGCGGTTGTGACAGCGGTAGACGATGAACTGACCGAAGAAAAGATTTACCGTTTAGCAGATGAAGCCTTATATCGCTCCAAAACTAACGGCAGAAACTGCGTTACAATCAACGTTTTATAAAGCAAAAGAAATCAATGTGAATGTATCATCATCGCGTTGATTTCTTTTTTTATACCCAGATTGAGGTTTTATTGTTCAGGATTGGGTAATTGTAAGAGTGATTGTATGGTGCGTTATTTCTTATTTTGAACCGAACTTTTATAAATTTACACAAAGAGACTTGAAATTATCGCTCAAGTTGAGTATCATAAAGTTGGTTGTTAGCACTGAAAGGTGTCGAGTGCTAATTACATAAATAACAACCATCACATGAAACAAATCAATATATTATTTTAAGGAGGCTATTTTTCATGATCAAACCTTTAGGTGAACGTGTATTGGTAGAAGCGATCGAACAGGAACAAACAACTTCATTTGGTATTGTCCTTCCAGACTCTGCTAAAGAAAAGCCGCAAGAAGGCAAAATTATTGCTGTAGGTAGCGGTCAATTAAAAGATGGAGTGCGTATTCCTTTGGAAGTAAAAGAAGGCGATCGTGTCCTTTTCTCCAAATATGCTGGAACAGAGATTAAATTCGAAGGTAAAGAATATTTGATTATGAAAGAAAGCGATATTCACGCTATTCTATCTTAATACCAACGAATATACATTTACACAGTCGGTACATGCCGATCTGTCATTATAATGATTTTAAAATATCAAGGAGGTAACTATTCTTATGGCTAAAGAAATTAAATTCAGTGAAGATGCTCGTCGCGCAATGCTTCGTGGTGTAGATGCTCTTGCAAATGCAGTAAAAGTTACATTGGGACCTAAAGGACGTAACGTTGTTCTTGAGAAAAAATTTGGTAGCCCATTGATCACAAATGATGGTGTAACGATTGCAAAAGAAATCGAATTAGAAGATGCTTTCGAAAACATGGGAGCTCAATTGGTTAAAGAAGTAGCAACTAAAACCAACGATGTAGCTGGTGATGGTACTACAACGGCAACTGTTTTGGCTCAAGCGATGATTCGTGAAGGTCTTAAAAACGTAACTGCTGGTGCTAACCCTATGGTTATTCGTAAAGGGATTGAAAAAGCTGTTCGCGCTGCTGTTCAAGAATTGCAAAGCATTTCTAGACATGTGGAAGACAAACAGTCTATCGCTCAAGTAGCTTCTATTTCTGCGGCTGACGAAGAAGTAGGTCAATTGATCGCTGAAGCTATGGAAAAAGTAGGTAAAGACGGTGTTATCACTGTTGAAGAATCTCGTGGATTCGCTACTGAACTTGAAGTTGTAGAAGGTATGCAGTTCGACCGTGGATACCTTTCTCCATACATGATTACAGATACAGATAAAATGGAAGCTGTTCTAGAAAATCCATATATCTTAATCACAGACAAAAAAATCACAAACACACAAGAAATCTTGCCTCTACTTGAAAAAGTAGTACAACAAAGCAAACCATTGGTATTGGTTGCTGAAGATATCGAAGGCGAAGCTTTGGCTATGCTAGTTGTGAACAAATTGCGTGGTACATTCAATGCTGTAGCTGTTAAAGCTCCAGGATTCGGTGACCGTCGTAAAGCAATGTTGCAAGATATCGCTGCTCTTACAGGTGGTCAAGTGATCACTGAAGAATTGGGTCTAGACCTAAAAACAGCTACAATCGAGCAATTGGGTACAGCACGCCAAGTACGTGTAACGAAAGAAAACACAATCATCGTAGACGGTTTTGGAGACAAAGCGGATATCGATGCTCGTGTGAACCAAATTCGTTCCCAACTGGAAGAAACAACTTCCGAGTTCGACAAAGAGAAATTGCAAGAGCGTCTAGCTAAATTAGCTGGTGGCGTTGCAGTGATCAAAGTCGGTGCAGCAACAGAAACAGAATTGAAAGAGCGCAAACTACGCATCGAAGATGCTTTGAACGCAACTCGCGCTGCGGTTGAAGAAGGTATCGTATCTGGTGGTGGTACAGCGCTTGTGAACGTATATGCAGCAGTATCTGCTGTACAAGTTACAGGTGATGAGCAAACAGGCGTAAACATCGTACTACGTGCTCTTGAAGAGCCTATCCGCACAATCGCTGCGAACGCTGGACAAGAAGGTTCTGTTATCGTTGAGCGTCTGAAAAAAGAAGTAGTGGGTATTGGTTACAATGCAGCTACAGGCGAATGGGTAAACATGTTCGAAGCGGGTATCGTTGACCCTGCTAAAGTAACTCGTTCTGCACTACAAAATGCAGCTTCTGTAGCAGCTATGTTCTTAACAACAGAAGCAGTTATCGCTGACAAACCAGAACCTGCGGGTGCTGGTGGCGCTCCTGATATGAGTGGCATGGGCGGTATGGGAGGAATGGGTGGTATGATGTAATAAGATTCTTTTGAATCTTTTACATGATCCAACTATTTTTTCAAAAAAAGAGGTTGTCCACAGGTTCTAACACCTGGGGGCAACCTCTTTTGCTATTTTTAAATATACTTCTAGTGGATTATCATACGTTCTGTAGGACTTATAGTAAAGAAGTGTAATACTATTCTAATATTTGACCATCTATCATAGTCCATTGCACTTGAAAAGCATCATCCACTAGCACTAAGTCTGCATCCATGCCTACTGCAATTGCTCCTTTTTGCTGTAGATCCAGAATACGTGCTGGCGTAGTCGAAGCCATTTGCACAGCATCTGTTAAAGAAATCCCTGTTTCAACAGTATATTGGAGAGCTTCATTCATTGTAACTGTACTTGAGGCTAGTGTTCCATCATGTAATCTAGCCACACCATTGGTTACCGTTACATGGTGACCTCCAAAAATATAATTTCCGTCTCCCATACCCATAGCCTGCAAAGCATCTGTAATCAAAACCATACCTTCAGCACCTTTTGAACGATGCATTAATCGAATAATAGCAGGATGCAAATGAATATGGTCTACAATAGCTTGAAGGCTGACATGCTCTTCTTCAAAAGCTGCAACAACAATTCCTGGATCACGATGATGGATCGGTCGCATCCCGTTAAAGCAGTGTGTGACATGACTTGCGCCAGCTTCAAAGGCTTTTTTGGCTTCTTCATAAGTCGCATCCGAATGAGCAATAGATATAATAACACCTTGTTCTTTGAGAAATGAAATTAATTCCATCCCTCCTGGTAACTCTGGAGCAATCGTCACCATTTTAATAAGAGAACCGGCTTCTTTAAAGATCATCTTCATTTCTTCTATATCAGGATGACGTAAATACTTCTCATTTTGCATACCTTTACGTATTGGATTCAAATAAGGTCCTTCTAAGTGAATCCCGGCGATTTTGGCACCTACTTCATGACCGACGACACGTTTCACACTGTCGATCATCGCTAAAAGATCTTCAATCGTAGAACTGACAGAAGTAGCTAGAAAAGAGGTACACCCTGTAGAAGCACACGTACGAGACACTTCTTGTATACTTTCTTCACGACCATCCATCATATCAAAACCATTTGCTCCATGAATATGAACATCAATCATGCCAGGTATTAAACGATGTCCTTTACAATCGATTTGTTGATATTGTTTATGTGTAGAAATAGGGATTGTATCCATCTTTATGATTTTTCCATTTTCGATCCCTACATGAACAAAGGGTAGAATTTTATTTGGTAGTACCAGTTCTACATTTTGCAAAATAGTATACATAGATATCCTCATCCTCATGATATGACTTAGTCGTTATAGTTCGTCCCATGTTCATCATCTTGGTAAGTAATGACCGTAATATTGTTCTGACTAAGTATTTCTTTTAATGGATTAGGAACAGGCTGATTAGTAACTAAAATATCTACATAATCAAAATCCAATCGATAAAAAGATTTACTTGTAAATTTAGTATGATCTGCTACCACAATCACTTGATCTGACCTTCTAGCCATTTCTTGCTTCACCCGGGCATCTTCTTCATAAGAGTAATAGATACCGTCTGAACCGATAGCTACAGCTCCAATAAAGGCTTTATCTGCACGAATCTGACTCAGTTTATCGAGAATAGAAGGACCAAACAAAGATCGGTTTTTTACATTCAAATAGCCGCCAAGCAAATAAATTTGCATATCTTCTCTGTCTGATAAAATACCTACATTATCAATAGAATGGGTAATCACTGTAAGACGTTGAGCTTTAATTTGTTCTGCGACAAATTGTACAGTAGTAGATACATCCAAAATAACAGTCTCATGATCTTGAATAAGTTGAGCACCAAGCATTCCAATTGTTCTTTTAGGTTCGGCTTCATCAATAAGACGATCTTGATAAGACAGTATTTCTTTTTTTAATTGAGGTAACGAGACTCCGCCATGAGTACGGATAACGACTCCTTCTTGTACTAACCTAACAATATCTCTACGGGCTGTATCTTTGGATATTTCAAATTCACTACATATGTCAGCTACGCTCATAGATTGATGCTGTTTTAAATATTCTAATATTTTCAATAATCGCTCTTCTTGATACATATAAATCACCTCTTGTAAGTAATATTATGATTTTATATAATTATATTCAAGTAATATTTTTATTTTTTTAATGATTTATGAGTTTTTTTGAATTGGAAAGTAAAATAAAAGCATTTTGTAAAGTAATATAAAATGCAAAAAGTATGGGGAAAATGAAATATCCATTGGTGATTCATAACTTGAAGCTTTAAACTAACGATATTAGCACTTCGTATTAATAAAAATACGTGTCATTTAGTTAATAGATGAAGTAAAATGTATATTTTAAATCATCAAATATTTGTGAGAGTGCTCATAATCACTTCAATAGAAAGGATGTACATATGGAATATGGGAATATAGTGACACTGATCGTTTCAATCGTTACCGTTATTAATATTGCGTTGTCGATCGGATTTCTGTTTTTTGAAAAAAGGGATGCAGGCTATACCTGGGCATGGTTGATGATTCTCTTTTTTATTCCGATTGTTGGTTTTCTGGTGTATATCTTTCTCGGGCGTAATCTTAAAAAGAAAAATTTCTACGGGCTTTCTGCGGAAGAACGAGGATTTGTACAAGCAGAAGTCGATAAGCAGTTACTTACACTACAAGATAAGCAGTCTCAGGAATTTCCGATATCCCCTAAATATGATGAATTAGTCACACTGAATCTTAGATCAACCAATGCTTTATTATCGAATGATAATGAAATTGTTATTTTTGACGATGGGCATGCGAAGTTCGATGCTTTACTCCAAGATATTCAAGAAGCTACACGAGAAATCAATATTCAGTATTATATTATTCAACCCGATGTACTTGGCAAAAGATTAAGAGACGTTTTAACTCAAAAAGCCAGAGAAGGCGTGACAGTAAGATTACTTTATGATGAGGTAGGTTCTAAAAAAATCTCAGGTTCTTTTTTTAAAGAGTTACGACTTGCTGGTGGAGAAGTAGAAGTGTTTTTCCCGTCCTTTTTCAAATTAATTAACTTCCGCATTAACAACAGAAATCATCGCAAACTTTGTATTATTGATGGAAACATTGCTTATATTGGTGGGTTTAATGTCGGCGATGAATATCTTGGATTAAATCAAAAGTTTGGTTATTGGAGAGATACTCATTTTAGAATAGAAGGCGATTCGGTCAATCATATTCAAGGCAGATTTATTCTGGATTGGCATCAAGCTCGCAAAGAACAAAAAGAAGATTATCATGAATTTGAGTACCATTCTGAAAAGCATTATGGTAACAGTATGATCCAGATCGTGTCCAGTGGCCCTAACTCGGAGACAGAGCATCTCAAAAATATGTATATTAAGATGATTTTATCGGCTAAAAAGAATGTCTATATTCAGACCCCTTATTTTATACCGGATGCTAGCTTTATGGATGCGTGTAAGATTGCTCTTATTTCAGGAATTGATCTGCAAATTATGATCCCCAATAAACCAGATCATCCGTTTGTCTATTGGGCAACTTGGGCACATGTAGGGACATTACTGGATTATGGAGCCAAAGTTCTTTTGTATGAAAAAGGATTTTTGCATGCAAAAACGATTGTGGTGGATGAAGAAGTAGCTTCTGTAGGAACGATGAATATAGATTCGCGAAGCTTTAGACTGAACTTTGAGATTAATGCAATTGTGTACGATGAGCAGATTGCCAAGCAACTGCATGATCTATTTGATCAAGACAGTCTAGTCAGCAGTGAGCTAACACCTGAACGCTATAATAATCGATCATGGATCATTAAGTTTAAAGAAGGCATTTCCAGATTGCTTTCACCTATTCTTTGATCTCAGAAGAGTATGTTTTTAAAATGAGAGATTTAATATGTATTTACAAAGATGATATGTATCATTTTTTAATCTGTATTAGATTGTATCCAAAATAAAAACAAAAAGACGATCTGCACAATGTATGCAAATCGTCTTTTTGTTATATTTGTCTTAAGAGTTATCAGCAATTTTAAATGCTTTGATCATTTGTTCTGCTTGTTCTTTACCACCATTTTTATACGTATCTTTAGACATAGAGATAGATAACGTATACAGCGTTCCTTGATCTGCAACGATAGCTTGAACAAGAGCAATATCAACTTTTGCTTGAGCTTGTGTGTATTGACCTACAATCACAGCTTGATTTTGAGATGCATCTTGGTCATTACTAAGTAATTTAAAGTTAGCCATATTGGTTGTATCTTGCTCATAATAAGCTAATGTAGTGTCAACAACTTGTTTGATCGTTGCATTAGGATCAACTGCATTAACAGTCACATTCACATTATCTGCAAATTGAACTTTAGGTGCTGGATCATTGAAAGCGACTTTGATAGAAGGTTGGTTGAATGCTGTCGTATCATATTCTACCCATGAAGCAGGATAATCGATACTGAAGTTTTCACCTTCATAGGTTTTCATTTCAACAGCATCAGCTGTTTGTACATCTGTGTTCTCTGTAACTGTTTCTTCTGTTGCTGTAGTAGGTGCAGTTGTTGTAGATTCATTTGTTGCTACTGTTTTACTTTCGGCTGCTGGAGTAGCTTCTTTGTTAGCAGAACCACAAGCTGTTAAAGCTACAGATAGTAAAATGACTGGTACGATTTTTTTGTACATTTGAATAATAACCCCTTGTATGTGTATTGTCTCATCGGCTGAGAATATGACTTGTGCCTTATGTCGGAAAACAAATATAAGTATGTATCTATAAAATATACATAACTATATCTTTATCGGTAAATTAAGGAATAATATGAAGAGTCATTCTATTTTTATTAGATATGACAAAAAAAGCGCACTCCGGTTAATGGAGTGCACTTGTATCATACAGAACGTATTGTTTCTATCAATTTAGAACAGTTAGATGGAAGGGCAATCTCAGGAATCGTTGCAACATACGTAAGAGCAATATTATTGAGTTCAAAAAGTAATCGAGCCGTCTCATTTAAATAATAGATATATTTATAAGGCCAATCGTCATTTTCATCGTCATTGGTCGAGCAGTATAGCAAGATTTTGTCTTGCGTAGTCGCTAGATGACCTGTTTCTAACAACTCAAGTTGTTCTTTTTGGATCAACTGATTCAACGTCTCTTGAATATAACTAGAATATTTTTCTTCTCTAACCATATAAAATTTAGACATAATATCAGCTCCTTTCATATCTATAAACATTCTAACATAGGTCTATAGATTGTTTTACATACGAGAGCTCTTTATTTATTGATAATAATAGATAATTTATAATTTACATGCTCATTTAATTTGACAAGAAATTCATCCAGCTTCTCATTAGAAGGGAATTTACATTCAAGAATATAGCAACTATCTCCACTGATTTTATAGTTGTGAATCACGTAAGGTTCCTGTGTTTTTAGAAAAGAAAGGTAAGGCTGATGATGGGTATTTTTCGTAAAGATATTGATCAATGCGTGAACAAAATACCCCATCTTGATTTGGTTAATATTGATCGTATATCCTTCAATAATTCCACTGGCTTCCAGTTTTTCTACTCGTGCTGAAGCGGCAGGCCCAGTTAAATGTATTTTTTCTCCTAACTCTTTCATAGAGATCCTGCTGTTCTTAGAAAGCTCTTCTAAGATTTGCTGATCTGTATTATCCAACATTCTTTCAAATCCTTTCATTAATAAAGTTAAACGGTCAAAACACTTTAGGTAAGCCATGTATTTGCAATGTTTCAATAGTATACACTGTATGTAAATCAAACAAAAGGAGTTACATATATGAATATACAGCAAATCCGAAACGCGACTTTGATCATCCATTATGCAGGGAAAAAGTTTTTGATCGATCCATTTTTAGCGGAAAAAGGTACGTATCCTCCTTTTGCAAATTCAGCAAGACAAGACCAAAATAATCCGTTAGAAAGCTTGCCTATTCCTATAAATGAAATCATCGAGCATATTGATGCGGTGATTGTTACACATTTGCATTTGGATCATTGGGATAAGGTAGCCAAAGAAGTCTTGCCCAAAGACGTAAAACTATTCACTCAAAACGAAAAAGATGCCAAAGAAGTACAAAGTGCTGGCTTTCAACATGTAGAAATTTTGCAGGAAGATACCGTATTTGAAGGGATTCAATTGATCAAAACAAACGGAGAGCATGGTAGAGGAAATATGGTGAACCTGATGGGACATGTATCTGGAGTAGTCTTTAAGCATCCAGATGAGAAAACGTTATATGTAGCTGGTGATACGGTGTGGTATCAAAGCGTCGAAGAGACTATTCATACTTACAACCCAGAAGTGATTGTAGTGAATGCAGGAGCTAATCAACTTCTAGAAGGGGGGCCGATCATTATGGACAAAGAAGATGTGTATAAAGTTCATCAAGCTAGACCGACTGCGACACTTATTGCTGTTCATATGGAATCAGCCAACCACTGGGGATTGTCCAAAGCAGAACTGAAAAGATTTGTAGCTGAAAAGCATTTCTCTGCTCAACTATTGATACCGGATAATGGAGAGTCATATACATTTTAAGATAAGAAAGGATAAGCAATAGAAGAATTTGTATGATGAACGAGTAGAGCCAAAATGCTAGACCAAAAAGTATATCCTTCTTTCTTAAATCAAGCTTCAAATCAACTCTGCTCCAACAAATAAAATCCATACAATCAAAAAAAGGACGATCTACATCTATTTGTGTAGACCGTCCTTTTTGAGTCTTAGTATTGGATAAATGATCTGTAATTATGTGTATTAACGACTTTGTTGAATAATCAGGTTTTCTAATTTGTCAGCAATATATTCTGCACCACGATTTAAGTCACTATTACGAAGTTCTAACCATGCATGACGCTCGTCCATATCAAAGGCTTGAGCAAATAGTCCACCCAGTCCACGTCCACGACGATCCACTTCAACCAGTACTTGTAGTCCATGAGGTTCTAAGCGCATCACTAACTCTAATTCAGTAATCCGATTGCTAAATTCACGTCCTGGTGTAAATTCAAATTCTTGTACAAAAGGCACGCCATAACGAGAACGGGATAGATACTCAACCGATGAACTATGGAAATGGAATCCTAGCAATTCTGTAGCATGGAATACAGTTTCCATATAAGGATGGAGATGAACCGTAATATAATCGTGATCGGTCGGATCAAGGCTCATACCAATATCCAGTCCGGTGTGTAACCATACTTTTTGACGGTCAAACGTAATCGGAGTCTGAGACGGTAAAATAAAGGAGAATGGAATTTCTAACTTCTGTCCTTTTTTCACAACCATTTCATCAGAAACTTTGTATTGAGCCATAGCATATTGAACATGTTCTTTTTTCTCATCATGTTCACGAATATACTCGGTCATCACTTTGATATAGATATTACCGACTTCTTGATCGACATTACCGCCCTGAATATGAACCACTCCGTTAATATCTTCATTAGGATAATACTCTGTACGCTCTAAAATAGTATCGATTTTGGCTGCGCCTACTCCTACACGAGCAAGCATTTTGTTAAAGAATGACATTGGACATTTCCCCTTTTGAATAATAAGTTGCTAATTCAGATATGAACATATACGGCAGATGGATCTATACGTTTCTTATTTTTTTATAAAATGTCAGGATCTTTCCATTTTATAAAGTAATGTTCGACAAATATAAATAAGCTGTAGTGTTTCATACATGATGAATATAGGTATTAAGATGTAGGAATAAAGTTTAATAATCAAATAAAAAAAGGAGGAAAAGTTGTATATATTATTTTTAAATGCTTACAAATGTAATATCATATGAATATTATTTTATATAAATAAAATAAATGTCGATTTTTATCGAAAATAGGTCTAAGTGCTTATGTTACATATGGTAATTAAACCGATAATAATATTATTAAGATTTCCTGAATTTGTAATTTTAAATTGTGAGCAATAGATATGAGAGCAGAGGGATATAGAAAATGAATATTAAACAGAAATTATCAGGTGTTTTTGCTATTATGATACTTATCGTTTTGCTTGTAGGAACTATTGGAGGATATGAAGTTCATACAGCAAGTAAAAATTATCAAAATTTGCTGAATGGCAGAGTTCAAACAATATTAGCGATTAAAGATCTTCGCTATTTGGCAGGCGATCAGACGAAGTATTTAAGAGGATACTTACTTACAGGAGATACGAACCAACTAGACATGTTCAAGCAAAATAAAGAAAAGTTAATTGCAGATATTGCTACCTTACAACAAAAGCTAGCAGACGATTCTACAACTTTAAAAATGCTACAAGAGTTATCTGATTTACAAACTCAATACGGTGTGATTACAGATCAACTGATTATTTATAAAGAGCAAAACAATGTAGCTGCGTATACAAAAATGGTACAAGAACAATGTGTTCCGATGGCATTATCTTTGGCAGATAAAGCGCAACAAATGGAAGAATATCATGCTAATCTGTTACAACAAGCACAAGCTGAAACGAATAGTAGCGCAAATGTAACGTTATATACATTGATGATTGTAAGTGTTATTGCAGTTATTGCAGGTATTGTGATCGCATACTTTGTGATTCGTATGTTCTCTAAACCTATTGCTCTTGTAGCTGACGGGGCTAAAGAAATTGCTAAAGGTAATTTAACAATTGATGATCTTCATATTTCTAGCAAAGATGAATTGGGTCAAATGGCTAATTCATTTAATGAGATGAAAAACAATCTACGTGGTCTAATGCAAGTTATTGGCTCAAGTGCAGAGCAGATGGCTGCGGCTTCAGAAGAGTTAACAGCTACATCTGAAGAATCTGTAAAAACAGCAGATGAAGCTACAACTACTGTAACAGGAATTTCTTCTTCAGCAGGGCTACAATTACAACAAGTGATGGATAACCAACAACTTTTAGAAAAAAATACAGACAATATTTATCGTATCGCTGAATCTGTAGCATTAGTTGCTGATTCTTCTTCAAAAGCATTAAATGATGTAGAGCAAGGTGGAAGTAATGTAGAGCAGACTGTACTACAAATGAAAAATGTAGATCAGACTGTACAAGCAACAGCTACAGCACTTTACGAATTAGCAGAACAATCGAAAGAGATTGCTACGATTGTACAAGTGATTCGCGATATCGCTGGACAGACTAACTTACTTTCTCTTAATGCTTCTATCGAAGCTGCTCGTGCAGGTGAGCATGGTCTTGGATTCGCTGTTGTAGCCAGTGAAGTGAAAAAGTTATCTGAATATTCTAATGACTCGGCTAGACAGATCAATGACAAGATCGAAGATATTATTCAAAGAACTTCTCATGCTGTAAATAAAATGGAAGAAGGCGCTAAAGAAGTACAAAGTGGCACCAAAGCAGTACAACAAATGGGTACTATTTTCCAAAATGTACAAAATGCTATCCAGCTCGTTACTGAACAGGTAAAAGAAGTATCTGCGGCATCAAATCAAATTTCATCAAGTTCGTCTAAAATTCTGGATTCTGAGCGTCAAATTGCAGGTCTATCCCAACAGATCACATCAGACTCTAAAGAAGCAACTCAAGCTTCTACTATTCAATTAGAATCTATGCGTGAAATCTCAAATGCTGCTGAATCATTAAGCCATTTATCGATGGATTTGCAAAGTGAAGTTGCAAAGTTCCGCGTATAAGATTAGATTGGATAGATAAATAGAGTACACAAAATAGAACAAAATTCTTCTGTATAGAAGATGAACTAATGATAGAGAGTTCGTCTTTTGGATAGAAGAATTTTGTGCTTTTTGCTATAATGAAACGTCTGTTCTTATTTTGTAAGATAAAAGGTTATAATAAGGAGATCAGAACAACAGGAGGAACAATTCATGTCTTCTAAAAAAATATGGGGATTTGTGGTTACTGCTATTCTAGCAGGGGTTATTTATCTAGTGAATGGACATGTTGATCTAGGCGGGATATTGAATCCTAATCAAGCGTCAAATGGACAAGCTGATTATACTCTTGTCGTGCCTGCTGATCGTTATCCTAAGACTGCTGCTCATATCAAAGATGCTATAGCAGAAGGACACTCTGCGATCTGTACGATAGATCGTGGGGGTGCCAAAGCCAATCGTCAACTATCTTTGCGAGGAGTAGCCACCAAAAAAGGCTATGATCGAGATGAGTGGCCTATGGCAATGTGTCAGGAAGGTGGAGAAGGGGCAGATATTCGTTATATCAAACCTTCTGATAATCGAGGGGCAGGTTCATGGATAGGTAACCAATTAGACAATTATTCGGATGGCACAAGGGTATTATTTGAGGTAAAATAAGATAAGGATTGATTAAAAATTCGTTATTGAAAATTTATAAAGGAGGAATACCTGATGGGAACTTCTATTTTGCCGGCTGTGTTGCCTTTATTTATGGAGTTTAATGCGCACACACCTTACATTTTATTGTATGCAGTAATGATAGTAGTAGCATGTATTGCTTTTGGATTGTGGGTTAAAAAACTTAACGATACCAAAGATGATCCAGAATAAGCTTGAACAGATTATTGACTACTATAGTTATGCATAAAAAAAAGCTATCTTTGAAATCATAAACGATTTCAGAGATAGCTTTTTTTGTATAGATATTAGATGATTATTTTGCTGCTTGAGGTTGCAAATCTTCGATCGAATCGATATTCACATATTTCGGAACAACAAGACCTACTTTGACACCGGTCATGTTAGGGCCGAGATCATCCAGTTTGGTTTTGTATTTTTCCCAATAATCAGCATGTGTTAATGGTAACCATGCAGCTACAGTAGCATCTGCATCCCCATTAGCAACACCGGTGAACATAGGACCTGCTTCTACTTGTAGAGCAGTAACTTTGTAACCTAATTTATTTTCTAAAATGTATTTCATGAGATTAGTACTTGCGATTTCAGAATCCCACGCCACATAGCTTAGTGTTAATGTACTACCGTTTGCTTTTTTCAAGCCTTTCGTCCATTCATCGACACGATCAGCATGAGCTTCAACCCAATCTTTAGCAGCTACAGCAGGATCAGTACCATCTTGAATCGCTACCATCATTTCGCCCATTTCATCAGAACTCCATTCGAAACGGTCTAAAAATTCGTAAGCGGTTGGATCATCTTTTTGTAATCCTTTACGAGCTAGTGTATGAATCTCTTCAGCATCTCCGTATGATTTCTTCGGATCATCTAAATATTTAAGATCATATTTACTGAACATCCAGTGTGGTGTCCAACCTGTAATAATAATAGGCTCTTCATTTTTGATTGCTTTATCCAGTGTAGCTGTCATGGCTGCACTAGAACCTTCAACCAATGTCCAGTCTGTTAATTTGTAATCTTCAATCGCTTTGTGTGTAGCTTTCATTATGCCTGCGCCTGCATCGATACCGATAATCTGGTACCCGACTTGATCGCCAATAGCATCGGAGCTATTGGTTGTTTTGCTGCCCGGGAACGATGGAAATGGTTGACGGTTCGGGTTACAGGCAGAAATGATCATAATCAATATAATACAGGAGAAAAGCAGCAAGTTTTTATGCTTTTTCATGCGTATAATTCGCCCCTTTTAGTTATATTTTCAAATATTGCTGTTGTAGTTAGTGAGTTACTATTAAGCGCGTTGTTTGCGACCACTTTTGAATAAGCTTTGAGATAGACGGTCAAGTACGATTGCAAGTACAACAACAGCTAGACCTGCTTCAAATCCTTCACCAATTTTAAGTTGTCCAACAGCGCGGTATACAACAGCACCGATACCTTGAGCACCGATCATAGATGCAATAACAACCATCGATAGAGATAACATAATTGTTTGGTTAATACCTGCCATAATTGTTGGTAATGCTAATGGCAATTGAACTTTAAATAATTTCTGTCCACCGGTTGACCCAAATGCATCAGCGGCTTCTACTAATTCTTCTGAAACTTGTTTGATTCCCAAGTGTGTAAGACGAATCGTTGGTGGAATAGCGAAAATAACAGATGCAACAACACCAGGTACAACACCTAGACTGAAGAATGTAACAGCCGGTAGTAAGTATACGAATGCTGGCATAGTCTGCATAAAATCAAGTAAAGGTGTAATAATCTGTGCAGCTAATTTGCTAGAACCACACATAATACCAAGTGGAACACCGATAATGATTGAGATTAGAGCAGAAGTGATTACAAGACCTAATGTATTCATTGTTTCTGTCCAATATCCCAAGTTATAGATCAATAAAAATCCTAGTGCTGAGAATATAGCGAGCGACCATCTATTCGCGATATAACCGAGTATACCGACAATGATGACGAATAAGAACGGGTGTGGCAACATAAAGAAATACGTAAAAATATCGACAACATAACTAATGATGTTAGATACGCCTTTAAAAAATCCTGCCCAGTGCAGGCTCAGCCAATCCACTAACGTTTGAATCCATTGTGCTAAAGGAATCTTAGGCATACTCATTCACCTCTCCATTATCTACTTCGCCGGCAAGTGCACCCAGTAATGCTCCACGAATCAATACACCTGTTAAGCGATCACGTTCATCTACAACAGCAACAGGCAATTTCGCTGTGCTGACTAATTCAAATAATTCATTTAACATACGTTCTGGTTCGACTTGAGGCACATCGCGAATTAAGATGTCTTCAAGTTTTTGTTGAGTTTTCATAGCTGTTACAGCATCTTCTGCGGTAATAATACCGAGTAGTTTTTTAGAACGATCGATTACAAATAAGTTAGATACACCACGTTCACGCATCAATTCAAGCGCTACACGAGGGCCACGATCAAGTGTAATCGTTTCTGGTCTGCGCATAACATGAGAAGCTGTTAATACTTTAGATAAATCAACATCTTCGACAAAGCGTGCCACATACGAGTTAGCAGGCTGAATCATAATTTCTTCCGGTGTACCGATTTGAACAACTGCTCCATCTTTCATAAGAGCAATCCGATCACCGATACGAAGAGCTTCATCTAGATCATGCGTAATAAAGATGATTGTTTTTTTCATTTTATCTTGCAATTCAAGCAATTCATCTTGCATATCACGACGAATCAGTGGATCTAGTGCACTAAAGGCTTCATCCATCAAAAGAACTTCAGGATCATTAGCTAGAGCGCGTGCTAGACCTACACGTTGTTGCATACCACCACTTAGCTCATCAGGCATTTTGTTTTCCCAGCCTTTAAGTCCAACCAACTCAAGAGAAGTCTCTGCTTTGGTACGGCGTTCAGACTTAGCCACTTTTTGAATTTCAAGTCCATACTCCACATTTTCGAGAACACTACGATGAGGGAATAAAGCGAATTTTTGAAATACCATACTGATTGTTTTGCGACGTACATTGCGAAGTTGTTCTTTATTCATTTTGCGAAGGTCTTTACCATTCACAAGAATTTCACCGGATGTTGGTTCGATTAGACGATTGAACATACGAACCAATGTAGATTTACCACTACCGGACAATCCCATGATTACGAAAATCTCGCCTTCTTCGATTTCCATATTTACGCGATTGACACCAACAGTAATCTGTTTTTCTTTCGCCATTTTTTCTTTCGTCCAGCCTTGATCTAATAATTTAGCGTTTTGTTCTGCATTAGGACCGAACAATTTACTTACATTTTTGATTTCTAAAATAGACACTATTTGTCACCCCTTTTATATAGTAGAAAGATAAAGATGAAAAACATTATATTTACAGAAAATAAATGATTATTTTCATCATTTGCAAACCAACGAGCTTAATTGTAACAAATATAAGTTTGCAAATCAACCGTAAAACCCGTATATTTAGTATGTACAGAAAAAACTGTACAGAAAGTTTATAAGGAATACTTTAATATTCTCTTATATACTCACCGATGCTATTCATTTTGAAACTTTACTTTTAACAATAACTTTTTTAAAATGATGTAAGAAACTTAATATTCAGATCATAAAGAACAAACTGTATATATAGAATAGGAGTGTGCAAGCATGAGCTTGGACCAATTAGATGAGTCACAACAAGAAGCAGTAGAGAAAGTAAGAAAGCGAGTAATTGAAGTAATAGGACGCAATATGGATTTATATGGAGTTACATTATCTACAGGACATTTATATGGCATGCTCTTTTTTGCAGACAAGCCTATGACTCTAGATGATATGGGAAAAGAAATGGCAATGAGCAAAACAAGTATGAGTACAGGTATCCGTAATTTGTTAGATTTGCGTATGGTCAATAAAGTATGGGAAAAAGGATCGCGCAAAGACTTATATGAAGTAGAATATGATTGGTACCAGACATTTACTGATTTTTTCGCTATCAAATGGCGTCAATCAGTTGAAAGTAATATTTTAGTATTACGCAAATCGATCAAAGAAATCGATAAATTGATAGTAGATCTGGATAGTGAGTCACCTGCTACACAAGTATTGATCAAAGATAAAGAAAAAATGGAAGAAGCCGTACGCTATTATATGTGGTTAGATCGCTTAATCGATCTTATGGAAGAAGGACAGATTTTCGATTTTGTACCTAAAGAAGAATAGAATAATACATGATAACAACAATAGAATAGCACTCTATAAAAAAACCACTTTCACCTATAGGTCAGGTAAAGGTGGTTTTTGGTTTCAATACAAGGAATAACTATAGTATTTCTCCACAATATAATGATTAAAAAACATCAAAACTATCCTTGGCAAAACATCATCATTATTTATATATTAGGTCTGGTCGAGTATTGCTTCAAATGGTAATATAGCTTTGTATTACAAAATTGGCATAATCAACAGCCGATTCATCTCTATTTTTTAAGTTATTATTGGGTATTGTTTATTTATGTCAAACGATTGTAAGACCAAATTATGTGAACGTTAGTCACTGAAAAGAGGGATATCATTTGAATAAAGTCAAAGCTATGCGTACCTGTTCTATGATTACAATAACAGCATTACTTACGGTAAGTACTTTGCTATCACCAACTCGTTCCTTTGCGGCTGAACTAGGCACGATCAATTCTCCGTATCAGTTAACATCAACAGCGAATACAACCTTATTACATTCATCTGCTAATACGGCTCCAATTATTTCATCCCATATCAATGTGAAATCCAGTCAAATGATTAGAGTGATTGTACAGCTGAATAATGAACCTGTTGCTGTAGATCAGTATGAAGCTGATAAAGGAGTACAAAGTTTAACCACACAATCGGTAGAAGATACACAAGTCATAGCATCTACCGCTACAACGATAGATTCACAGCAGTCTCATTTTACATCTGCTGCTCAAGCTAAAGGAATAAAGATGACTGTCAATTATCGCTATAACACTGTACTGAACGGGATGGAGATTTCTATACCTGCCAATCAGATTCCAACGTTGGCTACAATTCCGGGTATCAAATCGATTTACGAAAATAATAATTATTATACAATTCCTGTGCAGGAACCAGCTACACTCACTGCAACAAGTGCTACATATGATGCTTCACCACTCAATCTAATCGGCGCTCCGATAGCCTGGCAAAAAGGGTTAACCGGCAAAGGAGTCAAAGTCGGTGTAATCGATACAGGTATAGATTATGAACATCCTGATTTGAAAGGCGCTTATAAGGGAGGATACGATTCTGTACATCATGATAATGATCCTTATGAAGATCCTCCATTATCTGTGAAAGATGATCCTCAAGGATTAGGATTTGCCGGCACATCGCATGGTACACATGTATCCGGGACAATCGTAGGTCAAGCAGCGAACCAGACAAGCGAAATTACGCAAAAAGGAGTCGCTTATGATGCAGAACTTCATGTCTATAAAGTATTAGGACGTGATTCGCAGACAGGACGTTCTACAGGGACAACAGCGCAAATTATTGATGGGATTGAACATGCTGTCAAAGATGGTATGGATGTTATTAATTTATCGTTAGGTACAGATGCAGACAAAGATGTTAACTCGCCAGATGTGATTGCGATTAATAATGCGGTATTAAGCGGTGTCGTGGTTGTGGTTGCTAACGGGAATGCGGCCGCTCCAGGTTCGTATTATTATTCGTTAGGTTCTCCAGCTAGTTCACCACTAGCGATTTCTGTAGGAGCTTCAACTGTTCCTGGCACTCAATATCAAGCGACTGTCACAGCTTCCGTCTATAGTGCTGATACAGTTAGTAAAGATACGTATGCTCAAAGTTATCCGTTAAATGCTATCGCATGGCGCACCAAACAAGACAATTTTGCTCAATATTTAGGAGATACTTTGTATCAAGGGGTATATGTTGGCTTAGGATTGGATAATGATTATAAAGGTAAAGATGTACAAAATAAAGTGGTATTGATCTCGCGTGGAGGTTCTAAATTTACAAACAAAATCACACTTGCCAAATCTAAAGGAGCCAAAGCAGTTATTATTTTTAACGGAGATGCGCAAGCCAATGATTCAACTGTAGCTGACTTATCCGAACATATTGCAGGGCGAGATGGAAATGTCGGAAGCGCAGCTTATATTGGCGATGGTTATCCGTATATTCCAAGTTTTGATATGGCGGGTGAAGCGGGGCGTGCATTAGCAAGAAAAGTTGTACAATCTCCTGCTACACCATTAACATTTACATTCGGCAATCAGTATCCCAAAACATCTTCGATAGGAGATACGATAGCTGATTTTAGTTCTCGTGGACCCAATCAGGATGGATCACTTGGAATTAAGCCCGATTTGGTGGCACCCGGTACCAATATTGAATCAACATTTCCAGCGTATGGCAAATGGATTAAAGATGCTTCGTACAAAGAAGCTTATTTACGACAAAATGGAACCAGTATGGCGAGTCCTCATGTAGCGGGGTTAGCTGTTTTGCTAAAACAAGAGCATCCTGACTGGACTCCTTTTGATATTCGAGCAGTGTTAGCTAATACCGCGAAGCCGCTCAAAGATGAAAAAGGTACATTATATGATGTCTATTCTCAAGGAAGTGGACGTGTTGATGTAGTAGATGCTGTCTATTCTCCTGCTGTTCTGGAAACGGTAGAACCGATTACTATTTTGGATAAACAATTGAAAAAGAAAACAGTGACTAACTACGGTTCGTCTGCTGCTTTTGGCGTGATCGCGGCAGGTGGAGTAGAACAATCCAAAACATTACAGCTCAAAAACACATCGACAACGAGTGTTCAATATCAAGCTAGTGTACACATGAATCCAAGTGTTACTTCAGATCCTTATCAGCCTGTAGCAACACCAGATGTAAGTCATATTGCAGCAAGGTTAAAAGGAGTCAATCCAGACGGTACTATTTTAGTCAGCGGCAAATCGACCAAAGAGTTTGCTTTGGCAGTTCAACCGGATACTACTGCTGTAACAGGAGATTACGAAGGAGAAGTGGTGTTAACTGCTAACGAGTATCCTACACTACATTTACCATTTGTACTGCATGTAGGAGCTAGTCTTCCAGATGCTGGATTAGGGATACAAGAAGTGACGCTAAGTGATCGCAATATTCGTTTAAATGGCAAGCAAGACAGTATCGATATCGGTTATCATTTGACAGCTACAGATTCCAATGTGATGGAATTGAATGTATACGATATGAACGATGTAGCTCAAGGAACACTAGCGCAGGTCGTTCAACCTGTGACAGAGGAAGGATATCCATTATTCAAGCCAGGGTATTATAACTTTAATCATATCGATAATGTAGTCATGGTCGCTGATAATAATGGAACTTCTTTAAAAACACTTTCACCCGGACAGTACAAATTACAATTAGCGGTATATCATGTAAGTCCACAAGGCGTTACAGATCCTAACTCTGTTTATCCTGCATACTCATCGTATATCATTACAGGTACAGAAAAAGATCGGATTCATACTGCTGAAAAGCCGTTCCATTATATTTTGGATGGACAACAGGTTATAGGTAAGCCTGTGATTGCACTGAATGATACAGATCGGCTCACATACAAAATATTATCTACAAGCGATGCCAAATACGTAGACAACAACGGAATACTTTTAAAATATCCAACGTCTGGTTCACGTATCGTCAAATTGAATATCCAGATTCGTTCAGTAGCCGATCCTACAATTCAAACAACAGTCAAAGCGTTAGTCAAAATCAAAGCAGCTAAAAAATAATTCAAAAATAGCATAATGCTAAATATAAAAAGAACCTTTTCTAATAGACACACCAAACCTGCGGGTAAAATTGTGTTATTGGAAAGGTTCTTTTTTATTCCATTTAATGTAATATATATTAAAAAATTGGTTAAAGATTGATAAAAAATCATTATTTCATTATAACTAACGCAAATTTTGTCTATAGATGGATAAAATATCTAGCCACTGGTTAATTCAGGTGGTAATATAACTTTATGTTACAAAATATTCCTCACATTCTTCGTAAAGGAGGTTATTATAGCTTACACATAAAGTCATATATTAACGATTTAATTCTGGGGCTACGTTTTAGTTCGGTAACAAATCATTACACAGACTATCTAACTTAACGAAATGAGGGAAATCATTTGACGAAGTTACACGTTATCCGTAAATTTTCTGTTGTCTCCATGGCAGCAGTTCTTGCTGTAGGTACTTTATTATCGCCGACTGCTTCTTTCGCAGCTGAAGCAGGCACAGGTACAGCATCCTCTCCTTATGAAATAGGACGTAATCTACCAAGTGTTTTACTAAATCAGACTTCTAACGAAGCACCGATTATTTCTCCTAAATTAAATGTAACTTCTAGCAAAGTAGTTCGCGTGATTGTGCAATTATCGAATCAGCCAGTGGCTGTAGGTCAATATGCTGCTGAAGCAGGCGTACGTAGCTTTGCAACTGAATCAACAGAAAAAGCGATTGATTCTCAACAAGCGACTATCGTGAATGCAGCTAAAGAAAAAGGCATTTTGTTAAAAGTAAACTATCGTTACAATACGGTTCTTAACGGTATGGAAGTTTCTATCCCGGCGAATCAAATTCCCAAATTAGCGGAATTGCCAGGTGTGAAATCTATTTATGAGAATAGTGTGTACTACACCATTCCCGTACAAGACCCTCCTTCGCTTACAGCAACAACTGCTACATATGATGCTTCACCTTTGAACTTAATTGGTGCACCTGTAGCTTGGCAAAAAGGTTTGACAGGTAAAGGTGTTAAAGTGGGTGTAATTGATACAGGTGTCGATTATGAGCATCCAGACTTAAAAGGCGCTTATAAAGGCGGATACGATTCTTTTGAAAAAGATAACGATCCTTATGAAGAGCCACCGATCGCTATTGAGGACGATCCATATGGTACAGGATTTGCCGGTACATCGCATGGTACTCACGTATCGGGAACAATTGTAGGTCGTGCCGCTAACAAAACAAGCGATATTGTACAAAAAGGGATCGCTTATGATGCAGACCTTTATGTCTACAAAGTATTAGGACGTAATGCAGAAACAGGACGTTCTTCTGGTTCTTCGGCACAGGTTATTGATGGGATCGAACGTGCAGTCAAAGACGGTATGGACGTTATCAACTTGTCTCTAGGTTCTGATGCTGAAAAAGATGTCAACTCACCTGACGTTATCGCAATCAACAATGCTGTACTTAGCGGTGTAGTTGCTGTTATTGCGAATGGTAATGCAGCCAAACAAGGATATTACTACTATTCTATGGGTTCACCTGCATCGTCTCAGTTGGCAATTTCTGTAGGAGCTTCTACTATCCCGACCAAACAGTTTACTTCGACAGTAACAGCTTCTGTATACAAAAATGAAGCTGAAGATACAGCAGAAGCAGTCAGTGCTGCGGCAGTTAATTATCACAATGCAGATGACATCACAACAGTAACCGCAGATGCTTACGGTCAATCATATGGATTGAACTTGATGGCTTGGCGTACAGGAAATGAAGATTTCCAAAGAGTACTGGGTACTTCTCCATTAGACGGTGTCTATGTAGGATTAGGTCTTGTTGGTGATTATGTAGGTAAAGATGTAAAAGATAAAGTGGTTTTGATCTCGCGTGGTAGTGCTACATTCGTAGACAAAATCAAAGTAGCTAAAGAAAATGGAGCCAAAGCCGCGATCATTTTCAACGGTAATGTCAAAGCATCTAATCCATTGCAAGCAGATTTGTCTGAAAGTGTAAGTGGACGTGACGGACAAATCGGTTCTAGTGCTTTCTTGGGTGATGGTTTTGAATACATCCCGACATTTGATATGGCTGGTAAAGAAGGACGTGCTCTTGCAAGAGAAGCATTGAAATCTTCTGCTGATGCACTAACATTCAAATTCGGAAGTAGTTATCCGAAAACAGAAAAACGTGGCGATACAATGGCTGACTTCAGTTCACGCGGCCCGAACCAAGATGGATTGTTAGGGATCAAGCCAGATCTTGTAGCTCCAGGTGTAAGTATTGAATCAACAATTCCTGCGTATGGTAAATTTATCAAAGATGCTTCGTATGCAGAAGCGTATACGCGTCAAAACGGAACAAGTATGGCAAGCCCGCATATCGCAGGTCTAGCTGTATTGCTCAAACAAGAACATCCTGATTGGACACCATTTGATATTCGCGCAGCATTGGTGAATACAGCAGATGTGATCAAAGATGAAAATGATCAACAATATGATGTCTATTCTCAAGGTGCTGGACGTGCAAATGTAGCTTCAGCAGTCTACTCTCCAGCTTTGTTGGAAACTGTAGAACCTATCGTGATTCTAGATAAAAACTTGAATAAGAAAACAGTCACTAACTATGGTTCTTCTGCTGCATTTGGCGTATTAAAACCAGGTAGTGCAGAACAAACGAAAAAACTGCAATTGAAAAACACTTCTTCATTATCAGTGTCTTACAAAGCAAGTATCAAATTGCATCCTGATGTAACTTCTGATCCTTACAACCCGACTTCAACACCGGATGTAAGTAATATCAGTGCTACACTTAAAGGATTGGATGCTAATGGTTCTATCTTGCTAGGCGGCAATTCAACAAAAGAATTCTCATTAGCTGTGAAACCTAATGCTTCTGCGGCAACAGGTGCTTATGAAGGCGAAGTGGTGTTAACAGCGAACGGATATCCGACATTGCATTTACCATTTGTACTTCATGTAGGTACTGAATTACCGGATACAGGCTTGGGTATTCAAGAAGTAACAGTAAGCAATACTAATATTCGTTTGGATGGCAAGCAGGATGTAGCAGATGTTGGTTTCCATTTAACATCTAAAGATTCTAATGTTATCGAGTTGAACGTATATGGTCTGGATGATGAGCTTAGAGGAACAGCAGCTCAATATGTTCAGTCTCCAACCGAAGAAGGTTATCCTTTATTTACTCCAGGATACTACCAGTTCAATGATATCGATAATGTAATTATGGCTTCTGAAAATGGTAAAGTATCTCTTAAAGCACTAGAGCCAGGCACATACAAATTGCAATTGGCTGCTTACAATGTATCTCCAACAGGTGCAGTAGATGACAGTTCTATTCATACTTCTTCTGCTCAATACCGTATTGTAGGTACAGAGAAAACGCGTATTGCAACAGCGAAAAAACCGTTTAACTATATCATTGATGGTAACAATGTCCTTGGACAATCTGTATTTACATTACCAACAGATAATCGTTTAGATTACAAAGTATTGTCTAGCGATGATCCGAAATATGTAAATAACAATGGTGTATTAATCAAATATCCAGCTTCTGGATCACGTATGGTGAAATTGAAAGTTCAAATCACTTCAGTGACTGATCCAACAGCAACAGTAACTGTAAATGCATTGGTTAAAATTACTGCTCCTAAAAAGTAATATAGAAGTAGTGTATGCACGCTAATAAGTATGATGTAACAAAAAGACGCTCTAGCTAATAGCTGAGCGTCTTTTTTTGATCTGAAATGGATAGTAAGCAAGTATTCAGCATAGTCGCTCTATGATGAAGCAGATACACCTAGCTGACGGTACAATGATTGTTGTTGCTGTAAAGCTTCTTGATATTTAGGATGATCTTCTTGTTCAAGCATAAATAATAGATCATCATGGAAATCTTGAATCATATATCCTTCTGGCAAATCTTCGAACAAACTATGGAAATCAACGACAGGCAGATTCAATTGTCCTTGAGCTGCTTGTTCCATCCAGTGAATCCAATCTCCCAATCTCAGAACATTAGTCATCCACAGGTCTTCCTGTAAGCTGATACAGTCTTGCAATACTTCATATACATCGGGTTCTGCAAACCGGCGAGAAGCTTGCACAGATAGCTCATATAATGATTGAGCAGCCGCATAAGCTTCTACACCTAAAGAATGTTCTAGATGATTGAAATAATCTTCAACTTTGATCTCATGACCATCATCATACAGTAAAGGCACAACTGCCCATTGGTGCAAAATATCTGTTAGTGTATCGTCATTGATAATACCTTCAACATATAATTGTTCAATTTGGTGTGTTGTCATATCCAGACCTCCAAGAATTCAGTACGGGTTATGATTTGATTATGTAATCATTCCCGTTTGCATTATACCTTAGAATGTCTTACAACACATCTTCTTTTTCCCATTGTGATCCATAAGGAGAAGGGCAATAGGAGGCAGCTAATCGTGTACGGATATGAATAAGACAGCCACAATGTTTGCAGGTGGTTCCGTATTGTAAAGAAGTGCAAGACAGGCAAGCATTCATACGTGCTTGTTGTACAGGCTCAGGTGTTAACTCATGTGGCTGTTTGTGTTGGATCGCGATAGCGACTAAGCGTTCAATCTTTTCGTCAGACAGTTGAGGGCTACGGTTACAACCTTTGCATCCATGAGTGATTGCTGGCATCAGCAGACCGTCCTCTCTGTTAGATCAATGTAATCGCTGCGACAGAAGCCGCTGGAAGTTCAAAAGTTAACGTGCCGTCTTTGGCAAAAGAAACATCCAAAGCTACCGGTACGATCTGTTCTGGCTGTTCAAATGTATTATGTGTATTGAGAGCAGAAGCTGTTAATACTTTGCCTTGAATATCAGCAGGGGTAAAGCCTTCAATGTTGCAAGAGAACGATTCGCTTTCATTATGGCTCAAGTTACAGATTGTCAGATGAACCCGATTCAGATAGTCTTTTGAAGCCGCTGCACTGATTTTATCAATCGATTGAGCACCCATTGTATATTTAGGGCTAGTATATTGTAAGTCTATTCTTTCACTATCCTGATGTACCTGATACATATTGAATACATGGTATGTTGGCGTTAGTATCAATTGATCGCCTTCTGTCAAAATCATCGCTTGTAGCACATTGACCATTTGCGCAATATTTGCCATTTTGATACGATCTGCGTATTTATAAAAAAGATTTAAGTTCACTCCAGCTATGATCGCATCACGCAATGTATTTTGCTGATATAAAAATCCTGGATTGGTTCCTGGTTCTACATCTGTCCAGATTCCCCATTCATCGATAATCATACCGACTTTTTTCTCAGGATCGTATTTATCCATAATTTTGGAATGTTTAATAATCAATTCTTCCATATACAATGTATTTTTGAATGTCGTAAACCATTCTTCTTCTGTAAAATCAGTTGCTGAACCTTTACTTGATGTCCAATCACCGGAAGGAAGCGTGTAATAGTGCAGACTTAATCCGTTCATCAAATGCCCAGCTTCGCGCATCAGCACTTCTGTCCAATGGTAATCATCACTATTTGCTCCGCAAGCGATTTTGTAAATCTGATTGTCGCCATAGTTGCGCACATAGGTAGAATAGTGTCTATAGAGATCAGCATAATATTCAGGGCGCATATTACCACCACAACCCCAGTTTTCATTGCCTACACCAAAATAAGTTAATGTCCACGGTTCTTCCTGACCGTTCTGCTTGCGCCAGTCTGCCATCGGAGATTGTCCATTCAAGGTCATATATTCAACCCATTGTTGCATTTCATGAACAGTACCACTACCGACATTGCCACTGATATAAGGTTCTGTCTCAAGCAACTCACATAATCGTAGAAATTCATGGGTACCAAAATGGTTATTTTCTTCTACGCCACCCCAGTTGTTATTGACCATACGAGCACGTTGTTCTACAGGCCCGACTCCATCTTTCCAATGGTATTCATCTGCAAAACAACCTCCTGGCCAGCGCAGAACCGGAATATGAAGTTTGCGTAACGCTTCTATGACATCGATACGCATACCTTCGATATTAGGAATAGGTGAATCTTTGCCTACCCAGATGCCTTCGTAAATACAACGTCCTAGATGTTCAGCAAATTGTCCGTGGATATGCCGATTGATTTTCCCTGTGATATCTTGAATATTCATATTCATGTTAATCATATATATATACCTCCTTGATATCGCTTACATCACGATGATAACACGTTTTTTAAGAATATATAATATAATTTTACGACATAAATTAGAATAACGTTTGTATTTTTATTAACATAACGATATAGTGGAAAGGTATTCGTTTACGTTACACACATTTGGTATTGGAGGAGCCTGAATATGAATCTGGATATTTCGGATAAATCATTGCCTGTGTATGAAGCACTCGCAAGCAGTGTAAGGCACAAAATCATTCAATTACTTGCTATACGACCTATGAATATTCGTGAACTAGCGGAAGCAGTAAGTTTAACCAGTGCCATTGTATCTATGCATGTCAAAAAGCTAGAAAAAGCAGGAATCATTTCAACCAGTATGCAACCGGGTAAAGGCGGGGTACAAAAGATATGTTCTCTTCAAGTAGAGGAAGCGCAGATCAACTTCCCGAACAAAGTAGAACATTTACGTCAATACCATGAAAGTGAAATTTCGATTGGACATTATACAGACCTTAAAGTGGAACCGACTTGTGGGTTGGCTTCAGCCGAGAAATTTATCGGGCAAGTAGATGATACTCGTTATTTTTTTGATGCTGAACGTTTTCAAGCCAAAATTCTATGGTTTAGCGAAGGGTTTATTGAGTATAAAATTCCTAACTTTTTGTTGTCTACCGAAAATCCATTAGAATTATTAGTTTCACTTGAGATTTCTTCAGAAGCTCCTTTGACCGATAACCGTTTTCCTTCGGACATTACATTTTATTTGAATGAAGTGAAGTTAGGAACATGGACAAGTCCAGGCGATTATGGAGATAAGCGTGGTAAATACAATCCACAATGGTGGCCAGATATTGTGAATCAATATGGACTACTCAAGCATCTGACTGTATCCAGAGATGGTACATATATGGATGGACAGAAGCTATCTGATGTGAATCTAGATCAGGTCAATGTACGTGATCGTCAATGGACATTACGTATTGCAGTCGATCCTTCGTCTGAGCATGTCGGCGGGTTAACACTGTTCGGTAGAGGATTTGGTAACTATAATCAGGATATCGTTTTCCGATTGTATTATGACAAATTAATTCATTCTGCTAATGCTAGCGCACGTGAAGCAGAATCACAATCTTGATAAAACAACACAAAAAAACGGCTATAGAGCATATACTCTGTAGCCGTTTTTTTGTATGTGTATAACAATGAGTTCAATCAGACTGAAAAGGAAGTAACACTTATCCTTTTACCCCTGAGATTGCGACAGATTCGATAATTTGACGTTGGAAAATCAAGAAAATGATTAAGATAGGTAGCAACGATACTACAGATGCCGCCATAATTAGCGGGTAATCACTTTGGATTGCATAGTTAGCGTTAAAGTTAGCAATAACGATCTGTAGTGTCTGAATTTCAGGAGAGTTCAGATAGAGAATAGGCGGTAAGTAATCATTCCAGATTCCCATAAACCATAAGATTAATTGTGCTGCTATTGCTGGCTTAATCAACGGGAAAATGATACGGGCATAAATACCGAAGTATGATGTTCCATCGATTTTGGCGGCTTCTATAATAGCATTCGGAATACTATACAGATACTGTCTCAAAAAGAAGATCATAATAATATTACCGAACAATCCAGGAACAATCAGTGGTAATAATGTATCTACCCAACCCCATTCAGAGAACATAATAAATTGAGAGATCATAACTGCTGGATATGGAATCATCATCGAAGAGAGTAATAGTAAAAAGATTTGATTTTTGTAAGGAAAACGAAGTTTAGCAAAAGCGAATGCTGCCAAACTTGATGTAATCGTTCCAATAATCGTTACAGTTAACGCTACGATAAGGCTGTTAATAATACCGCTTAATAGAGGACCTGCTGTCCAAATTTCTTGATATTTATTAAAATGAAACACAGCCGGAATCCAATTAGGTGGAAGAGCAAATACATCTTGTCTGTCTTTAAAAGAAGTAGATACCATCCAAAGTAGTGGAGCGATCATTACTACAGCTCCAATGCAGAGTAAAACAAAAATGAACGCATTGCTTATCTTTTGTTGCTTCGTATGAACCATTCTGTACTCACTCCTTTACAGCTAATAATCAATCGACATCAAAGCTTGAACGCTCATTCATTTTGAACTGAATTAAGGTAACGATAAAGATAAATAGTCCTAAAATAACAGCCATTGCTGAAGCATAACCCATTTGTAAGTTATCAAAAGCTTTTTGCCAGATATAGAATACGATTGTAGCTGAAGAGTACTCAGGTCCACCTGTAGGTGTCATAATATTGATCTCGGTAAAGATCTGTGATCCTCCGATAATATTCGTAACTACAAGGAAGAATGTAACTGGCTTCACCATCGGCCATGTAATATGACGGAACATTTTGAATCCACTTGCGCCATCCAATTCAGCCGCTTCATAGTAACTACGAGATACACTTTGCAGAGCAGCAAGATACAGAAGCATCGAGTATCCGAGACCTTTCCAGATCGTCATGATAATCAAGGCTGGTTTGACTGTCGTGGTATTTGCTAACCAGTTAGGGCCTTTGATGCCAAATAAATCAAGGAACTGATTGACCAGTCCATAATCTCCGTTATAAGCCCACTGCCATAGGATAGAAATCGCAGCAAGTGAAGAGATAACCGGTACATAGTAGATTACACGAAATGTAGTAGTACCCGGGATTTTACGATTAAGCCCAAGCGCTAATAACAAAGAAATAACCAATCCAATCGGAATACCGATCATTAAGAATAAGGTATTGAACATTGATTTGTAGAAGAAATCATCTGTCAAAATATCTTTAAAGTTATCCAACCCGATAAAGTTCATCTGTCCAAGTCCATTCCAATCGGTAAATGATCCGTATACCGAATACAGAGCCGGATAGAGTGTGAACAGTAAAAAACCGACAACGGGTGGCAAAATAAACAAATAACCAAAATATTTTTCTTTACGATACAGATTAGATTTGGTTTTCATAATTCACCCCTAATTCATCTGGAATGAAAATGATGTTAGTCCCGTTGGAATCTAGGGAAAGCTAACATCATTTTCACCATATTCAAAATGGCTTTGATTGATTACAACAGGTAAAACTTACTTTTTAGATTTTTGATCTTGTTCAACTGCACGATCAAGTAATTTTTGCATTTTAGGTTGTTCTTGTTTGACATAATCGGCAGCAGACATTTTACCATCAATAACAGGTTGGATATCTGTGAAGAACAGATCATACCATTCGGCATTGTACGTATATTGACCTGGTAGTGGTCTGCCATACTCGGTTACAATTTTAAGGAATTCTTCTTTGTTAGCTGGTTTGGTTGAAGTATCCGCAGCCCATGTTTTCGCCATATCTTGCAAGTTAGGAATCTGTACGCCCGATTTCACTAACGCTTCTTGACCTTCTTTTGAAGCAGACAAGTAGGTTACTAATTTAGCTGCAAGTTCTGGATTCGCTGTTTTGCTAGATACACCAATACCTAGACTTCCAATCCATGTTGCTGTTTTTCCTGTAGAACCAGCAGGGTAAGGGATTAGATCATAATCGAATTTCAATTCACGATCATACGTGCTTAGATCCCAAGGGCCAACAGGGAAAAATGCAAGTTCGCCTCTCATCCAACGTTGGTACGTATCCAGTGTCTGTGCTTGCTCAATCGCAGGAGTGATTTTGTATTTGTTCTGCATATCTGCAAAGAATTGTAGAGCTTCGATAAATTTAGGTTCATCGATTGTCACTTTAGTATGTGTACTATCAATCCAATCAGCGCCATTACTCCATACGAACGCTTGAAGCGCCCATTGTACGTTCAGTCCAGTACCGAATTG
Source organism: Paenibacillus nicotianae (assembly GCF_042681745.1). NCBI lineage: Bacteria > Bacillati > Bacillota > Bacilli > Caryophanales > Paenibacillaceae > Paenibacillus > Paenibacillus nicotianae. The sequence goes on along the minus strand of NZ_JBHUGF010000010.1, from coordinate 2,693,713 downwards.
ATCTAATTTGCCATCACCATCGGTATCTTTGGTTAGCTCTTGATTGACTTTGATAAATTCATCCCATGTATAAGGTTTGTTTTTGTCCGGCAGAGGGATGCCTGCTTTTTCAAACATGGTTTTGTTATAGCCGAGGGAGAAAGGTCCCAAATCTTTAGGTAGTCCGTATAGTGCGCCTTTGCCCACTTCTTTACCATCGTAGCGATAGAAATTCACGCCATCAGCCCACATGTTTTTCAGGTCAACTTCTTTGTTGTTTTCGATATACTTACTAATGTCTAATAGGATATTGCTATTTACATATGCTTTGAGGTCAGCAGGATTGTAGAAGAATACATCAGGAATACTGTTTCCCGTAATCGCTGCTTGTAATTTAGTAGCATATTGATCACCGGTCGTCTGAATGATTTTGACCGTCACACCTGGATTATCTTTTTTAAATTCTTCAACAACTGCGTTATATGCTTTTTGCTCATCCGGTCCACCGCGGAACATAAATGTTAATTGATTTGGATCTGAATTCTTTTTAGAACCTCCACAGCCTGCAAGCACCAAAGACAACATCAACACACTCGCCAAGACAATCAGCCAACTTTTTTGACGCAACATAGTTTAAACCTCCCCTTAAATTTCAAAAAAGTAATTCATAGACCACTGTACATATTTCTATCATGACCTTGTTGATTGGATACAATAAGGCGAAGCTTAGGCTTTACGTAGACGAATAACATTCCACGAAGCTTTAGCAAGACGAGCGGTTAAGATGCCATTATCTAGTTGGGATTGACCTCCGCGATGTGGAGCGACTTTTTCTTCATCTGCTGTATTTACAGCTTTGAGATCATCATTTTCAAGAACGATATGTTCTTCAATCTGGTAACCTTCGAATGAACGTACATCACAGTTCAAATCTAACGATTCGCTCAAATGACGGTTCAATGCAAAGATCGTTAAGTATTCATTTTCTTCGTCATAAACAACAGCGCTATCTAAGTAAGGAACATCTGTATAATCACTTGCATCATATTTAGGAGAATCAACCACAGGCTTGAGGGATACCCCACGTCCGAAAGTAGAAGTGTGCATATATGGATAGAAAATCGTCTGCTTCCATACACGTCCGCCATCTTCTGTCATAATCGGAGCAATAACATTGACCAATTGAGCCAGACAAGCCATTTTGACACGATCAGCATGACGTAAGAAGGTAAGTAACATACTGCCAACTAACAAAGCATCTTCAAAGTTATATACATCTTCGAGTTGTGGAGGAGCGATACTCCAAGGATCCATTTTGCTATCTGCTTCATTAGAGTGATACCATACGTTCCATTCGTCAAAGCTCAAGTTCATTGTTTTTTTGCTGCGTTTTTTGGCTTTGATGTAATCGCATGTGGAGATAACGGTATGAATAAAATGATCCATATCCATCGAGCGAGCAAGATAATCTGCTGTATTATTTGTAGGATTACCATAATACTGATGAAGAGAAATATAATCGACAGCTTCATAAGTATGATCCAATGTCGTTGCTTCCCATTCAGGGAATGTAGGCATACCTGTATTGGAACTTCCACAAGCAACCAGTTCAATACTGGAATCAACCTGACGCATAGCTTTAGCTGTTTCTAACGCTAATCGACCGTATTCATCTGCTGTTTTGTGACCGATTTGCCACGGGCCATCCATTTCATTACCAAGACACCATGTTTTGATATTGTAAGGATCGTTAGCGCCATGTTGCTTACGCAGATCGCTATAATAGGAGTTGCCTGGATGATTGCAATATTCGATAAGATTACGAGCAGCATCAATACCGCGTGTTCCCAGATTGACAGCCATCATCACTTCCGAACCTGCTTCTTTTGCCCATTTCATAAATTCATTCGTACCGACTTCATTAGGTTCTACTGTTTTCCATGCTAATTCCAGACGCTTCGGTCTAGAAGCAACAGGGCCAACACCATCTTCCCAGTTGTAACCGGATACAAAATTACCACCAGGATAACGAATAATAGGGACTTGCAACTCTTGTATCAATTGTTTGACATCGTTTCGGAAACCGCTTTCATCTGCGGACGCGTGAGAAGGATCATATATACCACCATATACGGCACGACCTAAGTGCTCGATAAAGGAACCATAAATGCGTTTATCAACTTCAGCGATACGAAAAGCTTTGTCCACGATCATCTTAGCTTTGAGGTTAGACTGTGACAATAATATTCATCCTTTCTATACTCCATCATCAATAATGATAACGCTTCATTTGGATACTTCTTGCATAATTTAACAAAGCAAATGTAGCATATATTTTTTATACAGTCAATAATAATATTAATAATTAACATAAACATTAACTAAAATAAATATATAAATGATAGGACGATACAAAGCAACATCAATTGACAAAATAAATATTAGTACCATAGAGTACTAATTATGATAAAAAAAAATAAAACCTCAAATCGTGATCTTATTTTACAGTTGGCGACAAAATTGTTTTTACAAAAAGGATATTTAGCAACAGGCATGGATGAAATTGTAGCCATTAGCAAAGTCTCAAAGACTAATATTTATTACCATTTTGCAAGTAAAGAAGAACTATTAGATGCTATTATTCATCAATTAATTACAGAGTATAGTGAAAAGATTACACATATTGCTAACCAGCACGATCAACCGGTATGGGAACGTCTGCAACGATTTACTGAACTTCTAATTATGCAAGACGTTGACTGCCTAGCAGGAGGGCCATTTTTAACATTGTATACACAGACTCCTATAGAAGCAGAACATATTCGCAATAAGATCAAGTATTTTTTTGCACAACAATTGATAGTGGTAGAGCAATTGATCGTTGAAGGAATACAGCGTAAAGAATTTCATGATTCTTTGCAACCACCGGCTGTTGCTTCATTAATAGTATCTACTATAGAAGGAGCACTATTTTTAGGTCATGTTCATCAAAACCCACAAATGATTCGATCTTCCCTTTTTGCTTTGGCAACGATGCTAAAGTAATTTTTTTGGATATATTCAGTACAAATCAGTACTACATTAACAATAACAATCGCTCTACCTATTAGGTACATCTATTACACAAAAGGCAAATGCCAGAGGGTTTTATCTATTTTATTGTGAAGCAAGACTTTTTGTTAAAATCAGCACGCCAGATCGAAACGGTATATAAGTATTCGCTTAACCATTACTATAAATACATGACAAAACATTATACATGATCTGGATGATCATTTTCAGCTTCAGACTCATTATGTAACGTATAGCAATACAAATAAAATCGTGCTTTATGATAACGTCAAAAAAAGATAAAAATCGTATTTAGATTGTATCTTTTTTCTATGACGTTTTTTTGTGTGGAAAATTTACTTTTTTATCCAATATGCTTTACAAGACCTCTACATTTTAGTTATTATAGAATTATAATTATTCTAAGTATAAATACTATATATTCTTATCGTATTCTAATAATTGCATAACAAGTTGTGCTAGAACATATAGATTTATTGTGAAAATCAGATTATGCTCATCTTAGAATCTGTGGATATCTTGCAAATTTAACCGGAAGGTGTGAACACATAATGATACTGACAGAACAATTGAACCGGATTAAAGAGCGCTTAAAATCAAAAGGTTATAAATTAACCCCTCAACGTGAAACGACAATTCGTGTATTACTGCAACATGAAAAAGATCATTTAAGTGCGGAAGAAGTATTTTTATTAGTAAAAGAGCAATTTCCTGAGATCGGTATGGCGACAGTGTATCGTGTACTTGATCTTTTGACTGAACTTCATGTTGTGCAGAAAGTGAATTTTGGCGATGGAGCAGCCCGATTTGATCTTCGTCAAGCGAACAGCCCTCATTTGCATCATCATCTGATCTGTACAGAATGTGGAAATGTAGAAGAAATTATGGATGATTGGTTATTACCACTTGAGAAGCGTATAGAACGTGAGTATGGCTTTACTGTCACCGATCATCGACTTGATTTTCATGGCATCTGCACAGAGTGTCGGGTCAAAGAGCGTGACAAAAATAAATCCAACAACAAATGCAAAGCAGTCTCCTGATCCCGAAAAGAGCCATTTATGGCTCTTTTTTTGTGTTCATCTTTATTTTCATAAATACGCAACCGAAATAAAGTGTAGATCGAAATAACATACTGTCCTTAATTTGCCAAAATTGAGACTTATCTCATAGGTTGTACGTATGTAATAATACGAATATAAAGATAGAGAAAAGGGGAAGAAAGATGGCATTAGTAGAAGTAATTAAGTACGATGGAACACCAGATGTATATGCTTGGAAGCATCCTAATGAAGAGTTAGGCACATGGACACAATTAATTGTTAACGAATCACAAGAAGCGATATTGTACAAAGGCGGTAAAGCGTTTGATACCTTCGGGCCAGGCAGACATACATTAAGTACGTTAAATATTCCATTACTTAATAATATCGTTAATATTCCGTTTGGCGGACATTCTCCATTTGCAGCCGAAATATGGTATGTCAACCGAATTAGCAATTTAGACATGAAATGGGGCACAACGGCACCGATTCAACTACAAGACCCCAAATATAAAATTATTATTCCAGTACGTGCTTTTGGACAGATGGGGATTCGTATTGAAGATTCACGTAAATTTTTGGTGAAATTAGTCGGGACTTTATCTCAATTTGATCAAGCAGACATTTCACGTTATTTTCGCGGATTGTTATTAATGAATATCAATGAAAGTATTTCATCTTATCTAGTACACAAGCAGATTAGTATACTGGAAATTAATGCTTACATAAGCGAGATTTCCAATCATGTGAAAGAAAAAATGATGCCTGTTTTCGCAGAATTTGGAATTGAAATTGTCAATTTTTATATGGATTCGGTCAATACGCCGGATGATGATCCATCGGTCAAAAGATTACAAGAAGCTCTAGCACGCAAAGCTGAAATGGATATTGTCGGTTATACCTATCAGCAAGAACGTAGCTTTGATACATTAGAAGGTGCCGCCAAAAATGAAGGAAGTACACAAGCAGGTCTGATGGGTGCTGGACTGGGCATGGGCATGGGATTTGGTCTGGGTGGTGCGTTTGGACAGGGAATGGCAGGTCTTGGGCGAGTGATGGATGTAACGGGTGGAACAGGGAATGTTCAATTTAATCATTCGACATCGTCTCATTCCAATACTCAACATACCTGTGATAAATGCAGTCAACCACTAACACCGGGTTCCAAATTTTGCGCGCATTGTGGAGATAAATATAATTCTTGCGATCAATGTGGAGCAGACAATCCAGAAGGTGCAACACAATGTAAAAGTTGTGGTAAAGCATTTGCTAAGCCTTGTCGCAGTTGTGGTGCTGCACTTCAAGCAGGCGTGAAATTCTGTCCTGAATGTGGAGCTTCGGCTGTGATGACATGCAGTAGCTGTGGACATGCTGTTCAGCCGGGTCAAAAGTTCTGTCCTGAATGTGGTCAACGTGTTACTCCAGAAGGAGAACAATAATATGACGGATCATCGCTTAGGAATCAAAATGATTACATTACTATATGGTGTTATTTTGACGATTACTGTGATTGGATTTGTGTTATTAGCATCTTTTCATATATTAGATGTTCGCTTCTGGGTTTCTTTAGCTACGATTGTATTGGCAGAAACGATCGTCTGGTCTTTAGCAGGTTGGGGCGCACTACGAGCAGATGAATTTAAAAAGACAGTACCTGCATTTATGGGATTAGCTGTTGTAGCTGTTGCGTATCAAGCATTAACAATTATGTATGCGGTATTGCTCTGGTTAGTGATTGCAGTTCCTACGAGCTTATATATCTGGATTCAATTGATTACGTTTGGTGCTGTATTTGTGATTGGCGGATTGTTGATCTGGTTTATGCAGACGGAACGTGGTATTGATAAAGAAGAACGATTGCAGATGCTTGGTATTCAAGAAATTCGTTCTATCCTCAGCGAATCGAATCTGCATTTAAAAGGTTGGCAAGAACCTTATCGGACTGAGCTAAAACAATTACTCACTACCCTTGAAGAAAATGTTCGCTTTAGTGACCCTGTGACTCATCCTGATATTTGGGCAGAAGAAGAGCAGTTAATGCATGAAGTAAGACGTTTACAAGAACAAATGATGCAAAGCCAAATGCAAGACGAACACAAAGCTACTCAGCAAGTGCAGAATGTAAAAGCAGTATTCGGATCTGTACAAGATATACTGCAACAACGTAACCGCAAGCTTATCACTGCAAAGTCTTGATACACATAAATAGTAAGAGAGTAATTTGAATCAAAAGAAAAAAGAAACATATAAAGGGGTTTATTATATGGCACTAGGTATCATTATGATTATAATTGGTATTCCTTTTTTATTAGTATGGGGAATAACGTCTATTGGGATTTTTATTCCAGATCCTTCAGGAGCTTCTATTCCTATGGGTAGTCTTTGGGGAAGTTGGATTATAGTATCCTTATTTACATTTTTACCAGGTTTTTTACTTGTTTATTTTGGTGTCAAACGAATCAAACTGCATAATCGAAAAATTCAAGCACAAAAAGATTGGTATGCTCGCCAAAATGAAATTCATAATGAGCGTCAACAGCAGCACCAAAATCATTCATCAGGTTCTATTCATACAATTGATCGCGAAGATATGCAACATATTCCACATCGTCAGCCGAATCCTAATCGTTATAGTAGTACGACAACATCATACTCATCTACCACAACGATAACAAGCAATATCAATGGTAATAGTACAACAACAACCGATTACAAAATTTTCAATCCATTAGATCCTAAAACAGCACCTTATACGTCATGGCAACAACAGCAACGTAATCAGCAAATGAATCCTTCGCCAACCCCACCGCCGGCTCCTAACCTTCAACCTAAAAAGGTAGATTGTTCCGGTTGTGGAGCGATTTATACGATTGCACCGCATGAAAGCAAAGATTGTGAGTACTGTGGAAACACAGTTGTGTATGAATAAAAAACAATTGTTATAATTTTAAATGTAAATTTGCAAAATCCTCAAAATCCCGCTTCTATCGACCATGAAGCGGGTAAATACTACGATATAAGACGCAACCGCAAGGCATCAGTGCACTACGGAACATCGTCTTTTTTAATATTTACCTTGTTAATGTATCCAAGTGTAATTGACAGTTATCTTACTTCCGCATTAACATATATTTATTGCCCTTTATCGGCAAAAACGGATTAGAAGGTGACTGCAAGTGCAACAGTATCGAGCAACAAGAGCAGACATTAACTTGGATGCATTACGTGCCAACTACGAAGCTTTTCGTGGAGCATTATCTCCACAAACTCAATTGTTATGCTGTGTCAAAGGTAATGCATACGGACATGGAGCAGTTGAAATTTCACGAGAATTGGAACGATTAGGTACGGATTATTTGAGTGTGGCATTTTTGGATGAAGCGATTGAGCTGCGTCAGCAAGGTATACGTATGCCTATTCTTGTTCTGGGCTATACCGGACCGGCAGGTATATCTGCTGCTTATGAATATGATATTACTCTTAATGTATTCACGGAGGATGTACTTGAAGCGATAGCTGGACTTGTGCTTGATTCTTCCGAACGCAAGCTTAAAGCTCATATCAAGATCGACAGTGGAATGGGTAGAATTGGTCTTTTAACAAATGTGGCAGTTGATTTTATTACAAGAGCTTTCCAAGTGCCACAACTTGAGATCCAAGGAATGTTTACCCATTTTGCCAAAGCTGATGAGTTAGACAAAAGTTATACATTGGAACAATATGAACGTTTTCAACAGGTGAACATGCAATTACGTGAACTGGGTTACTCTATCCCTATCATACATACGGGGAACAGTGCTACCGCTATTGATACTCCTGAACTATCTCCTCAGATGGTTCGGATAGGTATTGCATTGTATGGGCTGTATCCTTCAGCTGAAGTGAACGAACAGGCGATAGAATTAACTCCAGTACTGACGCTCAAAACAGAAGTAACATATGTCAAACAACTTCCTGATCATTCCAAAGTAAGTTATGGCGGTAAATATGTTACCGAAAGTGATGAATACATTGCAACACTTCCTATTGGCTATGCTGATGGTTATTCTCGAATGTTAACGGGAGTAGCGGAAGTATTGATTCGTGGTCGTCGTGTCCCTGTAGTAGGAACGATTTGTATGGACCAATGCATGGTATCACTTAAATCTTTTGCTGAAGAAGCAGAAGAAATCCAAATCGGCGAAGAGGTTGTCTTAATTGGCAGACAGCAAGATGCTGTTATTACTGCTGATGAGCTTGCATCTAAGCTAGGTACGATTCACTACGAAGTCGTTTGTATGATTGCCGCTAGAGTTCCGCGTGCTTATTACCGGAATAATGCCATTGTCACCCTCTGGAATCCCCTTACACATTTTACAAATTAATTGTGTAAATGTAGAAGGAAACCAACTATTTACGGCGAATCTTACATAAGTATCAAGAAAGGTCTGTACGCACACGTATGATCTGGTTTATAATGATGGCAGCAAACTTGCCTCATATGTCGTATGTGTCGCAAAGACCAGGAAGTTAGATTCGTGCACGAAAGATGCCAATACAGCCGCTATAGGGGTAGAGCTGGAAAAGGTTTTGGGGGTGCTTGACAGTTGGACAACATGCAAAATGCGCAGAGCATTATGATCCGTTTGCCGGATCAACTTCTGCAAGAAGTGGATGGTATCGCAGCTTTAGAAGATTCCGATCGCAGTGAACTAATCAGAAAAGCCACAAAAATTTATCTCACTGAACGCAAAAAGCGGTATATCCGTGAAGCGATGCAGCGTGGATATATGGAAATGGCGAAAATTAATCTGAGAATTGCTTGCGAAGCTTTTCATGCGGAGGAAGAGGCGGACATCACTCTGGACCGTTTAGTTAGCGGGGTGTAGACATTGATCGTAAAACGTGGCGATGTATTTTTTGCAGATTTATCGCCCGTCGTCGGCTCCGAACAGGGCGGCGTGAGGCCGGTTCTGGTTATCCAGAATGATATCGGCAACCGTTTCAGTCCAACGGTTATTGTGGCGGCAATTACGGCACAGATTCAAAAAGCCAAATTGCCAACACATGTGGAGATTGACGCGAAATCTCATGGGTTTGATAGAGATTCCGTCATTTTGCTGGAACAGATTCGAACTATTGATAAACAGCGTCTGACTGACAAAATCACACATCTGGATGAAGAAACTATGCGTCGTGTACACGATGCGCTCCAGATCAGTTTAGGCTTAGTTGAATTTTAAGCCTAACCACAATTCCGACCCGGTGAATAACACCGGGTTTTTTTGTATGGATTATAGATAACAAGATCAGGTGTCTGAAGCATCATCAAGAGATAAGTTATGCAATCAGGTGGAAATCAAAAGCGTTGTCTGAGATAATAAAAGTATCATGCGAGGAATCTCCATTGTAGGGAGACAAGAAAGAGGGATAGGATTTGTCTGAACAAAAAGTAATTACAGAAGCTGAAGCTAAAGTCACCGAACAGCAAGTTCGTGAACAAATTATTAAACAAATCGCAAGCGAATTACAAATTTCATTAAAACAGATTCGTACAACGATCGATTTACTAGCCGAAGGGAATACAATTCCATTTATTGCTCGTTACCGTAAAGAAATGACTGGCGAACTCGATGAAAATGAATTGCGAGATATTGAAGAACGTCATCAATATTTGCGTAACTTACAAGATCGCAAAGATGAAGTACTACGGATCATCAGTGAACAAGATAAATTAACCGAAGAATTAGCAACAGCGATACAAAATGCAGCCAAATTGCAGGTTGTAGAAGATTTGTACCGCCCGTATCGTCAAAAACGTAAAACACGTGCTAGTGTAGCCAAAGAAAAAGGGCTAGAGCCACTTTCCAACTGGATCATGGAGCAACATACAAGCCCAGCACCACTCGTGGAAGCAGAACGTTATGTAGACGCTGATAAAGGTGTAGAAGATGCGAACCAGGCTCTACAAGGGGCTATGGATATTATTGCAGAAAGTATATCCGATGATGCGAATATACGTGCATGGATCAGAAGATATACGCTCGATCAAGGGATGTTGGTGACAGAAGCCAAAGCACCAACCGAAGAGTCTGTATACGAAATGTATTATAACTATCGTGAATTAGCCAAAAAAATGCCTCCTCACCGCATTTTAGCGATCAATCGTGGAGAGCGTGAAAATATTTTAAAAGTACAACTAGAAGTTCAATCAGAATCGATTCACCGTTATATGGAAAAACAATTGGTGAAAGGTTCTTCAGCAGTGCGTGATATTTTGCTTACAGTGATTGAAGATGCATACAAACGTCTGATTGCGCCATCGATTGAACGCGAAGTGCGCGCTGAATTAACCGAAAAAGGCGATCAACAAGCAATCTCTATTTTTGCAGGAAATCTTCGTAATCTATTGCTACAAGCACCGATCAAAGAAAAACGTGTGCTTGGTGTCGATCCGGCTTATCGTACAGGTTGTAAATTAGCGGCTGTCGATGGTACAGGCAAATTGCTTGAAGTAGAAGTAACGTATCCAACTCCACCGCATAACAAAAAGCGCGAAGCGGCTGACATTTTCCGTCGTATGATCAAACAGTATGATATTGAGTTAATCGTGATCGGTAACGGAACAGCTTCGCGCGAATCAGAGCAGTTCGTAGCAGAACTGATTCAAGAAATTACAGATCAAGAACTGTCTTATTTGATCGTTAGTGAAGCAGGAGCAAGTGTATACTCCGCTTCCAAATTAGCACAAGAAGAATTCCCAGATCTCGATGTAGCTCAGCGCAGTGCGGCTTCGATCGCTCGTCGTGTTCAAGATCCACTGGCGGAATTGGTTAAAATCGATCCGAAAGCGATCGGTGTAGGGCAATACCAGCATGATGTGTCTCAGAAACATCTGGAGAGCAGTCTAAAAGCCGTTGTAGAGTCCGCAGTTAACCATGTTGGAGTAGATGTGAATACAGCTTCTCCATCGCTGTTATCGTATGTAGCAGGCGTTAATGCAACGATTGCCAAAAACATCGTAAAATACCGCGAAGAAAACGGTAAATTTACAAGTCGTAAACAACTGCAAAAAGTGCCTCGTCTTGGTGCAAAATCGTTACAACAATGTGTAGGATTTTTACGAATCAATGGTGGCGAAAATCCACTTGATTACACATCGATTCACCCAGAGTCTTATGCAGCAACAACCAAATTGCTCAAATCATTAAAGATTACACCGGAACAATTAGGTACACCTGAAGCTGTAACAGCGTTATCGAATGTAGATGTAGAGCAAGCTTCTGAATCATTAGATATCGGTGTTCCTACATTACGTGATATTTTGGATAGCTTACAACGTCCAGGACGTGATCCTCGTGATGAACTGCCATTGCCAATTTTCCGCACAGATGTGTTGAAAATAGAAGATTTATCACCAGGTATGGAATTGCAAGGTACTGTTCGTAACGTGATCGATTTTGGTGCGTTTGTCGATATTGGTATCAAAAACGATGGATTGGTGCATATCTCCCAATTGAGCAATAGCTTTGTAAAGCATCCGATGGATGTCGTGTCTGTTGGAGATAATGTAACAGTATGGGTGCTGAATGTAGATCACAAAAAAGGTCGTGTTGGCTTAACGATGCGCAAATCTTCTGCTGATGAAGTTGCTCAAGCGTAAAGGTAATGAGTCTATCATGTTCTAAGATTGGCTTTTTATGTAGAAAAGGTTGAATTACGGAAGTAGTAAGATAGGAAGTAAATCAATTAATAATCCAAAAAGCGTACATTCTTCGAATAGTTGTTCGAAAGATGTACGCTTTTTGTTGTAGCTCAAGATAAGGTGAGTATACATTTTCTTTTTCGGATGAACTATTTTAAATAAACATATTTTTATGATCAAAAGATAATGAATAGAAAAGAGAGATTTATACTTGCGACTCCTCATATTCTTCATACCATTGTTCCAATTGTGCTTGCAAAGCTCTAATTTCTGTTAATAAGGAGATCAATGGATAATGATTTTCTTTGAGCACTGCAAAAGAACGTTCTAATTCATTGATATAATCCAATCCACCTATAATCGAAGCATGCTCATCTAACAGTTCTAAATCATTACATTCTGCAATAGCACGAGGCAGAGAAGGAATATCTGCGGCTGTTAATTTGCTGATTTCTTTATGTAATCTAAGGTTAAGTGCACTTAATTGGTAAGCATAATCAGCAGGCATTTCTATATAAGAAAGCTGTGAATCTTGTTGCAATAGCACGTAACGCATGTTTGTAGCAGTCATGATTGAATTCTCCTTTGGATATCGAATAGGTTATATAATTTATACTTGAAGTGTAGCTTAGAATAAAGTTAAAATTCAAGAGAAGAGATTAGATTTATAAGAAATACAGCTCAACAGCAATCATAATGATAAAGTAAAATGATATCTATACAGAGTAAAACCGATACAAAGGAGAGCCATAGTATCTATGACTAACGAAGAATTACAAACGTGGGTGGAACAACTTTCGCTGGAACATTTTGAATGGCCTTTTCGTCATTGTGCTGTATTCAATGCTAGATTACGGACTACAGGTGGACGTTATTTTTTGAGAAGTCATCATATAGAGATCAATCCACATCAACTAGAAGCATTTGGCATCGAAGAAGTAGAACGGATTATCAAACACGAATTGTGTCATTATCATTTACATATTCATGGGATGGGTTATCGTCACAGGGATGCTGAATTTAAGTACTGGCTCAAGCGTGTTGGCGGAAGCCGTTACTGTCAGGCTCCACCATCTATAGAACAACAAAAACGAAAAGAACTATATCGTTACAAATTATTATGTACCTCTTGCCAGACTCAATATTTGCGCAAACGAAAAATGAATCCAGACAAATATCGGTGTGGTAAGTGCAGTGGCAAATTAACATTGGAACAGCTTGACTTGCCTCAGGAATCATGGTAAATTATTTCTTGTACTACCTATATTGTTCTTGTTAGATATTCCCTGATAGCTCAGTTGGTAGAGCACTCGACTGTTAATCGAGTTGTCACAGGTTCGAGTCCTGTTCGGGGAGCCATGGAGAGATACCCAAGTGGCTATAAGGGGACCCTCTGCTAAGGGGTTAGACTGCGTTAGCGGTGCGAGGGTTCGAATCCCTCTCTCTCCGCCATATAAGAATGAATACAATAAGTAATATCATAGGTACATACAACAAAAGGATCAGCATCTGCTGGTTCTTTTTTATTTTTGCAGATAGATGGGCAATAATATTTGTAGAAGTAGAAGTAGAAGTAGAAGTAGAAGTAGAAGTAGAAGTAGAAACGAAAAAATAGGCATGAGATGCTTTCTGTGATAGAAAGTGTCTCATGCCTATTTATCTAAAATCGAATTATTTGTTAGGTGTATAGTCAGGGTTAGTCAACATTTGACCAACAATATAGACTAGATCATCGTCACCAACTTGATCATCTTCTGTTTGATCTGCATCATGCAACGTTTTATCTGTATCTGCTGCATTTTGACCAAAGTAGAATGCATCAATAGATAGATCTAGAAGCGTATAAGAACCAGATCTATTCACGTCCAAAAAAGCTGGTTTTTCGATCAAGATTGTATCTTCTAAAGCATTAGCAGGAGCGATATCATATTCGTTATCCGTATCTGCGATACGACCAGACAATGAATCGACTTTACCTGTACCTACAGCAATAGCTTTAAATTTCAATTTCAAAAATACAGTATCTGCGGAAATACCATAGTTTTTACCTTGACTCGCTACGATAAAGCGAAGAGTTCCTTTTTTATCGTTTGTTTCATTGTAGACTTTGTAACCAGGAACTTCAGTAGCACCCAAGTATTCCATTAATGTAGCATCATAGTTCACAACAAAATCTTCTGCATAAATATTTGTTGCTTTTTTCAAAGACAAATCAGCGATAAAACCTTCGCCAACTTTAACTTTTTCTTTGTCGATCGTAACATCAAGTGTTGCTTGCTCGTTTGGTTTCACTGCTGCGATCGGTGTAGCTGTCACTTCGTTAGACACAGCACCTTCTGTAGTACCGTTTACGCCTGTTACAACGTAGAAGTAAGGAGTGCCATTAACAGGAGTTGTATCTGTGTAATACGTATTACCTGTTACGTTAGTCGCTACATTCGTATAAGGACCACCTGTAGTTGTAGCACGTTTTACATTATAGCTAGTTGCATTCGTTGCTGTTGACCAAGTGAGATCAACTTTAGCATTACCAGCAGTCGCTTTTAAAGTGGATTTACCAATCAAAATTTCGTCTTCACTGTAAGGAGAATATCCATTAGGAATAGCATATTTAAAAGGAGTTAAGCCAAAATTACCTGTCAATTGAGGACTGCTATTTACTGCCATTATTTCTGCATAAATAGGAGTAGTTATTTCTTTTGAAGAATATTGAACTGGAGTTTGAGAAACACCATTTTTATACCATGTAATAGTGCTGTTATCTATATCTAATGCAACAGAAATAATATCTCCTTTTTTATAAGTAGATCCGTAAACATATCCACGATTTTCTGCATTAGTTATTGCAAAATTATCAAGGCGGTGACCGTCATTACCATAATAATTAGTAGTGTATGTTTTATTGGCATTAGAAATACCGATTCCTGCATACATACCTTCTGTATTATCTACTGTTACTTCCCAATACCATTTACCTGACGTTTTTCCTATATTAGTAAGTGAGGTTCTAGTTGTTGAAGAGCTTACTTGCATAGTAGTAGAACGGTTTTCCCATGTTATTGATTTTGTAGCTGCTTGTGTTGCTGTTGGCAAAGCTGTAAGTACGGATACTGCTACAAATAGAACTGATAAAAATAAACTTAAATGACTAAAAATTCTCTTTTTCATAACTTCCCCCTGAAAATCTTATTATTAACAAAAAGTATCATATAGGAATAAAGAACCTAGTGTCAAAACACTTATTACTAAATATGGAATAATGTACTTTTAATGTTTGATTGTATGTTTTCCTAATATGTATATGGTTGGATTAATTCAGACTAAATATCTAGTTTCTATCAATAATCCTGATGCTTTTGACTTAGTATCATTCTATAAAAAATAAAAAAAGTGAATCTGAATATCTTCAGAGTTCACTTTTATTTGAAATATATTAATAAGTAGATGTTCAAAATAAAAATAGAAATGTTTAAGCAGAAGGGATTGTCATACCCATTGCTTTATAAATCGCATGAGCTACGCCATCTTCTTCATTATTTTTGGTGACTTCATCGGCATAGGATTGAACTTCTAGATCAGCATTGCCCATCGCTACGCCTTTACCTGCGATTTGGAGCATGGAGACATCGTTGTAGTTGTCTCCAATAGCCATAGTATCTTCGATAGCAATATTGAAATGTTGTGCAAGACGTTTTAGAGCATATCCTTTAGAAGCTTGTTTGTGTTCCATTTCAAAATTGTGCATACCCGAAATTACCATAGTCATATCATCACGATTGGAGAATTTGTCGCGTCCTACTTGTAACTTTTCTGGATCTAAAGATAATGCCATAACATTATACAAATCCGCTTGATCTGGAATTTCTGTAAAGGAAGAAATACGTAAAAATCCTGTGTTTTCATGATGGAACTGCATTGCTTCTAGCATTTTAAGTAAGCTAGGGTCAGGATCAGTACTTAGCAAACGATCTACTTCCATCGCTAATAGTTGATGACTATTGTTGACAGTATAAATACCGCGGTCGCTATGCACCTGGTAATAGTATTCATTAGCTTCTAACCACTGTAAGACTTCATTAGCTGCTTGACGCTCTAACGGTAAAGTAAATAATTGCTGTTCATGCTCATCATGGATTACAGAACCATTTGAAGAAATAACAGGAGTTTGAAGACCGGATGATTGAAGAATCTCACGCACGTTACCATGTTCGCGTCCGGTAGCAATTGTAACCAGAATCCCTTCTTGTTGCGCAGTACGAATAGCTTGAATATTGGTTTCACTTACATGAGTATGGGCGCTTAATAACGTTCCATCCAAATCGATAGCAATTAATTTAACAGTCATAGACTCATCTCCTTTAAAATAGGTTGATTGGCGATATGCACTTCAATTTCATATTGCTCCAATAACTCCGTCATTTCTGGTGTAGGAGCACGATCTGTAATAATCAGATCAATTTCAGACAAATCTGCAAATTTATAAAACAGTTCTCTACCAAATTTGGATTGATCCGCTAACACAATCACGATATCAGCTTGTTGCATCATTTTATGCTTAATCATACCTTCTTCATCAGACACCGAAGTAAGCCCTTTAGCCGAAATGCCACCGATACCAATAAAAGCACGTTGAACAAAATAATGCGAAAGTCGTTCAATTGCTGCTGAACCATACACATAACGATGCTGAGTATGTAATTGTCCGCCTAATAGATGAATCGTAATATCTTCTTTTTCAGATAAAATATCCGCTTGATTGATAGAGTTGGTAATAATCGTACAACCAGTCGCATCTAGAAATTCCGCACATGCTTGTACAGTTGTTGAAGAATCAAGAATAATCCGATCGCGATCACTTATTAGTGAAGCAGCAACTTTGCCAATACTTTTCTTTTCAGAAGAAACTGTATTGAGTCTATCTTGGTAACTAGGGATCACCATTTCAGAAGAAGGAAGCAGTGCACCACCACGTGTACGAATAATCGAATTTTGCTCTTCCATACGTACAAGATCACGCCGCGCTGTATCTCTAGATACATCAAACAATCGGCAAATGTCTTCAATATTAATACGTTGATGGTTCTTCAAATAATCCAAAATATGAAGCATTCGTTCCTCTTGATACATAAGAATACTCCTTTTGATTAAGTATATATAAGTAATTATAAGTAATATTAAGTCATTTAACAAGTGCATTTCTGTAAATTGTAAGTAAAATAATTTCACTATGAAATGCTTGCTATCTATATCGATTCTTGTTATACTCATGTCTGTTGTTAAAAGGCATGGCCCGTTGGTCAAGTGGTTAAGACACCTCCCTTTCACGGAGGTAACAGGGGTTCGAGTCCCCTACGGGTCACCATTTATGTCTACAATAAGAGCCATTAGCTCAGTCGGTAGAGCACCTGACTTTTAATCAGGGTGTCGAAGGTTCGAGCCCTTCATGGCTCACCATTTTGCAAAAAAAATAGTCCTCAGTTATATTCATTGAGCGGTCGTGGTGGAATGGCAGACACGCTACCTTGAGGGGGTAGTGGGTGTATACCCGTGGAGGTTCGAGTCCTCTCGACCGCATTATAAAGTAAAAAAAGTCCTGGCTGTTATAGCACGGACTTTTTTTCTAATGTTATAAATATAGGATAGAATAGAATGCTTATTTTTGGTAGAATATAACGAGTGATTCATTTATATTCGCCATATCCATAGTAACGCTTGAATACATAAAAATAGGATGCGAATCAATCTTAAGCTGCTGTGTATTGCAAGAGCTATAGGTTACTTATGTACGCATATCAGTGGTTAGAGTAATTCTGAATATCAAGCAGGTCAGCGACTTGTTTGCGGTATCTTGTTGCTTTGCGTGTCCCGTTAATAAGATTAGATAAGCGGGAAGGAGGAATCCCGTAACGCGTACAAAATGTTTTCTGATCCATCTGTAATTCTGCTAGACGTTGCTTGATAGCCCAACCGAAGGGGGTAACGGGCTGCTTACGATTCAATAGATATCACCCCTTAATGTAACATGAAATGGTGTATGATTAGGTTGTGAATAAAGAGTCTCAAATTCATTATTGAACAACCTGTGATATAATTATTTAGGGAAAGTAGTAAAAAAATGTCGGTAAAGTAAGTATATACTTTTTTAAGTTGTTAATCAACAAAAATAACTTAATTGAGTATCTAAAGATAATAAGGTCGGGAGTGGAGGTACAATATGCAATCTATCTATGATCGAATCGAAATATTGATTAAGAATAAAGGAATTACTAAGAAATCATTTTGCGAACAATTAAAAATCAGTACAGGTAATTTTGGTGATTGGAAAAGAGGCAAATCTACACCCGGTACACATAAGCTTATAGAAATTGCCGCTTATTTTAACACAAGTCTGGATTGGTTGCTTACAGGGCAAGAACGTCTTCCTGAATTAATTAAAGAGCAGACTGATCCTTATTTTTTTGAACTAATGGGGCAATTGAATTGCCAAGATGAAATACTGTCCGAACAAGAAAAAGGTTTTATCAAAGAATATATTGAATTTACAGTGTATCGCAAAAATAAAAAGCAAGATCAATAATATAATGTCCTCAAAAGTCCGTCTTCCAATGACGGGCTTTTTATATGATATAACTTGTCGTATAGATAACGAAAAGGATAAGACGGTGTGTATTTGATTGATAGTAAGTATAGATAGTAGAATTAGGTTTACAAGTGACGTTCAGAATAGTATAATATGGAGGTTCGCTATAAGAACGTGATATATGCGCGGTCGTGGTGGAATGGCAGACACGCTACCTTGAGGGGGTAGTGGGTGTATACCCGTGGAGGTTCGAGTCCTCTCGACCGCATTACAAGCTTTATCGGATAAGAGATTACATATTCCTCAACACAGAAAGCCTTTTAAACCGTAAGAGAGAGTTCATTATCTCTAGGTTTAAAAGGCTTTTTTGTATAACAACTTATAATGCAGTAAATATTTTATGATTCTGTGGATGACGAAGGATTATCATTTTTTAACAATTCAAGGATATCTGCTTGTATTTTGTCTGGAGTAGTCTGAGGTGAATATCGTTTAACAGGTTTGCCATTCTGATCAATTAAAAATTTGGTGAAATTCCATTTAATCGCTTTGGAACCTAGTATGCCGGGAGCTTCTTTACTTAAATATTGAAAAAGTGGGTGTGCAGAAGAACCTTTTACTTCTAGCTTTTCAAACATAGGAAAAGTAACGCCATAATTCAACTGGCAAAATTCAGAGATTTCTTCGTTAGAACCAGGATCTTGTTGACCGAATTGATTACTTGGAAATCCTAAAATTTCGAAATCATGATCTTTAAACTCATCATATAAGTCTTGAAGACCTGCAAATTGAGGAGTGAATCCGCACTTACTTGCTGTATTGACGATTAACATCGGTTTTCCTTTGTAATTCTCTAACGGTACTTTTTCTCCACGAATATTATCAACAGCATAATCATAAACGCTCATACAGATATTCCACCGCCTTTTTGTTTGGTAACCTATTATAACATGATACAATTTAATTTCAAAAAATAGAGTTCATTGTGTGTGTTACGTTTCATTTTGCTAGAAATGCTTTACAAATATAGTGTTGGTCTAAAATAGCCTATTACAAGGAGCTGAAACGAAATGGCAGTATATACAGCAAAAGTAACCGTTCATGGTGGACGTCAAGGTAAAGTGGAATCAACTACAGGTGGACTCGATGTAGACTTGGTTATGCCTAAAGAATTAGGTGGTGGCGGAGGTACAGGTACAAATCCTGAAGAATTATTTGCAGCAGGATATGGTGCTTGTTATCAAAGTGCACTAGCAAATGTAGCACGCCAAGCTAAACTGGATGTCAAAGATACTACAATTGTAAATAACGTTATGCTTGATAAAGATACAGATGGTGGATTCAAATTGTCCGTACGAATGGATATTAATATTCCTGGACTATCCAAAGAAGAAGCGACAGACATTGCTAAAAAAGCACATGAATTCTGTCCTTATTCTAAAGCGATTCGTGGCAATATTGATGTGCAGTTGAATATTGTATAATTTCTGATTTTGTTTTGAATAAACCATTACAAGATATCAAAGAACCTGATGATCATCAGGTTCTTTTTTTATTTTATCTATACTATTTATATTGAACACGATCATTATCTTGAGATAAAAAGATTAAAAATGATAGAGAAGGGTAAGTGTAGATAACAGCGTGTTTTAAATTAAATTGGTACAAGTAAAAATGATCAAATCAATTGCTATCATTGCCTTTCTAACGATATTGTTGCTCCCCCGCAATCAAAATGAGTTGACAGGCAAAGCAAAATTCTTTAAGATGACATAGGTGAATTTCTATTGTTTTAGACCGAAATTTAAAGGATAATGGGTGATCATTAATGGCATATAGACCGAATATTACGGAATTAAAAAAAGCTGGTATCAATGAAAAAGATGGTTTGTACGAATTTGTTTTGACACTTGCTGATGGAACAGAATGCCGTGTGTTTTACAATCGTTTCCCAGAGTGGAAAATGACAAACATCAATCGTTTGTTAACGACGCCTTGCCCAGTATGCCGTAAAGACTTTATTTGTAAATGTATGGATGCATTTGCAGGCGAAATCAATCAACAGATTCAAGATCGTCAATTGATTGATAAAGCACTTTCTTAATATTTAAATAGTTTGAATTACATTGAAGACGCGGGGGTCTTATACCCTTGCGTCTTTTTTCTATATTCTGTTACGAATATAAAGGAGGAATACTGTAATGGTAACTGCTAACGTACCAACAACAAGTCAAGCACCTGTGTCCAAACCAGGTGATCCAACAGATAAAACATTTACAGAAGTGGAACAATTAATTCATGGGGATCATTCAATTGTTTTAGTCGATGGAGTCTGTCACTTTTGTCAGGGTTTAACTAAAATTATTATCGCTCGTGATCCCAAAGGAACTTTCCATTTTGCCTCTATTCAATCAGAGATAGGACAAGAACTGCTCAAACGTGGAGGAATCCGCACAGATACAATGGATACTTTTGTATTGATCGAAAATGGTAAATATTATACTCGTTCTACAGGAGCTTTGCGTATTGCCCGTAAATTACGTTTTCCCTGGCCTATTATGTTTGCATTGATACTTGTACCCAAGCCTTTGCGCGATGCAGTCTATAATTATGTAGCTCAAAACCGTTATCGTTGGTTTGGTAAATCTGATCAGTGTATGTTGCCTAGTCCAGAGATTCGTGGACGATTTATAGATTAATTTATATTCATATTAAAAAGCACCTTTCTCCTATTACGGATGAAGGTGCTTTTTGCATAGCATTTTAAATATAAAAGAAGTCAGAGTCTATTATTTTAATACTATTTTGGTAAGCATATCTTGATCTAATGAATAAATAGTATGGTTTACATAGTCATTAGGTGCACTTAAAGCATTATTTTTGAATACATGTACAGTTGAAAGATTGGTTGGATATAAAATATACGTGCGATCATCCAAGTTAACTGCTAGATTACCATCGCTTGTTTTTTGTACCCAAGTGTAATCAGCAGAAGGTTCACCTTCTAATTCACGAGAAGCAATCACTTTACTAGAAGTGGTGTTATACAATTTCATCATTTGTTTATCATAGACAACATATCCAGTGCCTGTAGATTGGGTAAGAGAGCCGCCTGGAATATTGCGTCCCCACATTAATTTACCTTTGGCATTGAATGCAAACATTTTGTTTTTGGTGCGGTCGATATTAGTACGAATTAAGACGGTACTGTCTTTTAGGACAAACATAGAGTCACTACCGTCACCATAGATATTTATATTTGCAGGGAATTGGTAAGAATACAATTTGGTTAGCGCTAGACCGTATACATCAACTTTAGGATTCGGAACAGCTTCCCAGCCATTTTGATTTTTAAGAAGATTGCTAGCTGTTACAATAATACGATCGCCTTCTGCTTTGAGCACTGTTCCTTGAATATTTTTGGTATTTAACAGTGTGCCCATAGAATCGTAACGACTGATTGTAGATTTTACAACACCTTTTGTATTAACAGTTCCTTGAGACGCTACTAATAAAGAGCTGTCTTTCAGCATCGTAATACTGCTTGCCCCTGTTAACGTTTTGACCCAGTTGAGCTTACCTGCTGAATTAATCGAGTGAAGTTTGTATGTTCCATCAGAATATGCTGCATATACATAGACTGTTCCATAACTTGAATAGATCATATCTGTATTTAATGTATAAGGCCCAGCAGACTCATGTAGCGTGTACTGCCATTTCAGCTTGCCTGTTTGGATATCAAAAGCTTTGACTGTATCCAGATACCAGTTGTTTTTGGTCTGACCAGTTGTATTAGGGATATCTTGTTGCGTATGTACATACACCAGATTTTTGGATGGAAGTGCGTGTACATCGGTTGCACGAGTCGCGATAGCATTATCCATCTTATCGGTGAATAGGGAAGTTGACGTCCAAGAAGGGTTAGTTAATGGCGTAACGGTATCCGCTGCATACATAAATGAAGGGGAAGCCATACAGATTGCTCCTGTCAGAAGCAACACTGCCCACGGCTTAGTATTAATAGGGCGTTGAAACATAAATTTTCCACCTCTCCTGATTAGAATAGACTGAGTTGATTACTCTGTATCCATTTAACCTTATCTTAATTAAATGCAACAGATGTAACTATAATGTAATATCTCTATATTAAACACTTGTAGCGTACAAATGGTTAATAACTCTCACATACAGAAAGTAGTCATTTAGACTACTTCATAGGTATATATACTTTAGATAACTAGACAAACACTAACTAAAAGTGAGACTATATATTCATATTGTTTGATATTTTTTTAATTTTTTTATTGAAATAGTATTGCAGACCTATAAAATGTATGATATTCTATCGTTAATTGGATAACATATGCAACGGAAGCACCGTTTAAGCATCGCACAATTTACTTTGTGTGGTATTTAAACGGTGCTTTTTTTGTTGCATTTTTTGAGGGGGAACGTCTATGGCTCCAGTACAAATCGTTCTGGGCGTTGAAGATAGCCAGTATATTGAGTTATTACTGCGTTATGTAAGAGACAGTGAATATGGATCTAAAGTAAGAATCAGAGCATTTTCGAATATAGCTACATTTCGCACCTATATGAATAGTGGGGAACATTCAGGGTTGGTAGCAGCAGAAGATTCTTTTCTCAAAAGCTGGTTAGATAGTGAAAATATTCAGAAACATCGCTGGGTCTGTCTAAATGAATATGGAGAAAAGACTTTTGAAGGTCCTTCGATAGCTAAATATCAACCTTTACAAAGTTTGCTAGAACAATTGTGTGCGATGACCAAGCCTGCGAGTACAGATATAGTACGGCGCGATAATCGTACTGTTGTGACGATGGTTCATTCTGCTGTTCCGGGTAGTGGAAAATCTATCACAGCGATCAATATGGTCAAGCAACTGAGTATGAGTGGACATCATGTATTTTATCTAAATCTAGAATCAGCAAGTAGTACATGGTTGCTGCAATGGGATCAACAACGTGAACAAGGTAACGGATTATCGCGTTTATTATATGATCTACAAGCATTTGCTGAAAAAAAAGAAACGCCGACTCATCTTCCTTCTTCATATGCAGTGTATGCCGAAGAAATGAAAGCTGATACGTTTGAACCGCCTGAGAATTTAAATGAATTATTGCGAATGACTGAAGAAGAAACGCAAATGTTAATTCGTTATCTTGTCAATAGCGGTGAATATGATCATATCGTTATTGATGGGGAATCTAGCTGGCATGAACGGATACAAGTTGCATTAAGAGAAAGTGACCGAGTGTTATGTCTTTTAACGGATGATCTACCTTGTATGAACAAAACAGCAATCTGGATGTCGTATTGGCAAAATCATTATAGTGATTTCTATCAAGAGTTGCGAGCTAAAACATCATTTATTATGAATAAATTTAACGGCAGTATTGTGAATGTATTACCGCTAGAAGATATGCAATTAGAAGGTACCCTGGCGTATGTTCCTTCATGGAAGCAAGTGACTAACAGCGAATTACTATGGTGCTCTCCTATTTTTCAACGAGATATTCTGAAATTATGCCAGTCTGGTACATATGATCTTCGCAGTACTAATGGGGTGGAAATGTGAACGAAGACTTATTTATAACATTACGGGATGAAGTACGATCTGGTCTGGATGTAACATTTACTATAGATGACGATGAGCTGATGCAACGTATCGAGCAGAAAGTATTAGATCAACAACGTTATCCTAACTTAACAGCCGGTGAAAAAAGGCGGTTAGTACGGCAAGTATTCGATTCTTTTCGTGGATTAGATATTTTGCAACCACTTGTAGACGATAAAAGTGTGACCGAGATTATGATTAATAGCCATACTGATATTTTTATAGAACGTAATGGACAAGTGATGCGTAATGCTACAGTTTTTGAATCTAGAGATCGGTTAGAAGATATTATTCAGACGATTGTATCGGGTGTTAACCGGGTGGTCAATGAATCTTCACCTATAGTCGATGCAAGACTCAAAGATGGCTCACGTGTCAATATTGTGTTGCCACCTGTTGCGCTTAAAGGTCCAACGATGACAATTCGTAAATTTCCAGAGCAACCGATGACGATGAATGATCTGGTTCGTATGGGTGCAATTGCTCCGGTTGCGTCTAACTTGCTACAAACGCTTGTTCAAAGTAAATTCAATATTTTTATTAGTGGTGGTACAGGTTCTGGGAAAACAACTTTTCTTAACGCTTTATCTCAATACATTCCTGAAGATGAACGTGTAATTACGATCGAAGACTCTGCCGAATTGCAGATCAAAACGATTCCTAATCTAGTCTCTATGGAGACACGTAATTCCAATACCGAAGGAAAAGGGGAAATTTCCATACGTGATCTGATTCGTTCTTCTCTACGGATGCGTCCTAACCGGATTGTAGTCGGTGAAGTAAGGGGATCAGAAGCGCTGGATATGCTACAAGCGATGAATACAGGGCATGATGGCTCACTATCTACAGGTCATGCTAACAGTGCTGTAGACATGATCAGTCGTCTGGAAACGATGGTGCTTAGCGGAGCAGATTTACCTATGCAAGTCGTACGTAAGCAGATTAGTTCAGCTATTGATATCTTTGTTCATTTAGCTCGCTTGCGTGATCGTTCACGTCGCATTGTCGAAATTTCAGAAGTGCGAGGAATGGTAGACGGTGAAGTGGTATTGAATCCTTTATTTGTATTTAAAGAGTCTGGCGAAAAAGAAGGACGAATTGTAGGCGATCTTGTTCCTACAGGAAATCTATTGATTCACACCGATAAATTGCGAGCAGCCGGAATTGAAGAATGGCGTAAATTAGCTTCAATGTATACGCCTACTGCGGAACATAGCAGAGTATAACGTACTCATTTAGCAATTGTTCAAATCTATAACGAAAGGAGAACAATATGTTCAAAGCTAATCAAGCAGGAAAAAGGCAAACAGCTACACCTGTAGCGCAAGTCAATCCTACTGTACCTAATTCATCTTCGTCGTCACTGCCACCGCTTGCACGCTCTGAACAACCCCGCGCAGAGTTAGCAGATTATACAGTGTATCATCTATCTGCTTTACAGCGAATCAGCTGTATTATATTGTGTGCTGTGTTGTTTATGATGATCGGTTATTTGTTTTATCATCAGTGGATTATTGCTAGTGTATTGGCTATAGGAGCATGGTTTATGCCTAAGTTGCTTCGCAAACATTTATTAGAGCGCAAACGAGCTGCTTTGAGCGCACATTTCAAACAAGCATTATATTCATTATCATCTTCGTTAGCTGTAGGGCGTTCAGTTGAAAATGGATTTCGCGAAGCAGCGCAGGACTTGCGGATGTTATATCCAGATGGTGATAACGATATGATTCGAGAACTGAATATTATTACTACACGCTTAGAGTATGGACAACCCATAGAAGAAGCATTACAAGATTTTAGCGATCGAGCCATGAATGAAGATATTACCAACTTTGCAGATGTATTTGTTACTTGTAAACGTACCGGTGGCGATCTGGTAGAAGTGGTACGTAAAACGTCTGCAACGATCGGTGAAAAGTTAGATATTCAGCAAGAAATATCGGTTATGATTTCGCAGAAAAAGTTTGAATCAAATGCACTCGTTGCTACTCCATTTTTCTTTTTGATCTTTTTGAATGTGACGGCAGCCGATTTTATGAAGCCATTGTACGGTAATCCGATTGGTATTGTGATTTCTACGATTTGTTTGGCGGCATTGGGTTTCTGTTACTGGTTAATTCGGAAGTTTATGAATATCAAAGTGTAAACCAGTATCACAATAAGCTGGAAGGGAGGTGAACAAACTGCTTTTGATATGGTTGGAAGGGTTGTTGGCGACAGCATTAGTGATCGGATGGGTCGTACTGAATCAAAGTGCCAGTGCGTTACATAAAGAGCTTGCCAAGCTACCATTAGAAGTGATTAAGCTAAGACCACTTTTACCAGCTATGTTGGTATTGCTCGAAAAAATTCGCTTTGTATCACGATTCTCAGGGGTGTTTTACCGGATTCAAAGCTCGATTCAAAAAGGTTTTGGGGTACATCGTAGCGGCGAAATGACACTATTGTATATTGCAGAAATGGCGGGTTATATCTGGTTATTACTGACAGGTGGATTGGTAATGGCTGCGATCTCCGGTGGTAGTATGACATGGTTAGTCATGGGAGTGGGATTAGCGATAATGCTTCCTGTTGGATTATTCCGCGATCTGCAAAAGAAAGTTCATGAACGTGAACAAGATATTTTACTAGAGTTACCTGAATTTCTGAATAAAATTGTACTTCTTGTAGGTGCAGGCGAAACAGTTCAAAAAGCGATTGTACGTTGTGTACAGCGCAAGCAAGGTGAAGCCGCAGATCATCCATTGTACAAAGAATTATTTCGTATGGTACGTGAAATGGAAAATGGATACTCTTTTCAGCAAGGATTAGAGTCATTCAGCAAACGATGTGGAGTTCAGGAAGTTTCGGTGTTTACAACAACAGTCTTGCTGAATTTCCGTCGTGGTGGAGGAGAGTTTGGATTAGCATTACGCGATCTTTCACGTACATTATGGGATAAGCGTAAAGCAGTCAGCCGTACAAGAGGAGAACAAGCTTCTTCTAAAATGGTATTTCCGATGGTTTTGATTTTTGTAGTAGTTATGATTCTTGTCGGTACGCCAGCATTTATGATGATGAATATGTAGGAGGAAAATATAATGACAAATTTGATTAAAGGTTCATGGGGCGCAGTTCAAAACTTTTGGAGTAATGAAGAAGGTATTGGGACATTGGAAATGATTTTGATCGTAGCTGTAATTGTAACGTTAGCTCTGTTATTTAAGACTTCAATCACAAAAATTGTAGAGAATACTATTAAATATATGGAAACTAAAAGTGCAGAATTTACTAAATAATATGAATATTAAACGTTTTTGGAAAAATACTAAAGGGAGCTTCACACTTGAAGCTTCCATCGTTTTTCCTATCATTCTGTTCACCACGTTGCTGATTCTGTTTATGTGTATGTACCAATATCAAAATACAATGCTCAAACAAGCAGCATCCAAAACTTCAGAACGTGCGGCTTACACTTGGGATAACAGTCACAAAGATATCAATACCGGTGCTTTTCCACAAGGTCAAGATGATGGTCTGTACTGGCGCATTACAGATGATAGTATGATTAGTGCACTTTTTGGATGGGCAGGAGCTACCAATACAGCGAATGTCGCTATTCCGGGTGGAGGTGGCGGATCGTTACCAGCAACTAAATTATCAGCGGCTGCTTCATGGATACCAGGTAAAATGAGTGGGAATACAACGTATAACAACTATTTGATGATGCGAAATGTAAATACAACATTGAGTGAACCTATTTCTTTGGGGGCATTGGAACGTGAATTAGGTCATCCGCTACGAAGTGAAGTGAGTGCAAGTTCGGTTGTTGTAGAACCGGTAGAATTTATTCGTACGATTGAATTAATGCGTTATTACGGAGCCAAATTTACAGGGAAATATGGTACGGCTATGAATATGGGACGTGCTGGAACCGTACTGCAATGGTTTTCTACAGCAGCAGGTAGTTAAAGCAGGAGTGTGAATCATTTTGAGAAAAGCACGTAAATTACAAATAAGACCCAAAATCACATATTGGAAAAAATCATTACTACGCAAGTTAGCAGATACACAAGGCGCTGTTTCTATTTTTATGATTGTTGTACTTGCAGGTGTTTTTTTATTTACAGCGGTTTTTATCGATTATTCACGTATAGCAGCGATGGAAGTACAATCCGAGCGATTAGCACATGCTGCTGTTCGTTCAGCAATGTCAGCATTTGATACCGATCTTCAACAACAATACGGATTGTTTGCTGCGGGAGAATCTGATCCTACACAACTATTAGATACAGCGTTAAATGAGAATTTTAATTATACCGAGAGTACAGATAGTTTTAAATTGATCCCGATGAAAGCAGATACGACTTCGATTCAATTAAGCCGACCTTTAGGAAGCTATGACGTATTCAATCACCAGATTCAAGAAGAAATGAAATATAAAGCACCAATCGATTTTACAATAGAAATTGTAGATAAATTTAAAGGCATGTCTGGTGTACTGAAAGAAGCCAGTCAAACGGTTAATGTCCTAGAAGATGTACGCGAGCCTTACGATAAGCGTGAAAAAGAAATAGATAAATTAATAGCTTTACAGAAAAAAACAGCGGGCGAAGTTAAAGAATTAACCACTAAAATTATGAATCCTGTCAAAAGTTCTATTGCTAACAAAAATGTAGGATCGATCACGTCAGTCGCTGATATTGCAGCTCAGTTCAATAATTATACAGCTTTGATAGCAGAAGATAAAAAGCGTAAGAAAAAAGATAAAAGTCCGATCAATACAGCCAAAATCTCTGCTTATAAAAGCAAATCCAAAACATTCCTATCCAATTTATCACGAGATTACAAAGATCTAATTAATACTCACGAAGATACGTACACAGAAGCTAACAAAATTATGGTTGAAATAAAAAAATATAATCAAGAAATTGCGCGCATTATAGAAGAAGCCAAAACACGTACACAAAACGAAGCATATGAGCGAGTCAGAAATACAAATATACCAGGTGGATCTAATGCGGGGGATGCAGAATCTGAAGCCAAATTAGCAGAACTTCGCAAAAATTTAGAACAACTTGTATTATCGGATGATCTTTTGGGGAAAATGGAAAGTTCGATTAAAACACAAAAAGATGATTATACAACAGCTCAGTATTCTATTAGCAACTTAATTACAGAAGCTACAGCTCAACTTACCAAAACAACTGGTGATGCTAACTCTTTAAAAAGCAGTACTATTCGTACGGCCAAGCTTTTACAAAAATATATTGATAATTATACAGGTACAGCTCCTAACGGAATTATGGGTGTGATCGAACATGATCTCAAAGCAGCAAGAGCAGGTACCGAAACAAAAGCTGCGTCAGAAGCGAAAGCAAAAGAAGAATTAAAAAAAGCCAAAAAAATGTTAGCTCAAATTGTAGGTGCAGCCGCTGCTGCAAGGTTATTAGCTAAAGAATTCGATGAAGTAGATGGATATTACAAAGAAAGTATCGCTTTTAACGGTGCAGATGGAGGAGCCACTTCTGACGCTACTATGGATAGCGATCCTTATAAAGAAAGTAAAAATGCTATGGGTGCGATGGATGTTGTATTTGGAGGTTTATCCGATGCTCTTCTAGCAGGTAGAAATGAATTTTTCCAAAATGAGTATGCGATTCAGTATTTTAATACATTCGATATTATTCAGCTTCAAGGGTTATTAGATACGTTATCAGAAGGTTCTATTACGGATGCGCTTGAAGAAGCTGGCGTACGCAATCAGCAGATTGAATATATTATTTACGGTATTAACGATCCTTCTGCTAATATTGCCGCAGCCTATAGCGAAATTTTCGGAATGAGACTCGCAATTCGTACTGCTGAAGGACTTGTCAAAAATGCAAATCTAGGTCATCCGTTAGCTGTTCTTGCGGCAGGTGTTGCGTATGGAGTAGAAATGGCGATCAAAGATATGATCGAATTGCTCAATACAGGTAAAACCAAATTATCTGCTTATTTCCCGATAGAATTTGAATATCGAGATTATATGCGTTTGTTTTTGTTACAACCTAGCAATGAGAAAAAGATGTCTCGGATGTTAGCACTGATTCGCTTTTTAACAGATATTAATCCAGCAGAGCGCAATACGTATGCTTCAGCTCATATACGAACAGCAATGCCGATTTGGTTTTTACCCGGTGTTATCAAAATGGTGAATTCAACCAGTGTGAATAGCTCTATAGAACAGGGTGTGTATTATGCGGATAAACAAGCAGATTACTCCTATTAAAAGCAAAAATAGAATTCAACAAATTGGCGTATTTAACACTGCATCCCGATTTGTTGCCAACTATTCTTGTCAAAGTACAACTGATCCATCTGATCATGCATATCGTTCTTATTCTGCATCTTCTAACAATGTGTACGAACTCAAAAATCATTCTCCCAATCGTCGTACTAAGTTTACTCTTTTTAAAAACGGAGAGCGTGGAAGTATTGTGTTAGAAGCCGCTATGGTTTTACCGATTTTTTTATTTATTTCTATTTTTCTAGTCTATTTAGTACAAATGACATTGGTATATACAGCGATGCAAAATGTAACTTCTGATACAGCCCGCTATGTAGCTACCCATATGTATCCTGTTCAGCTAGCAGCAGACAACCTTGTTGCCAAAAAAATTCTGCCTGCTGAATCGATGCGATTACCTAAATTAACATTTACAGAACTGGCGTCTAAATATCAGGATGCTGTTCCTGCTCCGCTCAATACATGGATGATGGAAGCAGCAAGTAGTGGAGATATTAAATTAGAAGAAATGAAAAATCAATTATCTGCGCCTGCATTAGATACAATGATCAAACCATTAATGCAGAAGCTATCCGCAGAAAATAAATTAGATTATGAACGTATTCATGTGACGCAAGTAACTGTGCCTGATCTTACAGCCAAAACGCATCCGTATTTCGGAATTGAGATCCGTTACGAATTACCTTTCAAGATTCCTTTGATTTTCAAACCGATTGTATTGCAAGCAAGAGCAACCGAACGATTATGGATCGGAGATACCGGG
Organism: Paenibacillus nicotianae; assembly: GCF_042681745.1. Lineage (NCBI taxonomy): Bacteria > Bacillati > Bacillota > Bacilli > Caryophanales > Paenibacillaceae > Paenibacillus > Paenibacillus nicotianae. The sequence continues at coordinate 2,662,685 of NZ_JBHUGF010000010.1, read as the reverse complement.
GAGTTTGGTGAAGATGCGGCCGCAGAAGCTACAGAAGAAACAGGTGTATCTGTAGTGTCGGTTCCTTCACCTGCTTATCCAGAATCCAATATTTCGATTGCAGCCAAAGCACCTCCGGGTACAACAGTACATCTTAATATTCAATATAAAAGCGGAAATAGCACCGCACAGGGACTGGGTCAGGCGACAGTAGATGCAGAAGGCAATGTAAATTGGACATGGAAAATTCCTTCTAATGCTACACCGGGATGGGCAAATTATACGATTACTACAGCAGATGGAAAAGAAGTTAGAGGGGTATTCCAAGTGGCAGAGTACGATGGTCGACCTGTTATTGGTAGTGCCGCATCATAATCAAACTATAACATTTATTTGGATATTAAAAGGGGATACAGAATAGCAATGGAAACGATATTTATCGGCGGTGGAGTTTTTATACTATGGGCATTTTGGACAGATATCAAAGAACGCAAAATTCCTAATATACTGAATATTTTATTTATAGTCAGTGGATTAATATATCATGCGGTAATGTCTGGTTGGGATGGTCTTGCTTTTGCTGGTAAAGGGTTTCTATTGGGATTCGGTATCATGCTTATTCTTCATTGGATGAAGGCTGTAGGCGCAGGTGATGTGAAATTGTTTGGTGGAATTGGTGTATGGTTCGGGATGGGAATGACTGCACAGGTGATGATATACTCTATTATTTTCGCAGGTATTATTGGTCTACTCATTATGTTGTGGAGACGTGAAACGATCGTACGTATGCGTAGAGTATTCTGGAAGCTTGCAGGTTCTGTATTGTGGAAACAATCGATTCGCTCGACAGAAACTGAACATCAACAATTTTTAACATTCCCTTTTATGACCGCCGTATTACCAGGGGTTGTGTTTTGTTATTTTTTTATCACTTGAGCGCAAAGTCATGAATAAGCTATTTTTGAATTTTATTCTATTATTATTTCATCACTTTAAAGTTTGCATAGAAAATGGAATGTAGAAAAGTTTGAACGAATATCAAATACAATTTATCTTGAAATAAATATCTAGTATAGAAAGCAAGGAGGCATACATTATTATGCAACAGTTAACACAGGATTTTGTACAAGATGGCAAAACATATATGATTGTAGGTCGTGAGCAAGGATTTCAACATATCGATTTGAGTAAAGCACAGACAGGAATGATGCTGGCTTCTCGTATTCGGGGAGTGCTTCAGCTTCATTTACAGGAAGTCGATCTACAAGCTGTACTACGTTATGATATTACAGGTAAACGTATGCTTAAACACTGTATGCAAGGTGAAATGATGGGGATTGCAGAGTATTTAGGATTGTTATTACAAGTGGTTACTACACTGGAAGAAAGTAGTCAGCATATGTTGTCGATGACCAATTATGTACTGGATGAAGAATATATTTTTGTAGAAGGTTCGTTGCAGGCAGGAACATTACATTTTACATATATTCCAGTGATGGAGACATTAAATGAAGAACCTGTACAGATAGTTTTGAGTCAGTTGGCATCAAGATGGATGACTTCTGTAGCTGAATTGAGCGGCAATCAGATTCAGCGAATTTTGCGTTATTGTCATGCAGAAGATTTTACGATCAAAGGCATCAAAATGTTGTTGCTGGAGTTACTTGGCAATCCACAGCAAATGATCGACCTTACTCCTCAACCTACTCATGCTCCTACTTCAAAATGGATTGATCCGGCAGAGTTACGCAATAAACAAGTTCCACCGTTTTCAAATGCGATACCGTCACAAGAGCCATTAGGAGCTCATCCCAAATACCAACAAGACATGAATAATCTATCTCAACCTGCGACTAATCCGATCTTACAACATATGCAAAATAAGAAAAAAAGAGTGTCTCCCTCAGAAACGGTTGCTTCTTCTGTACAAAGCAATCAGAATCACCAGTCAGCAAAAAAAGGTAAAGATAACAATCTAGCATCTTCTACAGTATCTAGCACCGATGAGGAAGTACAACCTATGCCTTCAGCACATCGCACATATTTGCTAGCAGGAGGAGCTTTAGTAACCGCTATGATCTGGAAATTTGGATACCTTTCGCACAGCAATGATTTTATGTTATACGGCTGTGCAGCTTTGACTGTAGCGATTGCTTTAGTTATATATATGATCTTGAAAGGTAAATCTCCACTTCAAAATGGTCTTAAAATGCCTTCTTTTGTTCGTCATAAAAAGACTGAAGAAGATGGAAATGAAAGTTGGCGCTGGCAAGCAGATCCGGTGTTAGCAGGCGGGGGTGGAGCAATGGCTTCAGCAACTATATCTTCTACGCCAGCACCTGATCCAATGCGTTGGCGAGATGAAAATATTGCTGCTATTTTTGGTTCGGATACACCAGTACAATCACCTATTCGTAGTCAAAATTCGATGCAGAGTGGATATGAACAACAGCCAGGTGCTTATTCTGATACAGGTTCACCCGTAGAGTTTGGTCGTTCATCCCAATCTCCATCGATACCGAATTATCATGAAGATAGTTATTCACAGCATTCGTCTCATCATAGTACAGAAATGCTTTCTCCTCATATGGCGACTGTTTTGTTAGGGCAAGATGCTTCTGCGGATCAAGGTTATAGTCCTTCAGGAGTACAACCATTTACAGGATATTTAGAACGTAGAGAAAATGGAACGATGCAGATGGAGCCTGTACGCTTAACACGAGGAAGCTTTATTATTGGCAGAGCTGCCGAAGGTGTTCACTATTTGGAAAAGTCGACTGGAACTTCACGTAATCATGTAGAATTAGAAATTAGCGATCAGCAGATTACGATCAAAGATTTGAGTTCACGTAATGGAACAATGTTAAAAGGAGAGCCAATCGTACCGTATAAAGAGTATCCTTTACATGAAGGTGATTCTTTTACGATTGCACAAGCAGTCTATACATTACGATTAGGATAATATTTTTTGAAAATAATGATTTCTAAAAATATGTGCCTATATTATTAATAAATGATAAAAGGTAAACTGTAAATCAATACAGCAAAAAGGCGATTTCTTTAAAGGATGTTAAAGAAATCGCCTTTATTTTTTCCAACGTATACCAGTCATCAGTATAAGTAAACAACAAAATAAGTAAATAATACCTTATTCCAGACCTGTAGTCGTAACATGTATTGCTAAATAGTAGATCAGTTACTGTGTTTTTTCGATATGTTCCAAAGCACCGTGTATCTCAGGGAAAAGAAAAGTAAATCCATGATCCAGAGCTTTTTTAGGAATAACACGTTGTCCGTCTAGTAAAATGTCAGACATTTCACCTAATGTCGGTTTGAGCGCAATGCTTGGAACGTGGAACCAGTATGGACGATGAGTAACTTTAGCAATCGTTTTGCCCAGATCAGCATACCGTACAGGATTAGGAGAAGAGGCGTTAACCGGGCCTTCAATCGCTTTATTTTTAACGCAGAAGTCGATCAATCTAACCATATCATCTATATGAATCCATGAATTCCACTGTTTCCCTGATCCTAATTTTCCACCAGCCATAAGGATATAAGGTAATCTCATCATCGGGTATGCACCTTTGTGTTTGTCGAGTACAATACTGACTCTCAGCTTGATAAGACGTACACCTTTGATACTATCGGCTACAGCTTCCCATTGCTCTGCAAGACTAGAAGGAAAGTTCATTGTTCTTTTAGGGCTATTTTCATCAAATGTTTCTGTATCAGAAGTACCATAGATTGCCATAGCACTCGCTTGAACAACGACTTCTGGTTTTTTCTTTAATGCTTCGACTGTTTTGGAAACGATATTGACTGTTCTCATTCTTGATTCTACTAATTCAAGTTTGGTTTTGGTTGTCCATCTTTGATTCAGTGTCTCTCCCGAAAGATTAACAATAACGTCTACCCCTTCTAGTTGAGTAGGGTTATTTTCCATATCGTTCCAGGTTATATAATGAACAGCCGGATTAGATTTGGATGTATCTGGAATTTTACGACTCACTACTGTAAGATCGTGATTTTCTTGCAGCCAAAATGTAACCAGATGACGGCCTACTAAACCTGTACCTCCACAAACAACAATATTCATATAAATCCTCCTGTTTAATCTAAAGTGGGTTCACTATGTTCTGTACATTGCGCATATAATAGAGTCTGTCTAATGCAACACTATTTATTATGTTTGTTCGATTCTATAGGCTCTTTTTCTATATCATCTTTATTGAAAATGCATGATTATATCCAAAAATGAATCTAACTATATAGCCAATATAGTTATCTATATAAGATAGATTAATCTTATTCGACTGATATTAAGCATTAATTATTCTTCTATACAATCATTACCCATAATTACTACAGGTGATCTGATCAGTAGACGATGAATTTAAGATGAAAAGTACAGCTATTTCTAGATTTATTTTGGTATTCACGTTAAAATAGGTGAGATTCGCGAATAGCGGAACACTAAGGAGGAAATACACTATGTTAAAGATTGGTTCTCATGTATCACTTTCCAGTAAAGGGTTACTTAGTGCAGCGAATGAGGCAGATACATATGGCTCAAGCTCATTTATGATATATACCGGAGCGCCACAAAATACGCGCCGTAAACCTATAGATACGTTATTTATTGAAGAAGGAAAAGAAAAAATGCAAACGATGGGCGTTGAAGAAATTGTTGTACACGCCCCTTATATTATTAATTTAGGTTCGTATAAAGAAAATATTTATGAATTGGCTGTTGATTTTCTACAAGAAGAAATTCGCCGTACGCATCAAATTGGGGTACGCAATATCGTGCTGCATCCAGGTGCTTTTACAGATATGGATGCTGAATTTGGTATTAAGCGTATTGCAGAAGGTCTGGAAAAAGTATTAGCTGGTGTGTCTGAAACCGATGTGAATATCGCTTTAGAAACAATGGCGGGTAAAGGAACAGAAGTAGGACGTAGCTTTGAAGAAATCGCGCAGATTATTGATATGGTACCTCATAATGAACGATTAACGATTTGTTTCGATACTTGTCATACCCATGATGCTGGTTATGATCTGATTAATGATTTTGATGGAGTGCTTGAGAAATTTGATCGTCTGATTGGTTTGGATCGTTTAACTGTTATGCATATCAATGATAGTAAAAATCCAACAGGCGCAGGTAAGGATCGTCATACCACACTTGGATCTGGATGGATCGGTTATGAAGCGCTTAGCCGTATTGTTCATCATGATCAGTTGAAAGGTCGTCCATTTATCCTGGAAACGCCTTGGATCGGTAAAGATGCTAAAACACAGCGTCCGATGTATGAAGCAGAGATAGCTTTGTTACGTGGTGATGTGACAGGTCGATTTGGCGCAGGGTTTTTAGAAGATGTAGAAAAATTGCATCATTTCTTTGAAGGGCAAAATATTCAAGCACGTCCATATATTTTGGAAACATGGGAGATGCTGAAAAGTGATGCCAAGGCTCGTAAAGCAGACCCGCGTGAACCGATGGAACGACTATACGATATGGTGATTGCTGAAGGATTATTTACCGAGTTGAGTGAAGAAGCATTGAATCATCGCTTAACTGCTTATTTCGCAGGAAAAAGTATCCTTTCATAACATCAAATGTATATATAATGCTATCCAAAGTGATGCAACCATATATTAGATTGAATGAATATTAATAAATTTGAATAAATATATTTACTTTCTTAGCATCATGACATAGATTGTAATATAAGATATTTGAAGGGGGAACGAAGATTCAATGGAAGTACATGTTAAACAAAATCAAACTGCAAGAGAAGAACAACAAGAAAATCGCGCCCGTATGCTGATTTCTTGTCCAGATGGCCCTGGGATCGTAGCTGCGGTATCACGCTTTTTATTTGAACATGGAGCAAATATTGTTCAATCCGATCAATATACAATGAATCCAGCAGGCGGTATGTTCTTTATGCGTGTCGAATTTGATCTACCTGAACTTAGCAAAAATCTACCTGCACTTGAAAGTGATTTTCAAGCAGTAGGAGATCAGTTCAAAATGGAATGGACGATTAATCAGGTGAGTCGCAAAAAAAGACTAGCGATTTTTGTCTCAAAAGAAGATCATTGTCTGGTGGAATTGCTGTGGCACTGGCAAGCAGGTGATCTGGATGCAGATATTGCTATGGTGATCAGTAATCATAACGATATGCGTAGCTATGTGGAATCGTTCGGTATTCCTTTCCATCATATTCCGGTCACTGCGGATACGAAAAAAGAAGCAGAGCAAAAGCAATTAGAAGTGATCGGCTCAGATATCGACTTGATCGTACTTGCTCGTTATATGCAGATCATTTCACCATTGTTTATTGAACATTTCCGTAATCGGATTATCAATATTCATCACTCTTTCTTACCTGCATTTGTAGGTGGTAAGCCGTATGCCCAAGCTTATGATCGTGGTGTTAAGATTATTGGCGCAACCGCTCACTATGTAACAGAAGAGCTTGATGGTGGGCCTATTATTGAGCAAGACGTACAGCGTGTAAGTCATAGCGATAATGTGAGTGAATTGAAGCGTATTGGTCGTACAATTGAGCGTGTAGTATTGGCGCGTGCAGTAGAGTGGCATACAGAAGATCGTGTGCTGGTACATCAAAACAAAACAGTCGTTTTTAATTAATCTTTTTTCATTGTAATGATTTCTTGTTCAATGTATAAAAGTATATCGCAAGCTATAGTATAAATATGTCAAAAGCACGAATGATTTTTGCTATTATCTAGCAGAAGGTCATTCGTGCTTTTTTTGTTGCTCCGTTAATGCTCTGTTAATACAGATACAGTATGCTAAAAAGAACAATACTGAAAGAACAACACTAAAAAAACAATACTAAAAAGAATATAATTACCGCTTTATACGAAAAGCAATTGCGAAAGTAATTCGATTACATAAAAAAAATCTAACAAGAACAGCCAGCATAGTCATCGCCCATTTATACAAAACAAGGCTAATATAAAAGTTATTGTTTTTGCCTATTTTGGCGCTTCAATAGTAATGTTCCCATGAATCCTAAAGACAATCCGTATAACAAATGACCTGCTAACCAGTAACCGTAAGCGACGATATCTGTAATCTCTGGAACTCGATCCGACATCAATGTTAACGGAATAAATAAAAGAGAAGAAGCAACACCAATATATATACCGTACTTCCAAGGATGTGGCGATATTCGAATCCATAGACTATAGATCCAAGCAATAATGATCGCTACGAAAAGGTGTAAAGCAAATTCAATCGGTTCAGGCAACCGCTCTGGCAAAAAAGGAACAAAATCTATATTCAATAAAAGTGTATAGACTAACGAACCGGTGACATATTGAATCCATTTCAAAAAGAATCCTAAAACAAAACCGCTGATCAAACCCAATAATAATCCATACATACATTCAACTATCCATATGCGTTGCTGCTTTATAGTCAAAACCTCATTTCCTTAGCGCTTGGAATCAACAGCGCAACTTAGTCTGATCAAATAAACAATGATAGTTACAAAGAAAAATATGTTGCTGTAGTGCTTACCATTATATGATTTACTCGAAATTGATCTAAGGAAAAAATGTCTACTGAATAGACTTGAAAAGATAAAATAAACTGTATTTTTACAAAACTAAATACGCAACTTCCTTTTCGTTATAGCCAGTTTGGGTATAAATAAGGATGAAGTTAAATAACGTTCTGGCAAACTTCTCAAACAAGTGTTACAATGGTTGAAGGCTAATAAGTCAAATTGAAAGACTCAAGAGGATTTATTTCATTTGCAACTTTGCTAAGATCTGATATTCAGATGAAATATAATCTCAAGCACCTCGCTTTACCAAGAAGAATGAGGAGGATTAACATGACTGACAAGAAACAAGAGCAAGAACAAAGTATAAGCAAAGCAGAGAACTCCAACGTGGATAATCTGGCGATTTCAACAATCCGTACGCTTTCCATCGATGCTATCGAAAAAGCGAATTCTGGACATCCTGGTATGCCGATGGGTTCTGCACCAATGGGCTACCAATTATTTGCAAAAACAATGACACATAACCCGGCTAATCCTACTTGGATCAACCGTGACCGTTTTGTACTTTCTGCTGGACATGGTTCTATGCTATTGTACAGCTTGCTACACCTTTCCGGCTATGGCTTGGAAATGGACGAAATCAAACAGTTCCGTCAATGGGGCAGTAAAACTCCAGGTCACCCTGAGTTTGGTCATACTGTTGGTGTTGATGCTACAACTGGACCTCTAGGTCAAGGTGTAGGTATGGCTGTAGGTATGGCGATTGCTGAAGCTCATTTGGCAGCGACTTACAACAAAGGTAACTTCAATGTAGTCGACCACTTCACATATGCTATCTGTGGTGATGGCGATATGATGGAAGGCGTTTCTAGTGAAGCAGCTTCTATGGCTGGTCATATGAAATTGGGTAAATTGATCATGATGTACGATTCCAATGATATTACATTGGATGGTAAAGCTGGTCTTTCTTTCTCTGAAAATGTAGAAGACCGTTATAAAGCTTATGGATGGCAAGTGATTCGTGTAGAAGACGGTAACGATCTTCCTGCACTTGCGGCTGCTTTGGAAGAAGCAAAAGCTGATCTTTCTCGTCCAACATTGATCGAAGTAAAAACAGTGATCGGTTATGGTAGCCCGAACAAACAAGGTATCGGCGGTCACGGTGGTACTCATGGTTCTCCGCTAGGTTCTGCTGAAGCGAAATTGACTAAAGCAGCTTACGAGTGGACTTATGAAGAAGATTTCTACGTACCAGACGAAGTTCGTGAACATTTCGCTAAAGTAAAAGAGCGTGGTGTAGAAGCGAACAATGCATGGAACGAGAAATTTGCTGAATACAAAAAAGCTAACCCTGAGCTAGCTGCTCAATTCGAAACCGTTATTGCTGGCGAATTAAGCGAAGGTTGGGATAAAGAACTTCCTCATTACACTACAGAAGACAAAGCAGTTTCGACTCGTGTAGCTTCTGGTAATGCGTTGAATGGTCTAATCAATGGTGTTCCTCAATTAGCAGGCGGTTCTGCTGACCTTGAGAGTTCAACAATGACTCACTTGAACGGTTTGGATAGCTTTACTCCTGAAAGTTATGCTGGTCGTAACATTTATTACGGAGTACGTGAATTCGGTATGGCTGCGGCAATGAACGGTATTGCTCTTCATACAGGCGTTAAAATCTTCGGTGGTACATTCTTCGTATTTACAGATTACTTGCGTCCTGCTGTACGTTTGGCTGCTCTTATGGGCTTGCCTGTAACGTATGTATTGACTCATGATAGTATTGCTGTTGGTGAAGATGGTCCTACCCACGAACCGATCGAGCAATTGGCTTCTCTACGCATTATTCCAGGTTTGACAGTGATTCGTCCTGCTGATGGTAACGAAACATCTGCTGCTTGGGCTCATGCTATGGAAAACCAAAAAGGTCCTATCGCGCTTGTATTGACTCGTCAAAACTTGCCGATCTTGGAAGGTACTGTAGAACATTCTCGTCAAAACATCAAAAAAGGTGCTTATGTGGTATCTGATGCTAAAGCGGGACAACCAGTAGCACAATTGATTGCAACAGGTTCTGAAGTACAATTGGCTGTTCGTGCTCAAGAAGCATTAGCATCTGAAGGTATCGAAGTACGTGTTATCAGTATGCCAAGCTGGGAATTGTTCGAACAACAAGACCAAGCTTACAAAGATTCTGTATTGTTGCCTGATGTTAAACCACGTCTTGCTATCGAAATGGCTCAAACTTTCGGTTGGGAACGTTATGTGGGTGACAAAGGTGGAATCATCGGAATTACAACTTTCGGTGCTTCGGCTCCAGGAGATCGCGTAATGGCTGAATATGGCTTTACTGTTGAGAACGTTGTTCAACATGTTAAAGGTCTATTGTCTAAATAATTATAAAGTACTGTTAAAGGTGCAGAAGTTGGCAAAGCGCCATTTCTGCACCTTTTTATAACTATTTTCAGGTCTATATTTCAAATGATGAGCAGGGGAGCGGTCTGAATCTATGACGCAATTAGAACAGGTTACAGTAATCAAAGAAGCTAATATTTATTATGAAGGCAAAGTAACAAGTCGTGCTGTGATTTTGCCAGATGGTAGCAAAATTACGTTAGGGATTATGTTGCCAGGCTCTTATGAATTTGGTACAGATCAACACGAAACGATGGAAATTCTGTCGGGCGAACTTCGTGTCCTGTTACCAGATACCGAAGAATGGTTAGATATTAAAGGACAGGCTACATTTGAAGTGCCTGCTCATACAAAGTTCAAACTTGAGATTGCTGTTGTCACTGATTACTGTTGCTCTTATGCTTAATGATTGTAGGTAGCATAAAAAAATAGCAGCAAAAAAAGGCAAGCTCATCAGTATAAATCATACTGAGAACTTACCCTTTTCATACCTAATCAAGCGATCTATCACCTGTGCGATACATCATGCGAAAGACAATGAAATACCGTTATACTGTACTATGAATATCGGATTACAGTTCTTTGCCGTTGATCGTTTGCCCGATCCATTCTTCATAGCATTTAGCGATAACTGAAAGATCGTCATCACCATATCCTTTGGTTTGCCCGATCTGGAACATACTTTTTGCCAGATTTAGCATTGGTGAAGGTACACCGTTGGTATCGTTAAGCACAGAGGCGAGTTTGAGGTCTTTGAGCATTAATGCGAGTGAAAATTGGTTGGTATAATCACCATCGATAATTTTTTGACCTTTGAGTTCAGCAGTGCGACTTCCAGCCGCGCCCATACGTACCAGTTCATAAAAAGCCGATGGATCGATACCGCCTTTAGCGGCTACAGCAAAAGCTTCAGCAAGAGCTACCGTATGAATACCTACAATTGTATTATGAGCCAATTTGGCAGTTGCACCGCTACCGTTAGCGCCCATCGGAATCACTTTGCGACCTAGTGTCTCAAATACATCTTGATGAGCGTCGATAACGTGTGGGTCACCGCCAACCATAAATACAAGTGTTCCATCAATAGCAGCAGGTTCGCTACCGGTTACAGGAGCATCTAGAAATTGACCGCCTTTGTCTGTAATCGAAGTGGACAGTTGTTTTACTAAAGATGGAGAAATGGTACTGCAATCCATAACCGTTAATCCGTTTTGGACAGCTTGTAAAATACCATCTTCACCTTCGTACACATCAACAATCGAAGCATCATCGCTAATGATTGTGATGACCATATCTTGATCTGTCGCTGCTTCGCGCGGAGTATGTACTTGATGGGCTCCTTGCTGAACTAGAGATTCTGCTTTGGATGCTGTACGATTGTATACAGTTAAGGTATAACCTGCTTTGAGCAGATTGGCTGCCATAGGTAGACCCATCGTGCCGAGGCCAATAAATCCAATTTTTTTCATCGCTTGATTTCCTCCATATCGTAAGTGAGTTAGAACATCTATACTTATCCATTTAGTGTAGCATGTTCACTAGCATATTGGGTATGGGACCGTATTATAATTTATTTTGGGAGGGTAACAATATTATGGCTAAAACAGTTAAATTTGATTACAGTAACGCTCTTTCTTTTGTCGCTCAACACGAAGTGGATTATTTTGCAGAGCCGATTCGTTTGGCTCACGAACAATTGCATAACGGCACAGGCGCAGGTTCTGATTTCTTAGGATGGATTGATTTGCCTACAGCTTACGATAAAGAAGAATTTGCTCGCATTCAAAAAGCAGCAACAAAAATCCAAAGCGACTCCGAAGTATTGATCGTTATCGGTATCGGTGGTTCGTACTTGGGTGCTCGTGCAGCGATCGAAATGTTAACTCATTCGTTCTACAACACACTACCTAAAGACAAACGCAAAACACCTGAAATTTATTTCGCAGGTAACAATATCAGTTCTACGTATGTAAACCAATTGCTTGAAAATATTGAAGGTAAAGATTTCTCTGTCAATGTTATCTCCAAATCAGGTACAACAACAGAGCCAGCGATTGCTTTCCGTATTTTCCGCGCAGAACTAGAGAAAAAATATGGTAAAGAAGAAGCCAAAAAACGCATCTATGCAACAACTGACCGCGCAAAAGGCGCTTTGAAAACATTGGCTGATGCAGAAGGTTACGAAACATTCGTGATTCCTGATGATGTCGGTGGACGTTACTCTGTATTGACTCCTGTAGGATTGTTGCCTATCGCGACAGCAGGTATCAATATTGAAGAAATGATGCAAGGTGCAGCAGATGCAGCGAAAGAATACAGCAATCCTAATGTTGCTGAAAACGAAAGCTACCAATATGCAGCAGTACGTAACGCTTTGTACCGCAAAGGTAAAGCGATTGAGATTTTGGTAAACTATGAGCCTTCCTTGCACTTCGTATCTGAATGGTGGAAACAACTATTCGGCGAAAGTGAAGGTAAAGACTTCAAAGGTATTTTCCCGGCAGCAGTTGATTTCTCTACAGACTTACACTCTATGGGTCAATTTATCCAAGATGGTAGCCGTAACATTTTCGAAACCGTAGTACAAGTTGAAAATGTAGCTAGCCATATTACGATCGAATCTGATCCAGATGACTTGGATGGTTTGAACTTCTTAACAGGCAAAACACTTGATTTTGTAAACAAAAAAGCATTCCAGGGTACACTACTTGCACATACTGATGGTCAAGTACCTAACTTGATTGTAAATATCGAAGATCAAACACCATATTCTTTCGGATACCTTGTGTATTTCTTTGAAAAAGCTTGCGGAATTAGCGGTTACTTGTCAGGTGTAAATCCATTTGACCAAGAAGGCGTAGAAGCTTACAAAAAGAATATGTTTGCATTGCTAGGTAAACCAGGATTTGAAAAACAAAAAGCAGAACTTGAAGCAAGACTTTCCGAATAAGTCACTTTAAGTTAAAATAGAATAAATCAATACGGGAAAGCAGTTCTTTGACAGTGATGTCAGGGAACTGCTTTCTTGATACTTAAATATAGTGTATTATATCTTTGGAAACACAAGTGGTATTCTGTATTACATATTGTTGGCATGATCGCAGAATAGTATAGTGTCTAATGAATAAAGTGGGGATAACATGGATAAACCGGAACGGTATCGTACAGTCAAGCAAGAAGGTGTCAAAGAAATCGTGATTAAAAAATCTCGTTTTCTAGGGCATGTGATGCCTGTACAAACTGAAGAAGAAGCGATCGCTTTTATAGAGCGAATTAAAAAGCAACACTGGAATGCGACTCATAATTGCTCTGCTTATTTGATTGGTTCACGCGCAGAGATCCAACGTCAATCAGACGATGGAGAACCAAGCGGTACAGCAGGTAAGCCGATCTTAGAAGTGATCAAAAATCAACAACTTCAAGATGTAGTGATAGTAGTTACTCGTTATTTTGGAGGGATTATGTTAGGCGCAGGAGGACTGATTCGTGCGTATACAGACGGCGCTGTAGCAGCGATTGAAGCAGGAGAAGCAATTACTCGTATACTTCATCAAGAAGTTGCAGTAGAATTGGATTACACCTGGCTCGGCAAAGTAGAAAATGAATTGCGAAATCGCGGTATTCGCACAGCCGAGACTGATTTTACCGATAAAGTGATTATGAACTGCTTACCTGTAGCCAGTGAAGCCGAAGCATTTAAAGCATGGATCACTGATATTACACAGGGACAATCTGTGATCACTGAAGGTGAACAGCGTTACTTTATCGAAGCTGCATTTTGAATCAGACTATGCAAAATGCTTGAAGGAGAATCGTAATCATGGCACGAAGAGCGGTAGAACAAGAATTATCCAGAGAAAGAATTCTCGAAGCTGCCAGACATCTGTTCGTCACCAAAGGATATCGGGCAATTTCAATGCGGAGTATTGGTCAACATTTGGGGTATAGTCATGGTTCGTTGTATTATCATTTTAAAGAAAAAGCAGAATTGTTTTATGCGATTGTGATGGAAGATTTTGATCATCTGTGTGTGTTGTTTAGAGAGGTCAAAGACAAACCTGAACATGGAGAATGGAGCAAAGTAGAACTTTTGTTGATCGAATTTATTCGGTTCGGTCTGGATAATGCACATCAGTATGAAATTATGTTTATGACACGAGATGAAGAATTGCTAAGTTATTGTCGTGCAGAACAAGCACGATGTTTTGATTTATTTGCTTCTATCATCCGTCAATCTATGAACACTTCCACTCATACCGTTGAAGCAATGAATACTGTGCCACTTAGTTTATTTTTATCGATTCATGGTTTTATTTCGTATTATATTCAAGATCGTGTTGGATATGATGAAATTAAGCCGGCTGTTATTGCCCATGTCAAGACATTATGTCGTGTACTGTGAAGGGACAATACAATGATTGCTGATACCAATAAGAATCAGGTAAATGATTCAGCGCCAGTAAAAGTAGGTTTGTACACTTTAAGACTTTCCCTTGTCAAAACGGTAATTCCCTATAGCAAGTTAGCACATACCTATAGAGTTCTCACCGATGACAGAGCAACAATGTATAATGCCAAAAGGCGATTTATCCACAATATAGATATGGATAGATCGCCTTTTGCAATTAACCGGCTATAATTTTGACCATATATTCACGCTTGCGCGGGCCATCGAATTCACAGAAATAAATTCCTTGCCAGCGTCCAAGTAGCATACGACCTTCTTGAATAATAACAGTTTGTGAAGGGCCAGTGGTGATCGACTTTAGATGAGAAGCAGTATTGCCTTCCATATGACGGTATTTTGGATGCTCCCATGGATAGACTTCATCGAGTCGCATAATTACATCGTGTTTGACATCAGGATCGGCATTTTCATTAATCGCTATCCCTGCTGTAGTGTGCGGACAATAAATCACTACAATTCCTTCTTGTACCCCGCTTTGCGTAATTAAAGAAGACACATCACGCGTAATATCTCTCATTTCATCACGTTTACTTGTGGAAATTGGCAATGTATACAGCATCATTATTCCTTCTTTCTTTGCTTTTTTTCAAATTGGATATTCAGCGGTTATTATTTTACATAAATAGACAAAATATTGCGAAAATAGATTCAAAATCAGATCACAAAATAAATCACTATCTACTTCTTTATTACCCATTTTGTACGAAATGCTTATCATATCAATAGATTTGAGACTATTAACCATTTTGACAAAAAGTACTCTTTTAATTGACGTTAGGTATAACAATTTGCTAAAGTATTGCTAAGATTTAAAGCCGAGTATACTAATAGGAAATAAAGGTTAAAGCAAAGGAGTCGTATCGTGAATCGTACATTGCTGCGTCATAAAGGATGGACTTGGGGATTTCGCTCTACCGTATTATTGTATTTTCTACTATTGATTGTACTACCGATTGCAGGAGTGTATGTGAACTCATTTTCAGAAGGTTGGGCAGCATTTGTACAGAATATCAGTGATCCTATAGCATGGAAAGCTGTTTTGTTAACATTAAAATTAGCGCTGATTGCGACGTTGATTAATGTGTTGATCGGTACAATGTCTGCTTGGGTATTGGTGCGTTATGATTTTGCAGGAAAATCTTTATTAAATAGTATTGTAGATTTGCCATTTGCTTTACCGACTGCTGTCGGAGGATTGATGATTCTCGTCTTGTTAGGGCCGAACAGTTGGATGGGCAAATTAGCAGATACTTTAGGCTTTCAGTTCGTATTTCATCAACCAGCGATTATTATAGCGATGGTATTTGTTACTTTTCCATTTGTGATTCGGGCGATCCAGCCATTGTTGGAAGAGATCGATCATTCGGCAGAAGAAGCTTCTTATACATTAGGCGCTTCTAAACGAGATACATTTTTTCGAGTCATTCTACCATCAATGACACCCGGCATTATAAGTGGAGCGATGCTAGCTTTTTCAAGAGCACTGGCTGAATTTGGAGCTGTTGTTCTAGTAGCCGGTAATATTCCAGGGCGTACGCTTACCGCTTCTGTATATATTTTTGGCGAAGTAGAAAGTGATAATGAAGCAGGAGCAGCCGCTGTATCGGTTATTTTATTAACATTATCCTTTCTTATTCTTTGGCTGATTAATGCAGTACAGACAAGGAGAGCACGCTAATGAGAAAATATTGGATTCCACTCACATGGATCGTTTTTAGCATCTTGATTTTGATTCCTTTAGCTGTACTGGCAACAGGAGCTTTTGATAAAGGAACCAGTGGATTTATCGATGCGTTAAGTCGTCCTGAAGCCAGACATGCATTGATGATGACAGGGTTTATCGTTATTGTGGTTACGATTTTAAATGGAATTTTTGGGATTATGATGGGTATTTATCTGGTGCGGGGAACATGGCTAAGTCGTAGAGTGAGACAATTGTTCAATAGTATCGTCGATCTCCCTTATGCTGTTTCACCGGTTATCGGTGGATTGATGATTGTATTATTACTAGGGCCGGATACGGTGATTGGTACATTTTTTGAACAGATTGGATTTAAAGTAGTCTATGCATTTCCCGGAATGGTGATTGCAACACTATTTGTAACGTTCCCATTAATGGTGCGTGAAGTCATGCCGGTTCTACAAGAATTAGGAAATGATCAAGAAGAAGCAGCTTCTACATTAGGCGCTTATAGTTGGACAACGTTTTGGAAAGTCACTTGGCCTTCAATTCGCTGGGCTGTGATTTACGGTACGATTTTGACCGTTGCACGTTCTCTGGGTGAATTTGGAGCAGTATTGGTCGTGTCAGGCAATATTATTAACAAAACACAAACAGCAACTACGCTGGTGTATCAAGATATGGAGAACTTCAATGTCACTGCTGCTAATGGAGTTGCTCTGGTGTTGGCTGTATTTTCTGTAGGATTATTATTGTTAATGGAACGCGCCAAGAAGAGAAAGGGAGTGCACTGATTATGCATCTGGAAGTTCGTAACCTGGATAAGCATTTTGGACAATTTCACGCTGTACAAGACGTTAGCTTCAACGTACAAAAAGGGCATCTGATCGGATTGTTAGGACCAAGTGGTGGAGGAAAAACATCTATTCTGCGTATGCTAGCTGGACTCGAATCACCGGATAGTGGAGATATTATTTTTCATGGACAGAAAGTAAATCAATTACCTCCACAAGAACGTGAGATTGGTTTTGTTTTTCAAAACTATGCGCTATTCAAACATATGACGGTATTTGATAATATTGCTTTCGGTCTTACAGTGAAAAAAATGAAAAAGGCTGCAATCAAAGAACGTGTACATGAATTAGTGGAACTGACAGGGTTAGCAGGATTTGAACATCGCTATCCGCATCAGTTATCTGGTGGACAACGACAACGGGTTGCTTTTGCCAGAGCTCTTGCGCCTGAACCTCAATTATTATTGCTTGATGAGCCGTTTGCTGCGATTGATGCTAAGATTCGGCAAGAATTACGTACATGGCTACGTGAATTGATTGAACGTGTCGGCATTACATCGATTTTTGTGACTCATGATCAAGATGAAGCGATCGAAGTAGCCGATGAGATTATGATTATTAACGGCGGACGATTAGAGCAAAAAGGAACTCCGTGGGATATTTACAAGCAACCTTCTACCCCTTTTGTCGCTTCCTTTATCGGAGAATCAACGATTGTAGATGAAGTCTCTTTGCTCAAAGGATTTGATCATGAGCAGTCTCATCCAGGTATTCATGCATTGATTCGTCCAGAATATATTGAAGTGGGACATGCTAGTGAATTCCCATTATTATCTGCTACCGAAACAGGAACAGTAAAACATCTTCATTTCCGGGGAAGTCAGTGGTTGGTCGAAGTACAGGTGGGTCAGAATTCGTTGATCACGTATCGTTCACTGGAAAAAGAAACATTAGAAATTGGACAATCGGTACATGTGATGGTGCATCGGGCATATCTATTCAATGATCAAGAAAGTTGGATTGCAGAAAACCGTCTTAAAAATGATACGTTATCGATGTTTATTTAACTACAACAGCAATATGAGTATGGTCTGTGAACGCGGGAAAGGAAGGGATTGGGCTTGAAGAACAATCGCTTGAGAATGTCTGTGATCCGTAGTCGTTTGGTGCTGACTTTACTGCTTATCATGAGTGTAGTCTTGTCAGCGTGTAGCCATCAAGCAGAAACAGATTCTACAGCTTCAGCTAGTGCTGTTTCCAATGATGGCAAAGATATTACTTTAGTGATTGGTGCGTATAGTGTAGCCAAAGATGCTGTAGGTGAGATTTTACCCAAGTTTCAAGCAGAATGGAAAGCCAAAACAGGACAAAATGTAAAATTTCAAGAATCGTATGAAGCTTCAGGTACACAAGCCAGAGCGATTGCAGGTGGATTTGAAGCAGATGTTACCTTGCTATCATTAGAAGGCGATATTGATAAATTAGTCAAAGCCGGACTGGTCAAAGATACATGGAGAGATGAACCGCACAAAGGGATGATTACGCGTTCTATCGTTGTATTAGGTACACGCGAAGGCAATCCTCTGGGTATTCATAACTTTAATGATCTCACCAAGCCTGGCGTAAAAGTGTTATATCCTAATCCCAAAACTTCCGGTGGTGCTCAGTGGGATATTAATGCGATCTATGGTGCCGGTCTGAAGCAATCTGAACGGGATGAAGGAAAAAAAGATCCTGCGGCGGCCAAAGCTTTTTTACAAGCTGTTCATCAAAATGTCGAGTCATTGGATAAAAGTGGACGTGCCTCGATGGCGGCATTTGAATACGGTGTAGGTGACGTGATTGTAACGTATGAAAATGAATTACTTGCACGAATGGCACAAGGAGCTAAGTACGAAGTTGTTATCCCTGACGATACGATTCTGATCGAAAATCCAGCGGCAGTTGTAGATCGATATGTAGATGAACATGGAACACGCAAAGTGGCTGAAGCATTTCTTGCTTATTTATGGACACCAGAAGCTCAAGAAATATTTGCAAAGCATGGATTCCGTCCTGTGAATGAGCAAGTGATGGCAAAACACGTAAGTGAGTATCCTACGCCAAAAGGATTATTTGATATTAACTATTTGGGCGGATGGAGTGAAGTACGTAAAAATCTATATTCTAGTCGTGGAATATGGTATCAGGTGCTAGCTGGTATATAAAATAACATAACTAGATGTTATTGGGTGTAAAATCAAAAAACTTCTTTACGTGAAGCCAATTTCACGCTTAAAGAAGTTTTTTTGTGGGTAAAAGCAGAACAAGACCTAAATACCTTACCTTTTTAACTAAGTCAAAGGTCACGATTCATATGTCGAAAGATATAAGAAAATGATATAATGAACGATATTAGACGGCAACGCTCAAGGAGAGAACATAAGAATGAACGGACGAGTAGATCGATTAACATTTTTGGGAACAGGCGATGCAATGGGCGTGCCGAGAGTATATTGTGAGTGTGAAGTATGTGAAGAAGCACGTAGTGGCGGAATGAATCGGAGGTTACGATCTTCTGTGCTGGTGGAAGGAATTGAAGGAGACTTTTTGTTAGATTGTGGGCCTGACTGGCGAACACAGATGGAAATGATTAATCGTCGTGCAGATATTACAGATGTGATTGTCACTCATGCACATTTTGATCATATCGGAGGTTTGCCCGAATGGGCAGATGCTTGTCGCTGGCAACAATTAAAAGGTCGTTTATTTGCGCCACAAGAAGTGCTGGATGCTATCAGCAAGCAATTTCCATGGATAAATAGTTATATTGAATTTATAGCGAACGATCAGGGTATGGAATTGAATGGTTGGAGTATTACTCCCTGGAAAGTACATCATGGACACAATGGGTACTCGTATGCTTATCGTTTTGAAAAAAATGATTTTGCCTGGGTATACTGCTCGGATGCTATTGGACTTGATGAAGAACAGAAAAAGCCGCTGCATATGTTAGATTTATTGATTTTAGGAACAAGCTTTGTTCGTGAAGAAGCAGAATATCATACTCGCTCTGTCTATGATATGTATGAAGCTGCTGAACTGATCGATGAAGTGGTTCCTTCGGAAACGATCTATACCCATATGTCTCATCACGTCGATTTGCGTGAAGATCTGAATTTGGCTGCAAGTGTTAGTATTGCTCGCACAGGAATGACTGTAGATTTAGGCAATTATTCTTCATTATTGTCTGAATAAGAGTATGAAATAGAAGTAAACATATAAGCGAAATATGATAAACCGGTAGATTGTTGACCGGTTTATTTGTATTTTTATGATCATTATTTAGAATAAAACAGAAATTTACAACCAATTAGTGTAGGATTGTGTAGTTTTACATAGGTGTAGTTTAAGATTATATAAAATGTAAGTATAACTAACAGAAGAAATATAGGATATACTATTTATGGAATTTTAAGGGGGAATATGATGATTACCTTCCATGAAGTTAACAAGTTTTATGGAGATTTTCAAGTGCTGACTGGAATTAATCTTCATGTCAAACAAGGAGAAGTGGTTGTTGTACTCGGGCCTTCTGGTTCTGGTAAAAGCACAATGCTACGATGTATCAATCGTCTTGAAGATACCAGTAGCGGACAATTAACAGTGAACAATGTAAGAGTAGATGACCGCAAAACAGATCTCAATAAGCTTCGTCGTAAAATTGGGATGGTATTCCAACATTTTAACCTGTATCCTCATAAAAAAGTAATCGATAATATTACACTGGCTCCTATCAAAGCATTAGGTGTATCCAAAGCAGAAGCCGCGGAGACTGCAATGTATTATTTAGAAAAAGTAGGCATTGCCGAAAAAGCTAATGCGTACCCTTCGCAATTATCTGGTGGACAACAGCAACGTGTTGCTATCGCTAGAGGACTTGCTGTCAAACCTGAAATTATGTTATTTGATGAACCGACTTCTGCTTTAGACCCTGAGATGGTCGGTGAAGTACTTGATGTTATGAAAGCACTCGCTAGAGAAGGGATGACGATGGTTGTCGTTACTCATGAAATGGGATTTGCCCGCGAAGTCGCAGACCGCGTGATCTTTATGGATCAAGGCAAAATTGTAGAAGAAGCTACACCTGAAGAGTTCTTCTCCAATCCAAAAGAAGAACGTGCACAGTTGTTCTTGAGTCGCTTATTAAATCACTAACTTCTTATCTTTATAGTTCACTAATAACACATAGAAAAGGGGATTTACTTATGAAAAATCAGAAAAGATATACTATGAAAAAACTAGCCATGTTGTTAGCTTGTATGGTAGCTATTGTTACAGTACTCGGAGCATGTAGTGTAACCAAACCGACTTCCTCTTCTACAGCAAGTTCTAATGCTCTACTAGATCAAATTAAAGAACGCGATAAATTAATCGTAGGCGTCAAATATGATACTAAATTATTCGGTCTTAAAAACCCGTCTACAGGTGATGTAGAAGGATTCGATATCGATATGGCTCATGCACTAGCAAAAAGTATTTTAGGAGATGCTAGTAAAGTTGAATTCAAAGAAGTAACATCCAAAACACGTATCCCAATGCTTAACAATGGAGATATCGATATGGTTATCGCAACAATGACGATAACTGATGAGCGTAAAAAAGAAGTAGACTTCTCGGATGTCTATTTCCAAGCAGGACAATCTTTATTAGTGAAAAAAGGTAGCCCGATCAAAGGGATTGAAGATGTAACCGCAGATACAACAGTACTTGCTTCTAAAGGTGCAACATCGATCAAAAATATCGAAGAAAAAGTACCGGGTGTAACGGTATTGGAATTTGATAATTATCAGGATGCATTTAATGCACTTAAAGCAGGTAAAGGTGATGCTTTAACAACAGATGATGCGATTCTGTACGGTATGGCTGCGCAAGATCCAGGATATGAAGTTGTAGGTAAGCCATTTACAGATGAGCCTTACGGTATTGCTGTGAAAAAAGGCGAAACTAAAGTGGTGGAAGCAATCAATAAAGCGCTGACAGATATGAAAGCTGACAAATCTTACAATGAAATTTATAAAAAATGGATTGGTAAAGAGCCAACAACCTAAATCATGATCTCTTAAAGCGATCATTAGTAATGCATACAGAAGGTGGGCAACAGGCAATCGTTGCCTACCTTTTTGTTTGATGATGTATACACAGGCTAAGGAGGTACAGAATATATGTTGGACTTTTCAATTCTAACCGATTATTTTCCTTTGTATTTAGAAGGGTTTCTGAATACGATCAAAGCGAGTGTACTGGCTTTGATTGGTAGCTTTGTATTAGGAACGATTATTGCTATTTTTCGAATCAGTGGTGTGAAGCCATTGCAGTGGTTCGGTACAGCTTATGTTGAATTTATACGAAATATTCCTATTTTGATTGTTGTGTTGTTTTTCTCATGGGGGTTACCTTCGATTGGAGTTAAATTAGACGGGTTTGCCGCAGGAACATTAGGCTTAACAGTCTATACTTCGGCATTTATAGCAGAAGCGATTCGTGCAGGTATTCAATCGGTTCCCAAAGGACAATCCGAAGCAGCACGCTCTGCGGGGATGACGTATATTCAGACGATGATTCATGTGATTTTGCCACAAGCGATCAAATTAGTCATTCCACCGCTTAGTAATCAATTTATCAATTTGATCAAAAACTCTTCTGTACTTACGATTGTAGCGGGTCTCGATCTGATGTACTTCTCAGACAAAATCAGTAGCGAAACGTATGTCATTTTCAGTACTTATATTTTTGCAGCGATGTTCTATCTTGTACTGACCTTACCTATGAGTTACGGAGCATCTGTATTAGAACGTAAATGGGCGAAAAATTCATAAGCATTGAAATAGAATCTGCTATAACACAGAAATAAAAAGTAAGAGTCACAGGAACCAAAGGAGGGCAATTGATGGATTTCATAGGAGCATATTCACCGGATAACTTGCGCTTTCTTATGGAAGGGCTAAAAATAACACTTTTTGTTGCCTTTATCGCGATTATACTTAGCTTTGTGATTGGCTGTATTGTCGGAACGATTCGGTACGCTAGAGTACCTATTTTATCACCGATATTGATGGTTATTGTAGAAGTCTTGCGTAATTTGCCATTATTGCTTATTATTTTGTTTGTACAGTTTGGCTTGCCAGAGATTGGTATCAAAATGACGATCACCTTTGGAGCAATTGTAGCGTTAACTGCTTTTGAAGCTTCGATGATCTCGGAGATTGTACGTGCAGGTCTAACTTCAGTTCCTAAAGGGCAGGTAGAAGCAGCACGTTCTTCAGGGCTGACACAGATGCAAACGTTATGGCATATTGTATTACCACAAGGACTACGCAAAATGGTTCCACCATTAGTGAGTCAGTTTATTTCACTTCTCAAAGATACATCGTTAGCTGTTATTATTTCGCTAGCTGAATTGGTACACAATGCACAGATTATTATGGGACAAAATTCAAATTACCCTATTCCTATTCTGCTATTAATTGCTGTGATCTATTTTGTGATCAATTATGCACTATCGTTGATTTCCAAACGATTAGAAACAAAAACAGCCTAATATTCACTATTACGTGTACTGCAATATCACCGGTTTCCGCAGGGAAGCCGGTTTTTGGTATGTGAAATCAAGATTTGTAAGCAATTTGTAAAAGTATACAGCCTGAAAGGGAAAATATATGATACCATATAAACAATTTCAAAATACTTTTGATAAGCTAATCACAAAGGTAAAGTATTCGTTAGTAAATCAGCAAGTCGCAGCAGAAACCAGTTCCAGAGGAGCGGAAGGACGGATGGCGACTTTTTTTAAAAATGAAAAAATCCAGATGCTTACGGTAGCGATCGGCACAGCGGTAGCAGGAGAATTCAAAATCAATCCGGTACAAGGTGATTTGTTCCGTATAGGTCTGGGTGGTAGTGCTTTTCTATTGTTGATGTTATTGATGAATCGTCTGCCTTATTTGAAAACAGGGATATTTACTGCGTTGACTGTAGTTGTTTTTCGGATAATGTTAGACTTTATTGCTGCACCTCATTTATTTTCTATCGAAGAAAGTGGACGTGTGCATACATCAGCAGGGCTGTATTATATGACATTTGCGATTGGCATGTTTGTTATTCAAAGCCGGCTCACCCAGATGAATCTATTGCTATTAAGTGGAGTAACGGCGCTTATCGACTTTGCATCCAATACGGTAGAAATGATCTGTCGCTGGGGACTTACAGGGAGCGATATTATGATTCCAGCTACATGGGGCTAT
The DNA here is from genome assembly GCF_042681745.1 of Paenibacillus nicotianae. NCBI lineage: Bacteria > Bacillati > Bacillota > Bacilli > Caryophanales > Paenibacillaceae > Paenibacillus > Paenibacillus nicotianae. The sequence continues at coordinate 2,638,521 of NZ_JBHUGF010000010.1, read as the reverse complement.
ATTTTTCTAGTCGCTGTAATTCGTGGATTTTTTACGACTGGATTATATAGTAGTATTGCTGTCAGTCAGATTCGTGCGCTTCATAGTGAACAGAAAAAGCGAATGGAGCAGATGTTGGCTGTCAATGCCGGTTTATATGGTGAAGTGTTTTATTTACGCAAATCGATGGATACGATAGAGCATCTAACCAGTAGTAGTTATCGATTGTATACAGATATGAAGCGAGAAGGGCTAACAGAATACAGTCAACGGCAACTAAGTATTACCCAGGAAATACATGAGGTCAAAAAAGACTCGCAACGTATTGCCGCAGGGTTACTCAAATTATTTGATCAGAAATCGCAAAATGTATTGTCGCTGTTTGAAATTTTAGATTATACAATAAGAGGCAATCGCAAATATGCCACAATGTTAGAAAAGAAAGTAACATTTACCGCTCGCTTAGAAGTCAATTATAGTACTTCTGAATATATTCCTTTGCTTACGATATTGAACAATTTAACATCTAATGCGGTTGAAGCTTTGGACAATAGTGGGTCGATCGAAGTAAGTGTATGTGAACAAGGACAAGATACTGTACTAACTGTATGCGATTCCGGTAAAGGTATTGAGCAACAAGCAAGTGAATTGATTTTTGAACCTGGATTTACGACTAAATTTGCTCAAGGCGGAAGTGCTGCTACAGGGATAGGGCTTTCACATGTACATGATATTGTATCTTCGCTAGGAGGACGTATTCAATTACGAGAAGCAGATACGTCATTATGGAAAACAGTATTTGAAGTGAAATTACCAACAGTATTGTTGAAAAAGGGGGAATAAGATGGCTTTATCTTTTTGTATTGTAGATGATGATCCAGCAACTCGTGCGATGCTTGAAAATATCATCAAAGAAAGTCAGCTTGGGGAAGTGATTGGTACAGCACGAGGTGGTGAAGAAGGAACACGTATTATTTTGGAGACACATCCTGATGTGGTCTTGATCGATTGGTTAATGCCGGATCAAGATGGATTAGAAACGATTACACAATTGAAGCGTCAGGGCTATCATGGCAAATACGTGATGATCTCGCAGATTGAAAATCAAGAAATGGTCGGCGAGGCTTATCAATCCGGGATTGAATTTTTTATTCGCAAACCGATCAATCGGATAGAAGTCGAATCCGTACTCTCCCGGGTGAGTGAACATACCGAGATTAAGCATTATTTGAATGAACTCAAATCATCGTTATCCAAACTCGATACGCTTAGTCAGATATCACCTTATACATCTTCTTCCACATCAGTGCAGCCACGAACCGTAGATGATATGGTGCGTCCTATTTATATGAACCTAGGGATAGTTGGCGAATCCGGTTGTGGTGATCTGACAGCGATTATGGAAATTCTTTTGGAACAACAAGGCAAGCCTGGTTCATTTCCGCCACTTCGACAGTTGTATGAAGCCGCAGCGAGTCGTTACAAGCACACTCCACGCGAAGTCGATAAAGAAGCCAAAGCTATTGAGCAACGTATTAGACGTACAGTCACAACAGCGCTTAATCATTTAGCTTCGATAGGGCTGACCGATTACGGCAATCCCAAGTTTGAACATTATGCTCCGCTTTATTTTGACTTTGAAGATATTCGTGCCAAAATGAAAGAGATCGATGAAGAGCGAGATGATGGTAAAAGCAAAGTCAGTATTAAAAAGTTTTTGCAGGTGTTATATCTAGAAGCACTCGACCAGATGAAAAATAGATAATAGATTCGGATTAGTAACGATAGTAAGAAGTATAATCGTTCCCAAATCATCTCAATCCATTAAATTATCGCAAAAAAGCACCTTCCGAAGAGTATAGGATTATCTAGCACATATTATGCAGATGATCCTATACTCCTTGGCAAGGTGCTTCTTTATTAGATATCAAAGATTAATCAAGTGATTAAGCGTTAAGAATAAATTTCTCGATAACTTCTTTGACACCATCTTCATTATTGCTAGCCGAAATATAATCAGCGATATCTTTTAGCGGTTGAATCGCATTTCCCATCGCTACGCCTAGACCTGCTACTTCTAACATTTCATGATCATTCCAAGAATCCCCAACAGCGATAGCATTTTGTAGATCACAATTGAAATAATCGGCAAGGAAAGTTAGCGCAGCCCCTTTTGTTCCTTCTTTGTGCATGATTTCAAGGAATTGAGGTTTGGACTTGGTGATATGAACACTGTCGCCAAGCAGTTCACGTAAAATAGGTTGCAATTCATCTAAAAATGCAGGATCATCAATAATTAGCATTTTAGGAGTAGGTTGCTCAATCAATTTGTTGAAGTCTGGTTCGATATGGTACTGCGTACCGTTCAATGTGGCATAATCAATCAGATGTTGATTGACTTCACGAGCATATAATTTATCATCGATATACGTTTGCAAATGCAAATTGTGTTCGATGCAATATTCAAATAATTTACGAGCTGCTTCGATAGGTACATAACGCTCATACAATACTTTTTCATCCATCAAGTTTTTGACCAATGCTCCTTGATACGTAATAATCGGTACATTGAGCCCTGTTTGACGAGCGATCGCTTGAGCAGAAGCATAAGCACGACCTGTAGCGAGTGTTACAACTACATCTTTGGCTACAGCTTGTTCCAAAGCCGTCTGTGTAGCAGGTGTTACTTCTTTATCATCATTGATCAGTGTATCATCGATATCAATAGCAATTAATTTATACATGTAGGTAACTCTCCTTTTATCTATCTCATTCTAGTCTTGCAAAAATACCAATCCAACAAATTCCTCTAATTCGATATTACCAAAATAGTGCTTAATATCAGTATCAGCAAGTGCGGTCTGCACTGCACGTTCTTCATAACGCTGACCACGCAATTTATTTTCAATATCAGCTACGTCGCCTATACCGAAAAAGTCACCATAGATTTTGATCTCATGAATATGACCGTCTTTGATATCCATACGTAGATCAATAATACCTACAGGGAATTTACGAGTGTGCTTGATATTGGATTCAGGTGATTGACCATAGTTCCAATCCCAGTTACGGTAACGTTCCGCAGAGATTTCATGGATTTTTTTCCAATCGTCTTCTGTCAGTACATATTGAGGGACTTCTGAAGGTTCTACTCCGAAAATATGGCGTAAAATATCATCGCGGAATTGCTCCATCGTTAAAGGCTTCTCCAAAAACTCGGTGATATTGGCGACACGACTACGTACTGATTTGGTACTTTTGGATTTGAATTTCTCTGGATTAACTTTCAGAGCAGATTGCACATTATCCAGTTCAGAATCAAACATCAATGTACCATGACTGAACATCCGGCCACGCGTAGAAAATTGTGCATTACCTGAGATTTTGCGTTCACCGACTTGAAGATCATTACGTCCAGATAATTCAGCATTCACGCCAAATTGGTGCAATGCTTCAACGACTGGCTGAGTAAACTTACGGAAGTTGTGGAACGATTGACCATCATCTTTGGTCAAAAAGCTAAAACTTAAATTTCCTAAATCATGATAAACTGCGCCGCCACCGGAAAGACGACGTACGACATGAATATTATTGGCTTTTACATATTCAGCGTTGATCTCTTCGATCGTGTTCTGGTGCTTACCAATAATGATTGAGGGTTCATTAATATAAAAAAGCAGGTAGCTATCATCCATTGGCAAATGTTTCAGTACAAATTCTTCGATTGCCAGATTGATGGTTGGATCGTGAATGCCCTGATTATCAATAAAAAGCATGATTCTTCCTCCGTTTGTACTCATCATTAACAGGTTTTTATCAAAAATGATGATAAATCGTCTGCTTTCTTATTGTAAACCAAACAATAGGAAAATATAAGGGGGAAGGGGGTGAAGGAAAGGGGGGGCGGGGGGAGAGCTGCGGGGATCAGTTCTTCTTGTCGTCGCTGTTGTAAAGGAATCCCTTGAATAACCGCTTAGCGGTCGGGATTTCTTTACAAAGGCGAGCGCTTCGCTCTTTCAGAAGAATTGATCCCCTCCGCTGGGTATCGGCTGGGGGAGAAAACCTTCAACCCGGGGGGGGGAGGAGGGGGCAGAAAAGATAAGGTGGTACAGGGAGGGTTAGATGTGAATAGGTGGTGGGATCGAAGTGGGGGAAGTGTATTAGTTAGAAGAGAAAAAAGAAAAACAAAAAAGAGAGAAGATGGGGAATAGATATAGATATAGAAGTTTGACAAGCGGGTAGGATAGGGAAGTGAAAATAATAGGGATTTAGGTGGGGGGAAGAAGAGATAGGGGTGAGTGTGGTTTTTAAAAAAAAGACCAGTATAGCTGGATAGGCTATACTGGCTTGGGTTAAAGTGGATTGGTGAGTGTATGGGTGTTTCTAAGCTATCGTATAGAAACGGGTTAGATTTTGAATTTGCTAACGATGTTTTGTAGGGATAGGGCTTCGTTGTTGAGTTCGCGCATGATTTCGACGTAGGCTAACATTTCACCAGATTGGCGTTCAGCGTTTTTAGCGATTGCTTTGACGTTGGATAGGGATTTGTGAGTGATTTCGGCAGTTTCGTCAACCGAGGCACTCACTTCTTCAGAACCGGCTGAGATTTCTTGAGTTGCGGCTGAAGCAGATTGAACCGTTTGGTTCGCTAGTTGCATCATTTCGACAAAACGATTGAAAGCTTCGCCTGCTTGTTGTACTAACTCTGTTCCTGATTTGACTTCATTAGTCACGCTATCCATCGATTCAGTGGATTTTTGAGATTCTTGACGAATCGATTCGAGTGCTTCTTCGATCTCATACGTGGAAGCGCGAGATTGTTCAGCCAGCTTGCCTACTTCTTGAGCGACTACTGCGAAGCCACGACCATGTTCGCCTGCACGGGCAGCTTCAATCGAAGCATTAAGCGAAAGCATACGGATTTGTTTGGTGATATCGCTCATGGCGACAAGAATCTCACTGATCGATTCAGAACGTGCGATTAATGTTTGTACCGATAATTTGGTGTCTATGACTGCTTTTTCAACAGAACCCATCTGAGTGACTGCTTCTTGAGCCATTTGGTTACCGGTAATCGCGCTATCTGAAGCGTCACCGATCTGTTCTGAAATTTCAGCGGTAGATGAAGCGATATGCTGGATACCTGTTGTGATTTCTTCCATCGCTCGTGCATTTTCAGAAGTGGTATTGGCAATCATTTCACTACCAGATTCAATACTGGTTACCGATTGAACGGATTGATCGACCATATTTTGCATTTTGCTTAGGCGTGTAGTTAATGCTTCTGTGCCTACAGCGACTTTGTCTGAACTATCCAATACTTGATGCACCATAGTTCGCAAATTCTCAGTCATAAGACGGAATCCACGAGCCAATTGAGCAATTTCATCATTTCCTGTCATTTTGATCTCTTGTTGTAAGTTACCTTCTGCGACTAGACGAGTATGGCGAACCAGACGGGCAAGAGGAAGAGTGATTTTACGACTGAATTTGTAAGCCACCCATAGACATACAGCAAGAGCAACAATCGCTACAATAACCGTAGTCCATATTAAATTAGAAATAATACCATTTACAAAACTAGCATCCATACTAGCAGCAATGATTACTGAACTACCCGGTACACGATAATAATAAGTGACTGTAGAACCAGAATCAGTCTGATACAGATCTGTTAACAGTTTTCCATCAGTCATCGCTTTATTAATATTATCGCTTAGTGAAATTTCTTGTTTATCTTTAAAGTTTTTGGAGCTATTTGCTACTGCTTCGACAACAGCTTTATTGTCTTCAATGCGAAGCAAGTATAAGTTATCAAGTTGATAAGCTTGAAGTTGAGTTTCTAAGTATGTTTCAATCTTCATAATCTCGCCACTGTTGCCTTGTGCTGCTTGCATAGCTTGTGTATTATCCATTCCTTTAATAATACCATCCATAGCGATATTCAAGACCTGACGAAATTGAGGAACTACATTTTGATTGATTATTCTTTGAGTCATAAAGAAAAAGAAAAGACTGAGTACAATACAGACTGCTACAATAAGTGCAGCGAACGTCACCATAATTTTACGACTAATGAATTGATTGATTCTGAACATGCAAACTTACCCCTTCCCATCCTTAAAAGCAGTTACTCTTTTTTTTCATCAAAAGTAGATACATTATCTCTACAAACCAAAAAGTAATGACGTGACAAAATGTGACATAGATAAATGCGCAACAATCTCAATCTAAATAAACTAAATATACAATTTTATGTATATTTTAAGTAAAAAGAACTATATTTATTCGACTCCTCTCAATATCCATCCTATTTCAGCAGATTTATCTGTAAATATAACATGAATAAATACGTATATAAGCTTAAAGTACTGAGTAAAAAGATACAAATAATTATCTATATTATATCAATCGACCACTGTTTGAATAGGTATATTTTCATTTAATTAGATAAAAAACTAAATTTTTTCTATAAAAAGCGCAAAAAATGTAGAAAATAAATGCTGAATCTATCTTATAAATAACCCTACCTGTTTACTCAACATTATGCTAAAATGAAATTCGACTTGAGTTCAGTCACTACATATATATCAAAAGGGGTGTCAAAATGAACGTTTTGCTAGTTATTGTGAATATAGCTGTTCTGATCTTACTAATCGTTCTTCTCGGTTGGATGCAGAAAAAGCATATTTCATTTACAAAAAGAGTATTTGCCGGGTTAATCCTTGGTATTGCATACGGGGTAGTCTTGCAATGGATCTATACACCAGATTCAGAAGTGATCTCTGATTCGATGGAATGGTTCGATCTTGTGGGTAGCGGTTATGTTGGATTGTTACAAATGGTCGTTATTCCACTTATTATGGTATCTATCATTATGGCTATTCTTAATCTAAGTGGTAAGCAAAATTTAGGGAAGATCAGCGGTTCGATTATCGGTGTATTGTTATTCACTACTGCTATTGCTTCTGCGATCGGGATAACCGTAGCACTTGGATTCCATCTCACTGCTCTGGATATTCCAGCCGGTGAAGCAGAACAGCAACGTGGCGTTATATTGCAAGAACGTTTGGGTGATGTAGAAGATATGTCATTGCCTGCACAGTTGTTAGAATTTATTCCGACAAATCCATTTGCAGATATGACAGGCTCTCGTCGTTCTTCTACATTGGCAGTCGTTATTTTCTCAGCATTTGTTGGGGTAGCTGCTTTGGGCCTTATACGCAAAAATCCAAAACAAGGTGAAATGTTCCAAAGTATGATGGGAGCAATCTATGGTGTGGTTATGCGTATGGTGACTATTATTCTACGTCTGACTCCTTATGGTATTTTGGCGCTGATTGCTAAAATGGTTGCAACGACAAGTGGTCAAGAAATATTGAAATTAATTAACTTTGTACTGGCTTCTTATGTAGCTTTGATTGCTATGTTTGTTGTTCATCTTATTATTCTAGCTATCTCAGGTCTGAATCCAGTTCAATATGTCAAAAAAATTATTCCTACACTTACTTTTGCTTTTACTTCCCGTTCAAGTGCAGCTACGATTCCGATGAATGTAGAAACACAAACGAAGAAGTTAGGCGTACCTGAAGGTATTGCTAATTTATCAGCTAGTTTTGGAGCAACCATCGGACAAAATGGATGCGCAGGTATTTATCCTTCGATGTTAGCGATTATGATCGCACCGATGGCAGGTATCAATCCGTTAGATTGGCAGTTTATTTTGACATTAATTGCAGTCGTTACAATCAGTTCATTAGGTGTAGCTGGTGTAGGCGGTGGAGCTACCTTTGCAGCATTGATCGTATTGTCTACGATGAATCTGCCAGTTGCTCTAGCGGGTCTATTGATCTCTGTAGAACCATTGATCGATATGGGACGTACAGCGCTGAATGTTAGCGGATCTATGACATCTGGTGTGATTAGTAGCAAATGGTTAAAAGAACAGAATAAAGAGGTATACAATCAACCAGATCGTGATTTGGATACAGCAGAAGCATCTTAATTCGTAACTGGTTATCTATGTTAATGCACAAGTGTTCACAGAGTCATACTCAAAAAGTCTATTACTTATCGTTGTGGATAAGTAGTAGGCTTTTTGATTTTTATGTAAGTGACGAGGCTGATATAGCTACTATTATTTGCTATTAAAATAACGATCAATATCTATAATGACATATATTTTTTGGGAAAATTAGTTATAATAGTTGGCAGCTTGCTTGCTCGTGTGATAAAGTAAAACAGGTTTTCAGTGATTGATCCGCGGTTCGTAACCATCCCGCGTTATCAAAACTAGGGGGAAAAGTATGTTTAATATATGGTGGGGCATTTTATTTGTTATCGTCAATTATGCTTTGTTTACATTATGTTATCGGTTATTTGGAATCAAAGGAATGTATGCTTGGATCGGAGTAGCTACAGTACTAGCTAACGTTCAAGTGATCAAAACGATCGAATTATTTGGGGTGGTTACAACACTCGGTAATACGATGTATGTAAGTATGTATTTAGCAAGTGATCTGTTGAATGAGAAATTTGGACCGAAGGTAGCGCGAAAAGCGATTTGGTTTGGATTTTTCACTTTGATTATGACGACGATTATTATGCAAATGGTTTTAGAATTCCGTGCTTATGGTGTCGATGGCATGAGTGAAGCACAGTCTGCACTAATTACTATTTTTGGTCAGCTTCCTCGATTGATGGTAGCTAGTCTTTCAGCTTATCTAATCAGCCAATTTCTAGATGTACGTCTATATACATGGCTGCGTCAATTGTTCCCTGCGCCTCATCAATTATGGATACGTAATAACGGAAGTACGATGATCAGCTCGTTTGTCGATACACTGGTATTTTGTAGTATTGCATTTTTGGGTGTATACGACTGGCAAGTTTGGATCGAAATATTTTTAACAACTTATATTCTTAAATTCATACTAACCGCAGCGGGTACACCGTTTTTATACATTGCACGCGGGATGAAAGTAGCAGAAGAAGACAAGCCGTTAATGATCAGTTATCAAATAGCTAAAGAACAAGAAGCACAAGAAGTAACCAAGTAATCTTATCAACACGTAATCCTATAAAAAAGACACGCAGACCAGAAAAGATCAATCGATCTGGAGCGTGTCTTTTTTATATATTAGATACTTGTTGTATCACCTAATGTACCGCTATTAAATATACAAAAAATCAGAAATAGTAATAAAAATGGCGATAGTATAGACTAGCTCATAAATTAACCTAGAACAGTAAGCTCTTTAGGGAATGAGCTAAGTACTTCAACACCATCGGCAGTCACGATTACATCATCTTCGATTCGTACACCACCATGACCCGGAATATAGATACCCGGTTCGACAGTAAATAATACAGATTCTTGCAATAGATTCTCATTTTGTCCATGTACTGAAGGATATTCATGCGTATCCATACCAAGTCCATGACCTAGACGATGAACAAAGCGAGAGCCATATCCAGCTTCTGTAATTACATCACGAGCAGCTTTGTCGATAGAAGCAAAAGTTACGCCCGGCTTCGTCGCTTGAATAGCGGCTTCATTCGCGGCTAGCACCGTATGATAGACTTTATTCAGTTCAGCATCAATCTCACCAATTGCAAATGTACGTGTAATATCCGACGCATATCCATCTGCAAATAGACCAAGATCGAACATCAACAACTCATTCGCAGCAATTTTACGGGTACCTGGTACTCCATGAGGAAGAGCAGTATTAGGGCCGGATAGAACCATCGTATCAAAAGCAGGTTTTTCAGCACCTACTTTTTTCATCTGATATTCCAGTTCAGCGACTAATTCTATCTCTGTCACTCCAATACGTACACTGGATAGACCCCGACGTAGTACCTCTTCGATCAATTGGATAGAATGTTTCATCCGTTTCACTTCGTCTGGTGATTTGCGTGATCTCATAGCATTGAGCATGCTTCCGATATCTTGATATGAAGTTGCTTCAAGTACTTCTGACAGTTGTTCATATCGTGCAACTGATAAATTTTCTTTTTCAATACCTAGATTGCCAATACTGCCTTTGACACATTGCTTCAAGCGTACATAAGGATTGTCTGTATCCGTATGCGTCTCTATGCGTGGAACACTAGAAGCGCTCCGTGCTTTTTCTTCATCAAGTGCAGGTAATAGTAAAAAGGCTTCGTCTCCATCTGGAATAAAAAGCCCTAAAAAGCGTTCATGTGGATCACTGGCGAATCCAGTGAGATAGTATACGTGTTTGGGATCGGTAATCAGTAAGCTGTCCAATCCATTTGTTTGCATATGTCCACGAATTTTGGCGATTCTGTCGTCCATGTGTATAGTCCCCTTATCGTTTATAGAATGCATTGCCACATGATATCTATTTTAACGCGGAATAGCGGTTAGGACAAATAAAGACAAGATCGAGTATATCTGAAATCCAATATATTCTTCTAATCTGATACCTAGTATAGATAAAAAAACCTTCTCTTATAGAAGAGAAGGCTTGTCAGAAAGCAAAATTATTTTTTGAGCATTGCTCACATCAAGGATATGCATATGATATTTAAGATAAAGAGCATGCCTATCAATGATATTGCGATAACTCTGCATCTATTTCTTTCATTTGTTCTAAATGACGTTGTTCATGCAGTCCAATAAATTCAGTCCATTGCTGTAAAGTAAGCGGGCAAAATATAGGATGATCCATTGTACGATTCGCTAACATGTTTGGATCTATACTTTCGATCAATTCGACAAAAAGTTCGCGTGAACGTGCAAGTCTTGTCTGTAATTCAATCAAAGTACAATGTTTATCCGCCGGTACGAGTGCAGCAGGTGCAGGTGTATGACGAGTGCGATCTAGAGTCAAATGAAATGGAATCGACGGCATAGAAGAAGGAGCCGGATTTTCTTCATCCACTTTCATTCGCAATCGAGCAGTGATTGCCGTTTCCATCAGGTATAAATGTTCTAGCACCTGTGCAATTGTCCATTTATCAGGCTGGCTATGTTCATTCATCACATTTTCATTTAATGAATTAGAGAAATTCCAGATGTCTTGTCTTACTTTAATAGTGTTGGGATGAATCATATTCATGACCTCCTTGGCTGTTAACCTATAAGTATATTTAAACATACTTGGTACTTTACAATCCAATCTGGTCAAATCATAGGTTTACGTTAACACATAGGAATTGTATGATAAAAGACGAACATCTGTTACCAGTAAATCACTGAAGCGTGCGCCGTCTACATAAAAAAAGGTTAATACTACATAAGCGAGCCATTGAGCGAAAGGGGAAAGATATTGGATGAGTATGCATGAAGATGATCATAACGAGCAATATGAACAAGCTGATGAGGATTTTGGATTTTTTAATATATACGCTGCACAATTGCTATATCGTACCCAACCCATAATAGATCGAGAAACACTGTATGCCAAAGTACAAGCATATACAGGCCCTCTTCATACGATTGTAGATGATGAAGGAATAGAACAAGAATCAATGGCTGTATGGGAAGCTAATCCGACAGATGACCCTGATGCAGAAGTTGATCCCGAAGATTACTATCATTTTTTCCATCTCAATCATATCGTCAATTATGAAGATGGAGACTTGCCCGTACAAACGGTGTTTATGCCTTCGGAAACGCCAATGCAAATAGAAGCATACACGACTGCTTTACAGCAATCATGGCACTGGCAAGAAGCTTCAGCAGTGGTAGAGCAATGCCAATATGAATGGATGCTAACAGATATGATGGCGCGTGGATTACCTCATCAACAACGTTTACAGCTTTTTAACCAAGTGTTACGTGCTATACTTGAAGTTGCTCCATGTGATGCGATTTACTGGCGTGGCAGTGACAAAATGATTCAACCGGAAGCTTTTTTAGCTGCTCTACAAAAAGAACAAGATCTATACGGAGCACTAAATATTCGATTGTACAATATTCAATCAGAACAACAACGTCAAGAAATGGTGATGGATAGTTGTGGATTAGCTGCACTTGGTGTACCGGATGTGCAGTGCCACTTTTACGATATGAATCCGAATGAAGTAGCCGGTTTTTTAATGGATATTGCGCATTATCTATATGAACAAGGTGATATTATCACCGATGGAGAAACCATTGGACAAGATGAAGAACAGCGCTGGACCTGTGAACATCAATTTTCATTGATTGCCCCTCGTAGAGTAGTGATTGATCTTAATCCGGGTAATCTTTACTATGCAGGAGTACAGGAATCCAGTCGTTCCCAAAGTCAGGAGTAGATCAAGGTTATGGAATATTACCGTTTGAGCTATGAAGAGAATGATGAGAATTATTATTTTGAGATTAATGAAGAACAGACGGTATTACGTGAAGTGATTGAAGATGAAGAACGTTGGATCATATCCAGTCAACGGGATGAAGAATTACATTTTTGTCTATATGACCAACAGTTTGATCAAGATATGAATCAAGCGATTCGGGAAGATATTTCAGCGGAAGAATTTGAAAAAGTATGGCAAGAAGCGCTGAAGCCTTATATGAAAGATTGGGAAAAAACGATGCAGACATTTAAGGTAGGCGATCATGTCAAAGGAATCGTGGAAGTCATTTACCCTCAAGGCATTATTTTGAGTCTGCCTAATGATGCCTTAGGTGTTATCAATGTAGGGGATTGTGTGAAAGGTATTCCCGCAGAAAGCTTATATCCAGGTCATTTGTTAAAAGCAGTCGTTGCTGGATTTGATCAGGTGAATCTATGGATCAAATTAGAACAAGGTACGATTGTGTAGGGATGAAATTCAAGGAGGTTGCTCATGGATAAGCAATCGATAGAAACGTTGAAAATAAAATTAAATCAAGGAGCATTATTGCCTGCTTCTTTGCTTAAAGAGCTAGATAGTGAATCCTATCTGGCGTATCGAGATCGTGCTGATTTTGATACCGAGTGGATCGGGGCTTATCAGAAATTACAGCGAGATAGTCTTACTGAAGCAGAGCAAGCTCAGATTACCGAATGGAGCCGATTAGCTTTTACGCAAGTGATACAAGATAGTGGAGATTCGGATCTAGCGGCTTATGTGAGCGATGATATAGATATGATTTTTACGGCATTTATATTAGAAGTGGAAGATCACTTTATCAATAGATTGATCGAAGATTATAGTGCAGAACGATTACCTGTATAATTGGAAATGAAATCTACTATCCATAGAATGGTATGCGAAATCGAATATAAAAATACGCCGAGATCTATTTGATCACACGGCGTATCATTTGATTCAAAACTTCGGATAACACAAGACCAAGAGCAATAGAACCGGAGATCATGGCAGCTTGTGCTGCTAATTCCATCGCTACAGAATAATTATTTTCAACAAATTTGCGCATTGCATTGTAAGCGAGTCCCCCGGGAACAAGTGGAATAATGCCTGCCACACTAAAAATAATCACCGGTGTTTTGTATATACGAGCAAAAATCTGACTAACCCCACCGACAATAACGGTTGCAATCAACGAAGCAGAAACAGGAGTCAATGTTTCATACAGCAATATATAGACCATCCAGCCTAACATTCCTGAAATACCACATTGTAATAATGAAGCTCGGGGAGCATTGAAAATAATACCAAACCCTGCCGAAGCAATAAAGCTGGTAATTAATTGCGCCAGCATAATGCGTATAACCTTCTCTCATTCTAAATTCAATAGATAAATGTTAAAACAATCGCTACGCCTGATCCGGTCGCAAAAGCGGTTAACAGCGCATCGGCTCCCTTGGAAATACCGGATACCAGATGACCTGCCATTAGATCACGAATCGCATTAGTAATCAGTAGACCGGGGACAAGCGGCATAATAGAACCGATAATAATTTTATCCAATTGATCGCCCCAGCCCAAATTAATAAATATAGCGGCTAATAATCCGATTAGAAATGCCGCAGACAATTCAGCGAAAAACTTAACTTGTACCCAGCGATGTAAATACAGTGAAGCTGCATAACCTACACCACCTGCTACAATAGCAGGTAAAAAGTCGCCCCAACTTCCTTGAAACATAATACTAAAACATCCACTGGCTATCGCTGCTGCAACAATTCGCAAACGAACACTATATTCACTTGGAGCAGCTTCAATCACTTTTAATAACTCATAGGCTTCATTTACATTCAGCTCTCCGCTACTGATACGGCGTGACACCAGATTCACTTGAGCGATTTTGTGCAAATCGGTTGTGCGTTCAGCAATACGTATCAATTTAGCAGGATCTGTTCCATTGGTAGAAAACATAATCACTGTAGGAGTTACATAACTATGTGATCCGGGAATACCGAGCGTCTCTGCAATACGAATCATCGTATCTTCTACCCGATAGGTCTCCGCACCACTTTGTAACATAATTTTACCAGCGAGCAGGCAAGTATCCATAATTTCAAAAATCGCCCGACTCACCGTTGATGGTTGATCCAAAGAAATTCTCCGTTCTAGCGCTTTGCAAAAAGCGCGATGTATGAAATAAAAAAATGATTTTTGCAAAGCAAAATATCTTAATGCTTTAGCGCTTTGCAAAAAGCGCGATGTATGAAATAAAAAAATGATTTTTGCAAAGCAAAAAAGCTGAAACCGTTTCTTGTTACAGCATCGTATCATATTATGCTTGATTCTACGCTATCATTCAATGGTAAATGTGAGGTTTATGCGAGTAATGCAGATATTATGCTGAATATCCAAAAATTTTAAGTGAAAATTCAAAACTTTTTGAACATAACATGTACCGTATTCTGTAAATAGGAGTATAATGGAAAATAATCTACATCTGATTGGAGGAAAAGAAGATGGGCGAGGTTCTTAAAGAAAGTAAGGTGCTGGAAGAAGTTTTTAAAGACGGATTTGCCTTAGAACAAGTTAAATTATGGAGAGGCCAGAGACGTAATCTTGCTTTTTATACCAAGTCTATCGGGGAACTGCGTGTGATAACCGGCAAAATTGTAGCCGATGATCCATACAGCTTGATCGAATCGACACCTTTTGTACAGACTTTCCCTACAGGTTCTTTTCCAATAGAATTATCGATTGCTCGTATTACCGATCCCACAGATCGGCATAAAGATCATGTAGATGAACGAATAGCTTTTGCACGCATTACTTTTAGTCAAGCTCCTGTAGCTAGATGGGTAGGTGCAGAGCGTGAAGTTCAGCCAGATGCTAGTTTGTATCAGATGGATGAACATGAGCGTTGGGGGTATGCAGTCGATTCGGGTACAGGTAGTTTTCTGGATGCCGAAGCTTATGCATGGCTTTCATTTCAACAAGAACAAGAAAATCCTGAAGTGGCTCAAGAATTAATGGAAGCATGGGAATTAGCAGCAGAAGAATCCTATCTTCATACACGAAGCTGGCTGGTACAAGAACTCGATAACGGACATAATATTGCACTGTTTTCGAGCGGATTTGGTAACGGTATATACCACAGTTATATCGGTTATGATGCAGATGGTCATTGTGTACAATTGTTAACTGATTTTAATGTATATCCTGATTGATTGATAATTTCCAGCCGGGTGAAGTGATTCATCCGGCTATACGTGTGTAATAAATAACATGTGTACTAAGCAAAATTATCACTCTAACCAAAGGATGTGAATAAGATGAGTAATTTAGATCGTGCTATTATTCTAGCAACCCGGGCACATTCAGGACAAACAGACAAATCCGGCTTACCTTATATTTTGCATCCACTGCGTGTGATGTTAAAAATGACAACTGAAGAAGAACGAATTATCGCTGTGTTGCATGATGTATTGGAAGATACCGATGTAACCGCTCATGATTTATCGGCTGAAGGATTTTCTAATGAAATTGTAGAAGCTGTACAAGCATTAAGTCGTAGTGAAGATGAAGATTATCATGAATTTGTAAAACGTGCTAAAAAAAATTCTTTAGCTCGTCCAGTCAAAATTGCCGATATTGAAGATAATATGGACCCGTCACGTATTTTGAGCTCAACAGAAAAAGATATGGAACGTATCAGTAAATATGGTAAAGCGCTGGATGAATTAATGACCGAGGAGAATCCGACCCATTGAATCCACAACAAATAGGTATCTTTTTTGACGTTGATGACACGTTATACGATCATTTGCAACCGCTCTTTGAAGCATTGCAAACAGTGATTCCAGAGCAACAGGAGTCCTTATCGTATGGCGATGTATATCAACGTTTTCGTTATTATAGTGAAGTGTTAGTATCACCTCAGAATCCTCATGCTCTTTCGTTAGAAGAAATGCGTTACCAGCGCTTCATTTTGACTTTGAAGGAATTTGAGATTGAGATTAATGAAGACCAAGCCAAGCAGATGCAGGCAATATACTTGGGATGCCAGTATGATATTCGTCCGTATGATGGGGTAGTAGAATTGATTCATGAATTGAAGGATCAAGGATATACAGTTGGACTATTAACCAACGGCCCTGCTGAACATCAATGGAAAAAGATTTGCGCATTGCATATGGATCAAGTATTTGCGCGTGATCGTATATTTATTTCAGGAGAGATTGGTTTGGAAAAGCCTGATCCTGCTATCTTTGCTTATGTCAATCGTCAGACAGACACTTCGCCGGAATATAGTTACTTTATCGGCGACTCATGGCGTAATGATGTAGTAGGTGCAGTCAGTGCTCACTGGCATATGATCTGGTTCAATGCCCGGCATGCCATTCGCGAATCGGATCATATGCCAGATACAGAAGCTGTCAATTATACAGAGATTCGTACCCAGTTACTAGCGATGATCGACACACAATTATCTTAATATCATATGGTTACAATTGAGGATAAAAAAATATAAAGAAAAAGCAAAGACATAGCTATTGTCTTTGCTTTTTTTTAATTTTAATCATATTCGCAATATAGTCTATTCAAAAAAACATATAAAATCCCGATACAAATACAATATATTAATAAGTTAAGTATTTTAAATCTTTGCGTAATATTCATTAGGGAGAAGGCGAATCATTAAATATGAAAAATACAGACAAAGAAAATTCTACTGTCAAAAAGGTTATGCAAATCGCAGGTACTTCTATTTTAGCCACCGGGTTAGTCGCAGCACCCACAGTGACTGGAGCACAAAGTCTCTCATCGCCTTCTACTACTTCGAGCTCATATCAGACACCTTCAGACCAACCTACCGTATACAATGGCAATTCGATGCTTTATTTTGAGCAACATTTCTTTGGCAACTCTTCTTCTTTAACACATGGAGAAAGTGGTGCGGCTCCAATCGCGAAAAGTTTAAGCTTTATAATGAAAAAATCAACAGTATTTAGCAGTCAGTTACAAGCTACAGATGAAGAAACTAACGACAATCTCACCTATCATTTACTGACTCAACCTCAGCAAGGTAAAGTCGTGTTAACCAATACATCTACAGGTACATTTGAATATTCTGGAATAGTTGCAGGAACATATACTTTTACGTACAACGTTACTGATCCGCAAAACAATGAATCAGAAGTCGCTACGGTTACCATTGAAGTGAAAAAAGACAAAGAGGACAAAGATCCTTCATCCAATGAAACCACGACCCCAGCACCTTCTACAACTACGCCTACAACGCCTACAGTAGCACAACCGGTGACTATTGATGCAGTACATTCAACGAAAGACACCAATGGCACAGCAACAGGCAGTAACAGTGATCGTACTAAAGGCGCTGCGACGTTATCGAAGTCAGATGATAATAGTGCTGTACTGGATCTGATCTATGACCGTATTCATGAAGCTACACAAGCAGCCGCGCCGAAAGAAACGATTACGATTGCTGCTACTGCGGTTACAGGCAAGCAACAGTACCAAATCAATTTTGCAAGTAATGTCGTGCAATCATTAGTAGCGAAGCAAAATGGATTAGCGATTCAAACAGGAGATGTGCGCATTTATGTTCCTGCATCTGCTTTTACCAATGTTAATCGCAGTATGAATCTAAGTAATAATACGACAGCAAATTGGACGATTAAAGCTGAAAAAGTATCACCTGCTTCATTCAATAACTGGTCAGGCAATCCGATAACGACAGCAGGCGGAACGTATCAAGTCAGTGTCCAAATTGATAATGACGGCACAGTCAATACACTCAATAATTACAATAATCGATATGTCCAATTAAGTGTAGCCGCTCCTGAGAATGCAGCCAGTGATGATCAGTATATCGCATTATCTACTGATTCAGATGGAAGTACACATGTTGTTCCTGTAGTATTTGATAATCAGGGTCAAGCCAGTATTCACAGTCTGGAAAATGGGACATTTACGATTGTTAAAGTCAATCCTTCCACCAATGTAACCAATGCTTCGCCAGAGTTAAAAAAATTAGTAGATAAACAAATTATTCCGGTTAGCAATCAAGCTACTGTTGCAAATGATGGATTGTTAACACGCGGACAATTGGCTTCGTATCTGGTCAATGCGCTTGGTATCAATGTAAACAGTGCACCACCTTCTACATTTACCGATATCGACCCATCTTCATCAGAAGCCAAAGCGATTCAAGCGTTGTATCATGCCGGTGTATTACGCGGAATATCAGCTACCCAATTTGCTCCTAACCGTACGATTAGCAAAGAGCAATTGGCTGTTATTTTGACACGTGCAGCTTCTGCTTATGGATTGGATCAAAGCAGTACCGCTAGCACTACGACGAATACTGATAATAATTCATCCAGCCAATGGGCAAAAGCAGAACTCGATCAAGCGATCTCATCAGGCAATAATACAGGTGTAGAATCTGCTAAAGGTTCAGCGTTAACAGCGTCTCCAACTACTACTCAGTCTGAAGGAGCTACAATGTTAGTGAAATGGCTACAAGATTCAGGGCTTCTTAACTAATCATCATAACCGCATAAAAAGCACACAAAAACCGGAATATTTACTGCTTATCGATAACAGCAGTATATTCCGGTTTTATTGTTGTAGCAGAGGTTGTACATCTAGCTAGATAACCTGCTTTATATAGGGATAGCGTATTGTCCTTATACTAAGATAAAGGCTTATGCAAAGAGATTGCATAAGGAACTGCATATTTAGCAGCTTCAAAAGCATGAAACGAATTACCGATTCGATTAAAATTCGCTTCAAATATCCAAATATTGCGTTGTTTATCGACACCTAGATCAATGGCTACTTCAGGAAAGTTACGTCCAAGACGTTTCTCAAGATGAGTGGCTGTCTCAATCGCTAATTGACGAACACGACGATCCATTTGTTGACCTGGAGCTTCACCATACTCCATATTTAGAAACCAATCCCATTTGGTAGACAGACGTAACGTTTGCGCATGATTAGTTACTTTACGATACGTCGATACCGCGACAAAAGGTTGCACAAAAGCGACTTTCCATTGCCCTTCACCAACTTTCATCACATGGGTACGTAGATGAAAAGGGTGACCTTCTGTCGTAGAACTATCTACGAATTGTTGAAAAATATAACCTTTACCTAATGACATCCGTACAAAATGATCCAGTTGCGTAGCATCTAGATAATGCAGATACGATTGATCATACACTTCATAATCTAATTCCCGATGCTTAATATTGAATATATTTTGTCCATGTGAGCCGGTATCCGGTTTGAGAACAGTATTTTCATACCGCTCCATAAATTCAATCACTTGATCTGATTGTTGCATATCATGAAAAGGAATCACTGACGCTGATACCATCTCAGAAGCATCTGCAAGCAGACGGTATACATGAACTTTACTCATAGAACCGCTTTTCAATTCATGAGTAGCTGGAATCGAAGCAAGCGCATCATACATCCGAGAATAGGCAGCAATACCTCTTTTTTTCAATCGATCAAATACAACATCAGGATAACGACAAGCATACGGAACAAAGCGACCTTGCTCCCAAACATACCCTAACAATCGCTGTTGCCTAAAAAAGATATCATCTGCATAAATGCGTACTAATCTTGCGCCATTTACAGCAGCGACAGCAGCACAAGCCTCAATAAAATTCTCATCACTATCGTTACTATTATGTTCTGCTAACAGCCCGATTATGATCTGATCATCAGGTAGCACAGGCAATTGCTCCAATATATGATCACGTTGATCTAAATAATGAGCATAGCCGATAGTCTGCACAGCACGTTCATATTCATGATCACGCGTCTGCGGAGCTGTATTGGCTTCATAGAACCATAGCTTTTCTTCATGATCAATCGCTAGATCAATCCCTAATTCATCCAAAGGATAATCATACATCGCATCAATATACTCTGCTAATTGCAATCCGATCTCAGGCAAAGTATCGATCCAATAGGTTGCTGTCTGTGGAAATTGTTCTTGTAACCATGATGTCCACAACGCTGTTGTACCACCTTGAGCGTAATTACTTACGACGGTATGAGCTTGTCCGATCCGCGGATAGATTCTTGTTATCTGAAAAACACCTTTATCATTACGCTGTACATGAATACGAAAATCGAATGGACGATGATCTGCGGTCTGACAATGAATATACGGTTGCACCAGATAATCTTCATGTTCAATCAGCGACATCAGTGACTTTTCTAATCCAGCAGGTGTCAAGATCTGTTCTGTAGTCGCAGTCTGCCATAGAAATTCTTCTTGTCCAGTTATGCGGATACTGACAATCCCTTGACCTTGCCGTCCACGATCTGGCTTAACGATTACATGACGATAATGTGATAAGTACTCTTGCAGACTGTGTATATTACGACATTGCTGTGTAGGAATCACCAGTTGAGCCAGAGATTCCGATTGACTCAAATATTGTTGCATACGCAATTTGCCATGAATCGGATGGGAGGTGAACGTGACCATCCGATTTAACTTTTGTTCTACCGAAGATCGCTCTTTAGGTAACTTGCCCATTTCGTTAATCACGATATCTGGTAAAGGAAGTGTCTGGATGATCCATTGACCTCTATGATCAGGATTTGGAACCGAAGCAGTAACCTGTTTGTTTTTGAGATCAAGCCCTTGTTCATCGAAAAAAAGAATCTGTACTTGAAGCTCTATTGCCGCATCGACCATTGCTTCTATGCGTGCAGAAGGAAGTAACTGCAAAGGATGACTAGCATGATATATACCAATACTCAAAGGTAATAGACACTCCTTTTATGCAGAATAGCGTAAGCGCTTATGTTGTTGACAGTTCACGATTCATTAGAATCAGCAGGGAAGACCAGACCTAATTGACGGCGGGCTTCATCCATAATTTCAAAAGTGATTAGCGAATGTTCCCATGAATTGATTGACGATTGTGGTCTGCCTTCGATAATTAGATTCAAAAATTCACGAATCTCATAATACATTGGTGGTTCGGATTGACTCACATTGATCTCTTCTTCATATCCTCCGCGATACGTAATCGTAATCTGTTGCGGTTCACTGATTTTGTCTATACGCACACTACCTAACTCGCCTTGAATTTCAGAAGGAAGAGAAGAGTCTGTAATTTTGGAGTACATCACAACAGCATCCATTTCATCGTAAGACAAAATAATACTGCCTTCTCCATCGACACCGGATTCTAACATTACACCTGTTGCTTTCACTTCATTCGGACGACCGAACATCACTGCAAGCGGATACAGACAATAAACCCCGAGATCCATCAAAGCTCCATTAGAGAATTCAGGTTTAAACGCATTTTGGATATTGCCTTCTTTGTAAGCATCATAACGAGAAGAATATTGTCCGTAATTAGCAAAATAACGACGTACTTGTCCGATCCGATACAAATTATCATGAATGGCAATATGATTCGGCATCATCGTTGATTTCATCGCTTCCATCAAAGTAACGTTGTTTTTCTTGGCGGCTTCGATCATAGCTTGAACTTCTGTGACGTTAGAAGCAAGTGGCTTTTCACATAGTACATGCTTACCATGATTCATACATAGAATCGCTTGCTCGGCATGAAAAGAGTTAGGGCTAGCAATATAGACAGCGTCTACTTGTCCGCTTTCTAACATTTCTGCAATATCGGTAAAAGTATGTGGAATATTATGTTTGCCACCAAATTGTTCTGCACGTTCAAGCGTGCGTGAGTACAGTGAAGTAATCTGCAAATCATCATTACGTTGGGCAGCATCAATAAATCGCTCTGTTATAAAATTAGTGCCTATAATACCAAACCGGATCATGGAATCGTCCTCTCTATTCGTCATATATGGGTACCCCGAAATATGTACGGATACATGTATTCAATATACAATATTATACCCGAGTCACCCTTGATATGACAAAGCAAGTTTGTAAAAGAAAAGAGATTGATTGTGAAGGTAATATAGAGGTTCTTTATCTGAACGTTCTAAATGCTACAAACTTCTATCCAGTTTTAACCAAAAATATAAAAAGTCATATTGATTGTCTGTACAAAGCTTGATAAAGTTTCTACATAACTAAGTAAACAGGTAGGAATTATTAAAATTAAACCGAAAATCAAAACGATGGGGTGTTGAGATTGAGAGACAATCAAAAGGGAAGCTACAAATTATGGTCTGTATTAAGTACATTTTTGGTTTTGGTGATGGTGCTTACAGCATGTGGTGGAAGCAGTAGTGCTACTAACAACGGTTCAGGAAGTACTGGTTCTAATAAAGATGCTGTTGAACTATTGAATGTATCTTATGATCCAACCCGAGAATTGTATGAAGAGTACAATACCGCTTTTCAAAAATACTGGAAAGATAAATCCGGTCAAGATGTAACTATCAAACAATCTCATGGCGGTTCAGGTAAGCAAGCACGTTCTGTAATTGATGGTCTCAAAGCCGATGTTGTTACTTTAGCACTTGGTTATGATATTGATGCAATCGCAGATAAAGGATTACTTGCTGAAGATTGGCAGTCCAAATTTGAACATAACAGTTCTCCGTATACATCCACAATTGTATTTCTTGTACGCAAAGGAAACCCCAAAAATATAAAAGACTGGAATGATCTGATCAAAGACGATGTACAGGTCATTACACCGAATCCCAAAACATCAGGTGGAGCACGCTGGAATTATCTTGCCGCTTATGGTTATGCACTACAACAAAATAACAATGACGAAGAAAAAGCCAAAGCGTATTTAGCAGAATTGTTCAAGCATGTCCCTGTTCTCGATACTGGAGCTAGAGGAGCAACAACAACTTTTGTAGAAAAAGGACTAGGCGATGTATTGTTAGCATGGGAAAATGAAGCGTTTCTGTCGATCAATGAGTTAGGGCCTGATCAATTTGAAATTGTGTATCCATCGATCAGTATTCTAGCTGAACCACCGGTTGCAGTCGTAGATAAAGTAGCCGAGCAACATGGCACACAGGATGTTGCCAAAGCCTATCTAGAGTATCTCTATTCAGATGAAGGGCAAGAAATAGCAGCCAAAAATTACTACCGTCCGATCAACAAAACAATTGCTGCTAAATACAAAGATACGTTTAAAGAAATGAAGTTGTTAACGATAGATAAAGATTTCGGAGGATGGAGAGAAGCACAACAGAAACATTTCAGTGATGGCGGATTATTCGATCAGATTTATACACCGGGTTCTTAATGAGTACCCAACCTGTTCATACGACCAAGCTACGTCCATCCAAAGCACGTAATATTTTGCCAGGATTCGGATTGTCGATGGGGTTCACGATTGCTTATCTAAGTCTAATTGTATTGATTCCGCTAGCTAGTATTTTTATCAAAACGACTGAACTCAGTTGGGCTCAGTTCTGGCATACGATTCTTGATCCACGAGTATTAGCATCTTATCGGATTAGCTTTGGCACTGCTTTTTGCGCGGCGGCAGTCAATTTAGTATTTGGTTTGCTATTATCATGGGTGCTCGTCCGTTATCGTTTTCCTGGTAAAAAAGTGATCGATAGTTTAATTGATCTTCCTTTTGCTTTACCAACAGCAGTAGCTGGAATTGCATTAACCACTATCTATGCACCTAATGGCTGGATAGGTCAGCTATTTACTCCGCTCGGTTGGAAGATTGCATATACTCCACTTGGTATAACGATCGCGCTGATCTTTATCGGTATTCCTTTTGTGGTTCGTACGGTTCAGCCGGTATTACAAGATTTGAATCAAGAAACAGAAGAAGCCGCTGTGATGTTAGGTGCTTATCGCTGGCGTACTTTTTATCAAGTGATATTACCGCAATTAATGCCTGCTTTGTTAACAGGGTTTGCACTGGCATTTGCTCGTGGAATAGGAGAATACGGATCGGTTGTATTTATTTCCGGTAATATGCCACTCAAAACAGAGATTGCTCCATTGCTGATTATGACCAAGTTAGAACAGTATGATTATGCAGGAGCTACAGCGATTGCACTGGTAATGTTGATTATTTCGTTTTTATTGTTATTGTTAATCAATTTTATGCAATGGCGCTTAAATCGTCGCACGATTGAAGGCGGATAAATTGCCAAGAAAGGAGATCAATCTATGGCAGGCGCTGTTACTGCACATCTTTCGGAAGCATCTTCTGATCGTCCCCGTCATATCAATGAATCAGGTGTGGTGCGCTGGGTATTGATCAGTATTGCACTATTATTTCTAGGATTGATTGTGGTGTTGCCGCTGGTCTGTATTTTTATCGAAGCGTTCAAAAAAGGCTGGAGTGTATACGAAGCTTCTATTACAGATTCAGATGCTTTATCAGCGCTACGTTTAACATTGGTAGTCGCTTTGATTGCTGTACCTCTGAATACTATTTTTGGTATAGCGGCGGCATGGGCAATTAGCAAATTTCGTTTTCGTGGTAAAAATGCACTGATCACTTTAATTGATTTGCCTTTTGCTGTATCGCCTGTCATTGCAGGGTTAGTCTATATTTTGTTATTTGGTGCTCAAGGGTATCTGGGTCCCTGGTTAGATGAGCATAATATTCAGATTGTATTTGCTTTGCCGGGGATTGTACTAGCGACTGTATTTGTTACTGTTCCTTTTGTCGCGCGTGAATTGATTCCACTTATGCAAGCACAAGGCGTACAGGAAGAAGAAGCCGCCGCAAGTCTTGGAGCGAAAGGCTGGCAAATCTTCTGGCGGGTGACTGTGCCTAATATCAAATGGGGATTACTGTATGGCATTATTTTGTGTAATGCACGCGCTATGGGCGAATTTGGAGCTGTATCGGTAGTATCCGGTCATATTCGTGGCGAAACGAATACATTACCACTGCATATCGAAATTTTGTACAATGAATATCAATTTTCCGCTTCATTTGCAGCATCATCGTTGTTGGTATTTCTAGCGGTATTAACGTTAATAACCAAAGCTTTTTTGGAATGGCAAATGAATCGTCGCCAAACAGGGTAAAATACATCATAAGATGATTTTATCAGGAGGGCGTACAGGTGAATAAAGAAGTCAACACAGTATCTTGGGATCAATCTTTGCGTGAAGTGATGAAGCAGTTAGGAGAAGCAGAGCCGACACCGGGTGGAGGGAGCGTATCTGCGATTGTAGCCGCGCTTGGTGCGGCGATGACTTCAATGACCGCTCACTTTTCTCAGGGCGAAGAATATGAAGAAGTACAGGTTGAAGTGAATCAAGCGTTACAAGATATGGACAAGATCAGAAGTGCTTGTGAGCACTTGATGAATAAAGATATGGAATCATTTGGACAATATATTGAAGCTTTACGGCTTCCACATCGCACAGACAAAGAGAAGCAAGAACGTAAGCAGACGCTACAGACGATGAAAATCCAATCGATTGATATTCCACTACAATTAATGGAGTGTTGTCTGTATGGTCTATATAGCGCTTCACCACTGATTGAAATATGCAATCGAACTGTTTTGTCGGATATCGGAATCAGTATCATTTTGTTTGAAGCTTCGGCGCAATCTTTACTGCTAACAGTACAGATCAATCTGGTGACTCTTCAAGATGAAGAGCAGCACCGCTATGATCAACAGCGTGCAGATACTTTGATGAACAAAGTGACTACGTTAAAACAAAAATGCTTAACACAAGTTCGACAACGTATCGCTACTGATCATGCATAGAAGTCAGAATCATTGTACAACAAAAAAAGCTCCAAACCATTCACGATCGAGCATAGTGAAAAGGTTTGGAGCTTTTTTTGTTAAAGATTATCGTAGTTATTACCAAAGGCAAAATTAAGACTGTAGTCCTGATAGTATGATAGTTCTTGCCATGCATCAGGAAATTCGCAACTACCTACATACAAAATCTGCTGATCTCGAATCAACCATTCTAATCCGTGTTCTACTTCCCAATCACAATTGAGCTCTATACGAATAATCGTCTCTGTTCGTTCTGGATCAATCTCTATCGTCAGATCTACAGGTTCGATATACTGCAAAATCTCTTCCGGTTGTTGAATAGAAGGGCACTCTTGATCACCGACATAATCGCAAAAGCTTTTACAATAATCCCATGAGAATTGAAATAACTTAGCAAGAATATCCTTATCTAAATGATTGAATGCTTGCACGACTTTTTCTACAGCTTGCGTAGAAATTGCTAGATCGCGAACATAGACGTTCATATCCTGACCGAAGATAGGAGCATAAAATTGTGCGTCCCAATCTTCTTGATGTCGCTGAATATTTTTTAAAATAGTTTCACTCATAGCGACCGATCGGTATTCATATTTTTGGC
This sequence comes from Paenibacillus nicotianae, assembly GCF_042681745.1. Classification (NCBI taxonomy): domain Bacteria; kingdom Bacillati; phylum Bacillota; class Bacilli; order Caryophanales; family Paenibacillaceae; genus Paenibacillus; species Paenibacillus nicotianae. The sequence goes on along the minus strand of NZ_JBHUGF010000010.1, from coordinate 2,611,895 downwards.
GTAATAGATTTCGTCCATTTCCATTTTGAGACGTTGCGTAATTTGATCTTGATCTTCTTCGGTCAATGTTTCTTTGGTGTAGCCAAATAGATAATTATCCAGATCGAATTTTTTTAATTTACATTTGGTATGGAAAATATTTTCTTGATATACGTTCACATCAATCATATCGTAGGTATCTTTGATTTCAGAAGGAATATAATTCTGAATTGAGCTGATATCATGATCGATAAATAGTTTATGTCCCTGAATATCACGAGTAAATCCACGTACCCGATAATCCATTGTCATAATATCCGTATCGAAAGAGTGAATAAGGAAGTTGAGTGCTTTAAGTGGTGAAATCTCGCCACAAGTAGACACATCAACATCCGCACGAAACGTACTGATACCTTCATCAGGATGGTATTCAGGATACGTATGCACGGTAATATGACTTTTATCCAGATGCATCAACACATGCTCTGGCAATGGACCAGGCGATTCTTCAAAAGAAGCATTAGGTGCTGTCTCTACCGGACCTTCAGAGATCAACATCGTTACACTTGCACCTTGTGGAATATAATCTTGCTTCGCCACATTCAGCACATGAGCTCCAATAATATCACATACATTCGTTAAGATTTTACCTAGACGATCTGCATTGTATTGTTCATCAATATAAGCAAGATACGCTTCACGCTCTTCTTTTGTGCGTGTATAGCAAATATCGTACATATTGAAACTCAAAGATTTTGTTAAGTTGTTAAAATTATGAAGCTGAATACGCTGTTGTGGTGTCAATCCCATCTGTATTCCCCCTATTGTTGTCGATATCGATATCCATGGTGTGGTGCCTCTATACATAGTATGGATCGGACAGTTGTATATTTAAAGTGCCGAGCACTTAGTAATAGCAAATACTATTCATATACCCCATTGACTTATTCAAAAACATTCAGTTAATAAGCTGTGCGTATTAGCATGATAAAATGCCGAATCGAATGCTGAATATGGTCGTTACATACGATTCAATGTTAACAGATGCATTGCTTAATATCCATAGCTATAAATGTAAAATATCAACTTGTACGTAAAGGCTTTTTTTAAAATAGAATATATTTAATTTCATGAAATTTTATATTGGACAAAAAAATTTTGCGCTATCTATTAAGTTAATAAACTATAGTGACGATAAGTAATAAGAACTATAAAAAGTCGAAAAAAGGCGGTTATTGTCGTGGGGGATAAATTGTTGTACCCATTTACGTTTGTGATCTCTAAACTCAAATATGCACAGAAATTTATATTAATTAGTGTATTATGTGCGTTGCCTTTAGTCTTATTAACCAGTATTTGGTTTGAAGATCAACAAGATAAAATTCAAATGTCATCTTCAGAACGAAAAGGAATTGTTAATATTGATAGTATTTTCCCTCTTATTTTATTGATGCAGAATCATCGTGCTTTTTATGGTAACTATGTATCAGGAGATACCAATGCTCAATCGCAATTGATTCAGACGGAAAAAGATATTAGCGCAGAAATAAAAAAAATCGATCCTATTATCGAATCGCAACAGCTACCTGGATCAATTAAAATCTGGGAAGGTATTCAAACAGATTGGGATACATTACAAAAAGAACAATCTTCATTAAATGCAGAAGATAGTTTTACTCGCCATAGTGTACTGATTAAAGAAATGATGAATTTTATTACAAAAAGTTCGAATGAATCCGGCTTATCTCTAGATAGCGATATTGATTCCACTTCACTAGCTGGTATTTTTACCAAGCAATTGGCTCAAACATCAGATATGGTAGCACAGATGCGCGGAAGAGGAACAGCACTGCTAATTAGCAAACAAAATAATCATGATACAGTTGTCAAAATCACAGAAAATACAGGTGAAATGAAATTAACGATTGAAGATATTACCAATTCTTTAAACACAGCTTATGAAAATAACCCGGAGCTCAAACAGCTATTTGCTGAAAAAGGAAATGAAAATATCGATCAAATGAATAAGTTTGTAGATATAGTAACCAATCAAATTATTAATGATGAAAGCTTAACAGGTTCTGCAGAAGATTATTTTGCGGCAGGTACAACGACGATTCAATCATTACAACAGTTTTCTGAATCTATTTCTAATGAATTAGATGTTCTGATTGCTAATCGTGTACAAGAATTAACGTATATGCGCAATCTGATTTTGGGCATTATCTTATTTATACTTTTACTTGTGGCACTATTTTATATCACCTTTTATCGTAATGTATTGCAATCGGTCAGAAGCTTACAAGATGGTGCAGATGCTATGGCACAAGGCGATCTGTCGCAAACGATTGTACTGCATACTCGGGACGAACTGAAACAAGTTGGAGATGCTTTTAACCAAACGATGATTGCTCTAAATGAGTTGTTACATCGTAATCAACAAGTATCTGATCAATCTGCAAAAGCTTCTGCTCACTTGAAAATCGTGTCGACCGAATCTACATTAGCAATGGGGCAAATTGCAGATGCTATTCAAAGCGTGTCTGAAGGAAATAAAGGACAGAAGAAATCAATGAATGAGACTGCTAACGCTGTAAACGAAATGTCGATTGGCATTACACGGATTGCAGAAGCGGCATCAGGGGTAGCAGAATCTTCGATTCAGGCAACTGAACTGGTCTATGTAGGAGATCAAAAATTGGTTACTGCTGTAGCACAAATGGAAAGTATTCGTCAGTCAGTGGATGGCTCAGGTCACAAAGTCCGTACCTTATCTGAACATTCTAATGAAATTGGACAGATTGTTAGTGTGATTATGGGAATTGCTTCGCAGACCCAATTACTATCATTAAATGCAAATATCGAAGCCGCGCGTGCAGGTGAACATGGTCGAGGATTTAGTGTAGTAGCTGAAGAAGTAGGTAAGTTAGCAGAACAAACGAAGTCTTCAGTAGAACTGATTTCTAATCTAGTTCGTGATATTACCGAACTGGTATCACAAACAGTTGCTTCTATTGAACTGACAGATCAAGAAACGATGCAAGGTATTCAAGCTGTTCAACAAGCACATCAGACGTTAAAAGATATTTTGGCATCAACTCAAGTGGTAAGTGCTCAGATTCAAGAAGTTTCTGCTACTTCTGAAGAAATATCAGCAGGCATGGAACAAGTGACCGCCTCTATAATTGAAGTTGCTGATGTATCTGCCAAAACATCAGGTGAAGCAGAGACGATGGCTGCGGCAACAGAGCAACAACTCGCTTCTATGGAAGAGATTAATACTTCCGCAGAATCATTAAGTGATATGTCTGCACAACTGCAAGAGGATCTCAGTAAGTTCAAGTTGCGCAATTAATATAAATATCATTTCTCAAATAAGCTCATCTGCTCTGTATTTTCAGAGCGGGTGATTTTGTTTTGACATTATAGATTGAGCTTGTAGTTACATTTTTGGCTTTTGAGATCATGATTACTTTCGCGGTAAGCTTCAAAACGTATATCTAAACATAATAATAGAAAACCATTTTTGTTTTTTCTATTACTTAACAGTGTAAAGTGTCCGATAAAATAGTAGATTTAATGAAAAAAATGTCGTATGAAGGTGGAAAATGTCAATGACAACTAAGATTCTGTTACCTTTTACCAAATTAATATCTAGACTGAATTATGCACAAAAATTTATACTGATTAGTTTTTTGTTCTGCATTCCGATTATTATGCTATTTGTGATTTGGTTTAACACACATCAAGAAAAAATTGATATTACTTATCAAGAGCAAAAAGGGATCACTTCGATTAATAGTATTATTCCTCTTTTTTTGAAAGTTCAAGAACATCGCGCATTATATAGCAGGTATACAAATGGATCAACAAATGTGAAATCAGATATCGAAACGACTGAAAAAGAAATCGATACACAAATTCAAACGATCAATCAAGTTGTGGCTCAAAATGGATTTGCTGATTCTAGCAAGCAATGGCAAACGATCCAAGCCGATTGGAAGACTCTACAAACAGAACAATTCTCATTAAATAATGTAGACAGCTTTAATCGTCATACCGCTATTATTAATAAAATGAATAATTTTGTACTGATTACAGCAGATGATTCAGGCATGTCGCTAGATACAGAGATTGATTCTTATTATTTAATGGATATTTTCGTGAATCGATTAACTCAGATTATGGAAAAAAATGCTCAACTTCGTGGCGAAGGTTTGAACATTTTACAAAATAAAAAAATAACAGAAACTGAATTGATTGATATTTTATTAGAAAAAGGTCAAATGCAAGCTCTTCGTGACGGCATTGCGGATTCTCTGGACACAGCGTATAAAAATAACAGTCAATTAGAAAGTATTTTAGGTGCACAAGGCAAAACAACACTTGCAACATTAGATCAATTCCTAGTAACTGTAAATAATGATCTTGTCACAGATAAAACGTTCTCTACAACAGCAAATGCATTTTATGATGATGCAACTAAGACCATAGATGCTACACATACCTTTACGAATAGTATATCTAATGAGTTGAATGAATTGTTGCAACAACGAATCCAACGTTTACATGAATCAAGAAATATTGTTATCGCAATTACTGTACTTGCTTTATTATTAGTGACTTTGTTTTATCCTGCTTTTTACCGAAGTGTTCGTGAAGCTGTACAGCGTTTACGTGAAGGGGCTACTGCAATGGCATCAGGTGATTTATCTCAGCATATTGATCTTACTACTCAAGACGAGCTTCGTCAGGTGGGGGATGCTTTTAATCAGACAATCCAAGAATTGAATCTATTATTACGTCGTAATCAGGATATTGCTGCGCAATCCTCAGCGGCTTCTGTCCAACTTAAAGATGTCTCCAATGAATCTACTCAAGCGATGCAACAAATCGCGGAGGCTATTCAAAGCGTGTCTTCAGGAACCGATAGTCAGAAAAAAGCAACCGAAGAAACCTCGAATGCAATGAACGAAATGTCAGTTGGAATCGCTCGGATTGCGGAATCGGCATCAGAAGTTGCTGAATCTTCTATTCAAGCTACAGGACGTGCTCAATTTGGCGATCAACAATTAGTATCTGCTGTCAACCAAATGGAAAGTATTCGTTATTCAGTTCATCAATCCGGTGATACAGTCAAAGTCTTAGCAGAGCATTCTAAAGAAATTGGACAGATTGTTACTACCATTATGAATATAGCTGCTCAGACTCAATTGTTGTCACTGAATGCAAATATTGAAGCGGCTCGTGCAGGGGAGCATGGACGTGGATTCGCTGTTGTAGCTGGTGAAGTTGGTAAATTAGCAGAACAGACCAAATCATCTGTTAGTTTGATTTCTCGTCTGGTTGAAGATATCGAACAATTGGTTCAAAAAGCGGTTCTTTCTATGGAACAGACGCATACTGAAACAGAAAGTGGTATTCAAGCGATTCAACAAGCTCACCATACACTGAATGAAATTTTAAGTGCTACACAGTTAGTTAGCGCTCAGATTCAAGAAGTATCAGCAACATCAGAAGAAATATCCGCAGGAATGGAAGAAGTCACTGCTTCTATTGTAGAAGTATCTGAAGTGTCTGTACGGACATCTGATGAAGCAGAGACGATGGCTGCGGCAACCGAGCAACAACTGGCTTCTATGGAAGAGATTAATGCTTCTGCTGAATCACTAAGTGCAATGTCGAGACAATTAGAAGACGATCTCAGTAAATTTAAGTTGCGTGATTAATACCATATAGATTCCATAAAAAAAAATCATCTGCTCTGTAACTATAGAGCAGATGATCTTTTTGAATTTCAAACCTTATTCTTTTTTAAGCAGAGACACTAGCCGTTCGTACCAACTCTCGAATAAGAGGATGAACAATCGATTGGAAAGCAGATCGTTCGGGCTGGAACAACGTTCCAATATAAAAAGGGTGATCTTCCAGTTCAGCGATTCGTGCTTCACCATTCAAATCGGTAGCGCTAATATGTAGACCATGCTGTGCAAAAAGAGGGCGGAATGCTGGATTCAATCCATAGTTGCAAATACCATATTGTTCTTGAATTTCGGTTGCATTATAAATTCGAGCAATTCTGGATGCTGGAACGAGTACAAATTGATGAGTTTGTTCATTCATCGAACAAGACAAAGGAGTGACAATGAGTGTCGAAGCATCCGGGCTAGATTCAGCATGTTCAGCGTCAGTTAGTCCAATCACGTGACGGGCGAATTCAATCAGCATATGCTGATAACCACCACAAGTACCTAGAAAAGGAACCTGATGTTCTCTGGCATAACGAATACCTGCCAGTGCGCCATCCATACTAACATAAGGAGTTGCAGGAGCTGCCCATAGACCATCAAAAGATTTCAGTTGTTCTGTAACATTAGATTCAAGTTGTGGTGTGGGAATCCATTCGATATCTACCGTCACTTCTAGATCATTTGCTACTAATTGCAAAGCTTGCGGAATAGCGATATGTGCTTTGACTTCTGAACTATAATCTCCGATGACTCCAATACGTACCATACAATCCAGCTCCTTTAATATAAATAAAGATTGTTGAATATTTCAGTTATTATGACTGAATATATCTATTCAACAACCTTTTGGCAACTCTAAAATAAATCGTTAACAATCAAGCTTGAGTCTGGGGTTTGAATCCTTCTTCTTTGAGATAGTCACCAGCTTCGCTACGAGATTCAAAAGCCATATCTAGATTAAGACCGGAATAAACACACCACATCTCATCTTCATATTTCAAAGTTAAAATATGTCCATCTTCATCAATCCATGTACCACCTGTAGAAGTGGTAGTGGCTAATTTGAAAGAAGCTTTAGCTGCTGCTTGCTCTTTCGACTCTACAGCTTTGTGATTGTATGACATAGCTTGGATTGTCTCATCAAGTAGAGTGCGTAATTGTTCTTCAGAATAGTCGCGGATATTGACAAATCCTTTATCATCGGTCTCATAGTTATGCAATAATCCAGCATAGATATAACCATTACCATTCGGATGAATATGGAAAGCGACAATCTTTTTCTCATAGGCACTGTCCTCATAATGAAAATTCACACGACCTAGAGAAACATCTTTGCGTTGCAGTTGTGGATATGATTGTAGCAGTTCAAGCTTTTGTTCAAAATTAAGCATAATAGCCTCCTGTAAATAATGAGTAGTGGTGATTATAACATACGTAAAAAGAGATAAGCATCAAAAAACAGGTGCAGTCTAGCACCTGTTTTCGTAACAGCATACATGATCACTTAGTTAGATTCAGGCACATCTTTAAAAGGATGTTTGAAGCTTTTCGGAATATCCGTTTCAAAGCGCATGGTTTCTCCGGTAACCGGATGAATAAAGGAGAGGACGCGTGCATGTAGACCAAGTCGACCGACCCCTTGAGCACGAGCACCATACTTTTTATCACCAACGATAGGATGTCCTAGATCTTCCATATGAACACGAATCTGATTTTTGCGTCCTGTTTCTAAACGAACTTCTAATAAAGAATATTCGCGTGTTTTTTGCAATCGTTTGAAATGAGTAATAGCATGTTGTCCACCATTATCATGAGCGTTGGAGAACATTTTAAGCGTTTTGCTTTCTTTAAGCCATGAAGAGATCGTTCCTTCAGGCTTTTTCACTTCGCCTTCAACCAGAGCGACATAGGTGCGTTCTTCTACACTTTCGCGCCATGTAGTTTGCAATTGTTGTTGAACTTCATGAGATTTGGCGAACATCATTACACCGGATGTGTCTCGATCTAAGCGGTGAACTACAAAGATACGTTGTTCAGGATCAGTCGCACGTACATGCTCGGTAAGCTGACGATAAGCGGTGATATCTTTTTCTTTATCCGATGCGATCGATAGTAGTCCAGCATCTTTGTGAATCACGATCAAATGCTCATCTTCAAACATAATCGACAAACCGACCATAGCAGGTGCGGCAACCGGTGGTTCTTTGTGAACCATTACTTCTTGACCGGGACGAAGCATATGATTGTACGCTGTAACGGTTTTTTCATTAATAATGACCTGACCACGCGCCAATATCGATTTTACCGAGTTACGGCTGATGTGTGTAAGATGATCCAGCAAAAAAGGAAGAAGTTCTGTTGCTTCTTTCACTGTATAGACCGTAGGTGGAAGTGGCTTGCCACGATAGGAACCATTGCGAGATGAACTGCTTTTCGCTCTGGATGAGTTAGTGCCTGGTTTACTTTTATGACCTGATTTTGTTGGTTTGGAACGATTTGAAGATGACTGAGAACGGGAATTTTTCTTTTGCATAAGCTATGAGCCTCCTGTAATTAACCCCTTCACTATATCATGGAGATAGTGATCTTGCACCCGTATTTGTTAATTCTGTTATTTTGGGTAAGATGAAAGTAAATCTAGCTCCTCCAAGCGGGGAAGAAGTACATAGAAGCTCTGCCTGCAAATGAGATGCAATTTGTTGACAGATCGCAAGTCCTAGCCCGGTGACTCCACTTTTACCTGTATAAAAGCGCTGGAAAATCTGTTGCTGTTCTTCCTCTGATAGTCCTTCACCATCATCGTCGATATGAATACACCATGATTGCTGATCTGAAGTTGGTTCGATAATCAACTTTACCCGTGTAGCAGTATGACGAACAGCATTTTGAAGCAAATTCAGCAAAATTTGAAAAACTTGTTCCGCCGCAATCGCTATAACCAGTGAAGGGCCGATAACTTGTAGCTGAATATGGCGTTGTTGTGCCGCCGGTTGTAGTAAATGAATCGCTTCTTCTGCCATCGTTTTGAGATCGATAGTGGTCTGTTGCCAGACTTCATCTACACTTTCGAGTCTGGACAATTGCAGTAATTTTTCAACCATATGAATCAAGCGTTTCGATTGAGTGGTAATAATCTCTAATCCTTGATCGGTCGTAACAACCTGATCTTGGATCGCATAGACATACCCTTGAATCGACATCAGCGGTGTTTTCAATTCATGGGATACATTTTGCAAAAATTCAATCTGGTATTGATGTTGTCGCTGTAATCGGTCTGCCATTAATTGAAAGGTACTGATCAATTCTCCAATTTCGGTATGATCTGCTTGTAAAAAGTGTTCATTAGGCTGTAAATGAGGTTCATACCGACTGACTGCTTCTTTTAACCGATTGAGTGGTTGTACCATACGCCATACAGCAAAAAAAGCAATAAACAAAATAACGATAAAGCTAGCACCAATCGATAATAAAGTGGTTCGTAGCAAAGGAATATAGAGAGCACGTACCGATGATAATGGAGAATATAGAATCACACGAAAGGGTTGATGATTGAGTTGAGCTTCACTGTATAACACTTTACTGCCATTTAACTGCATATATCCTTGATGATTACTGGAAAAGTTTTTGAGGATTTTACCATTGTTTTGCGTATTGCTGGAAGTGATAATTTTATTGTTTTTATCGAGTACAAAATAATCAGCATAAAACAAAATATCTTTGATAAAAAAGCGAAAGTCTGTACTATCAAGCCCATCAATATCTTGATCTTTCAAAATATGCGCTGCTTTGATCGTCTGAGCAGATAATTGCTGTTTGACTTGATTGAGTAAAATATCATCCATTAATTGTACAAAGAAAAAGACGGTAATTCCTACCGTCATCAACATACCTACACAAAGTGACAGCAACATTTTGCCACGAATCGTTTTCATTATTCATGTACAGCGGCTTTGTAGCCGAATCCCCATACGGTATCTATCGTTAGCGTTGACTGATATTGAACTAATTTTTTGCGAATCCGTTTGACCAGATCATCCACGACTCGTAATTCTCCAAAAAAATCATAATTCCACACTTGTTGAATCAATTGTTCTCTACTGAATGGACGCTGTAGATGAGTCGCCAAAAATAATAGCAATTCAAATTCACGTGAAGTAAAATACAACTCGTTATTCTGGATTAACACTTGCCGAAATTCTTCTGAGATCGATAAATTACCTGCATAGACATAAGAGGTGGAAGTTTCAGTCACAGGTGGTGTTGTCGTATCTGCAACAGTAGACACGCTAATCGGGTTGCTTGCACGTTTGCCGGTGTCGATTAAGCGAAGCATCGCTTTTACACGCGCCACCAATTCGCGAGGATTAAAAGGTTTACTCAAAAAGTCATTACAACCCAATTCCAAACCGTTGATCCGATCAACTTCTTCACCACGCGCTGAGATCATAATAATAGGAATACCTGTAAATGTACGAAGTTCCGTTAATAAAGTAAGCCCATCTATACCAGGCATCATAATATCTAAAATTAAACAATCGGGATGTTCATGTTGTACTTGTTCAACCAATTGTTGCCCGTGAGCAAAAGAAACTACTTCATACTGTTCTTTGCGTAAATACTCAGAAATTAATTGCAAAATAGACGGATCATCATCAACTACAAATAGTTTGGTCATGGCGGTAACTCCTTATCGTTCCAGAGATATAAACGTTCTAATCTTAATGTAGCAGAGCAGGGTCACCAATATCAAAGTTTGCCTAAAGCAAAAAGACAGGAACCTGCTAGGCAGTCCCGTCTTTAAGAGTGAGTTTTAGTCATAACTTAGCAAGTTTACATGTCTAGCTAAAAGGAATTTGATGTATTTACATGATCCTTTTATTTGTGTGTTGTTGTTTTTGCAGGTGTTGTTGCTTTAGTTACGGGTGCTTTGGTAGCAGTTGATTTTGTAGTTGTTGCTTTGTGAGCAACCACTTTTGGATGAGCTACTTTTTTGTAAGTCACTTTTTTAGCGTTGTGTTTAGCAACGACTGGTTTAGTTACATGACGAGCTGCTTTGTGTTTTGGAGCTTTAGTCACTACTTTGTGTGTAGTATTTGCTTTTTTGTGAGTCGTTGCTTTAGTAGCAGTTGCTTTTTTAACATTGTGTTTGGCAACGACTGGTTTAGCTACGTGACGAGCTGCTTTGTGTTTTGGAGCAGTTGTTACCACTTTGTGTGTAGTACCTGCTTTTTTATGAGCAGTAGCTTTTTTGTGCGTCGTTTTTGTAGCATGATGTTTGGTTGCTACTGATTTAGATACATGACGAGCTGCTTTGTGTTTTGGAGTAGTCGTCACGACTTTATGTGTAGTACCTGCTGTTTTGTGAGCTGTTGCTTTTTTATGAGCCGCTTTGGTTGCTTTATGTTTTGCTTTTGTAGCTTTGTGTTTTGCTTTATGAGCGGCTTTCGTAGCTTTGTGTTTCGCTTTCGTTGCTCTGTGTTTGGCTGTGACTATTTTTGCTGTTTTAGCAGTTGATTTTGTAGGCATTGTTACTTTTTTAGCAGGAGTTGCTGTTGTTTTATGAGTTGTTGTTACAGGTATAGTCGTTTTTTGAGTTGCTGGAGTCGTTGTAGTTGGCGTCGCTGCAAAAGCGCTTGTTGCTCCTCCTAGCACACTGATTGTTGTTAATAATACTGCTGCATTTTTTGTCCATTTTTTCATTGGAATCACCTCTTCTTAGAATGTAAATTCATCTTATCAAGAGGTTATGTGAGAATGATGGAATAGATGTGTGAAAAGTGTATGAAATAATAAAGTAAATGATATCTCTGTCTGGAACAACATTATTTTAACTTTTCGTTTGCTATCGTTAAAGTATTTCTTCTATATCTAGATTGTACTTTCATAATGATTGCGAACGAGACAGTGATCACGACCGGATACAAAATAGCCCAACCTGTAAATGGAAAAATAATAGCGGTAGCTATAAAAGACATCCAGCTAATAATTAATCCAAAACGACTTTCACGCAATAAACGAATCCCTGCCGCACATCCACAAAGATAGGTCAAAATGAAAGTCGCATTCGGCAATTGAATCAATGTAGTCAATGAAACGATATGAGTAGCATACAAAACAATAATCAATCCAAAACAAACACCTAAAAAAAGAATACCACCTACAGGTGTATTGTATGTAGGAGATAATATACTCATCCATTGAGGAGCATACTGTTGTCTGGATAATGCAAAAGCAACACGAGAAGAAGCACCTATATATACAATAATAGTAGCTGTACAAATAAAGACACCGGTAACTCCAGCTAATACAGCACCCCATGAACCAAGCAGACGACTGATAATCCAGACCAATGATGCATCCGATCCGCCTAACAGATAACTTTGTGTGCCTACAGTCGCCAGTGCAGTTAGAAAATACAAAATACCTACGATAATCGCGGCGATCACCACACCGCGAATAGCTGCTTGACGTGGATCTTTAAATTCTTCTGACAGATGAGATACTGCTTCCCAGCCAATAAAGCACCAGAACAAAATTGCAGCCGCTTGACCGATACTTGTCCAACCATGAGGCATAAATGGAGTGAAATGAATCATTTGAATTTCAGGAGCAGCAGCGATAATAGCAAATGTAAGTACAGCGATAATCGAAATAACGACAGCTATTTGAATTTTGCCAGCGAGTTGCATGCCGAACCAGTTGGTGATTAATCCCACCAATAGCATCACGATCGCTATTCCCATCCGAGTCGTTTCATTCCACCCCATAGCTGCTGTCATATAACCTGCACCGGTAAGAGCGGCTACCGGTGCACCGATAGGAATCGATAATAAGAAAAACCAACCGACCAAAACACCTGCACGCGAACCAAAAGCGAGATGTACAAAATGAGAGACTCCACCTGCATTGGGGAATTTGGCAGCTAATAATCCCATCGCCAAAGCCATTGGCAATATCAATAACGTCATAAATCCCCATGCAATCAGTGAAGCAGGCCCTGCCATTTGAGCTGCTAATCCAGGACCAAGCAGAACGCCTGATCCTAGAACAGCTCCGATATATAGAGCGACAGCTTGTGGTAAACCGATCGTCCGTTTTAGATTCGATGAATGTGAAGTTGTCATTTTATTTTCCTGCTTTCCTTGTCATTTGTTATAGAGTAGCAGATAATATTGCTATCGGAAAAACAGAAATTTCAAATGCAATCCATCTAAAAAACCGATGGGAGAGTTGAGTATGGAATCCAGACATTTATTTACCTTTCTTGTTGTAGTGGAAGTAGGAAGCTTTACACGTGCAGCCCAACGCCTAGATTATGCACAATCTAGTATCACTGCACAGATTCAAGCGCTTGAAGCAGAGCTGGGTACACCTCTATTTGATCGCATGAACAAAAAGATTTTACTGACCGATGCAGGTCGTCGCTTACTTCCGTATGCACAAGAAATATCTAAAATGCACGCATTAGCCAAAGACGCAATTCGTTCGGATGCAGAAATGTCGGGTACATTAACTATAGGGGCTCCAGAATCACTGGCTGCGTTTCGATTGCCTAATATTATTCGTGAATATCGCACCCATTATCCAGCCGTCAAAATTATTCTCAAACCTGGAGCATGTCCAGAATTGTTAGAAATGATTCGTAGTGGAGCGTTAGATATGGCGTTTCTTTTGCAACCAGAAATGGAAGATCGGGAATTGCATATCGAGACACTTGTGTATGAAAAGATGGCGATGATTGCACCTATTGATCACCCATTGGTCGGTCGAACTACTATTGTTCCAGAAGACTTGCGTACCGAGACGATTTTGCATACTGAATCCGGTTGTACGTATCGCACACTATTTGAACAATATTTAAATAGTCATGGAATTTTTCCTGATCCCAGTCTGGAATTTTGGAGTATAGAAGCTATCAAGCAATGCGTAATGGCAGGATTGGGCATTTCTTTTTTACCCCTTGTCGCAGTAGAACGCGAACTGCAAGAACACAAATTAGCACGATTGGATTGGGATGATCGTGAGCAACAAGTGTATACCCAACTGAGTTATCATTTAAAAAAATGGCAATCACCTGCTTTGGATGCTTTTCTAAACATCGTGCATCGTCATGCTTCTGAATGGCAACGCGCCCCTTTGTATCAATACAGTGTAAATATCGATCATATCGAATGACAGGAGAGAAACTATGATGCATAAAGTAGAACATTTAGATCATTTGGAAAAAGGAATACGTCAACTGGTAGAAGAGTTTGTAGAAGCAGGTCGTCCGTCTGTTCTTCATCAAAGTATACAAGAACGTCGCGCAGGATATCTGAGTACAGTAGCGTTAGCAGGAGACAAAGTAGAGCTTTATTCTATTCGCGATGTAACGATGGATAATATGACGCTACGTATTTATCAGTCGGTAGATCAGTCTGACTTACCTGTATTAATCTATTATCATGGTGGATGCTTTGTAAGCGGAGACTTGGAGACTCATGATCAGCAGATGCGTCAATTGGCTTATGAAGGTAAAGCTCTAGTTATTGCTGTGCATTATCGATTAGCACCAGAATATACATATCCAACTGCACATGATGATGCACTACGTGCAGTACAGATTGTTCGAGAACATGTAACAGCATGGGGTGGAGATCGCAACCGCATCACAATTGCAGGAGACAGCGCAGGCGGACATCTAGCTCTGGTTACATGCTTACGGTTAAAAGAGCAGGGCGATTGGTTGCCACAGCGTCAGATTCTTATTTATCCTATGCTGGATGCCAGCGGGACAAGCACAACGTATGCACAGTATGGGAATGATTATATTGTGACTAGAGATGTACTGATTAGTGGATATGAAGCTTATTTTGGCGATTTACCTTTAGATCATCCAGAAGTAAGCCCATTATATGCAGAAGATCTAACCGGACTTCCAGAAACCTATATGTTAACGGCTGAATTTGATCCGTTGTTATTTGAAAATGAAGCTTTTTATCGCAAATTATTACTAGCAGATGTAAATGCACATTGTCGTCGTTATCTCGGTGTGAATCATGGATTTTTCCAAATGGCAGGTATTAGTATCGCAGCCAGACAATCTTTGCATGATGTAGCGACAATGATCTACCGTTAAACGATAACGATTCAAATGTCGTATTCCATATCAATTAGATAGTTATAGTAGACAGACACAACAAACAGACCTTCTACTGTGGGAGGTCTGTTTGTTGTGTCTGATAAACTATCTATGGTATAGCTTTTTACTTAACTGTTTGATAGAAAAGGTGATGATTATCGCGATACATATCTATCTTGATCTAGATACATAGTTCAGCGCCTTCTTGCGCAAACATAAACCGGATCATCGGGCTAATGATTGAGTGCAATACCGACATATGACCTTCACCTTCAAATTCGATATGTTCTACACGTATAACACTTTTACTTTGAGACGATTTTATTTGCTCATAAAATAAACGGGTATCAGTAAGCATTGATTCATGCTCATTGGTTCCAATAGCAAGCATAAGCTGTATCTGGAGATTCTCATCCGTAAGACGTTGTTGCAGAGCAGGTAATAGATCAAAAAGAACACGATTTTTCCACCAGAAGGAAGGGCTTCCGGCGATATATGTCTGAAATAGAGTAGGACGTGTAATCAACGTATATAAAGTGAAAAATCCTCCTAATGAATGACCGAACAATCCTTGTTGTTGGGGATGAACAGGATATCGATTGTGAATCTCGGGCATTAATTCGGATGCTATAAAATCTAGCAAATCATCGGCTCCTCCATTACAAGGCCATGACGTTCCATCCGGTCGTAAGCCTGATTGAATATCAGGTATCGTCAAATCACGAAAACGTCGCTCAGATACAAAAGGTTCATCGGTTAAATAACCGATACTTACCACTATGCCTGAAGGTAGACCGCGTGGATGACGAGTCTGTAAGCGCATCGCCTCGGCAATAGACCCGAAGTAAGCATTACCATCTACAGTATAAAGTACAGAGTATCCTTCAACAGGTGCTGGCTTGGTCGGTACATAGACAAAAATATGATAATCTAACCCTGTCTGCTTGGAACGCATAACAAATGTATCTGTCGCTGGAATAGCATAACGTTGCGATATTGGATGATCTGGCTTTGCACTAGAAGAGTCTGTATAAGTAGCACCAAAAAGAAATTGTAATGCTTTGATAAAATGTTGTGTCATAAACATCAGATCATGAGTACCGCCATCTTCAATATCTAGCAAAAGATGATCTGTAGGAAACCCTTTGGCTTGCCACAATTCACAAGTATTCAATACATGCTTGACCATATGTTGTTGAGCATTTTGTTTGTATAATCCTTCACGATTGCCTATCGATACATACAATTTGAGAGTAGATAACGGAGCAGGATGTTCTTCAATAAAATCCATCACGCCTTCATACCAGCAAGAAGGAGAAAGCATACCCAGACAGCCAAATACATCCGGTCGCCAGTACGCGGCAAACATGCTTACTAACCCGCCCAAAGAACCACCAATCATCCCTGTATGGATAGGGTCTGTGAGTGTGCGATAACGTTGATCGATATGCGGCTTCACCTGATCGGCCAATTCATCAATATAAGATGATGCTTGTCCACCAAAAGGAGGAAATTGAGGATTCAAAGCCGGAGCTGCCCAGGGAGTATAGTCATAAGTACGCCGATCCGTATGTACGCCTACCAGAATTACTTCATGTAACCATTGTTCTCGAAATAATCGTTCAAGATAATTTTGACAATGGGTAATCAATTGACATCCATCTTGTACATAAACGACTGGATAACAACGTTCTGACAGGTGATAAGAAGGCGGTACATATACCGTTAATTTACGTCCTAATATATCTAATTGATCTGTCCGTTTCATCATATATTCTCCTTTCACGATAGACTTTTCGATAGCTGATGTTATATCAGATGTTCTATGTTATACGATCATTAGACTTGGCGACGTCTACTTAATAACCATACAAAATAAGGTGCACCTATAATAGAAAGAACGATCCCTACAGGCAATTGAGCCGGAGAAAATAAAGTACGTCCGATAAAGTCAGCAATCAGTACCAGCAAAGCACCTATTACACCGCTGAGTGGAAGAGCACGCCGATGAGCAAGCCCTACAAGCCGGGTTGCCATATGAGGAGCTATTAATCCTACAAAGCCAATACTACCCGATATAGCCACACCAGCAGCTACAAGACCTACACTGATAAACATCAATTGACTACGTTTTTTACGCAAAGGTACTCCCAGACTAAGCAACGTATGATCGCCTAAACGCATCACATCCAGCAGACGTGTCTGACAAAGCAACCATGGAAGCAACACTATAATCCATGGAAGCATAGAAAGAACAAATAGCCAGTTCGCTGAATTAAAGTTTCCAGATAACCAGGATGCCGCTTTTTCAAAATCTTGCGGGTTCATTTTGAGTGAGGCATACAAAGTAACAGCCGAGAATCCTGTAGTGATCGCGATTCCTACCAGAATCAATCGTTGTGGATTAAGCCCATTCTGATCTTTTGCCAGTAGAAAAATAAGCAACGCAGCTAACAAACCACCGATCATACCAAATAAAGGCATCATCATAATAGCTACATTTCCTGTGATATCAATCTGATCACGAATCAAAAACATAAACAACACAATAAACATACCTGCGCCTGCATTAATTCCTAGAATCCCCGGATCAGCTAATGGATTGCGAGTCAGACTTTGTACAACAGCTCCTGCTATACCCAGAGTGGCTCCAATCAGCAAACCCAATACAATACGAGGCAAGCGAAATTGAAAAATTACAATATAGTGAGAAGAATCATTCGATCTATGGAGCAATGTAGACATCATATCCATCCATGACAGTCTGAGTTCACCATAAGTAAGACCGATCCCCACGATAAGCAAAATCAATATGATTCCAATACTCATAGTCGATATATAACGTGCTTGAGAATGGTTATCCATGTCGTTGTCCTCCTTTACGGCGAATCAGGTAAAGGAAAAAAGGAACGCCGAACAAAGCAGTAATTACACCAATAGGAGTCTCAAATGGATAATTGACAAAGCGAGATAAAATATCGCAACAAGCTAAAAATAGACCGCCAAGAACGCCAGATAACGGAATAATACGGCGATAATCTGTTCCACCGATCATTTTGGCAATATGAGGAACGATCAAGCCGATAAAAGCAATCTTTCCCGCCAGAGCAACAGAAATACCGGATAACAAAGCTACTGCTATAAAAGCCGATAATTTGATAAGTTTGACCCGTTGTCCTAAGCCTGTAGATATATCCTCACCCAGAGATAACGCAGAAATAGAGCGTGCAAGGATCAACATCATCACAAAGCCTACAATAGCAAATGGAATAGATAATTGAATCAATTCAGGATCAATCTGATACAAGCGAGCATTGTACCAATAACTAATCCGCTGAGATACATGAAAATACATCGCAATTGCATCAGCCAATCCATTTAAAAACATTCCGGTTAATGTGCCTAGAATCGCCAGCACAATCGGTGACTGCGCTCCCGGGATTAGCGAAGACATGCCGAATACCAACAGCATCCCCAAAGCCGAACCTAACATAGACACGAGAATAAGACTGCTTCCATGTATAGACGGCGCAAAGATCATACATAATGTAATCGCAAATACAGAGCCATCCAATACACCAAGTAGGGAAGGGGAAGCTAGATCATTACGAGTAATTCCTTGCATCACTGCGCCAGACATTGCGAGAAAAGCACCAATTAGCAAAGCGCCTATCGCCCGAGGTAATCTGGAATGGCGTATAATCTGATGATCTACATTGCCAGCATCAAAATGAAATATAGCGTTCCAGACGTCAAGGTAGGAGATGTTTTTGGCTCCATACAGAACAGAGATCACAATAATGCCAATAGTTACTACCGGTGCAGTCCAAAAGATGACTGCCGGTAGTTTGTTGCTGTTGTACATATTCGATTCAGTACTTTCTTATTTGGATTGTAACGTATCAACAAAAGCTTGAAGAAATTGAATTTTACTATAAGCAGTTCCACCTTGAGCGAGCGGATCAACTACATTGACAAAGACATTGCCATCTTTTACCGCTTGAATACTTTGGAAAATCGGATTGTTTTGTAAATCTTCCAACGCACCGGTAGCATCTGGATTTTCATCTTCTGAAAACTGGATAAATAACACATCTGGATTCATTTGAGCAAATTGTTCGATTGAGATCGCTTCTTGTGATTTGGCAGCGGCAACTTCTGCTGGAATAGCTAACCCCAGATCGCTATACAATACAGGGTTAAAGTACAAATCAGGGCCATACAAACACACAGATCCTTCACGCATACGAACTAGCAATACTTGTTTATCTTTTAAAGTACGTTGTAAAGAAACTTTCGCTTTTGCTAAATTGGCTTTGTACGCAGTGATTTCTTGTGCTGCTTTTTTTTGCTTGCCACTGATCTCACCTAAAAGGGTTAGATTTGCTTCCCAGTTTGTAGCCACATGAGAGTAAGGAATCGTAGGGGCAATCTGTTGCAATTTTTCCAGTACCGCCGGATCGAATTTGGTTGTTCCGAGAATCACATCCGGTTTGAGCGACAAAATCTTCTCAAAGTTCGGATCAATTTTTTCTCCTATCGATTCTGCTTGGTCAGTGATGGAAGCGAACAACGGAGGGAATTTACCGGAGACAGATATCGCTCCAACAGGATGAATATCAAGTAAAATAGAATCCTCCATCGCTTCCAAAGAACCGGTAATAACGATTCGTTCTGCTTTAGCTGGAATCGTATAGGATTTGTCTAAATACGTAATAGTTCGCGTCGCTGTAGAAGCAGAATCTGTAGAAGATACAGGTGTAGTTGTTGAAGACTGAGTCCCTTCTGTTGCTGTTGACTTACCGCATGAAGCCAATAATACAAGTGTGGCCATTATACATATAGACATTACTAATTTTTTCATGATGATTATATAACTCCTCTCGATATCAGTGAGAAAGATTCTCAATAGCTATCATAGAGGTTATATTTAGCCTTTTCCATAGACAATCAACGGATAGAACATGGACTTTTGGCGGACAAATAATGTACCAGCTCTTCACGCACTCTTTTCAAAGATATAGGAGAGTATTCACGCCAGGGACTTGAACTCAGCAGATGTAATCGCTGTTGACGGATCACCTGTAGATCCAGCCAGCGAGCAGAATGATGTAATTGATGCCAGTGTTTTAACGTTTCCGAATCTTGACGAATCAAAATACAAATATGCTCTACATCGCTTGCTTGTAATTGATCCCATGTGACGATATCTTCTTCATTATCGTCTGCCGGTGTATCGGAAGGACGCTGTATCCCTAGTTCGTGATAGACATAATCCAATATGCCTGCTGAACCAAGACTATATAATTGATCACGAAGCATACGAACAAATAACACAGAAGGTCTAGCACCATCTGAACCGGTAAGTAATGATCGAGCATGTGCGGTATGTTGATCAAACGTATCGATCCATCGTGTAGCTTCTGGAATCATATGAAGGCGTTCTGCTAGCTGATATAATCCTGTGCGCCATGCTCCAGACTGTTCTGCTGGTAATGTAATGACTTGAGCATATTGACGTAACTGCTTATACTCTTCCGATTGAATATCACGGGTGCATACAATCCAATCAGGCTTGAGTTCTTCTAGCTGTCGTATAACGGTAGGATTCTGCTGATCCGAACTTCCATATTCTAAATGATAAGGAATATCTGCACCGTAACGCTCTAGATAATATCCTGACCATTTGGGATGCAGTGGAGCCGCATAAGGCACAATATCAAGTGGCAACAAATAACCAAGTGTAGACACACTCGCATACGCGGCTACTTTTTGTTTGCGTTTGTGTATATATTTTGAAGGTGATACACCTGTTTCTTTTTTAAATACACGACTAAAATAAAATTCATCCCGATAACCAACTTCATGTGCGATATCTTTCAGTTTGTAGCCTGAACGAAGCATAAGTTGTTTAGCCTGAGTAAGACGAATTTCAGTCATATATTCATGAGGACTTTGACCATAGGCTTTTTTGAATACATCAGAAAAATGCTTGGCACTGAGTCCAGCAATCTGACTTAATTGTTCTAGAGTCAGCGCTTGCTGAGGATGATCCGCAATATAATTTCGAGCACGTACCAGACCATCTTCTTGCTGAAGAGTAGATTCTTTTTTGACGGTAGCTACTTCAAACAACAATTCAGTAGCATCAATCTGGGCACGCCAGCGATGTAAGAGATGAGTGGAACGGAAAGCAGAACAAATCTGCTGACACTTTGCACTGACATATGGAAGTGTAGCTTCTGCTGGAAAATACATATGTTGTGAATCTGTAACAGACTGCAATTGCCTAGAATCGTCTGGATGCGGAATAAACAACTCTATCTGAATCATCGCTACCTGCGTATGGATATGTTCAGAGGACAAAGCAAATGTACTGCCAGAATGACACAGATAGATGGTATCGGGTCTCATAGGATAGGGGGTATTTTCACGCTTTAATATACACTCTCCTTCGATCAGGACAAGCATCGTAAGATGAGTCGCCATGATCTGTGTTAATGACATTGAAGTCTGAGCTTGTATGTGTTGAATATCTGCATGGTGCAGTTGTAAAACATAAGGATGTGCTTGAGCAGTTATCGGTATGATGTGTGGAAAGGTCAATGTTGATTCTCCTTTACATATGAAAATGATAATCATTATCATACATATTATATCAGAATTGATAAGTTGCTGAGAATTATCGTTCGTTCTCTGTTAAAATAGAAGTATAGATTTGAAGCAGAAGAAAGCAACACTTTCACTACAGAATCAGGATAAGGAGTTTTGGCAATGAGCGTGCAAGCGCCTGTGATGCAGGAAGCACAGACTTTGTTACAGAAGTATTTTGGATATGAAGATTTTAGAGAAGGTCAACGGAAGATTGTTAATAGTCTACTACAACGTCAGGATACGCTCGGAATTATGCCGACAGGTGGCGGTAAGTCGATCTGTTATCAGATTCCAGCGATGGTTAATGACGGAGTGACGCTAGTCATTTCACCGCTGATCTCACTGATGAAAGATCAGGTCGATGCGTTGATAGCAGCAGGGATTCCGGCGGCTTATATTAATAGCACGTTAACAGGGAAAGAAGTAAATGAACGGATTCGAGCTTCACGTCGTGGAGACCTGAAGTTATTATATGTAGCACCTGAGCGATTAGAACTGGATTGGTTCCGCGAAGAAATGAATGGTGTGAATATTACTTGTATCGCTGTCGATGAAGCACACTGTGTATCCCAGTGGGGTCATGATTTTCGTACCAGTTATCTCGAAATTTCACCATTTGTAAATCAATTGCCACAGCGCCCGATTGTTGCGGCTTTTACAGCAACAGCTACCCCGGAAGTGCGTGACGATATTTTGCGCTTATTGAAATTAGATGATCCACAGGTGTTTATTACAGGACTTGGTCGGGATAATCTAGCGATGGCGGTTATGCGTGGCACACAGCGACGCGATTTTGTGATTGATTATGCCAAGTCGCATGATAATGAATCCGGTATTATTTATGCGGCTACTCGTAAAGATGTAGATGATCTGTATAGTCGTCTGCTTAGTAGTGGTGTAGCGGCTGGACGTTATCATGCGGGGATGAGCGATGATGAACGGGATCAGAGTCAAGAAGCTTTTATTTACGATGATATTCGGGTGATTGTGGCTACGAACGCATTCGGAATGGGCATCGATAAGTCTAACGTTCGCTATGTTATTCATTATAATATGCCTAAAAATATGGAAGCTTATATTCAAGAAGCGGGTCGTGCAGGTCGTGATGGCGATCCGAGTGAATGTATCTTACTATTTAGCCCGCAAGATATTATGACTCAGAAATTTTTATTGGAACAAAATATGCATGAAGGCGATCGCAAGCATAACGATTATCGCAAAATGCAACAGATGGTCGATTACTGTTATACCACCAAATGTCTGCGTAATGCGATGCTGGATTACTTTCATGAAGAACATTCTGGTGAACCTTGCGGACAATGTAGCTCTTGTCGTGATGCGCGCGAGTTAGTCGATATGACGATTGATGCACAGAAAATCTTCTCATGTATTCATCGTTTGCGCGAACGATTCGGTGTCTCGGTGGTAGCGCAAGTGCTCAAAGGTTCGCGCAACAAAAAAGTACTACAATACCAATTCGATCAATTGCCTACACATGGATTAATGTCTCATTTGTCAGAAAAAGAAATCTCCGAGCGGATCAATGTACTGGCAGCAGAAGGGTATCTACTTCTAACAGAAGGGCAATATCCGGTGGTGAAATTACAACCGATCGCAGCCGAAGTACTCAAAGGACAGCGCAAAGTGATGCAACGTGCACCACGTCCAATAGCGGGTTCTGCTTCTAGCAGTTCAAGTTCTAGCCGTAGTCGCACTACGAGCCGTAATAACGATGCTTCAGCAGTTAACGAGACGATCTTCGAGCAATTGCGTCTGATTCGTCGTGAATTGGCATCCCGCGAAGGTGTGCCATCTTATATTATTTTCAATGATGCAACATTGCGTGAAATGAGTGTTGTCGAACCGCAAAGCGAAGGCGAAATGCTGGAAATTAAAGGGGTCGGCGAAGTGAAATTCCGCAAATATGGCGAACCGTTCCTTGCCTTTTTCCAGAAAGAAAGTATGGATATGAATCAAGGGCATTACGATATGGAAGAATTTTAAAAGAAACATCCAATAACCGATACTTCGATCACGTTTCTTTTCGCAAAAGATATTGAAAAGAACAGATCGGTACAAAGTATCGGTTTTTTGTACTATTTTGCAATCTAGCCTTAGCAATATAAGAAGAACATACAGAATATGCGGAGGAAGATAAGAATGCCTTTATTTGAAAAATATATCGGAATAGATTACTCGGGAGCAGATAAGCCACGCTCCAAAATAAAAGGATTAGCTGTTGTACAAGGACGTATAGATTCGCCAGCATCTTTAGTCTACCCATCTACTTCTAGTTCGCTTACTTCCAAGTCATCATCGTCAGATAAAGATCAGCTCTGGTCAAGAGAAGAAGTGTATTTCTGGTTACGAGATCAGCTATTATCCAGTCAAGAAACAATGATTATTGGGATTGATCATGGGCTATCGTATCCTTTATCGGTGTTGCAACAACTGAAGTTAGATCAGTGGGATGATTTTCTCCAATGGAGCTATCGGACATGGCAGACGACCAGACTCACCATGAAGCAAAGTAAAGAGCAAGCCCATTACACCAATTCAATCGCCAAGAGATTAGTCGAACGCGAATTTGTACCTTCTACCAAAAGTGTAGTCGATCTCGATCGCGTCTCTGGTATGCAAGGGGCAGTCTCTTATTCGACTCATACAGGATTACCCTGGATTTATCGTCTACGGTACTGGCAAAAAAGGCATGGAATGAACATCCACTTCTGGCCATTTGATGGTAAAATAATACCAAAAGACCATCATGTGATTGTCGAAGCATATCCTTCATTGTACAAAAAAAGAATGATTACCGAACCTCATCTATCCAATATATCTACTTACAGTGAGCATGAACGTGATGCGTATTATATCGCAGCATGGATGCAAGAACGTGATCAGGAAGAGACATTAGAACCGTATCTATCTTTGCCTACATTAAGCAAAGCAGAACAGCAATTGAGTGTATTAGAAGGATGGGTATTGGGATGTTTATAACAGACTTTGTATAATTCTAGCTCATTATCCTTACTTACTGCATAGCCATATCCTAACAATCATATGGAGGAATACAGATGAATAATAAGATTCGATTATTTACGTTAGCTTATGCAGGTGGTAATGCTTATATTTATAATGCGTGGAAAAAATCATTACAGCCACAGATTGAATTGATTCCGATTGAGCTTCCCGGTCATGGAGCGCGAATAGCAGAGCCTTTAGTTAGCGATGTATCGGTTATTGTTAACGATCTATGGCAGCAGATACAGCCCTATTTTCAAGATCAACGTCCATTTGCTTTTTTCGGGCATAGTATGGGAAGTATTCTTGCATTTGAAATGATACATAAAGTATATACTGAAACAGGTCGTTATCCGGTAACAAGCATGTTTTCAGGACGAGTAGCTCCTCATATTGCCAGTCGCAAAGAGTGGAGTCACCTACCGGATCAAGTATTTATTGAAAAAGTCGTTACCCTCGGCGGAATACCGGATGTTATACTGGAACATAAGGAATTATTGGAAATGATTATTCCTGTATTGCGTGCGGATTTTAGGCTTGTAGAGCAATATCGCTATCACAAGCAGTATGAAGCATTTCCGTTCCCGATCACTGTATTGACCGGAGAACAGGATCAAATGACAACGATAGATATCGAAGCATGGAGTGAGTACTCTTCATTTCCAACCACATTCAAATCTTATCATGGTGGACATTTCTTTATTAATACTTGCGCAGAACAGGTGCTTGCCGATATCCGAATGATTTTGTTACAGCATGAGAGGAGCATATCGCTATGAAAGTCGTATTATCTACATTGAACGCTAAGTATATCCATACATCACTTGCGATTCGTTGTCTCAAAGCTTTTAGTGAAAAAGACTTTGATATTGAATTGGCTGAATTTACAATCAAAGATCCAGTGATGAATATCGTATCTGACTTATTTCAACGCAAACCGGATGTGATCGGATTCTCATGTTACATCTGGAATATTGAAGAAACGATTAAAGTGGTCGATATTCTCAAAAAAGTAATGCCAGAAGTGAAAATTGTTCTCGGTGGCCCTGAAGTATCTTATGATACTGAATACTGGATGAAACGTGTAAGCAATATCGACTTTATCGTGATTGGTGAAGGCGAAGAAACGTTCCATCATTTACTACAAGAGATCGAAGGGGCAGGTAAATATCATTTTGTCTACGGGGTTGCTTACCGCAAAGGCGAAGAACTGATTATGATGCCAGGTCGTCCGAAACTAGACCTCAATGAACTACCTTCACCGTACCGGTTTGTCGAAGATGTACCTGAACTTGCGAAGAGAGTGGTATATTTTGAAACGAGTCGTGGGTGTCCGTTTAGCTGTCAATTTTGCTTATCGAGTATTGAAGTCGGTGTGCGGTACTTTGATATCGAACGTACCAAAAGCGATATTCTGTACTTGATCGATCAAGGTGCTAAATTAATCAAATTTGTCGATCGTACGTTTAATATTAAGCGTGATTATGCGATGGAAATGTTCGAGTTCTTAATTGCTAACCATAATGGATGTACATTCCAATTTGAAATTACCGCAGATATTATGCGTCCAGAAGTGTTGGATTATTTGGCAGAACATGCACCACCGGGTGTATTCCGCTTTGAGATTGGTGTGCAATCGACCAACGATCCGACCAATGAACTGGTGAAGCGTCGTCAGAATTTTACCAAGCTCAGTCGTACCGTAACAAAGATCAAAGAGTCCGGTAATATCGACCAGCATTTAGATTTAATCGCAGGATTGCCGCTCGAAGATTACGATACATTCCGCAAAACGTTTAACGATGTATTTGCATTAGGGCCAGAAGAATTGCAATTGGGATTCCTCAAAATGTTACGGGGAACAGGGCTTCGGATCGATGCAGACAAGTATCAATATACGTATATGGATCATGCTCCGTATGAGATTCTAAGTAGTGATAAGCTGTCTTTTGAAGATATTGTACGCTTGAAGCGTCTGGAAGATGTGTTGGAGAAATACTGGAATGCGCATCGCATGGATTATACGCTCAACTATTTGCTATATAACGAGTTTCAGTCGCCATTCGACTTTTTCCAGGAGTTCGGCAATTACTGGGAAGCACAAGGCTGGCAGAAGATTGGTCACCAATTGGAAGATTTATTTACCCATTTACAAGCATTCTTAATGGATCGCCAGACACCGCGTATGGATGTTGTACTGGGATTGATGAAGTTAGATTATTTCCTGAATCACAAATACAAACCACGCAAAATCTGGTGGGACTTCACGATGAACAAAGATCAAATGTCCAGCCATATCAGACATGCGATTCAACAACCGGAAGACTTTTCAACCGAGTTTGTTGATTTGAAATTGAATGACAAAGAACTTCACAAGCATACAGTCATGGAAGAATTACCATTCCGTCTCGATAAGATTCTTGCGGGTGAGCCGTTATCTGCAAGCGAAGGACGCAGTCTGTTACTGGTAGCATATCAGCAGAATGAACAGCAAAAACCTGTATTTTTCACTACTGCTTTATCGCCTGAAGGGGCAGCGATGTAGGATCAAGAAGCACCAGTTATATTGTCATGATATAGCTGGTGTTTTTTTATAAAGTAAAATTAATAATTTAAACATTACGATATTTATTATAGAAAATATAAAGGAGGAGAGATAATGTCTATTGAAAAAATAAAAAATTTAAATTGGAATAAAATATTAAAAGAATTTGAAATTGCAAGTGATGATGGTACATTTTTTAATGAATTTGATGAAAGGTATACAAATAAATTATTGATTGAAAATACATATTATAGCAAAGAAACAGAAATATATTTTCGAATTGAAATTACTAAATATTTATTAAAAAAAGTTAGTGCATGTAACAAAGAAAAATATAAAAAAATGCATAAAGGGACTCCCTTTTACTTTTTAAGTATGTTTTATTTTTTGACTAAGCATTATGAGAAAGCTTCCTTTTATTTGAATGCTACTATTTTAGAAGATAGGAAAAATGCAGCAGGTATTTGGAAAAAATATGCTGCGTACTTAATGTTTACATTAAATACAGAATTTGAACTTCAATTAGGTGAAGAAGATTTTTTTGTGAAAAGTTTAAAGAATAAACTAATACAAGAATTAAAGGAATTTAATAAGAATTGGGATTTGAATTTTAATAGGTTTATACAAAATTTTGTGGAAAATATATTAGCAGAATCAGAAAATTTTCTTGCTAAATCTTCTATTATAACAGCTATATATTCTTTTATTTTAGAGAAAGAAGAAATTGAAATTCTCGTAGAAACTAGAGGAGAAATTGGAGGAAGTATAGAGCCAATAATTTTGCATCTTTTTAAGGGAACATTAATTGTCGAGTCTTTACTTAAATTGCATTATGATGGAAAAACATTAGGTGAAATCTATAATGACTCTAAATTTAAATCAAAGTATAATTTATATGATATAAAGATAAGTGCTAGTTCTTTAAATGAAGTGTTAGACTTGAAATTAAAAAATAAATTAAAATTATCTTTTACTGTTGCTGGAAAAATTAGAAATACTACTGCACATAAATTAGCTTGGGATGATATATTTGATGATATAAAAAATTATAATTTTTTATACAATAATATTATGAATGCAATATTTTATGTTATTTATACTGAATACGTAAAATTTAAAAAGAGCCATTAGGCTCTTTTTTATTTATAAATATTCAATTCACTAAACAGTTCAATCGCATCCTTAAATCCTTGCAAATAAATTCGACTTTCCACAATAGCTTGCAATTCAAGTTGAACATCTTCGTACATAAATGCAGTATGTTGTAAATGATCTGGCAAAGAATTTCGCATAACTGAAAATTGTTTGTCACACTCATTGCGAAGAGAGACATATGTAGATTCAGCTTCTTGTAGATCAGAATACAATAGTTCTAATCGTTTACGGATTAGAGGTTCAAGCATGATTTCTAAAGATTGGGGAGTAGTAAACATATCATCATCTCTCTTTCGATTAACTCTACAAGGTTATTATATAACTCTACGAAGTTTATGTAAAGTGATTATTTAACTTTATAGAGTTAATTAATACGTTTGATATTGAATAAAAGAAAAGTGAAAGATAAGATAATAGCTATGAGGGGTGAATGAAGTGCTTAAATGCAATTTGAGAATATTGATGGCTGAACATCGAATCGACGATATTACAGAATTAATGAAATTGTCGGGGCTCAGTCGCAATTCGATTAATAAGCTTTATCGAGAAGAAAATGTAGAAACAACCAAGCTAGAAACACTATTTAAATTATGTGATACATTTCAATGTCAATTGTCTGACTTGATTGAGTACCAACCAGATCAAGAAGAAGCAGAGAATAAGTAGATAATAAAAAAAGCCATCCTTCAGGATGGCTTAAGCACGCATACTCATACGTTCCAATTTAGATTCGACTCGAAATACACGATGATTCAGTGTAGCTAGTTCGGAATCTTTTTCACAAAAATAATCATCGAACGTTTCTAACAGAGCGACAATATCTTTGGGCTGATCATTTTCAAGACGAACGACCGCAGTGTGAATATCAAAGATATGAGCGTTTGCCTGAATTTGATTAGCTTCTAGTCTTGATTGACTTTGCTCCAAGCGAGATTGATTTTCTGTTAGCTGGATTTGATTCTGAGCTAGACGAGCTTGGCTTTCTTCCATGCTTAATTGATTTTTTTGTAAGTCTGTTTGATTTTGATGAAGCCCTTGTAGACTGTCTTTTAAAAGTTCGGTATCTTTTTTCAAAGATTTTATCTCCTGCAAAATCTGTTGAAGCATTTGTTCCATCCAGTACCACACCTTTCAGCCCTATACATAGCACGTAAATAAATGTTTTATTGCATAATTATAACTTAATTACGTATTTTTGAAAAGGAAGAAAATAGACGAGTTACTCTTTTTCGACTCCTGCCACTACCCAACGCTTATTATACTTTTGCATCCGCGGATGAAGAGAAGTAGGTTCTTCTGTCAAAACGATTTTGAGCTTACTGATCCATTCTTCAAATGAAGAAAATGACGCGAATAAGTTCGCCATATCGGGAGTCATCAGTAGAAAATAAGGCGATTGGTATTGATCTACCAGATGGCGTAATGCGGCTTCGATCGGAGTGTATTTTTTGCGTTTCCCATCCCAATTTTCAACTGTAATACTTTTGCGTCCGGTTTCTCGTTTCCAAGCGTGTAGACGATCTTCACGTTTGTAATAAGCAGATACCGGTTCTTTGGACATGCGCTTAACGGTCAATTCATGCAGTGGATACAATACTAAGCGTGTAAATTGCATATGATCCATCGTTTGTAGCGCTAAATTCAGATCATGATCTGTGGTGTGTTCAAATGAATCATAGTAGATTAGCGTTCCTTTGCTTTTTTCGATTACAGGCTCGTAGCCATAAGGTACAGTTGTATGTGAATTGGATTTCATCAAAACGCCCCCTGATTGTAAACGGATATATGTGTATCTAACCTTATTTCGTAACAATAGACAAGTATTAATATTAAGGTAGAATGGTAGGTGTGCATTGAATATTACATCTATGAATGGAGGATTATGATGATTAAAGGATTGTACGAAGCACTATTACCTGTCAAAGATATGAATAGATCGCTCGCTTTTTATGAAAAATTAGGGCTGGAAATTGCTCATCGTGGTGACAGTTTGAGTTTTGTATGGATCGAAAAAGGGATCAGTTGGTTAGGACTATGGGAAGGTGAACAAGTCAATACTCCATATCATCCGTCGTTGCGTCATATTGCTTTTCGCGTCGATTATGAAGATATCAAGCAAGCCAAACAGTGGTTAGCAGCCAAAGGAATTGCTGTACGTGAAGTGTTTGGTTTTCAACCGATTGCACCGATTGTATTGCCGAATAGACCTCAAGCACATACCGCTATTTATTTTGATGATCCTGATGGTAACTTATTGGAATTTATTTGTCCGATCGAATTAGACACATCGGATCAAGAACAGATGATGTATTTGCATGAATGGGAAGAATTACAGTCCAAGCGAGGTAAAGAGTGAGCACATTTATGAATCATGATTTTAATCAATGGTTAGAGCAGACTTTTCCACAAATGAAGTTAGAAGTGCCTTTGTTTTATAACTTTCCTTTAGGATTACGGTTTGAATTAGGAGTACCTTATCGGGGGATTGATGATCCGACTTATTTTGAACAACTTGAGCAGCGTGCTATCTCTTTATTTGAAGCTGTATTTGCTGAAAGTGAACAAGTATGTGTAATGACTTTTACCTATCAGACTGCATTATCTGATATTAAGCATATTTACCGCAATGAAGTTCAGGTATTAGAAAATTATCTACAACTAGAATGTCTCCCACAGGTTATTCTTCACTCTGAACGACCTGATTATGATGAAGATACAGCAGAATTAATGGGATATATTCAAAGTAGATATGTATGGTGTACGCTTGGTGATCTTGATTATGGAGGTATTTTGAAAGCAATTGGTTATACTGATTTTCCAGAGCGAGAAGCTTCTTTAGTAGAAAGAGTATTTTTTATAGAACCCAAGCAACAAATCATTTTCCATATGTACGATGATCGTGGATTGGATATTGTAGGTATGCAACAAGAGTCATTACAGCGCTTGTATCACCAATATTATGATTGGCTTTTACCATATGATATGGAAAAGATGAATCAGGTTTTTGGTATATAAACAAAGGAGGTATTTATGAGTTATACATGGATCGGAAGTGAGCAACCTTTTTTAGATGCGCCAACGATCACAGAACAACAAGGGATACATATAGGATGGTATGGTGGTAATACAGAAGCGGGTGCGAATAAAAATGAAGATGGATTATTGGTGATGCAAAGTGCAGATGGTTCTGCCAAATTAGCTGTTCTTCTGGATGCTCATCAGACAGCGACCAGTGCCGAATTGATTATCCAGACGTTACAACAAGACGAAGCTAGACTTCAAGTGATGTTAGAACAACCTGATCTATTCAACATCTTTGAAAAGTATATTATTGATTTGTTTACAAGCGACTCTTTTCGTCAAGCGTGTCAGCAGGTAACGGGGGAAACGTCTTGCTTGATTGTTTTGCAAAAAGAAGCGTATCTATGGTGGTTTTCGGTAGGTGATTGTATCGCCTATTTACTTCATCCTGATCTAGCAGAGTGGGGTCAATATGGACTGAATCAACGGCAATTTTATGAATGGATTGGACAGGTAAATACATTCGATCTGGAAGTTCCTTGTTATACAATTGGCAAAAGACAGCTACGAGCAGGTCATCATATTATCGTCTTAATGACAGATGGGGTAGTGGATACGCCTGATCGGTATTTTCAAAAGCCTGAACATCTGTATCAAGCATTGGTTAATGATCATGATCTCAAGCCGAATATCCAGTCAATCTTACAACATATTCATACGCAATTAGGGAAAGATAGTGCAACAATCCTAAGCTGGCAAGCGACCAATCAGCAAGCACCACAGATGCCATCAGATATGCCTTAAATAGTGGATTTTTCATAGTTAGCCAAGTCGAACCAATATAATAAGCAAGCCAGAATGGAGATTATCATGAACAAACGAGCAGCAGGAATCAGTCTGATCGCAATAGCCGCCTTTTTATATGGTGTGAAATACATGAGTGCTGCGATATGGGGATCAGGAACAAATACATGGAACAGCGATTTATTTAATACTTTTTCGAATAGTGTAGGTCAAGCCCCGTTGTATTTCAGTTGGATAGCTTTAGCAGCAGGTATTCTATATCTATATCATGCAGAAGCTGAAGAAAAACGTAACCTGAATGTTGTAAATAAGGATGAAGAATTAGAAAAGGTAGAAGAACTAATACAGAAAGACCACTCTCACGAATAAAGTAAATGATTATCAAGTAAAAATTACTTGAGAGTCATTTTTTTGAATACAAAGTTATGAATTGAACGTATATACCTTTATCTACATAAGAGGAGAGGAATATCATTTCGATTCATTTTCATTTTTACATGGGTCACTGGACGGGTCGTTTATTTACGCCGCTTTTATTTATTATAGGTTTCATTTTGCTGTATGTAAGCTGGCGTTTGCTGAAGACTCATTGGTATCGATTGCATCACTGGACACGCACTGTGGGAGTCATTGTAGATCGTCATACCGATATAGACATTGATACCGATCTGGATTTCGATGATCGAGACGATGATGATCGGAGTTATGTGAATATTAGACGCAGTTTTAAAGTAGAATTTTTTACCACAACCGGACATATTGTTTCGTTCTGGCATCCATCACGAACCAAATATAGTCTGAATCTTAGAGGGACAAGGATGAATATATTGTATGATCCGGCTGATCCACAATCGGCTGTGATTGCAGACGGAATTAGTGGAGGATGGAGTAAATTTTGGTTTGTAGCATTAATGGGTTTAGTGTTTTTGGGAAGTGGAGTACTTGCAGTTATGATATAACATAAAGACCGTTGCTAGTAGAGAACGGTCTTTTTAAGTCTATTTATAACATTAAATGATTACAGATACTTCGCGAGCTTGAACATCCAGTTCTTGAGCAGCCGAAGAGATTTGAGTAAAATCATTCATAGCTACTTGAATTTGTTGCTGGCTTTGTTCTACTGTAGATTGAGCTTCGTTAGTACCTTTAGCAATCTTCTCTATTTCTTTTGTAATCGCATCGACACTATCACGCACTTCAATAATAGATTGTTCAACCATAACGGATAATTTACGTACTTCTTTGGCAACGATATCGAAGCCACGTCCAAATTCACCTGCATGAGCAGCTTCGATCGCTGCATTCAAAGCAAGCAAATGCGTCTGAGAAGAAATATCTCGAATCGTCTGTACTACTCCTTGAATCGAACGTGCTTGTTGTTGAAGATTGACCAATGTTTGTTTGTTTTCAGCAGAGACATCTGCAATTTTATTTATACTTTGCAACAGTTCCTGACTACGATTGATTCCTTTGTTGGCACGATCACTCATATGATCTGCCATGTTTTGCAGCTCATTCACAACATTAGTCATATGGTTTTGACGTTGTGTAATATTGGTTGCAATTTTGGAGACGCCAATGACTTGTTGAGTACTTTCTTCAAAAATAGGCATATAGGTAGCTTCTAGCCAGATCGAATTGCCACTAGCATCCATACGTTCGATTTTATTTTGAAAACTTTCTCCAGATAACAGACTTTTCCAAAACAAATCGTATTGAGGGCTATTTACAAATTCAGGAAAACAAAAAGAACGATGCTCCATTCCTTGCATTTCTTCACGTGTATACCCCATAGTACGAGCAAAAATATCGTTTACATAAGCTACACGTCGATGCGTATCAAATCGAATAATAGCAAGATTATTTTCCAAAGCCTTGACTACTAAAGCATCCATTGTTTCTTGATTATAATTCTGCACAAGTAAACTTCCTCTCACAAATAAAATCATCCAGTTCAGCTATTCTTTTTTTCAAAGCGAGTAAGATCAATTAAGTAGGGATTATTTTTAAATAGAGGTCATATCTTTATATTGATTATAATATCGACCGTTTTCAAACGTTTAATTAGGGTACAGCCATATATTTCATCATAAATTTACATAAATATCGATTCATCGAGACAATGAACAAAAATGCAAGTAGATATATACAGTCTATTCCAAATCATGTATACTTTTTGTCCGACCACGTAATCTTGATCATCTCTAGAATGAAAGGACGATACCACAATGACAACAACACCGAATAATACAGAGCAACTACAAGAACAAGTGATTCAAGATACAGCCGAATTTGTGAAATCAGTTCTTTCTACGGATACCAGTGGGCATGATTGGTGGCATATTTATCGAGTCGTGCAAATGACAGAACGTATTACAGCTATTGAAGGTGCTAATCGATTTGTGACAGTGATGGCGGCATTACTTCATGATGTCGCAGACGAGAAGCTTAATCCTTCCAAAGAAATCGGTATGCGTAAAGTAACCGATTGGTTGGATACACAACCGATCGATGTATCTGATATTGAACATATTGTAGAAATTATAGCTACGATGTCTTACAATGGTGGAAATAATCCTCCTGTTCGTACACTTGAAGGACAGATAGTACAAGATGCTGATCGTCTGGACGCAATTGGAGCGATCTCGATTGCGCGCGTATTTGTGTATTCAGGGCATACGGGTCGTCCGATTCACGATCCTGAGATTCCTGTGCGTACTTCGATGACTCCTGAGCAATATCGTAATGAGAAGAGCACAGCGATTAATCATTTTCATGAAAAATTACTCAAATTAAAAGATATGATCAACACCCCTTCTGCACGTGTTATAGCAGAGGAGCGTCATCAATATATGCAAGAGTATGTAGACCGCTTTTACAAAGAATGGAATGGCGAAATATAGACTTTCAGATACGATACAAAGACCTGTGCAAAGAGAATCATCTTGTACAGGTCTTTTTGTGATACAACGAGTTATACCGTAGATCCGACTACATTATCGAAGCCGTTCGGTTGTTCTGTTCTTGCTGAAACGGTATACTGGAAAGTAAGGTATTAGCGAAAATTATGATACGTTCTATCGTATTTGCTAAAGATATACTTTGTTACACTGCTTACTTCTAGCTGCATTATTCTTGTTCGATTGATAGCCAAGTCAAGCAATCCACAAGAAATACTACATCAAGGAGAGATGCACAATGAAACGTTTTTTTGATGAATTAGGTGAGCCTTTTGCTCTCTGGTATTCATTACATCATGGCAAGCCGGTACTGGTAGAATGCCCTAAATGTGCTGGTCCTGCGTCTATCACCGATAATGAAACAATAGAAATGCGTTGTTCTCATTGTTTTTATATTCAAACGTATCAAATGAACTATGATTATACAGCCAGTGGGATATGTACATCTTGTGAGCGCTGGTTTAATGAGCCAGTGACAGATAAAGGTCAGTTTCATCATAAAAATGTGCATATTCGCTGCCCGCACTGCCATACCAGTAATCAAGTACCTCTCAACAAGAAAACATCTAAAGGATGTTCTTATGGATTTGAAATTAGAGACGGGAAAGAACCTTTTTTTCAATTGAATCTGTATTTGTTAACTCATTATCGAGGCAAATTGATCTGGGCAATCAATCATGAACATTTGAATTATCTGATTGATTATATTTCTGCTGATCTACGGATGAAGCCTTCGCTCTACATTAAGCGTCATGCGTCATACCGATTACCCAAGTATATGAAAGACGCTAAAAATAGAGAGGGTATCGTCAAAGCATTACACAAGTTACAGCATAAGTATGAATATACGCAAAGTATGGTGTAATGATATTTAGAACGGTAGGAGGAGAATATAATGAATCCAAATCAACAGCATATCGTTGAATTGTATGAAAAAGGAGAATTAAATCATGCAAAGTTTGATCATTTTGTAGAACTTTTGCCTGTGATGAATAAGATTGAAAATCAATGGTTATATCTCAATATCAAAAAATGGGAAAACAATCCGCTCACTACACCTATTTATTATTTTAATGAAGATTGGCTAAATGAATTAGAGTATGAAGGAGGAACGATTACGAACGCTCGCGATGATATTTTTCCTGATTGGGTAGATGATCAACATATACAGACATGGTTAGAATTAGCTACTTTTGAAGACATTATTGATATTTTGCATAATACAGGAAAGACAGCTACACCTGAAATGATGGTAATAGCGATTAATTATTATTATGAGTACGATGCTTTTTTGGAGTACGATGAAGTTGTCGCTAGAATAGATAATCATTAATATTATTGAAGGAGTTGGGTTTTATGAGTCAATCCGATACATACCGGTTTCAAGTCAATCTTAGTGGAATGATTAATATTTTATCGAATCATTTGTATAGCAATCCCAAAGTATTTTTACGTGAAGTGTTACAAAATGCAGTCGATGCTGTAACGGCTCGTTCGCAACAAGATGCTACGTATCAAGGAAGTATCCATCTTGAACTTACAGGTTCAGGTACTGGGTCGACGTTGATGATTGAAGATGATGGTATAGGCTTAACCAGAGAAGATGTACATGAGTTTTTGGCGATGATCGGTCAATCGTCTAAGCGTGGCGGAGCAGATGCGTTTACACAGGAGACTTCATTTATCGGACGATTCGGGATTGGGCTGTTATCTTGCTTTATGGTTAGTGATGAGATTGTAATGGTTACTCAATCTGCCAAAGGTGGTAAAGCGCTAGAATGGCGTGGTAATCCAGATGGAACGTATCATATTCGTGAACTAGATGCAGAATTATCTCCAGGAACCAAAGTGTATTTACGTTGCAAGCCTGATTGTGAAATGTATTATGAGTCTGAATTGTTGCAACAATGGATCTATGATTATGGTGCATTATTGCCGTACCCGATTACGTTTCGTGATGAGCAGACTCAGCGTATTATTAACGATCAACGTCCATTATGGCTGGATGATCCTGAAAAAGCGCGCGGTCATCGTGATGAAGTATTGCAACTGGGACAGCGTTTGCTTGGAGAAAAGTTTCAAGATTATATCCCTTTAAAAACTGCTTCAGGGCGTACAGGTGGGATCGCTTATATTTTGCCACACTCTGTGAACCTGAATGTTAAGAAATCGAATCGTGTCTATCTAAAATATATGCTAGTATCCGAAAAAGCAGAAAACATCCTGCCAGACTGGGCGTTTTTTGTGAAAAGCATTATCTGGACGGATGAACTACAACCGACAGCATCTCGTGAACATTTTTACGAAAATGACAAACTGGAAGAAGTGCGTCAGGAGTTAGGAGATAGTATTCGTGCTGAATTGTTACGGATGGCTGAATATGATCCTGATCGATTGCAACAGATTATTCAATTGCATGCGTTATCAATGAAAGCTCTGGCGGTGGAAGATAAGTCATTTTTCCAGATTATTTATCGCTGGTTGCCTTTTGAGACAACATATGGTCGCCGTAAAGTACATGAATTAATCGCAGATAACCAGAAAATGTATTACACAACCAGTCTAGACGAATATCGTCAGATTACGCATGTTGCTTCTGCTCAATCGTTGTTAGTAGTGAATGGCGGTTATGTGTATGATGCCGAACTGATGGCTCTTCTTCCTGATGTATGTGCAGAAGCGCAGACAGAGCGCTTGATTCCAGAAGATGTGTCTCTTGCTTTTACCGATATTACGACAGAAGAGCGTAAGCAATATTATGAAGCGGTTCGTGCTGCCGATGTGGCTTTGCAACGATTCCGCTGTCAGATTCAACTTAAACGGTTCAAACCGGAAGACTTGCCTGCATTATTTACTTTGTCGCAAGAAGCTTCTGATCTGCGCTCGATTGAAACATCCAAATCAGTCAGTCCGCTGGCATTGACTTCAGTGTTGCAAAGCTTGAGTTCTTCATTGCAAGAGTCTGCTTATTCGACACTTTATCTTAATATAAATAATTCAGTCGTAGAACGTATTTTCCAGTCTAACAATGAAAGTATGATTGTTGTTGCTATCGAGATGTTATATGTAAATGCATTGATGATGGGTCACTATCCTATGAACAGACAAGAGATGCAAGTATTGAATCAAGGGATTGTTCGCTTTTTAGATTGGGGATTATCAGCGAATACAGATCAAGGAGGACATACCAAATGAATAATCAACCAGAACAGATGAATCCAGATTTTGAAGATCTTATGGATCAAGCATATAGTTTGCCAAATGGACGAGCCAAAATTGCTTTATTAGAAGAAGCGATTCGAATTGCAGATAGTCTTGGCGATGTGGAGCAAGGCTACAATGCGCGTGAAGAATTAGTAGAAGCTTGTACTTTTAGCGGTCGTCCGATGAAAGCATTAGTGGCATTTTCGTGGTTACTAGGTCAATTTGATCAACAACCAGATGAATATGATGATTTTACATTGTTATGGTCTTACAAATGGATTTTGGATTCGATTGCGTCGTTTCCAGAAATTAATCGGGCACAGATTGAAGAGTTGCTAGCTGATATGCGTAAACGTTATGAACAATTCGGATATAGCGAGCGTTCCTACTATTACTATCGCTTTTCACTACTTAAAGATTATGGTGAAGTGGAAGAAGCGCAACAATTTTTTGATAAGACCAGAGCGATGGATCGTGATGAAATGAGTGATTGTGAAGCATGTGAACAACATCAATTTGTCGACTTTGAAGTGATGAAAGGCAATGACGAGCAGATTATTCGAACCGCTACACCTATTCTGAAAGGACGTATGACTTGTAGTGAAGTCCCACATCTTACCTTATCCAAAGTATTAATGCCATTATATCGTCAGGGTAAGTTGGAAGAAGCTGAAACCTATCGAAAAAAAGGCTATCGCTTAATTAAAGGCAAC
The DNA here is from genome assembly GCF_042681745.1 of Paenibacillus nicotianae. Classification (NCBI taxonomy): domain Bacteria; kingdom Bacillati; phylum Bacillota; class Bacilli; order Caryophanales; family Paenibacillaceae; genus Paenibacillus; species Paenibacillus nicotianae. Next base: position 2,572,965 of record NZ_JBHUGF010000010.1, on the reverse strand, counting down.
CCGGACTTTTTATATAATGCAGGTGAGCATATCTATTACCTGTTAAATATCGATCTTCTACAAGCGTTAGAAGTCTTTCAACAATGGGTTGGAATATCATTAGATCATGAGAATCCGCGTGACAAAATGATGTTTAATGCTTATGCTGCGGTCTTATTCCAACGTCTGATTGCAGATGGTACTGTAACATCTGTTCAATTACCAGCTAGCTATCCTTATCCTGAGGAAGCACATGATTTGCCTGCTTTGGCTAGTCGTCTGCAACAAATGGCATTAGAAACAGCAGGGCGCTTAGATCAGCGCAATGGCAACAGTTATTATACGACTTTGATCGAAAAATTATAAAAAGATAGAGTGTTTACAAGTTAGATACATTCGTTCATATCACAGATACATGTTCTCTATATACTAAGTTCAATGAATCAGTTATACAGAGGAGAGAATATGGAATGAATAGATCTACACGCAATCCTAATCTATTGTCTAGTCAACAACAGCGATTGAATAGAATAGGCAAAGCAAGTCTATTAATCATAGGACTGATGATGGTAGCAGGATGCGGTAATCAACCATCAGCTTCGTCTACACCTTCAAGCCAATCTGCCAATGAGATCGTAGAACCGGCAGTTACAGAGACAGAGTCAACAACAACAGAACAACCGTCATCATCAGAATCTACTTCTACTGCTGATGATTCTTCAACAAGTACTACCGATAATGCGACTGCGATTTCTGGAATGACTATTGTAGAAGCTGCTAACAAAGGCACATTGCCTGACCTACCTGAAGGTCTAGCTTTAGGATCAAGTCGAGCAACGTTATTGCAGTTACAAGGAAAGCCCGAGCTAGGTGGAACAGAGGGACCTATGCTGAGTTATGGCTCATTAGATGTGACTTTTGATAGTAAAGACAAAATAGTAGAATTTACTTCAGGTGCAGATGCTTATAAAAAGTTGAAAATGACTACTGTTATTGCGGACTTAGGCAAGCCTGATGAGACAAATGATACTTCAAAAGATGTAGCCTATACAGCAGAAGCTACTTACCATCTAACCAATCCCAAGTTTCCAAAGTCTTTTCTTATTTTCTCGTATCATACTCAATCACAAAAGATACAGTATGTTCGATTGTATACCGCTAGCCAGTAATATAAGATGTAGCCGAAGGCGCTCGTTAAGAGCGTCTTTTTGTTTTGATCATAAAATGGTATTATTTGTATATATTATTTAAAAGAAGGAGAAGGTAACCATCTATCAACGTATTTTAGTAGTGGTGGGCATTATTGTATTATTAGCTATTTATAATCATGAAGCAGATAATGGCATATTTCATATGGGATTAAAAGATCCTCATGACATGATTCAGAAAGCAACATTTTCCTGTAATCCCAAGTGGAAAAATGATTCATGTATAGAGGCTTCATTTACACATCCAGATGATCTACAGATCATTATAAATGCAATAAAACATGCTAAGCCTATTGAAGGCTTACTCGATACTTCCACAGAGTATGATGTAGAATTGGTTAATACAGATCAGACAACTCATGAATATTCTTTTTCACTAGGATTTGAATATAATGCACGTACAGAAGGTTTAATGTTAGATAATAACAATAGTCATCAAGGTTATCGTATTTCCAGTGCAGATACGAATCAATTGAGAGATATTATCCTTCAAAGTAGTACCTTTCCAGAAGGATTACCAGAGCCTACAGTACAAATTGGTGAAACAACTATTTCGTTATATGCAGGAGCATTTTGCTCTTCTAGTTGGGATCAAGAGACACATCAGTTAGAAGCTATGTGTGGTATACCACCATTAGCTGATAAATTAGATCAAGAGATTCAGAGTCAGGCAATTTCAGTTGTCCCTTCATCGCAAATAAAAGTCGACTTTCCAATCAAGCCTGCTAAAATAGAATTATACATGGTAAAAAATGGAGAGCATTTTCCAGTGAAGGTAGATACATCTGGAAAGTACACTGTGCCTTTAGAGCGTGGTTATGTAAAATATGCTCTTTCTGCAATATGGAATAAAGATAACAACAGTCAGTATTATTTTGGCGTGTATATTCGTTAGATCAATGATCACTTTATTTTGCTAAGGAGGATTTTTTATGAATTATAGTCAACGACTTCAGAATCTGGTGTTGCATTTTCAGACCGAATTGAATCGTATTCCTCAAGACGAATTTAGCGCCAAAGCTCATCCTGCAAAATGGTCTAAAAAAGAAATTGTCGGTCATCTATGTGATTCGGCGGCGAATAATTATATACGTTTTGTCAAAATAGCTCTGTCTGATTACCCTATTCCACTTGAAGGATACGATCAAGATCGCTGGGTAGAACTCAACGATTATCATAATAGTTATGATCCATATGATGTGATTCAGCTCTGGATCAATCGTAATGTACAGATTTCGACAGTGCTTGCACAGATTCCAGAAGAAGATTACACCAAAGAAGCTATTTTACCTTCAGGAGAAAGTGTAACATTGGAATGGCTTGCTGCTGATTATATCGAGCATATGATTCATCATTTCCGCCAGATTTTAGGCAATGAACGTATTGAGACGATGATTAATCAGAGTAAAAAGTCCAAAGTTGAACATAGCTAAATAAAAGAGTATATTCAGACAGATCGTATTCCTGCTTCTATACAGGGATAGGGTCTGTATTTATTTTGAACGAAAATATCTAAAGAAAGTAGGGTATACATATGATGATCTCTGTAGTGGAAAAATTGAAAGTGCATGAACTGGAACCTTTAGTGATCCGAAGTGAACAAGAAGGATTCAATCATCTTCGGCGGTTGGTTAACGAATATGTAGCAGGAGAAAATACATTTTCAGGTGAAGGAGAAGCTCTGTATATCGTTCGAGAACAAGAGCAGATTATAGGAATAGTCGGCTTGAATCAAGATCCTTTTTCTGATCATTCTACAGGTCGAATACGACGATTATATGTTCACCCGGACTATCGCCACCTGGGGATAGGTAAGCAATTGGTACAAAAAGTGACTTCTGAAGCGAAGAAGTTCTATAATATACTTGTATTGTATACAAACAGTGAGCAAGCGAGTCAGTTCTATCTACAGTTAGCATTTAAGCAAGAGCATGGCAATCCTCATCGGAGCCATTACAAAGTATTATAGCGTTCTCATAGATATAGGAGCTGATTATATTTTGCCGAAACAAAGAAAAAAATGGATTTTGATTATGATCTTTTTTGCACTGATTTTGAGTATGATTGCAACCGTACCGAGTGAAAAGTCTTATAATCAATGGTTAGAGAATCAATATAACTTGAAGTGTACGAGCGCTACTGTAACAAGAGATTGCACGATCAATGGACAAGCGATTGAATGGAAAGATAGAGCAGAACGCTATCTGTTTCTTTACAAAAAAACAACAGATGAGTACTCAACTAATAAAGGTAATTTAACGATTGATTCCTTAGGGATATTCGGTCATTACTTTGATATCTCTTCCTCTTAAATCCGTTTATATTGAAACGTTTACACAGCGTTAATATCTGCTGATTTTATTTACAAAAATCATGATTGACAACGATAGTTCTCACCCTTAAAATGACGATAAGCCACACAGGCGAAGTTGAAATGAAGAAAGGGGACTATCATGCTGCAAGTCATCCGTAGAGTGCTGGAATGGTTGTTTGTCGATAACAAACAGGTATATCAATTCAGTGATGTGTTTTGTGAAGATAGCGGATTTGTCGTCTATATTCCTGAACAGAAATAGCAGGTAGTCTATACAATGCTTATTGCGATAAGCACTATGAATTTTTTAAAATCAGCCGCAAACATAAGATGAGTGATCATCTGGGTGTTGCGGCTTTTGTAATGCTTTCTAAACATACGTATAATAAAGGTGTATTGAATATAGTTGTATAAACAGAAGGGGAGCATGTATATGTCAGAATTACAAAAAGCAACATTTGCAGGAGGATGCTTCTGGTGCATGGTTACACCATTTGAAGAATTGCCCGGTATTCATGGGATAGTGTCTGGCTATACAGGTGGACATATCAAAAATCCAACATATGAACAAGTCAAAACAGGTAATACCGGTCATTATGAAGTGGTCGAAATTACATTTGACCCATCATTATTTGCTTACGAGAAATTATTAGAACTATACTGGCCACAGACCGATCCTACCGATGATGGTGGACAATTCCAAGATCGGGGTACACAGTATCGTACTGCTATTTTTTATCATAATGAAGAACAACAAGAATTAGCACTTCAATCCAAAGCAGCGCTTGCAGCCAGCGGTCGATTTACACAACCGATTGTGACAGAGATTTTGCCTGCGCCTGTTTTTTACCCGGCAGAAGAATATCATCAAGATTATCACAAAAAGAATCCTAAACATTACAAAGAGGATCGTGAACAATCGGGACGGGACGAATTTATCGATAACAACTGGCAACAATCTTAAAATAGCTATCAGAAAGGAACATACACTATGAAAAAGTTACGTTCATTATTTGGCAAAAATTCGGATTCCTCTACTGAACTTGAGTCATCTTCTACACAAGAACAAGAGGTTTCATTATCCGGGGCTGATCAGGAGCCAGAGCCGCAGAAAGTGAATCTAGCCAATCCTGAATTTCAAGAAATGGATCGGTTACGTGAATTGTTTCAACAAGAGAAGTTTAATGAAGTCTTGCAAGAGGTCGAGCCGTATCGTTCCTCTTTGGATACGTATGTAGTGAAAGAAGCTTACGGTTTGACTGCTTTGTCTTATTTTCGCTTAGAACAATATGAACAAGCGCGTGCAACATTTGAATGGCTGGCCAAAGAATATGGTGATATTAATGATTGGTTTAATTTGATGACATCAGCTATTCTAGCAGGTAATATCGATCAAGGTATGGAAGCTTATACACAAGCCAAACAATTGCGTGCACAAGCTGAAGATGATGAAGGTGTACCGATTCCACAGATAATGTACTATGCTTGTCGTGCACTGGCAGATGCCAAAGAATATGATCGTGCGTTTACAGTTTTAAATGAATTAATAGATATTTATAAGCAACTTCATATTACAGATGATACATTTTTGTATATGCGCGGAGTACCTATGCTACCGCATACAATGGAAGCTGTAAAAATTATTTTGACTGCTCGTAAAGACAAAATGGATATTGATACATGGTTTGCGATGTTAGATGCTTCACTAGATGAAGAAGGCAGAGAAATCGCACGACAGACCAAACAGCAAATTATCGCTGTTCAATAAGGAGCAAAGGTGGATGAGCTATATCACTGAACTAAGAGAAGTTGTAGGAAGTAGACCTCTTATTATGGCTGGCGCTACTGTTGTACTGATTAATGATCAACAACAACTACTTTTGCAAAAGCGTGTTGATAATCATTGTTGGGGATTACCAGGTGGAAGTATGGAACTTGGTGAGACATTAGAACAAGTCGCTAAGCGCGAATTGGAAGAAGAAACAGGTTTGGTAGCTGTGCATATGCAGCTACTAGATATCTTCTCCGGGCCTGATCTGTATTACCAGTATCCACATGGTGATGAAGTGTATAACGTAGTGGCAGCTTATATATGTAGAGAGTATAGCGGTTCACTGCAAGCTCAATGTTCTGAAGTTCAAGAACTACAATTTTTTGACCTTTTTGCTTTACCACAGAATATCAATCCACCTGATCTTCCTATCATTCAGTATTTTCTGCAATCCTTTTTAGGGAATCATCATCCTATGATCGAAAGGAATCCTAACGATTGAAAAAAACGATTATCATCTTATTACTTATTCTAGTAGTAGGTTGTGAGAATCATTCATCTCCATCACAACCTGTCACAGCCAAAGTTATCCAAACACCTGATATACCTGCAACTGATTCTGGCAAACCATCTTCTTCAGAAAAAGGTCTAACAACAGACATGATCGAACAATACAAAGCCAAAGAAGCTACAAAAAAAGCGGTAACACCAAAAAACATGATTCAGTTATATGTTTTACCTTCTACTGATTCTGAATACCAAAAGTTACAAGCACAAGCATGGGACAATATCGTAATCGCTAAAGCAAATCTAAATCAGCAAAAAGTAAGTACTGTCCGAACATGGATTGATCATTATCGCAACGGACAGCTCAAAGAGCAAATGTTGTATAACAATGTACCTATTCCAAAAGGGGAACAACAAATGTCAATTAGCTCTTATTCCAAAAAAGAAAATGATCGTCATGAAATGGTGAATATCACGATTCAAGTAGGACTGAGTTCTACCAGTCTAGAGTATACATATGTTCCAGTACATGCTTCTACTTCTATGTCGAGTACAATGCTAGATCAACGGTCGATTCCTATAAACAAAACGGTTGACCTTTCTATGCGTGTAAATGACGACAAGCAGCACACCACAACAAGTAGCAATATAGCAGAAACGATTAAAAATAATAAAGAAGTATTTGTATTACGTGCCAAATGGGTGGGGGTGTCCAAATGAATCATTCCCACCTATAATGGACAAGTAATCTATAACAATAGTGGTATAGATAAGGGGCTATTTATATTTTAGACAGAAAAGAGATGATCGTATGGCGTTAAACAATCCAGCATTAAGCGAAAAAGCATTTTCGGATTTTAAAGAAAGTGATTTTAGAGCAGGTGCAATGACCGTTGGCGGTACTGTAGGAAAAACAATGGTACTTCTTGCTTTGTTAATGGTTGCAGCAGTGTACACATGGTATTTATATTATCAAGGACAAGATGTAACAGGCTTTTTGATCGTAGGTCTAATCGGTAGTCTGGTGACTTCATTGATCACTATTTTTTTCAAAAAAGCAGCTTTTATAACAGCACCATTGTATGTGATTTTGAATGGGTTGATGTTAGGCGCTATCTCGGCGTGGACAGATTATAGTTATCCGGGAATCGTTATCAATGCGATTCTAATTACTGTCGGTACGTTATTTTTGATGTTAGCGATCTATACGCTACGTATTATCAAAGTAACACCAGGATTTGCACTAGGAATCGTGATTTGTACAGCATCGATAGCACTTGTGTATCTGATAGATATTATTTTAGGATTTTTTGGCATCAGTGTACCGTTTATTCATGAAACAGGTTGGATTGGTATCGGGATTAGTTTATTTATCGTAGCAATAGCTGCACTAAATCTATTGTTAGATTTTCATTTTATCGAGACCGAAGCACAATCAGGCGCTCCCAAATATATGGAATGGTATGCAGCATTCGGTCTAATGGTGACATTGATCTGGTTGTATATGGAAATTCTACGTTTGCTATCTAAATTGAATAGCCGTAATTAAAAGGCAGATATATAAAGTCTTGTTCCTGATTATGGGAGCAAGACTTTTTGTATTATAGGGTTGAATGAAATAATGAAGCCCTTTATAATGAATCAAATTCATCATCTGTAGTGTATACCAATCTGTATAACACTGTATGTAAAGGAAAAGGAGGCAATTGTTCTATGATATTAGAAGTAGCTATTTTACAAGTAAAAGCAGATCAAACTCACGATTTTGAGCAAAGTTTTCAACAAGCTTCACAGATTATTTCCAGTATGAAAGGGTACATATCTCATGAATTACAGCATTGCCTTGAAGTTGATAATCAGTATATCTTGTTAGTCCGTTGGGAGACACTAGCCGATCATACAGAAGGATTCCGCGGATCAGCAGCATATCAGGAATGGAAAAAGTTACTTCACCATTATTATGATCCATTCCCGGCAGTGCATCATTATCAAATCGTAGAATCATCTCAATCCCAATAATCAAAGGAGTGTTACAACTATGATTCGTATCGAGCAGGTTCCACCAACTGATCTTCATTTGAGAGCATTAATTCAAGCGTTAGACAAAGATTTACAACAGCGTTATGACGAGGAAAATATTTATACGGTCGATCTTGATCATCCAGATGCTTTTCAGACTACATTTATCGTCGCTTATGTAGATGAGACACCGGCAGGTTGTGGCGCTATCCGACCACTTGATACAGAAAGTGTAGAATTGAAGCGTTTTTTTGTTGATTCTGCTTACCGCAGACAAGGGATCGCTGGCAATATGCTACAAGCATTAGAGCACAAAGCACTTGAACAAGGATGTCATTTTGTTCGTCTGGAGACAGGTGCAGAACAGTTTGAAGCGACTGCTTTTTATGAGCGTAACGGTTATTATCGGATTCCTGTTTTTGGAGATTATGAAGATGATGGGATTAGTCTTTGCTATGAAAAGAAGCTAGATTTGGATAAATAAGCTTAATTTTAGCGCTTTACCTGAACTTTACATAACACAGACTCCACGCTAACAATCATGACCTATATTTAAATCGATGGGTATGACACGCCATACATAGCGTAATCGCGATAAGGAGCAGATGAAATGTTAAACATAGGTAAAGCGGCTTTGGTCGTAGCAGGAATTAGTATCATGACAGCGGTAGCAAGTCCGCTTGTACATGCAGCAGAACCGTCTTCTGTACCGCTTAGACAATCAATCGAAGCGATAGGTGGCAAAATGTACTGGGATGGGGAAGACAAAGCTGCCTTTTTCCAATTGAAAAATGGGATTACAGGTTCGATCACCGTCGGGGAGAAAAAATATCGCTTAGCAGGCAAAAGCGGTACATTAGAACAAGCGGCTGAATTACAACAGGGAGCTACGTATATCCCGCAAAGCTTGCTGACAATGATTAATGCTGAAAATGCCAAATTCAATGATCCTGCTGATGCAGTACCTGTTTTTTCAGTACAACCGACAGGGGAAACAGATGCTGTAGAATCTGGCGAAGATGCGGCTGACGATCCAGCGATCTGGCTTGATCCTACCAATGCTGCGAATAGCAAGATTATTGCTACGAACAAAGGCGGCGGAATGTTAGTGTATGATCTCAAAGGTAAAGAATTAAAATCATACAGTACAGGTAAAATGAACAATACAGATCTACGTTATGATTTTCCTTTGAATGGTAAAAAAGTAGATATTGTTGGTGCAACCAATCGTTCGACCAATACAGTAGATATCTTTTCTTTTGATGGCAAAACAGGAGCGCTTACCAATATTCTAGCTAATCCGATCAAATCCAAAATGGGTGAAGTGTATGGATTCAGCTTGTATCACAGTATAAAAACGAATAAATATTATGCGCTTGTTTTGGGTAAAGAAGGCGAATTTGAGCAATATCAATTGACTGATAATGGCAAAGGCAAAGTGAAAGGCACATTAGTACGTCATTTCAAATTAGAGACGCAATCTGAAGGTATGGTTGCTGATGATGAATACGGTACATTGTATATTGCTGAAGAAGATGCAGCCATCTGGAAATATAGTGCTGAGCCGGATAGCGGTAACCAACCATTAGGTACAGTAGATATTGCAGATGGTCGTCGTTTGCATGATGATATCGAAGGCTTAACTCTTTATTACGGGGCAAATGGAACCGGATATTTGATGGCTTCTAGTCAAGGGAACAATACGTATGCTGTATATGATCGTCAAGATAACAACAACTATATTTCCAACTTTACGATCAATGATGGTCAGGGCATAGATGGAACAACCGAGACAGACGGTATAGATGTATTAGGCGCTAATATGGGTAGCCAATATCCATACGGTGTATTTATTGCTCAAGATGATGAGAATTTGAAAAATGGTAAAAAAATCAATCAAAACTTCAAACTGGTTCCGTGGCAATCGATTGATGCAGGTCTCCATGAAGGTACAGCGATGACAGCCAATACTAGCCCTGATCCAAGAAAATTAGAAAATCGCCAATAAATTTCTAATCTATTAGTCGATAATGAATGAGTAAATAACTATAATGGATTTCTCAAAAATACAGACAACACCGTATCTTTAAGATACGTTTGTCTGTATTTTTTGATATTACTAGCTGATGTATGGTATCAAAAGTTGTATCCGCTATACCCCTTTTACTCCAAAGCATGTATAATCTTCAAATATAAAAAAAGATAGGAGTGAAGATGGATGTGGGGAATCGAACATTATTGGATTTTTATACTGTCTAGTATTTTGCTGAATATTACACCGGGCAGTGATACGATTTATATTTTGAGTCGTAGTATTTTTCAGGGGAAAAAGGCAGGAATTATGTCTGTATATGGTATTATCTCGGGTTCATTAGTACATACATTGTTAGCAGGTCTGGGACTTTCGCTAATTCTTATGCAATCTGCACTGGCTTTTAATATAGTCAAATGGATTGGAGCTGCTTATCTAATTTGGTTAGGAATACGTTCGATCATGGCTCGTCACGAATCGGCTCAAGCGATGCAAGCTGTAGAGTCCCAAAGTAATCGTAAAGTGTACTTACAAGGGATGATGACTAATGTATTGAATCCCAAAGTAGCTTTATTTTATCTAGCATTTATCCCGCAATTTGTAAGCCCGGAACAGACGTATGGAGCGATTCCATTTATTTTATTAGGACTTACATTTAGCACAACTGGCATCTTATGGTGTATGTTGTTGGTAGTTTTCTCAAGTAAAATGGCAAAGCGTCTTCAATCTAGTCGCATCTCTACATATATGAATAAGATTACCGGTAGTATTTTTATATTATTAGGTCTAAATCTGTTACGGACTTCGCGGAATGTCTCTTCATAATCGATTACTATACATGTGCAAAAATAAAGCAACCTCTGCCTACTAGGATAGGAGAGGTTGCTTTATTTGGATGCAATGGTTGTAGTAGAGAGATGTTCATCCAGCCAGTGAATCACATTTGCTGTCACTTCATCACGATTAATATCATTGAGTGTCTCATGTCTGCTATCTGGATATAGGTCTAGCTTCACATCTTGTAGACCTAGCTGAAGATATTGTTGATACAATTGCTTGACCCCTTTACCATACTGTCCTACAGGATCACGCTCGCCACTAAATAAATACACAGGCTTATCCGGTGAAATGCGCTTCATATGCTCAGGTCGGTGAATCTCTAACAATAATTCAAAAAAATGAACATAAAAGCGTACAGAAGGTAATTTTCCACAAAAAGGATCATTCATAAATAAAGAGACTTCTTCAGGATCACGCGATAACCAATCAAATGTTTTGCGTGGACGAGGTAGCCCTTTATTGTACGAAGCGAATACAATCATATTTAACAATAGACTGCGATGCACTTGACCGCGCAATCGTTGCTGAAGATGAGCAATTTGCTTTCCTACACGAAGTAGATTCCGTTTCCCATTTGTACCTGATAACATAAAACCATCATACAAATCAGGTTGCTCGTACATGACTTTTTGAATAATAAAAGAACCCATACTATGTCCCATAATAAAAAGAGGTAGTGTAGGGTGATGATCTCGAATCGACTTGGATAATTGAATCACATTTTGAGTCATCCAATAAAACCCGTTATCCCCAGGATCGCCTAGAGATTCTGGGCCTGAAGCTGTTAATCCATGTCCACGTTGATCATGAGCATAGACGATAAATCCTTGAGCAGTAAGTGATTCTGCTAACCGTTTGTATCTTTTGGCGGTCTCAGACATACCATGCGTAATCTGAACAATACCACGCACAGGTAATGGAGCAGATTGATTTTCTGGCAACCACTTATATACATGTACAGCAACATTTTCAGGGTCAGTCATATTAAATGTATGTTCTAGCACAGTATCCCTCCTTACAAATAACCTGTACAAATCTACATTGTTACTGTAGGTTTGTACAGGTCTATTTTGGTAGTATTGATAGGTTGCATGTAAATAAAGTAACCATTCATTTCCATAAATGAACCAAATGTAAATAAAGTATCTATACAATAAACAATAGATTTATTAGATCATCTCATTTGGAAACATATATAGATTACGGATTAAGGCAAATAAGAACGAATCACAGTGCAATGACCATCTAATGTATATTGTCCTAGATTAGCAGGCAATAAGAAACATTGTCCGCCTTTCACAGATACATGTTCATTACCCCATGCAATTGTGCCTTCGCCATCAGCAATGACTAGAATAGTAAAACTTTCTGCTGTTGTCGACAATTCCCATGCACCATCAACAACGCCTTTTTCAACAATAAAATAAGGAGAAGCCGCAAGTTGTAGCCATTCTCCAGCAGCAATACCGTCTGTTTTCATTGTCGTTGCGCCAGCGCCTTCATAAGCGATGACATTAAGAGAATCTTCTATATGCAGTTCACGAGGCTTACCATCTAATCCAGGTCGATCATAATCGTACAAGCGATAGGTCGTATCTGAGTTTTGTTGAATTTCAGCCACTAACACGCCTGCACATAAAGCATGTACAGTACCGGCAGGAATATAGAATGTATCGCCTGCTTCTACAGAAACTTCTTGTAGCGTATCGATGATTTTATTGTTTTCTATCGCTTCTGCTAATGATTCACGAGTCACGCCTTCTTTAAGACCGTAAATGATTTTAGCACCAGGCTTAGCAGCAAGTACATACCACATTTCTGTTTTACCGAGTTCACCTTTAGGAAGCCCTGCATAATCGTCTGTAGGATGAACCTGAACAGAAAGATCGTCATTGCAATCTAGTAATTTGATCAATAATGGAAAACGTCCGTTAACTTCAGATACCCCTTTAGTACCGAACCAATCGCGACCGAATCGTTGTGTAAGTTCAGTTAAGCTTACACCATCCAATTCGCCCCCGATCACAGAAGTCGTACCGTTAGGGTGATCCGCGATCATCCAGCCTTCGCCAATCACGCCTTCAGGAATATCCCAGCCAAATTGTTCAAGGGCACGTCCGCCCCACACACGTTCTTTAAATTCCGGTTGAAATTGAAGCGGGTATGGATTAGTCATTATTATCTCTCCTCCAAGTGTAATAGGTATACAACCGTTCTATGTATCCTATGCATTTTGTCTCTCCAAGCAGTTCGTATTTATCTTAACGTGTAGATTGGAAAAATTCCAGACGCTCTCCATCAGGACCGCTAAAGAAAAAGTAGCGACTGCCATTAGGTAAAGTCGTAATTTCAGTATCCAATTCTGGCAAATTAAGTGCTTGAATGCGTGCATATTCTTGTTCAACATCATCTACTGCAAAAGCAACATGGTGTACTCTGCCTTCGTTAGCGAGCTCACCTGTGTATCCTTCAACCAATTCAAGTTCTGTTTGCGATTGATCTGGAAAAGCAAGAAAAGCGAGTTTGATCTGCTCATCGATATGTCCAGCATTTTCAAGGTGCTTCAAACCAATCACATCTTCATAAAAAGCAATCGATACTTCAATTGATTTCACCATAATACCTACATGTTCTAATTTACGTACAGCCATCAATACTCACTCCTCTAATATAATTGTACATCCAATACAGTGGGGCATACTTATTCATGGTGTTGATGATTCTTTTTCTCAATCGCTATCAGATAAGGTGCATCTTGTCGTTGCAATTGACGGTAAATAATCGATTGAGCTACAGCGACAGGTAGAGTAGAAGCCCAGGCTTGTACCGCTTCTGCTTCCTCAGATCCACCGGGATGACCGGGATACAGAACAATCGTCAATATCCCACGAATAGCTAAAAGATCAAAAGCAGATATCAAAGCAGTCAATGTTGAATCAGGTTCTGTAATAATACTCAAATCTCCTGAAGGAAGATAACCTAGATTGAACATGATCACTTGGATTTTACCATGTAAATGATCAGGAATATACTGGTTCATTGTAGCATGACTATCCAGAATCAATTGTACAGGCGCAAGCGAAGTATCTTGTTCCTTATCTAAACGCGCCTGTGTACGATCAAGAGCGTCTTGCTGAATATCGAAGCTAAATACCTGACCTTTTCTACCTACGGTCTTAGCAAGCATTAGGGTATCTACACCTGTACCAGCAGTTGCATCTATAGCATAACCGGTATGAGCGTCCAGACGTTCTGCTACTAATTTGTGTGCATAACTCAAAACAGACAAAAATCCCATATTAACGTGCTCTCCAATATTTGCTTTGCCATGTATCCCGTTGCTTCAATTCATCATCAATTCCGTTAAGTACTTCCCATTTGCGTAGACTCCACATAGGTCCAATTAATAGATCACGAGGTGCATCTCCTGTAAGACGATGAACAATCATATCAGGTGGCAAAATTTCAAGCGTATCTACAATCAATTTGATATATTCATCTTTTTCAAGAAACCGCAATAATCCGGCTTCATACTGTTTGACCATCGGTGTTTTGCGCATCAGATGAAGAAGGTGGATTTTGATTCCTTGTACATCCATCTGAGCTACAGCGCGACCTGTATCTAACATCATTTCATGTGTTTCTTGAGGTAATCCATAAATAATATGAGCACATACGCGAATACCACGAGCACGCAATTTAGCAACAGCTTCTTCATAACACTGACTATCATGAGCACGATTAATCAGCTCGGAAGTAGACTCATGGATCGTTTGTAGACCCATTTCAACCCACAGATAAGTACGTTCATTCAGTTCAGCCAAATAATCGACTACATCGTCAGGTAGACAATCAGGACGAGTCGCTATTGATAATCCGACTACGCCCGGTTGCTGCAAAATAATTTCAAAATATTCACGTAATTGTTCTACAGGAGCATACGTATTCGTATACGCTTGAAAATAACCGATATACTGCGCATGAGGCCATTTCTGATGCTGACGATCACGAATCTGATTAAATTGAGTCACTAGATCGTCACGACGACTACCTGCAAAATCTCCTGAACCACGAGCACTGCAAAAAGTACAACCGCCTTTAGCGATAGAACCATCACGATTCGGACAGGTAAATCCAGCATCTAACGTTACTTTGAATACTTTATTTCCAAATTGTTCACGCATCTCTGTATTCCATGTATGAAACCTTTTATCACTCCATAATAGAGGAGTCGTTGTATCTTGAGTTGTAAGCATAGTGAAGCTCCTTCGATCATTGTTCATGACGTATTTAACATGCGTTCTCTCTGTCTAATCAGGTTATATTGTAACAAACATCTGGATTTAAAAGATAGCAACAGGTGACGAAGTTCAAAATATTATTTGCAAAATAAATGATTTAAAACTAAGGTTCGCTTCATTTCTACAAAAAGGGGGTAATCAAAGGTAGAAACGTCTTAAAAGCTTAATTTTTTGATAGTTTATCACGAAACCCATTTAATTTTATAAAGAAAAATGGTAGACTATGATTGCTAAATTTGTTGGACCCCAATTCCAAATATAGAGAAAAGGATTTTCTGATCTGCTTGCAGAGAAGGGAGATCCTTTTTTCCTGTGCGCAGATAAATGCTTTACATTTGCTCATTTCTTCGTCACAATAATGCCTTAGTAGTAGGTCACTATATACACCATTGAAATCGGAGGAACGACATGCGTTTACGAGGTAGAAAAGGAATACGTGAAGGATTGGAGCAGCAGGAAGATTTGGTCGTGCTGAATCCTGAACAATATAAAGGAAAATGGCAAGAGCGCTTTGATAATGATCTGCCGATTCATGTTGAATTTGGTATGGGCAAAGGAAGATTTGTCAGTCAAATGAGCGTCAAGCATCCAAATGTCAATTATATCGGCTTCGATATGTATGATGAATTGGTACGTCGTGCTAGTGAGAAAACAAGAATTGCATGGGAAGAAGCAGAGCGTGGAGAACCAACTACAATCCAGCTAGCCCGCGCCAATATCGAAAAAATCGAAGATGTATTTGCTCCAGGTGAGATTGAGCGAATCTATCTTAATTTTAGTGATCCTTGGCCGAAAAAGAAACACGGTCGTCGCCGCTTAACACATCCACGTTTTTTAGAAATGTATTGTAAGTTGTTAAATAGTCGTGGCGAAATTCATTTCAAAACAGATTCCGAAACGTTATTCGAATTTTCACTAAATTCATTTGCGGATTATGGTCTACAAATGACGAATATTAGCTTGAATCTGCATCGTGACGGTATTAACGAAGAACATGTCATGACAGAATATGAAGCGAAGTTTATGGGTAAAGGCATGAATATTCATCGTTGCGAAGTATTGATCGGTGAAGATGTATTGCGGGAATATCAAGCGATGCGTCTGGATAAATATTAATTGATATATCAAAAAAGCAAGGTCTTATCCGTCATATTAGGATAAGACCTTGCTTTGTTCTACCATCTCAGCAATACTATGAGCACTTTGGGTTGGATTGTAACGATCAATCTGAGCTATATTTTGCTGACGTTGTTTTACTACAGCATCATAATCATGAATTAACAATTCCATCCATTCGGTAACCACATCAATCGAAGTGATCGGTTCGCCCCAACCTTGTTGTGTAAAATATTGCGAATTTTTTTCTTCTTGTCCTGGTAACGGGTTGTAAAATAACATCGGAATCGCTTTGGCTAATCCTTCGGTACATGTCATTCCTCCCGGCTTGGTTACAAGAAGATCAGACACTTCCATCAATTGATCGATTTCATTTGTATATCGAATCAAATGAATATTCGGATGATTAAAGTTCATATTCTGCTCTGCTTTGCGATAAGCTTTTTCGTTATTACCAAAACAAAAAATAAATTGTATCTTATCGCTATAACTGGTTAGATACGCATTTACCACATCATCGCTCATTAATCCCCAGCCACCGCTCATGACTAGCACGGTCGGCATATTTTTAAGTCCAAACTTCTGTTGAAATTCGACTTTTCCTGTATGTTCCCAGAACTTAGGATGAACAGGAATACCAGAAACCTCGATTTTCTGAATAGGCACACCACGCTGAATTAATTTGGAACGTACATCAGGTGTTGATACCAGATAACGGTTCACTTCTGGACTTACCCATGTTCCGTGAGCATCGTAATCTGTAATCACCATACATAATGGTGTACGCAGCCCTAGTCTCTTCAGTCGTGAAATCACTGCTCCCGGAATCGGATGCGTACACACAATCACATCGGGCTTTAACTGACGAACAACATTATTAGTATGTGTATAGAAAAGACGATGCAAAGCTAGTGTAGCTAGCCGATTGATCGACTTTTTGTATTGGCTACGATACATCATACGCACAAGTCTTGGTTGCGAGATGACCGTTTTTTTGTATGCGGTTAGGATCAATGGAGCCACTTTAGGATTAAGGAAACTACCGAGTTCCAGTACCTTAGTCTGAATATTCGGCGAGATTTTGCGTAAGCTACTCGCTAAAGCATAAGCAGCCTGTGTGTGACCAGAACCAAAACCTTCCGACAAAAGCAGCACTCTATATTTTGACACGTCCAATTCACCTTTTCTGCAAGGTATTCTCTAAAAAATGGAGTAGAGGAAGGATAAGTATTCAGCCTTCTCTGTAACACTACTGTAACAATCCGGTAATATTGCTAGAATAGCTTTTTTATGGCCATAATGCAAATGTACCCATCGCTACCGATGTTCCGATTGCAGCTCCGACCAGTACATCTGAAGGATAATGTAATCCCAAGTACATACGTGATACAGCAACAATCAGTGCGAATGGTAACAGTAACAGAATCATGAGTGGATCTGTCAGCATAAATGGAACAGTAACAGAAAAGATCGCTGTAGTATGTCCTGACGGAAATGAATGATCTGTCAAAGGATTGCGGAACGTAATCGTTTCAGGGATAGCTAAGTATGGACGAATACGCGGGTATAGCTTTTTAACAATAGCTACAGGCACATGGCTTATTACTAGTGCTACAGCAGCTTGGAGACCTGCGCGGCTCCAAGGTAATGGCGCTAATTGCCATACTGCCAAAGTCGCTATAATCGTAAACGTAGCTCCACCTAAATTAGTTAAGTAGTAAAAAAATAAATTTAGGAACTTATTATGGAGCCTTGAGTTAAACCATCTAAAAATGTGTTGCTCCATCGTTTGTAGGCGAATAAGAAAATGACGCATGAGAGACCCCCGTATTAATTGCCAATTTTCGGCTTATATTCATCATATTTTTATTCAGTACGCTTTTCAAGCTTTATAACGTTAACAGAGTGTTAAAATAGATACAACTTTTGTAAGTTATCCAATAGTTTAAACCTGAATTGCAAAATAATCCAAAAGTATTTCTTATTACCCTTACCCGAGAATGGCAGAAGTCATTCACATACACCTTCACTAATATGTAAATCGTTATCAATAAGATGGTTCAACTCAAATAAATACGTTTAAAAATTCAAAGAAATACACCCACTACTTCATAAGTCATTATATAGCTTCATTACTTATCCTCATACAAATCAAACACCATTAGCAATAAAAATAAGCAAATAGAACATAAATAGGCATAAAATGGCGTTAAACCTTGTTCTGTAACATTTATTGCATATAACTCGTCGTAATTCCATGGTTTTTAACCGTATACCCTCTTTTGTAATTTTGACAAATCCATAAAAAATGTGCAAAATCTTAATGTCGCTTGTAATCGTTTTGTAACATAACTTTAATGTTCGTCATAGTATAATCATCTGGGGTGAAAAGTTTTAAAGCGACTCATGCTAAAAATTAAATTTAAAATGTGACGTCTTGAAATTAGTGATCTAGAGAAAAAGAGTGAATTTGTTATATTGGGGTTTTAAAATTTAAGGAGGTTCACAGTTATTATGGGAAACATTATTGATGCTATATTTATCGTGCTCCAGGTTATTCTGGCAGTTATCGGTGTATATCAGTTTTCATTCTCGCTATTCGGAATTATTAAAAGGAAAAGAAGACCAGATCATGCTCCACAGAAATCATTTGCTGTTCTAGTTGCAGCGCACAATGAAGAGACCGTTATTGGAGCATTGATGGAAAATCTAAAAAATATGGATTATCCGGCTGAACTCTATGATGTGTTTGTTATCTGTGATAACTGTACAGATGGTACAGCAGATATCGTACGTAGTCATGGTATGAATGCTTGTGTACGTACTAACCCAGCAGAACGCGGTAAAGGATACGCGATCGAATGGATGCTAAGAGAATTGTGGAGTATGCCTCGTCAGTACGATGGTATCGTAATGTTTGATGCCGACAACTTGGCTGATCACAGATTCTTGCAAGAGATGAACAACGATATGTGTGAAGGTGCACGCGTTATTCAAGGTTATATCGATACAAAGAATCCAGAAGATTCTTGGATCACTGCTGCTTATGGCGTATCTTATTGGTACATCAACCGTCTATGGCAATTGTCCCGTCATAATTTGAATATGGCGAACTTCCTTGGTGGTACAGGTATGTGTTTTGAAAATGAACTATTGAAAGAAATCGGATGGGGCGCAACCAGTCTTGTAGAAGATTTAGAATTTACAATGCGTTGTGCAGAAAAAGGAATTTACCCGCGCTTTAGTTATGATGCAAAAGTATTTGACGAAAAACCTTTAACATTCAAAGCTTCTTCTCGTCAGCGTTTGCGTTGGATGCAAGGTCACTTTACAGTAGCTCGTCGTTATTTCTTCCCGCTACTATGGAAAAGTGTAAAAGAAATGAGCATTATCAAATTCGACTTGGCATTGTATAGTGTCAACGTATATATTGTTTTAGTTACATTCTTAATGACTGCTGCAATGTGGATCGATACCGCTATTCTAGGTGGACCACATATCGCTACAATCTATAATTACCTGCCAATGTGGGTAGCTATTACAGCAATTGGTGCCAATGTTGTTACTTTTATTCTTGCTATGGCATTAGAGAAAGTAAACTCATGGAAAGTATATCTATACTTGCTATTGTTCCCAATCTACGGTCTATCCTGGTGGCCAATTACGTTTTATGCGTTCTTCACACAAAACAACAAGCAATGGAGTCATACTCAACATACGCGTGTTGTACGTTTGGAAGAAGTACAAAGCAAACAAGGTTAATCTAACTTAAAGCTACACAGATGTCTCTAATAAAAAACCTGTACAACAGTCTATCTGTTGTACAGGTTTTTTTATTTCACTATATTTAAGAAATATAGGATATACAGCGGCATCTAATATAAAAGTAAGATACATGAATAGATATAAAGAAGTATAAAGAAAAGGAGTATAGATATATGATCAAACCAGTCACTATACAATATTACATAATGGTATCTATATAAAAAAAAATTTAATATTAATAAAGTGTTGTATATATCAAAACTATATGGTATACTATTTTAGTACGTGATTGAGATATACAAAGTAGAAGCTTTGCTTCTCACCTGCCCGATAGTAGTCGGCTGGTTCATTGATCTGATTGTAATAACGAGCAATAGTCTTGTTATGGATATTAGCTGATCAAGGGATGCAGGTGACTAGACCTGCATCCCTTTTTGATTTCTATATTTATTATAGTTGTACGATCATAATATGGAGGTGGAAAGTTATTAGTAAAGAACATATGATCAATGACGAAATCCGGGTTAAAGAAGTACGCCTGGTTGGTGCTGAAGGTGAACAGATCGGAATCACGCCTACTCGTGAAGCATTGCAGATGGCAATCGATTTGAACATGGATCTTGTAAATGTAGCTCCACAAGCGAAACCACCTGTATGTCGCATTATGGACTATGGTAAATTCCGCTATGAGCAACAGAAGAAAGAGAAAGAAGCACGCAAAAACCAAAAGATCGTTGATCTTAAAGAAGTATGGTTCCGTGCTAACATTGAGGAGCATGATTATCAAACTAAACTCCGCAATGTTGTTAAATTTTTAAAAGATGGCGACAAAGTGAAATGCTCGGTCCGCTTCCGCGGTCGCGAAATTACACATGCAAGTATTGGTCAAAAAATATTGGATCGTGTAAAAGTTGAAGTTGAAGAACTTTGTACAATAGAGCGCCAACCAAAATTGGAAGGCCGCAGCATGATCATGATCTTGGCGCCGAAAAATTAAAAGGGGGATATTAAAATGCCGAAAATGAAAACTCATAGTAGTTTAAAAGGACGCTTCAAAATTACAGGAACAGGTAAAGTAAAACGCTATAAAGCGTTCAAAAACCACTTGCTTTCTCACAAATCCAAACGTCAAAAACGCGTTTTGGGAACAAGCCCGTTGATGTCTAGCGGTGATGTTAAACGTTTGAAACAACAATTATCTAATCTTAAATAATTTTAATTTACTGGGAGGTTTACTGATATGGCAAGAGTGAAGGGCGGATTCGTCACACGTCGCAGACATAAGAAAATTCTTAAATTAGCAAAAGGTTACTTCGGTTCGAAACACCGTATTTTTAAAACAGCAAAAGAGCAAGTTAACAAATCTTTGGTGTATGCTTACCGTGACCGTCGTCAAACAAAACGTAACTTCCGCAGATTGTGGATCGTTCGTATTAACGCAGCAGCACGCATTAACGGATTGTCTTACAACAAATTGATGCACGGTCTTAAATTGGCTGGCGTTGATATCAACCGTAAAATGCTAGCTGAATTGGCTGTAAATGATGTTAACGCGTTTAACTCATTGGCTAATGTAGCTAAAGAAAAAATTAACGCATAAGATTTATTCTTATGAGTTGCATAAAGAGCCGTCGGATGATCCGGTGGCTCTTTTTATACGCAAATTCAAGTTAAAAAAATACATAGTAATAAAACATAACATGAAAATCGCGATTTAGCGCATTAAAACGTAAAATGTGTAAAGAGTATGAACACTAATATTACATGAGTTTAACATTAATTAGTATTTTCTTACATAATAAAGCGCTTACAGAAAATAAAATCGTAAATTAATTGACCGATAGTAATTTAAATAGTAGATTTTCTTACCACTTGATTGTATAATTTGTTCATCGACTGTTAAATCTGCACCTATAACGAATATTGAGCTCGATAAGGGTAAAAATGTTCGTATCCAGACAGAGAGGCAGCAGATCATAGCTTATACTTCTAAGGGGGAAAAAGATTCATGAAGAAGGCGTACAAACTTTCACTCATTATGTTGCTAGCATTTTCATTGGTACTAGCAGCTTGTGGGAACAAAAGCAACAGTACTGACAACGCAGGGAGTGGCGATGCTACAGGCGGAGCAGCAAAAAGCGATGTTAAAATTGGTATGGTAACTGACGTAGGTGGAGTAAATGATAAATCATTTAACCAATCTGCTTGGGAAGCTCTTGAAAAAGTACAAAAAGACAGCGGAGCAGAAGTTAAATATCTGCAAAGTAAATCCGATCAGGATTATATTCCTAACTTGAATCAATTTGTAAAAGGTGATTACAACTTAACTTGGGGTATTGGTTTTAGCTTAGCAGATGGTATTGCTACTGTTGCTAAACAAAATCCAAATGCAAAATTAGCTATCATTGATAGTGTAGTAGATGCTCCTAACGTTAAATCTGTAACGTTCTCTGAAAATGAAGGTTCCTTCTTAGTAGGTGTAGTAGCAGGTAAAATGACAAAATCCAACAAAATCGGATTTGTCGGTGGTGTAGATAGCCCATTGATCAAAAAATTCGAAGTTGGTTTTAAAGCAGGTATCAAAGCAGTAAACCCTGATGCTGAATTGCTTGTAAACTATACAGGTGCATTTGATAAGCCTGATCTAGGTAAAGCAGCAGCAGCTACAATGTACAACGATGGCGCGGATATCATTTTCCATGCTGCTGGTGGTACAGGTACAGGTGTATTTAACGAAGCAGCTTCCCGTTCTAACTCTGGTCAACAAGTATGGGTTATCGGTGTAGATAAAGACCAATCACTAGAATTTGGTGATAAAGTGACTTTGACTTCTATGGTTAAACGTGTAGACGTTGCGGTAGAAAAAGTATCTAAAGAAGTAGTAGATGGTACATTTGCTGGTGGTACAGAAGTATTGGGACTTAAAGAGGATGGCGTAGGCTTAGCAGATACTTCTTCCAAAAATGTTCCTGCTGATGTAATCAAACTGGTTGATGATTACAAAGCTAAAATTGTTAGTGGCGAATTGAAAGTTCCTAGCGAATAATTCTTTTGATCATTACTATGCTTTTCAAATAAAAACAACAACAAGGCTGGTTTATAGACACTAGCCTTGTTGTCACGTTTACAGCCGGAAGGCTCTGTATAATGTTGATTGTCGTTTGGAAAAATTAGCTTTCGGTTATAGACAGTTCTGCTGTCTGTACCAATCAATACGCTTATAAGGGTGATCTCATGGGTGCAGCAACCCCTGTGGTAGAGTTGAAACAAATTACAAAAGTCTTTCCTGGTATTATTGCCAATGATTCTATTAGTTTTAAGCTGCACAAGGGAGAAATTCATGCTCTTTTAGGTGAAAATGGTGCAGGTAAATCAACATTGATGAATATTGTGTTTGGTTTGTATCAGCCTGAAGAAGGTAGTATCGAAGTTAATGGAGAACCTGTGATCATTGACAGTCCTAACAGAGCGATTGAGCTCGGGATTGGTATGGTGCATCAGCACTTCAAACTCGTTCAACCATTTACAGTTACTGAGAATATCATTCTGGGTTCAGAACCGAAAAAGGGAACCCGAATCAATTATAAAAAAGCGACCGAAGAGATTCGTCAGCTTTCAGAGCAATATGGTCTACAAGTCAATCCAAATGCCAAAATTCATGATATTTCAGTAGGTATGCAGCAACGGGTAGAAATACTGAAAACATTATATCGTGGAGCGGAAATTTTGATTTTTGATGAACCGACAGCAGTATTGACTCCGCAAGAAATTTCAGAATTAATGGAGATTATGAAGCGTCTTGTTGCTGAAGGAAAATCTATTATTTTGATTACACATAAGTTAAAAGAAATTATGCAAATTGCTGACAATGTAACAATTATTCGTCGTGGTAAGGTAATCGATACTGTCAAAAAGTCAGAAACGACACCACAAGAATTGGCTGAAAAAATGGTCGGTCGTAACGTTACTTTCAAAGTAGATAAAAAACCTGCTGAACCGGGTGCTGTTGTATTGCAAATGGAAAATATCATTTCTAACAACAAAGAAGGCGCGGCTATTCTACAAGGATTGAATTTACAAGTGCGAGCAGGAGAAATTCTGGGTATTGCCGGTGTTGATGGTAATGGTCAAAGTGAATTGATTGAAGCGTTAACCGGTCTGCGTCATGTTGATGGCGGTACTGTGAAATTGCTGGGGAAAGATATCACTAATTTGTCTCCACGTAAAATTACAGAATCCGGTGTATCTCATATCCCGGAAGATCGTCACAAGCATGGTCTAGTACTCGACTTTTCAGTGAGCGAAAATATGGTACTGGAAACGTACTATAAACCTCCGTTTAATAAAGGCGGATTTTTGAATTTTGATGCGATTGATAAGCATGCTACACGCCTTGTTGAGCGCTTTGATGTGCGTACACCGAGTATTGGTACACATGCGCGTTCACTATCTGGTGGTAATCAGCAGAAAGCGATTATAGCGCGTGAGATCGATAAAAATCCTACATTAATGATTGCTGCTCAGCCTACTCGTGGTCTGGATGTTGGTGCGATTGAATTTGTTCAACAACAATTGATTG
Organism: Paenibacillus nicotianae; assembly: GCF_042681745.1. NCBI lineage: Bacteria > Bacillati > Bacillota > Bacilli > Caryophanales > Paenibacillaceae > Paenibacillus > Paenibacillus nicotianae. Next base: position 2,548,534 of record NZ_JBHUGF010000010.1, on the reverse strand, counting down.
CACAGCGTGATCAAGGAAAAGCAGTATTATTGATTTCATTTGAACTGGATGAAATTATCAACGTATCTGATCGCATCGCTGTTATTTATGAAGGACAAATTGTAGGCGAAGTGCTACCAGAGAAAACCAATGATCAGGAATTAGGCTTGATGATGGCAGGAAGCACCGCGAAGAGAGGTGCAGCACATGAATAATATTCTCAAAGCGATTACTAAAGATTCGTTTGTGTTGCCAATTGTCGCTATTATTATGGGTCTGATTCTAGGTGCTATCGTAATGCTGATTGGCGGATACAATCCGATTGATGCGTACTCTGCATTGTTAACTCGTGTCTATGGTGATCCGTATGATTTCGGTGAAGCTATTCGTGAAATGACGCCTTTAATTATGACAGGTATGGCGTTTGCATTTGCAGCACGCGCAGGGCTATTTAATATCGGTGGCGAAGGACAATTTCTAATTGGGATGACGGCTGCTACAGTCGTTGCTGTTAACCTTCATGGTCTACCAGCTTATATCCATGCACCACTTGCTATTATTGCAGGAGCTGTGTTTGGAGGATTATGGGCGGCTATCGCTGGTTTCCTCAAAGCTGTTCGAGGAGTTAATGAAGTTATCTCCTGTATTATGTTGAACTGGATCGGTCTGTATCTAGCTAACTTTGTGATTAATCACTTTATGCTATTACAAGGTCAAAACCGTTCAGAAGATATTCAACCAAGTGCATCGATTGCAATCATGTGGTTATCTGAAATGATGGGTAATGCTCGTGTACACTGGGGAACCGCAATTGCTTTGGCTGCGGCTGTATTCTTCTATGTATTTATGTGGAAAACAAAACAAGGGTACGAGCTTCGTGCTGTTGGTTTCAACCAAGATGCTTCCAAATATGCAGGGATGAACGTGAATCGCAATATTGTCAAAGCAATGTTTATCAGTGGTATGTTTGCAGGTCTTGCAGGATCTTTTGAAGTATTAGGTGTATTCCAATATCAATCGGTTATGGCAAGTTCGCCAGGAACTGGATTTGATGGAATTGCTGTAGCTTTGATTGGTCTAAATAATCCATTTGGTATTATTTTAGGTTCGATTCTATTCGGTACATTAACATATGGTTCAGCAGGCATGAGCTTTAGTGCTGATGTTCCACCGGAGATTGTACGGATTGTTATCGGAGCAATTATATTCTTTATTGCAGCGCAAGGCATTGTACGTTGGGTGTTAAAACCTTTTTATGCTAAACGTAAGAAAGAGAAGGTGTTGTAATGGACGTGTTGACTATTATTGGACAGCTAATTAATACGACGCTAGTCTTTGCTACAGCACTTATCTTTACATCTTTAGGCGGTATTTTCTCAGAAAAATCTGGGGTTACTAATCTAGGGTTAGAAGGTTTAATGATTTTTGGTGCATTTGCAGCAGGCGTAGCAGGATTTTATGCTCAAGATGCAGGATTAAGTGGCTTTGGTGCAGCTTGTATCGGTGTATTAGCAGCGATCGTATTTGGAGTGTTGGTTTCTTTAATTCATGCTGTAGCTTCGATTACGTTCAAAGCAGATCAGGTTATCAGTGGTATTGTTATTAACTTCCTGGCTGCTGGTAGTACATTGTACATGGTTAAATTGTTATTTGATGGTGCAGGTGAAACAGGATTGATCTCTGGATTTGATAAAGTGAATATTCCTTATTTGTCTACAATTCCATTGATCGGTGATGTCTTTTTCCATGCTTATCCTACAACGTATTTAGCTGTATTAGCTGTGATCGTTACTTATTATGTATTGTACAAAACACCATTTGGTCTACGTCTACGTTCTGTTGGGGAACATCCAAGTGCAGCAGATACGGTAGGGATCAAAGTCAATCGGTTACGTTATATCGGAGTTATGTTGAGTGGAGCACTTGCTGGTATCGGTGGAGCAACAATAACACTGACAACAACAGGAACATTTTCACATAATACGATCTCAGGTCAAGGTTATATTGCGATTGCGGCGATGATCTTTGGTAAATGGAATCCGTGGGGAGCATTTGGAGCGGCTGTATTCTTCGGTCTTGCTCAAGCAGTACGTAACTATGTACAGCTATTTGCTTGGACACAAAGTATTCCGCAAGAAGTGATTTATATGTTGCCATACGTATTAACAATTATTGTATTGGTTGCAGCAGTAGGACGTTCAAGCGCACCTTCTGCACTAGGACAACCTTATGATCCAAGTAAACGTTAATAGAGATAAGTGAGCTATCTTTGTAAATAATGAACTAAAGTCGAAGTTTGGATTTTTCCGAACTTCGACTTTTTTTATCTATATAAGCAGAAATATAAAATCAATTTGGTACTAAAAAGGTATACTTCCTGTAGATATGATATAATTTTTATAGGAATAAAAAGTAAAAAGAGTAAATATTTTATTTAGTGTAAAGAAACAAGTGAGCTAGCATTTTTTCCAACTTTTAGTGCTTGTTAAACAAAGATTTCTTTTATGCTATTTAGAAAGATTGTGCATAGGAGACAAAATACATACTTATTTACTTGGTATAATATATAATAGATATGTGTGCTAAAGCTTGGTTTGATTACTTTTTTTAAGTATGTAACAAATGATATGCCAAAATAAGATTGTAAAGAATGACAAAAAAGAAGTATTGACTCTATCGAAAATGAATCATATAATATTCCTAAATCATTTGAGTCGCTGACAAGCGTAAGCGGCAGTAATCATTGAATATTATGTATCGGCTATGAAGAGGACGAAGTTTTAAGGGCTCTTTTGTCCAGAGAGTGAAGCATTTGGTGTAAGCTTCATCAGAATCCCTTATATACGAGCTCACCTCGGAGCTGTTTTCCTGAAAGGCATATGCAATCGTTATAAATCGTATCGATTTGTATCTTTCTCGTATGATTATTAGGGAAAATCGTAAGGTCTACGTTACAGACAACAAGTAAAGTCTTAATCTACTTTACTTTATGAGGCGTACTTATGCTGTGAAGCTGTGCGCAAATATGGGTGGTACCACGGAAGCTTAGCCTTTCGTCCCTCAATAACAGATTTTTCTGTTTGAGGCGGCGAAAGGCTTTTTTGATGTCTTTCTTCCAGTTATAACAGAAGATCTGTATTGTATATCCTAAGCTGGATAAAAGGATTTTGTTCATTTGCCAATGTAAGATTGATGTGAATTTTTGGGAGGAGGATGACTTATGAGTACGAATATACCTAATGTACAATCAACAGATGAATTGCGTGAGAAATGGATGAAACCAGAAGTGATTACAGGTTCGGAGATGTTACTTCGTAGCTTACTACTGGAAGGTGTAGATTGTGTCTTTGGCTATCCGGGTGGAGCTGTATTATATATTTATGATGCGATGCATGGATTTGAAGATTTCAAACATTTGCTAACACGTCATGAACAAGGTGCTATTCATGCAGCAGACGGTTATGCTCGTGCTAGTGGTAAAGTTGGCGTATGTATCGCTACTTCGGGACCAGGAGCAACCAATCTGGTAACAGGAATTGCAACAGCTTATATGGATTCAACTCCATTGGTTGTAATCACCGGGAACGTAGCAACAACATTGATCGGAACCGATGCTTTCCAAGAAGCAGATATTACCGGTATCACAATGCCAATCACCAAGCATAGTTATCTGGTACGTGATGTAGAAGATTTGCCAAGAGTGATTCATGAAGCATTCCATATTGCCAATACAGGTCGGAAAGGCCCAGTATTGATCGATATTCCCAAAGACGTATCGGCAGCAAAAGCATTATTCAAACCACATACAGAACCTGTAGCAATGCGTGGTTACAATCCAACAGTGACACCTAACAGACTACAATTAGATAAATTACATCAAGCGATTGCTGAAGCAGAACGTCCATTGATCCTTGCAGGTGGTGGAGTCGTATACTCTGGAGGTCATGAAGAACTATTCAAGTTTGTTACTTCTGCTGGTATTCCGATTACAACAACTTTATTAGGTCTTGGCGGATTCCCGAGTGGTAATGATCTATGGATCGGTATGCCGGGGATGCATGGAACGTATACAGCGAATAATGCGATTCAACAATCAGATTTACTTATCAATATCGGAGCACGATTTGATGATCGGGTAACTGGTAAGTTAGATGGCTTCGCACCACATGCCAAAATCGTTCATATCGATATTGATCCTGCTGAAATCGGTAAAAATGTAGCGGTAGATATTCCTATCGTAGGCGATGTAAAAACGGTACTGGAAATGCTAAATGTCAATGTACCTTATGCGACAAAAGCAGATGCATGGCGTGCTAAAGTAGCAGACTGGAAACAAGAAAAACCGTTCCGCTATGATGATTCAGATGAAGTATTGAAGCCACAATGGGTGGTAGAAATGCTTAATGATACAACCAATGGTGAAGCGATCGTAACAACCGATGTAGGACAGCATCAAATGTGGTCTGCACAGTATTATCGCTTTAATCAACCTCGTTCATGGGTAACTTCAGGTGGACTAGGAACAATGGGCTTTGGTTTCCCTTCTGCTATTGGTGCACAGATGGCTAATCCAGAACGTCTTGTTATTTCGATTAACGGCGATGGCGGTATGCAAATGTGTTCACAAGAACTAGCGATTTGCGCCATCAATAATATTCCTGTCAAAATTGTTATTTTGAACAATCAGGTATTGGGAATGGTTCGTCAGTGGCAAGAGTTGATCTATGATAATCGGTACAGTCATATCGATCTTGCAGGAAGCCCTGATTTTGTAAAATTAGCAGAAGCCTATGGTGTTAAAGGTCTACGTGCTACCAATAAAGAAGAAGCACAAGCCGCTTGGAAAGAAGCGATGGATACACCAGGACCAGTCGTTGTCGAGTTTGTTGTTAACAAACACGAGAATGTGTATCCAATGGTTACTCAGGGATCTACCATTGATCAAATGTTAATGGGGGATGAAGAATGAATATCATGAAGCATACTATCGCAGTTTTGGTAAATGATCAGCCCGGCGTTCTTCAAAGAGTCTCAGGACTCTTTGGCCGTCGGGGATTCAATATCGAAAGTATTACAGTAGGTCAATCGGAAGAAGTAGGATTGTCGCGAATGGTTATTGTGACGACAGGCGGCGAGAAAACGTTAGAACAGATCGAAAAACAATTATACAAAATTATCGATGTTATCAAAGTTATCGATCTAAGCTCTAAGCCTATGGTTACGCGTGAATTGGCATTGATCAAAGTAAAATCAGAGCCGGCTGAACGTCCAGAAATTATGGGAGTAGTAGAAACATTCCGCGCATCTGTTGTCGATATCGGCCCTAATAGCCTAATGGTTCAAGTCGTAGGAGATACTCACAAAATAGATGCTATGCTTGAATTATTGAAGCCTTATGGTATACGTGAACTTTCCCGCACAGGCGCGACAGCGATGATACGCGGTAACGTATAAAAGATTATGGATAAGGCAAGAGCGGGTAATTTGAAAAGATAACAGTATAACTTCATCTCTATCGTATTGAGGTTTAATTTGCAGATGAACTAAGTTTCTTCTATATCATGTTGTCTTTTGAAATACCCGCTCTTGTCAGAGGGTTGCGTATTATGATTACCGGTGTATACCGAGAACAAGCTTCATACATTAGAGGAGGAATAAAAAATGGCTATAACTACTTACTATGAAAATGATGCAGAATTGAACGTATTAAAAGGTAAAACGATCGCAATTATCGGTTACGGAAGTCAAGGACATGCTCATGCACAAAACTTGCGTGATAGCGGACTATCTGTAGTTATCGGACTTCGTGAAGGTAAATCTTTTGACAAAGCAAAAAATGATGGTTTTGAAGTACTATCTGTAGCAGAAGCAACTAAACGTGCAGACCTTGTACAAATTTTGATGCCTGATGAAACACAAGCAAGTGTATACAAAAGCGATATCGAAGCTAACTTGAAACCGGATGCTGCTTTGCTATTCGCTCATGGATTCAATGTTCACTTTGGACAAATCGTAGCTCCAGAAGGTAATGATGTATTGCTTATCGCTCCTAAATCTCCAGGACACATGGTACGTCGTACATATGAAGAAGGATTCGGTGTACCAGGCCTAATCGCGATTCATCAAGATGCTACAGGTTCTGCGAAAGAAATCGGTTTAGCTTATGCTAAAGGAATCGGTTGTACACGTGCCGGTGTTATCGAAACATCATTCCGCGAAGAAACAGAAACTGATTTGTTCGGTGAGCAAGCAGTACTATGTGGTGGTGTAAGTGCGCTAGTTAAAGCTGGATTTGAAACATTGACAGAAGCTGGTTATGCTCCTGAAATGGCATACTTCGAGTGTCTACACGAATTGAAATTGATCGTTGACTTGATGTATGAAGGAGGACTATCTACAATGCGCGATTCGATCAGTAACACAGCAGAATATGGCGACTATGTAACAGGTCCTCGTATCGTTACTGAAGATACGAAAAAAGCAATGAAAGAAGTATTGTCTGATATCCAACAAGGTAAATTCGCTCGTGACTTTATGCTTGAAAACCAATCCGGTCGTGCATTCTTGACAGCAACTCGTCGTAACGAATCCGAGCACCAACTAGAAGTAGTAGGTAAAGAACTTCGCGGTATGATGCACTGGATCAAAAAATAAAAAGATTTAAAATATCTATCCTAATATAAATGAAGTCAGAAAAAATAGCTTGATAGTAAGAGTCTCAGCTATATAGGGATAGTAAAAGTATGGTGCAATAAACGAAAGTATAGCTAAGACCGGTATGTAGTAAGGAATAGGAATATATCAGCCTTACTGCATACCGGTATTTTTTTCAAAAAAACAAGGAGGTGCGATGATGCGCAAAATTTATATTTTTGATACCACATTGAGAGATGGAGAACAATCGCCGGGAGTGAATTTGAATACTCGCGAGAAAGTAGAGATTGCTTATCAACTCGAAAAATTGGGTGTTGATCGGATAGAAGCTGGATTCCCGGCAGCATCACCTGGTGACTTGGCAGCGGTTAATGCTGTAGCACGTGCAGTCAAAAATGCTAGTATTATTGGTCTGGCGCGAGCTAGAGAACAAGATATCGATGCGGTACGCGAGGCACTGAAAGGTGCGCAAGATCCGTGCCTACATCTGTTCTTGGCGACTTCACCGATTCACCGTCAATATAAGCTTCGTATGGAAAAAGAACAGGTTAAAGATACAGCACGTTCCGCGATTCGTTATGCCCGTCAGTATTTTGACAAAGTAGAATTTTCATTAGAAGATGCAGGACGTACTGAATACGACTTCATGGTTGAAATGGTTACGATGGCTGTAGAAGAAGGCGCTTATGTCGTGAATATTCCTGATACGGTAGGCTTTTTGACTCCTTATGAATACGGTAATATTTTCAAACACCTAAAAGAAAATGTACCTAATATTGAAAAAGTACAATTGAGCGCTCACTGTCATGATGATCTAGGAATGGCAACAGCGAATGCACTGGCTGCAATTTTGAACGGTGCAGATCAGATCGAAGGTACGATCAATGGGATCGGCGAACGTGCCGGTAATACATCGTTGGAAGAAGTAGCGATGGCTTTGGAAACGCGTCAAGATTTCTTTGGTGCCAAAACAAGCCTGACTCTGTCTGAAATCGCACGTACTAGCCGCTTGGTCAGCAAATTAACAGGTATGGTCGTCCCGGGTAACAAAGCGATTGTTGGAGCTAATGCGTTTGCACATGAATCCGGTATTCACCAGGATGGTATGTTGAAAGAAAAAACCACTTATGAAATTATGAGCCCAGAAACGATAGGCTTTAAAGCGACCAAACTTGTGATGGGTAAACACTCGGGTCGTCATGCGTTCCGTGAGCATTTGATCGAACTAGGTTATGATTTGACAGAAGAAGCATTAAACGAAGCTTTTGCTAAATTTAAAATTTTGGCTGATAAGAAAAAAGAAATTTCGGATGATGATCTGTTCGCGTTGCTAGAAGAGCGTCTTGCAGATGCGCCTGAATTGTTCCAATTGGATTCACTGTTTGTTTCTTTTGATAGTGAAGGTTCTCCAACAGCGAAGATTCGTTTGTCGACAGCGGATGGAGAAGTACGTGAAGAAGAATCTAGTGGTAACGGTTCTGTTGACTCCATTTACAATGCTATCGATAAAGCGTCACAAGAAGAAGTAAAACTAGCCGATTACTCGATTAAAGGAGTAACACAGGGTAAAGATGCACTTGGTGAAGTACATGTTGCTTTAACGCAAGATGGTATTACTGCACAAGGCCGCGGGGTAAGTACAGATATTCTAGAAGCGAGTGCTCGTGCGTATGTCGATTCATTGAATCGTCTGGTCGAAAAGCGTAAAACGTACGGTAGACGCGATAATATTTCGATGATCTAAAAATATTTTAAAAAAATAAAGATTTAGGTTGTAAATAGCTCGTTATTTTTTACTTTATATAATGTAAGACCTTTTAACCACACTGTTGTAATGGCAGTGTGGTTATTTATTTAGTAGAAGTAGAAGTAGAAGTAGAAGTAGAAGTAGAAGTAGAAGTGTAGTCAGTCGTCTAGAACAAAATCATATCAAATTCGAGGAGGAATACAGTATGACCTGTCAAGGTAAAGACTTACCTATCGAAGTTGTAGACACTACAGGAATTGTTCAGTACGATATCGCTTCAGCTACCAAAGGTGGCACCCGGCGCTTAATGGTAAGTGATAATCCTGAAACGTTGAATGAAGCTAATTTTCCTGTACGTCATGGTACATTATGGCATGATGTGGTACAGACCAATAACAAAACAGTCCAACACCGTATTTTTGCATGGCATTATAATGTGCTGAAAGATCCGGTAAAAGTCGGAATTACGCTTGAAAATAAAGCGAATCATGGTGCTCTTCGCATTACATCGGTGAATCGTGAGTATCGAATCGGTGGAGATGATGTGAACTGGATTAACGATATTGGTACTTGTATTTCCAGAGCTACTTTAGGAGGAACAGCTGATCAACGTACAGCCGAAAATCCTTTAATCAAACAGTTACAATCTGGCTTGATCGAGAGTTTTATTGTACCACCGGGTAAATTGCTTGGATTTATGTATGACTTTACAGTAGAAAGTACAGATAGCGGACAGATTAGTTATGAAGTACGTACGGTCGCTTCACGTGATACCGCATATGATCTTACGTTGATCAAATCAGCTCCGTTGCCACCTGCACCACAAGCTCATCCACGTGGCAGTTGGAACTTTTCGGAGACTAATGCGATCACTCCTGTTTATACAGTAGGATCAGCTCGTGTTATTTATCCAACAGCTACAAAAACAAAAAAAGATGGATCATTGCCAGCCGATCAATTATTTACAGCAGCAAATAGTGAACTACCCAGTTCTTTAGATAATCGTGCTCAATTTGGAGCAGTCTACAATGTTACTGTTCCGGTTAATAACCCCTCTTCACAGACACGTACGATCAAAATTTCGCTGAATCCACGCGGTGGTAGTTATGGTGGAGCTGTTCGCAAAGATGGGCAGACGTATGGAGTTCCATTGATGCGTACCAACACTCAAGCATGTCCGGTGTATACCGTTAATGCGACACCGGGAAATAGTAAATATACGTTTGCTTTGATGATTGCAGGTGCTTCTTCTACACCATTAGGTATTTTGGTAGAAACTCTTTAAGCATATAAGCGTTAAAAAATAGTAAAGTGATACTAGCAAATAATTAGATAGAAAGAATCTAGATAGCAATAAAATAGCTATACTACAGCAATAATATAATCACAATCTAGCAATGATCTAGCAACAATAAAAAAGCTCTTCTTTTGTCTTTGCAGACAAGTAGAAGAGCTTTTTCTAATGATTATTCATGTATAGAAAACAGAATGCTTATAGATAAAGAAAACAATGTACTATTTACCAAGCGTAAGCTTTAGGAGCAGCTCCACCAGGACCTGGGAATATTTCATCCAGACGAGTCATAGTAGCTTCATCTAGCTTCACATCGATAATACGTAAAGAACTTTCAAATTGTTCTGCTGTACGTGGTCCAATAATTGGAGCAGTCACAGCCGGATTAGCAAGTACCCATGCCAGAGCAACAACATCTTGAGGTTCACCTAGTTCATTACACAATTCAGCGTATTGTTCTAGTTGTTCTTTATGTTGATCTACTCGATTAGCATCGCCACCACTACGTGAACCTTCGATTTTTTTGAGTGCATTACGTCCAAGCAATCCACCATCTAATGGACTCCATGGAATAACACCTAATCCAAGTGCATGAGCAGCAGGGAGAACTTCCAATTCAGGTTGACGGCATAACAGACTATATTTGTGCTGTTCTGAAATCAGACCTAAGAAATTACGGTTTTCAGCAGCTTTTTGAGCGATAGCGATATGCCATGCAGCAAAGTTACTTGAACCGACATAACCAATTTTACCTTGTTGAACAGCGACTTCAAAAGCACCCCATAATTCATCCCAACTTACATTCGTATCGATATGATGCATTTGATACAATTCAACATGATCTGTTTGTAAGCGTTTGAGAGAACCTTCAAGGTGACGACGAATTTTGTAAGCAGATAATCCACCATCGCTATTCGGCCCATCTAAGTCTTTGTGCATCGTTCCATATACTTTAGTCGCTAACACCACTTTTTCACGACGGTTACCGCCTTGTTTGAACCAACGTCCGATAATCTCTTCAGTTGTTCCAACACCTACTTTAAATCCGTATACATTTGCAGTATCAAAAAAATTGATCCCTGCATCAAGAGCAGCGTCCATAATGCGGAATGATTCTTTCTCATCTGTAACAGGTCCAAAATTCATCGTGCCCAAACAAATACGGCTGACCTTTAACCCTGACTTACCAAGATATGAATAATCCATAATATGCACTCCTCTGTTTTTAAAATATTGAATAGCATGTCTAAATGCACTCTATATTATTCTAGACCTTGTATCTGTGAACAGCAAACTTCTTTATCCATAATTTGGAACAAACTCCTATGTTGCTATATCATATAATAATACGGAAGTGGAAAGTGAAATCATTATAACTTGCAAAGGCGATAAATTTCTAATTAAATAATCTGTTGTATCTATAAAAGGAATGATCTAAATTGCTTAATCTATCTATCAAAAGAAGCTTATAGGATTTGCCTATGAAGGTCATAGTTTGTATATCTTGGATAAGACCTGACATGTATGATAAAACTGTGTATAGGTGAAATGAACGAACTCAACATAAAAGGAGACTTCTAATATGACAGACGTAAAAAAAATCGCAGTAATTGCCGGTGACGGTATCGGACCAGAAGTTGTAGCAGAAGCTGAAAAAGTATTAAAAAAAGCAGAAGAATTATATGGTTATTCTTTTGAAACGGAACATGCGCTATTTGGTGGGATTGCTATAGACGAAAAAGGAACACCGCTTCCTCAAGAAACATTAGATGTGTGTAAAAGCGCAGATGCTGTATTACTGGGAGCTGTAGGTGGACCCAAATGGGATAACAACTCTAAAGAATTACGTCCAGAAACAGGTCTACTCGGAATTCGCAAAGCATTAGGGCTATTTTCTAATTTGCGTCCAGCCGTTGTATTCGATTGCTTGAAAGAAGCGTCTACACTAAAACCAGAAGTGCTTGAAGGAACCGACTTAATGGTAGTCCGTGAATTGACAGGCGGTATTTATTTCGGTGAAAAATTAAGAAGACAAGGCGAGCATGGAGAAGAAGCTGTAGACACTTGTGTATACAATGTGACTGAGATTGAACGTATCACTCGTCAAGCTTTTGAAATTGCTCAAAAGCGTCGTAAAAAATTAGCTTCTGTAGATAAAGCGAATGTACTTGAAACGTCTCGTCTATGGCGCGAAACAGTGAACCGGATCGCTCCTGATTATCCAGATGTAGAACTAGAGCATGTATTGGTTGATAACTGTGCGATGCAATTACTTCGTCGTCCATCTAGCTTTGACGTGATCGTGACTGAAAATATGTTTGGCGATATTTTGAGTGATGAAGCAGCTATGTTGACAGGATCGATCGGAATGTTAGCTTCTGCGTCTATGGGAGATAGTACCGATGCAGGTAGCTTTGGATTGTATGAGCCAGTACACGGATCAGCGCCTGATATTGCAGGACAAGGATTAGCGAATCCGATTGCGACTATTTTGTCTGTAGCATTAATGTTCCGTCTAACATTCAATTACGCAGAAGCAGCCGATGCTATTGAAGCGGCTGTTGCCAAAGTATTAGATGAAGGTCATCGTACAGCCGATATTGCTGTAGATAAGAGTCAGGCATTATCCACTTCACAAATGGGTGATTTGATCGTAGCCGCTATGCAAAAAGCATAATCAGTATATCTATCACTTTTGATCTTAGAAATTGTTTTTATTTGTGATCAAAATGTGACATTAGCTCTCTTTACTAGAGCTAGCGGACGTTAAATTGTACCGAAAAATCCTTATTTAGAATTATTATAATAAAGTATCTCTTCTAATCTTGACTTTGATTTGGGTCGATGATAACATTCTTGTCATAGCGTTTAGAGTTATGATATAGATAGGAAAGAAAAGTGTGTTTTGACTTTTCTTATATAAAAGGAGGAATACTGGATTATGGCAGATCGTTTGGTAGGTAAACAAGCACCAGATTTTAATATGGAGACTGTTTCTGGTGATGGTAAAGATTTTGGACGCGTTCAATTGTCCGATTACAAAGGAAAATGGTTGGTGTTTTTCTTCTATCCACTAGATTTCACTTTTGTATGCCCTACAGAAATTACTGCACTTAGTGATGCAGCAGAAGAATTCAGAGCATTAGATACTGAAATTGTTGGTGTAAGTACTGACTCTATTCACAGTCACAAAGCTTGGATTAGCACTGCTCCAGAAAACAATGGTCTAGGTCAATTGAACTTCCCATTGGCTTCCGATATTACGAAAAAAGTTGCTTCTGATTATGGCGTATTGATCGAAGAAGAAGGCGTAGCACTTCGCGGTCTATTCATCATCGATCCAGAAGGCGAATTGAAATATGAAGTGGTCAACCACAACGATGTAGGTCGTAGCGTAGAAGAAACTCTTCGCGTATTGCAAGCTCTACAATCTGGTGGATTGTGCCCAATGAACTGGAAACCAGGACAAAAAACATTAGTTACTTCTTAATATAAGAAAAAGTAATCTATTTTGCCCCTTCATTCGTATATTCTACGAATGGGGGGGTTTTGTCTTCTCCCAAAAAAGTGTAGAATGGACACAAGCTGGTTAATAATCATTCACAATCACTTATTTTGATGATATTGGGGTAAGGTTGAAAATCATAGAATAATGTATGGAGGGTGAGCAACATGAGCTTTTGCTGTGGCGGCAGTATGATAGGTACGAAAGGGACTTTAAAACATTTTCGAACCCAGGTTCATAATGTTCCCCTACTCGTATGCCCTGTATGTGAACGGGTTGAAGTTCACTACAAAGTAGAAAGTGAGTATGAGATTTTGGCTGAGTATGCGCATGGAGATGGCACACCTGAGATCGATTTTCAGGATTATGTGATGGAAGATGAAGCAACCATGTTCGAGAATTGCGTGAATATGGAAGAAGATGATCCAATGACCATGGTGCAAAGTCAGATCGATATGGGTCTAGACCTGCTCGCTGTAGCCAAAAAAATCAATGATGAGAAATGGGAACGTGATCTGAAAAGACGCCTTGCTGTGATGAGTCTACGTCGCTCTCGTCTTCAACACAAATAAGTTATATAGATTACGGACAATTGAATATATAAAAAAGGAGAAGCTCTTGATAAAGCTTCTCCTTTTTTGCATTTCATCCAAATCACTGTATGATAAAAGGAGATAGGTACAGAAAGGAAGATTAATACTATGGATACATATACCGTTCAGCATGTAGCGAATCGACTTCAACAACAAGTAGGTCAAGTTATTGTAGGTAAAGATCATGAGATTCAATTGTTACTGACCGCTTTATTTGCTTCCGGTCATGTATTGATGGAAGATGTACCCGGTACCGGTAAAACGATGCTTGCCAAAACACTAGCGGCAGCGATGAGTTGTCATTTTCAGCGGATACAATTCACACCAGATTTGTTGCCTTCTGACCTTACAGGAATCCACTTTTTCAATCAAAAAGAAAGCGAATTCACGTTTCGAGCAGGGCCTTTATTTGCTAATATCGTACTGGCAGATGAGATTAATCGGGCGACTCCACGTACTCAATCCAGTCTGCTGGAATGTATGGAAGAACAGCAGATTAGTGTCGATGGCGAGACGATGAAGCTAGATAATCCTTTTATGGTGATTGCTACGCAAAATCCGGTCGATAACCAAGGAACATTTCCATTACCAGAAGCACAGATGGATCGATTTATGCTAAAAATGTCGATGGGTTATCCTTCTGCGGAAGAAGGAATTGAGATTTTGCGTAGAACCTCAACCTCTTCACAAGTAAGTAAAGAAACAGCAGATCATACTGCGTCTCCTGCTTTTGAACAAGTCACTCGTGAACAAATTATCGAAGCAAGACAGCTCTGTCAGGCAGTGACTATTCATCATGATCTATTAGGCTATATTGTTCGTCTTGCAGAAGCTACACGTAGACATGAAGAGATTGCTCTAGGGGCAAGTCCGCGAGCAACCCAAGCGTTACTACGAGCTGCTCAAGCATATGCAGCTATACAAGGCAGAGATTATGTATTACCCGATGATATTCAGACGATGGCATCTCCTGTGCTGTCACATCGATTAGTATTCAAAAATCGGCATCATAATGATAAACATAAATCTGCTCTAATCATTCAATCGATTCTAGATACTGAACTGGTTCCTACCGAAGCCAATCTGGAAAGTAGAGTGAAGTAAATGGAGTTTTTCTGGCTACTTCTGATTGCTGGAGTTGTTGTATTACTTCAAGCTCTAGTGTTAGGCAGACGATCTCTTCGGCAGATTGATTATGATCGCAAATTATCTCGAACTTCCTGTCATGTTGGCGATACTATTGAAATGATCGAGATTATTCAGAATAAGCGCCGTATTCCTGTACCGTGGTTACGATTAGAATCTATTTTACCAGCAGGGTTCCAATTCGGTCATCAAGCAGAGACAGCGATCAGTGAAGGAACGTTGTATCAGAACCATACCAGTCTATTCAGTTTGTCTGCGCTCACACGTATTACACGCACGCATCAGATTATTTGTCGACAACGTGGTGTTTTCCATATGGATAGTGCTTTGATGAGTGCAGGGGATGTATTTGGATTGGCACGTGCCAATCGACCACTTCGGATTGAATCTACGATGACTGTCTATCCGGCTTATACGTTGATAGACGATATGCCAGAAGCCTATCGAAGCTGGCAAGGAGAAGTTGAAGTTAGACGTTGGACCAATGAAGATCCTTTTTTGATTACAGGTGTACGAGAATATGGTTCAGGTGATCCGATGAATCAGATTCACTGGAAAGCAACAGCGCGCACAGGTCAATTACAAGTGTATCGTCAAGGGTATAGCGCGGATCCAGACGTAATGATTCTACTTAATATTGAAATTAGTGAACAGATGTGGCGGGTCGTCACCGAGCCGATTGTGGCGGAATGTGGTCTGAGTTATTGCGCAACGATTGCAGCAGATCTGATTGGCAAAGGGATGAAAGCAGGCTTTGGACACAATGCGATTATAGCAACAGAAGATGAGCAAGATGCTCGGATTTTACCTGCTTATGGCAGTGAACAATTATCTGCATTGCTTCAATGTATGGCAGAAGTACAATTAAAAAGTAGACTGCCTTTTCATGAATTTTTACAATCATTTGTTCCGCAACAAGGACAGCCCAATAACATGGATATTTTAATCGTGACTCCACATGTATCCGAACCGATCAAGCAAGCTATCACGAATTTGGAACAGTCTGGTTCTACTGTTAGCATTTTGCATGTACCCGGTATCGAGCAGTTGAAGAAGTCTAATCTATATCAGACAATGCAAGATCACCAACCAAGCAAGAAGGTGAGCGTATGACAACCAAAGATCGTTCAGGACTAGCAAATTATCCGATCTCTAATCACTGGCAACCACTTGCTTATATGCTGGCAGAAGTAGCGGCATGCTTTCCGATTATCGTTCTGTTAGATGCTTATCTATTTCATACAGATCAACCTGTATTATGGGCATTATGGCTTCTATGTGCAGGCGGTCTTGGGATTACACTACGTATCGCTAGTAGACCTTATTCTGTAAAATGGAAAACGGTAAGCTGGTCTATAGTATGGATTGTAATAGCAGCATGTGTATTTTGGATGATGGTGCAACAGGTGGGCTTATCATCGATCTGGATAGCCAGTCTATGTATCATTATTATCGGACTATTTCGCGGTAATATGCTGGTAATGGGGGATTGGGATCAATTATTTCCACTGACATTGCAATTGATTTTGCTGATAGTAGCATGGATTTTTTATGTGATTACAGGTTCAGAAGGCGATCTATCCTCTGCACATTTTGCGATTTATATGGCAGGTATGATTCATTTGTTTGCGATTCTAATGCGATGTGGTTCCCGTCAGATTAGCTATTCCGTCTGGGAAGATGGGTTCCCTCTGGCTGCTCTCCAATTGGTGATTCGTCGAAGTCGGCGTTGGACATGGATTTTGATTGGATTGATTGCGGTTATCGGTGGTAGTACACAATTATCTATGATATTAAGCTGGTTATGGCAGAAGATCGTATCTCTTTTTCAAAATAATGAAGTCACAGTGCCTAATCAAATGATTGAACCTATCACACCGCCCCCATTGTTACCACCAATAGAGTTACCAGAGCAAAGCCCTTCTATTTTGAATCCGGCTTGGATTGAGCGAATCGCTCAGATTATTATGATTGCTGCTTTAGCGGCTTTTGTATTTGGTGTAGGACTGTTTCTATACCGTCTGCTTCGCAAATATGGCCCACCGCTCTGGCGCTGGTTATTGCGTATTCTCGGGATCGAAAGTGAGATTGTTGTACCTTTGCAAGAGCAATCTTCTGGCTATATCGATCAGATCGAAAAGATTCGTCCCACATCTTCAACGTTAGGAAAGCGTTATAACAAAAAAGTACCGGATGATCCTGCTGAACGGGTGCGTTATCATTATGAACGATTGATTCAGCGAGGGATAAAGCGTGGTCTGGATCAGCATAAGGGAGATACACCAAATACACTTGGACGCAAAATCGTTCACTTGAATCCAAAGGAATCTCCAGCCTCTTCTGAACAACGTATCTACATCTTAATAGACTGGTACAATCAGATTCGGTATGGTGCCAAGTCTGTAGATACTGAAGAACTGAAAGATTGGGAGAAAAAAGATTGAATATTTCATGAATTTATTCATGTGAAGCTTTAAAGCGTGTTAGAAAATTCTTTACTTTTAAAGGATGCTTACAGTATCATGGAGAGAATGAAACGGCTGAAAGGAGATTAACAATGAAACTTAATCCAAGCAAAATTGTAGACTGTACGATTCGTGATGGAGGTCTAGTGAACAACTGGGATTTCAGCGTAGAATTTGTACAAGATTTGTATAAAGGTCTGAACGAAGCAGGTATAGAATATATGGAGATTGGTTACAAAAACTCTCCAAAATTACTTAAAGGTGCAGAAGCAGCAGGCCCGTGGCGTTTTCTAGATGACGATTTCTTGCGTACAGTTATTCCTCAAAAAGGAACGACTAAATTGTCTGCACTTGTCGATATCGGTCGTGTTGCCGAAGAAGATATTTTGCCTCGTGAAGAAAGTATGTTAGATCTGATTCGTGTCGCTTGTTATATCAAAGATGTCGACAAAGCGCTTCAATTGGTGCAAACCTTCCATGATCGCGGATATGAGACAACGATCAATATTATGGCATTGTCTAATGTGATGGAAAATGAATTGCTAGAAGCGTTTGAATTGATCAACGAAAGTGTTGTCGATGTTGTGTATATTGTAGATAGCTACGGTAGTCTAGATTACAAAGACATGCTTTATTTGGTGGATAAATTCAAAACAAACTTGCCTAACAAACGTCTGGGTGTACATACCCATAACAATATGCAAATGGCGTTCTCTAACACGCTTGTAGCAGCAGAGCATGGTGTTGAATTACTGGATGCTTCGGTATACGGTATGGGACGTGCAGCAGGTAACTGTCCAACTGAGTTGTTAGTAACTCATTTGAAAAATACAAAATACACATTGCGTCCAGTATTAGAAATCATCGACAAACATATGATTCCTTTGCGTGAAAAAGAAGAGTGGGGTTATATCATTCCTTATATGATCACAGGATCATTGGATGAGCATCCACGTTCTGCAATGGCACTTCGTGCTTCAGATGACAAAGATAATTCTGTTGATTTCTACGATAAGTTGACGACTCCAGAAGTAAGCTTTGATTCTTCTAAAGGAACTAAATAGAATTAGCTAAACGTGCATAATCCATAAATAAAAAGAGCAATCTTCCTTAACAACTGGAGATTGCTCTTTTTGTTTATGATGTTCTAAGTAAATATCTATTAAGATTGAGAATATTCTTCAACATACGAACGTGTACCTGTTTGTTCATCATAATAGACTCGGTATGTTTTGCCATCAGCAGGATCAACAAACACTTCAGAAGTAGGGTGGGAATGTTTGAGTATATCGTTTTGTTGTTCGGAAGATCGTCGTTTTCCTTTGTATCGTTTATCAAAAAAGTACCAGCTTATTAAAAGTAGCGCAAGGAACCCACCAATTTGTAACGCAAAATAGATAGCGCCCATATTGAAAAAACTCATGCGATCGGTTCAATGGTCACTACTGTACCATAAGCAACAATTTCACTCATACTATTACCGATATCTCCGCTATCAAATCGCATCATGACTACAGCATTGCCGCCCATAGTATGAGCACTTTCCACCATACGATCCAAAGCCTGACGGCGACCATCTTCGATCATTTGAGTATATTGCTTGACTTCACCACCGACTAATCCTTTAAAAGAAGCCATAATATCGCCACCTATTCCGCGTGCACGTACAACCACACCAAAAGTCGAGCCAAGAACGTTAGTTACCCGGTAACCCGGAATATTTTCAGTCGTTACGATAATCATTTGTATCACTCCTGTCTGATTGATAAAAGGTATACTATACTTTTTATATACGTAAATCTATCTAAAATGATACACAAATAAAAGAAGTTGCAAGATAAATTTGAATATGGTATATTATATCTTGTCGTTAAGAAAGCCTAATGACTTTCCAAACGTGACCTCGGGATGTAGCTCAGCTTGGTAGAGCACCTGGTTTGGGACCAGGGGGTCGCATGTTCAAATCGTGTCATCCCGACCATCCATTTATGCGGGTGTAGTTCAATGGTAGAACTTCAGCCTTCCAAGCTGATAGCGTGGGTTCGATTCCCATCACCCGCTTACTGAAATACCAAGAGAAAGTCTTTGCGAAAGCGAAGGCTTTTTTTGTTATATTCATCTTGTTTCTAAAATATAGTTTCACATATATAAGTATAATGATGATTGTAACATTTGGCTTTTCGCTAAACTTTTGTTATACTGTCGTTGTCAGCGGTAATGATATAGTTTGCGTTTTTCAAGCTGACCATTCTGAAGAAATGAGAGGGTCCTATTGTCCAATGAAGTAAACATACGAATTTCCCTACGAACTGCACATGATAAAGCAGGCAGACAGCTCAAGCGGCTGATGCAAACGGGAGACGTATGTCCATGGATAGCAATAGGAAACTGTTATAATCACAGTTCAGGATGAATAAATTGTTTTTACTTTTGTGGTTAACGATGTCTTATGTCAACAACAGATATCACTAATCTAAAAGTAGAAGCACTGTATACTTATATCCTTTTGCTTATTTTACATATGGATGATTATGAATCTGACGTTCGCATGATTAACCGCGAGAGCATCTGCTCTGGCGGTTTTTTTATGATTTCAGAGAGGATGATGTTCAATGACAACCATCGTAAAAGTAAGCAATCTGGCAAAAGAGTGGAACGGTCAACAAATTTTTAAACAAGTGAATCTACAAATAGAAGCAGGAGAACGTCTCGCCTTGATTGGTGAAAATGGAAGTGGTAAAAGTACGCTGATCCAATTGCTAATGGATGATACTGAATGTACGGAAGGTAAAATCGAACGCTTTTTACCATTATCACAGTGGGATTGGATGAGACAGCAAGATGATCTTGAGCATATTCATCAAGGCTGGACAACGTTAGAAATAGCCAGACAAGGGAAGCCGGAATTGTGGGATTTGCGCCAACAATTAGATGAATGGGAGCAACAACTTCAGCATATTTCGGTGGAACAAGAAGGCGATCTCTATAATCAAGTGTTAGAGCAATATGGAAGTACGTTAGAAACGTATGAAAAATATAACGGATTCCTGTGGGAAATTGAAGTGGAAAAGCAACTGACAACAATTGGGATTACATCAGAGCTATGGAATATACCGTATACCCAGTTAAGCGGAGGTCAGAAAACAAGAGTACGTCTAGCCTCTGTCTTAACGCGTGAGACGCAGTTGTTGATCTTAGACGAACCTACCAATCATTTAGATACCGACACGATGGAATGGTTAGAAAAACGATTGCAACAATATACAGGTACATTGTTATTTGTCTCGCATGATCGTGAATTTGTAGATCGGATGGCAACGTCTGTCTGTGAATTGACATCGACAGGGATGACCAAGTATAAAGGTGGATACCGCGATTATCGTGAACACAAACAGCGCGAATTGCGAGCACAAGAATCACTGTAC
The DNA here is from genome assembly GCF_042681745.1 of Paenibacillus nicotianae. NCBI lineage: Bacteria > Bacillati > Bacillota > Bacilli > Caryophanales > Paenibacillaceae > Paenibacillus > Paenibacillus nicotianae. The sequence goes on along the minus strand of NZ_JBHUGF010000010.1, from coordinate 2,527,726 downwards.
AAAAAGCAAGAACAACAGCGCAAAGCGTTAGAAGAATCGATTCGCAATTATCAGCAGTGGTTTGAACAAGCTCACCATGCGGCGGGTAAACAAAATGAAGTGAAAATCACCAAAAGCTTTTATAGAGATAAAGCGAACAAAAATATTTCACGCTATCATGCCAAAGAAAAAGCACTGGAACGATTAGATTCAGAAAGTGTGCAAAAACCGCGTGCTGCTGACAAAATGAACTTTGAATTAGAAGCGAGTGAGTTTAGAGGGCATACCTTAATTCGCTTGGATGATGTAAGTTTTGCATATGATTCTGCTCCAGAAAAAATAGAACAACAACATCAGACAATAGAGCTTTCAGATCATGCTCTGATTCAACATCTTAATATGAATGTACAACGTGGTGATCGTATAGCGATTACAGGGCCAAATGGGTCAGGCAAAACGACACTAATCAAGTTACTACTTGGACAGTTACAACCTTCTAGTGGTGAATTATGGCATCATCCAGCATTGAATATAGGGTACTTTTCACAGGAACTGGAAGGGTTGCCACTAGAGATGACATTGCTGGATAGTCTGCTTGTGTTGCCATCGATGACACGCACTGAAGCACAAACGATTTTAGGTTGTTTTTTGTTCCGCGGCGAAGATGTCTATAAGCAGATAGGACATTTAAGTATGGGAGAGCAGTGCCGGGTTGCATTAATACGGTTATATTTTGGCGGTGCAAATGTATTAATTCTCGACGAACCGACCAACTATCTAGATATCGCTGCGCAAGAAGTCATTGAGTCAGCGCTACAACAGTATGCAGGAACGATTATTATGGTGTCTCATGATCGGATGTTAGTTCGGCGATTAGCGACCCGATTGTTACAACTAGAGCGCAATCATCAGTATCAATGGTTTGAAGGTACTGTAGAAGAGTACGAAGCGGCTCAGACACATCAGCAACAAGAAGCTCAGGCAGGTGGAGTAGAAGGTTATCAACAACGTATGATGCTGGAATTGCGTCTATCTCAATTGTTAGCAGGGCTTGCCGATCAGAAGCAGTCTTATTCGTCATCCCGATCTCATGAGCATCTGCCTAAATCTACACAGGATATCGAACATTTAAATATAGAGCAGAACGATAATGACCCTATCTGGCAAGAAATCCAATCTTTACGCAAAGAATTAGCATCCTACTCGTCTCGTTCGTAAATAAATAGAATGTTCTTTTTGCATAACAATCGTTGACGGGAAGGCTGGTTATTTGTAAAATAGTGAGTATCTATTTTCACTATGACATCTGCAACGAAAGAGAAGAGTAAACAGTACTGTCGGACAGGGAGAAAATGCCATTAGATTGAGAGCATTTTTACAGAAGCAGGCTGTTGAAGTTCACTCTGGAGCAGCGTTCTGAAATATAAGTAAGCTTGTACCATTAAGCTGATCTATAGATTAGGAATAGCCGGTGTAACGATCCGTTATCGTCGTTTCGAGCGAGAAGCTTATAATCTACATGTGATTGATCTAGAGGAGACTCTATGTTGAGATACAGATTATAAATTTCTAACAAGGGTGGTACCACGGTCTTTTCGTCCCTTAAGGGGAGAAAAGGCCTTTTTTTGTTGTTTTGATAAAGTTCACACACTGCGGGATAGGAAGAAAGGGGCTTAACAACGATGAGCGAAATCGTCCAAATGCAAGAACATTTGCTTGCTTTGAAATCAGAAGCACTGGAAGTATTAGAAAAAGTAGCAACACCAAAAGAGCTAGCAGATCTACGTGTTAAATACTCTGGTAAAAAAGGAGCTTTAACCGAAGTATTGCGTGGTATGGGTAAGCTTAGTGCTGAAGAACGTCCGGTTGTTGGTCAAGTTGCCAATGAAGTGCGTGAAGCGATTGAAGAAGTAATCAATCGCAAGCAAGAAGAATTTGTACGGGCTGAGACAAATGAGCGTCTAGCGGCTGAGAAAATCGATGTAACTTTGCCAGGTCGTGGATTGCCACAAGGCGGTATTCATCCGATTAACAAAGTAATTGAACAAATGGAAGATATTTTCTTAGGTATGGGATACAGCGTGGCAGAAGGCCCTCAAGCGGAAAGCGATCATTATAACTTTGAAGCATTGAATTTGCCGAAAAATCACCCTGCTCGCGATATGCAAGATTCCTTCTATCTAACCGAAGATTTGTTGATGCGTACGCATACTTCTCCGGTACAGATTCGTGCGATGGAAGCAGCAAAAGGAAAAGCGCCTTTAAAAGTTATTTGTCCGGGTGCTGTATACCGTCGTGATGATGACGATGCGACTCACTCTTTCCAATTTTTCCAAATCGAAGGATTGGTGATTGATAAAGGGATTCGTATGAGTGATCTTAAAGGAACATTGCTTCAATTTGCACGTGAAATGTTCGGCGAGTCTACCGAAATTCGTTTGCGTCCAAGCTTTTTCCCGTTCACAGAGCCTAGCGTAGAAGTTGACGTTACGTTTGTGAAAAAGAATGGTGAACGTATCTGGATCGAAGTATTAGGTTGCGGTATGGTTCATCCTAAAGTGTTAGAAATGGGCGGTTTTGACCCTGAAGTATATAGCGGATTTGCATTCGGTATCGGTGTAGAACGGATAGCGATTTTGAAATACGGTATCGATGATATTCGTCATTTCTACAGCAATGATATGCGTTTCCTCAAACAATTCTCACGTATCTAATATAAAGGAGTGAATAGCAGTGAAAGTATCTACACAATGGCTGTCTCAATATGTTTCTTTGGATCAAGTCACTCCAGAAGAACTAGCTGAGCGAATTACACGTTCAGGAATCGAAATCGACAGCGTGGAATATCGTAATCAAGGCATTACTAACGTTGTCGTTGGTTATGTGAAAAGTAAAGAAAAGCATCCTGATGCAGACAAATTAAATGTATGTGTGATTGATGCAGGTCAAGGTGAAGATTTACAGATCGTATGTGGTGCTAAAAATATCGATGCCGGGCAAAAAGTTCCTGTCGCTCTTGTGGGTGCTAAATTACCAGGCGGGATGGATATCAAAAAAGCCAAATTACGCGGTGTATTATCGCAAGGCATGATCTGTTCTGCAAAAGAACTAGGTATTAACGATAAATTGTTACCTAAAGATCAACAAGAAGGTATTTTGGTTTTGCCTGAAAATACAGAAATTGGTACACCTATTGTGCAATTGCTTGGTTTGGACGATGCGATTTTGGATTTCGATCTGACACCGAACCGTTCAGATTGCTTGAGTATGTTAGGAGCGGCTTATGAAGTAGGCGCTATTCTAGGTCGTGATGTCAAATTACCAGAACTGAATTTTGTTGAAGCTGGAGATGCAGCAGCAGATCATATTTCAGTTACTATTGAAGCAACCGAGCAATGTAGTCACTTTTCAGCTCGTTATATCAGTGGTATTACTGTGGGAGCTTCTCCATTATGGTTACAAAATCGTCTGATTGCAGCAGGTATTCGTCCGATCAGTAATATTGTTGATATTACTAACTTCGTAATGTTGGAATATGGACAACCACTACATGCTTATGATGCTGACAAATTAAATCAAGGTGCGATTGAAGTACGCATGGCACGTGAAGGTGAAGTACTTACCACCTTAGACGATCAAGAACGTAAATTAGATGATCGTATGTTGCTGATTACAAGCGGCGGACAACCTGTAGGGTTAGCCGGTGTAATGGGTGGCGCTGATACGGAAGTGACTTCATCGACGGTTAATATTTTATTAGAATCTGCGAAGTTCGACGGTGGAACAATTCGCAAAACATCACGTCGTCTTGGACTTCGTTCAGAAGCAAGTCAACGTTTTGAAAAAGAAGTAGATCCTTCTGCTGTTGTGCCTGCATTGAATCGTGCGGCTGAATTAATCGTTCGTTATGCACATGGATTGATTCATGAAGGTATTGTAGAAGAAGTTGCACAAGTAGCAGAAGAGAAAACTTTGCAATTGTCTTTGAGCAAATTAAATCGTTATTTAGGTACAGAATTGTCTTTACTTGAAATCAAAACGATTTTTGCCCGTTTGCAATTCCCTTGTGGCGATGTAGCACAAGACTTATTAGAAGTTCGTGTTCCTACTCGTCGTGGTGATATTGTACGCGATGTTGATTTGATTGAAGAAGTGGCTCGTCTATATGGATATGATAATATTCCAACGACTTCTATTGAAGGTACAACAACACCGGGAGCATTAACCAAATCTCAACGCTTGCGTCGTACGATTCGCCATTTGCTCACTCATGGTGGATATCAAGAAGCGATCACGTATTCATTCACACATCCAGCGAAAAATGATCTGTTCCCACAATTGCGTGGAGAACAGCAACAAGTTGCACTGGCGATGCCAATGAGTGAAGATCGTAGCGTGTTACGTAGCACATTGATTCCGCAGTTGTTAGAAACAGCTTCATTTAACCGTAATCGTAAGCAGGAAAATCTAGCTTTATTTGAAATCGGTAGTGCATTCTTCAGCTCTGAGCAAGAATTGACTCGTCAACCGACAGAGATTCCTTTACTTGGACTATTGCTTACAGGCAGACGTCAACAAGCACAATGGAATACAGGCAATGAACGTGTTGATTTCTTCGATCTCAAAGGTGCATTAGAAAGCCTATTACAATATCTTGGACTACAATCTTTGATCACATACAAAGCAGATCAACCACAAGGATTCCATCCAGGACGTTCTGCATCTGTTTATTTGCAAGTCGGTAGTCAGCAACAATGGATCGGTGTAATTGGACAGATTCACCCTGATATTCAACGGGAGTCTGATCTGGAAGATACGTATGTAGCAGAGATTCAATTGGCTCCATTATATGAAGAAGCTGATGAGAAAATCGTATATAGCGAGTTGCCACGTTATCCTTCTGTACAACGCGATATTGCTGTTGTAATCAATGAAGACGTAGCAGCAGGAGAATTATTATCGTCTATTCGCCTGACAGCTAAAGAATTGTTGGAAACCGTGCAAGTATTTGACGTCTACACTGGTGATCGTGTAGGTGAAGGTAAGAAGAGTGTAGCGATAGCTATCGTATACCGTCATGCAGAGCATACATTAACAGACGAAGAAGTCACAGCTGTACATGATCAAGTCTTGACGGTGTTGTCTGAACAATTTGGTGCAGAACTGCGTAAGTAATCAGTTTGTCCCATCTTTATACTGCGTAGATTCCCTATCCAAATGACTGAGAAATAAAGAATCATGTTTGTTAGGGATGATAGCAGGAATTGACAAGAGTCGCATCGAATAACAATCGATGTGGCTTTTTTGTCTACATCCAACTAGAATAAACAGAAGAAGTAAAGGAGGGCACGATTGTGACAACACCCGAACGTATTCGAGTAAACGTGGATATTTATGGAACAACTTATAAATTAGTTGGCACGAGTGCCGATTATATGAGACAAATTGCTCGTTATGTAGACGAGCATATGAACGATATATCGCAAGCTCATTCTCATTTAGATAAAGCTAAATTAGCTGTATTAGCGGCTGTACACATGGCAGAAGAATCGATTAATGCCCAGATCAATCAGTCTGAATTTGATAAAGCTATCGCAGAGCAACAGCGCTTAAATACAGAGTTAGAACAATTACAAAGTGTGAAAGATCAACAACAAGAATTAATTCAGAAATTACAACAGGACAATCAACAACAAACAGCGACCAATGAACAATTACAAAAAAATGTAAAAGAAACATCTGCTCAATTAACACAGACTCAGCAAAAGCTAACTTCTGTGGAAGGGCAAAATAAACAGATTCAACAGCAAAATCAAGAACACAAATTAAATAACGAACAAATACAGCATAAATGGAAAATTGCTGAAGAAGCTCTTCAAAAAGCTTTGAAATCAAATGTGGAATTAGAACAAAATCTGCAACAAACGACAGAAAATTTACGCAGTGAGATTAATCTTTTAACAGAAAATGAAGAAGTGTCCAGTTTGCGAGTAATGGAGTTAGAAGAGCAGTTGCAACTGTTACAACAACAACATGATCGTATGCAACAAGATCATGCCGAACTGGAGGAAAATAACAAACGTACACTAATAGAGTTACAAGAATTAGAAGAAAAGCATAATCAACTCATCACACAAATAGCGGAAGCGCAAGAAGAATCCGAGACATGGCGCGAATTGTCTGTGCAACAAGAAGAAGAGTTGCAGACAGTACAAATTAATTTAACAAATGCACAAACGCAACAACAGCAATTAGAAGAGCAACTACGTGCATCTCAGCAACAAGTAACTGAATTACAAGAACAATTGGATACTGCTCAGCAAGAGATAGCAGAATCCAAAGAAGAATCTAATCGTTGGTATGAATTAGCACAGCAACAAGAGCAAGAAGTACAAAAAGTACAGATGGAATTAACACAAGCTCAAGAACAACGTCATACGTTAGAAGAACAAGCTTCTACAACCAAAGAACAAATGTCTATTTTGCATCAACAATTAGCAGATGCTAAAAATGAAGTATCCGCTACCAAACAAAGATTAGAAACGTGGCGCGAACTATCCGGTCAACAAGAACAAGAAGTTGCTCATATTCAAGCTGAATTGTCCCAAGCTCAAGAGCAACAAGTTGTATTGGAAGAACAGCGTGTAACGATAGAAGAGCAGCTTAACGAATTGGAAGAACAAAAGTCAGAACTGGATCAACAGCTAACAGAACTACGTCAAGAAAATGCTACGCTCAAAGAAGAAGTAGACACATGGCATGAACTATCAGATCAACAAGAACAAGAATTACAGACTGCACAAACCGAACTTGCACAGCAACAACAACAATATACAGCTCTACAACAACAACATGCTACTGTGCAAGCAGAATATGAATCATTACAATCAAGAAGTGAACAGTTACAGATCGAACATCAGTCTTTACAAGAGCAAGCACAGCAGTTGCAAAAGCAACAAAATGATCTTAATCAACAGCTAAGTACACTTCAAGAAACATTAACGGTAACACAAGAAGAAGCAGGAACATGGCGCGAATTATCAACACAACAAGAGCAAGAAGTGTCACAAATTCAAGCTGAATTGGCGCAGGTACAAGAACAATATACTGCTTTGCAACAGCAATCGAACAGTATTCAGACCGAGCGTAATGATCTGGAAAATCAATTGCATGTACTGGAAACAGAGCAGTCGGATTTACAGCAACAATGGGTAGAACTTCAAGAAACATTAACGATAACGCAAGAAGAAGCAGGAACATGGCGTGAATTATCAACACAACAAGAACAAGAAGTGTCACAAATTCAAGCTGAATTGGCGCAGGTACAGGAACAGTATACTGCTTTGCAACAGCAATCGAACAGTATCCAGACCGAGCGTAATGATCTAGAAAATCAAGTGCATGTACTGGAAACAGAACAGTCGGATTTACAGCAACAATGGGTAGAACTTCAAGAAACATTGACGGTAACACAAGAAGAAGCAGGAACATGGCGCGAATTATCAACACAACAAGAACAAGAAGTGTCACAAATTCAAGCCGAATTGGCTCAAGTACAAGAACAATATAATGTTCTACAACAGCAATACGCTTCAGAGCAACAAGCTCATGAATCAGTTCAAGCACAAGTGCTTCTATTAGAAGAACAACAATCGAATCTTAATCAACAATTAGTCGAACTCAAAAACACATTAACCGTTACTCAAGAAGATGCGGAGACATGGCGTGAGTTGTCAGGACAACAGGAACAAGAAGTTCAGCGTATTCAAGCTCAATTATTAGAGACGCAAGCACAAGCACAGACTGTAGAACAGCAAAGAGTACAATTGGCAGAACAACAGGCTGTTTTGAATCAACAACTTCATCAGGTTCAGCAAGAATTAGCAAGTGCTCAAGAAGAAGCGGAGACATGGCGCGAACTTTCTAGCCAGCAAGAGCAAGAAGTAGAACAGGCTCAAGCTCAGTTGTCTCAAGTGCGTGAACAGATGCAACCATTAGAACAGCAATTGCAGACACTGGAAGAACAACGTCATCAACTGGAAATGCAGCAGTCATCTCTCCAGCAAAAACTGGAAGATGTACAGCAACAGGTGATTACTGCAACAGAAGAAGCCGAGACATGGCGTGAATTGTCAACGCAACAAGAAGATGAAGTGAATCGTCTGCAAGCCCGTTGGACAGATGCTCAAGCGGAACGTCAGGTATTAGAAGAACAGCTTCGTGTTATCGAAGAACAACGTCAGACATTAGAATATCAATATCAAGATTTGGAAGAGTTACAGTCTGAACGTATCGATCAGCTAAATGAATTGCAACAGCAAAAATCAGCGATTCAAGAAGAAATGGATATGTGGCGTGAGCGCTCTAACGAGCAAGAAGATGAATTGCATACGTTACAAGCTCAATGGTCACAAGAACAGCAATATCATCAAGAGGCACAAGCTCAGGTAGCTACATTGAATCAAGAGTTATATGCTGTGCAAGATAAGCTAGGTCAACAAGAGCAAATGTTGCAAGAAGCAAATCACAATCTAGATCAATGGAATGAACGGTATACTCAATTAGAAGAAGATTATCGTACAGTGAGTCGGAATGAAGAAGGTTATCTAGAAGAAATTGGGCGTTTGGAACAACAAAGTCATCATTTGCGTCAAGAATTAGAAGAGTGGCAACAACGTATCAATGAAACCGAGCAATTACAACAAGAGCAAGCACAGCATATTGAACGGTTGGAGCAACAAGAACGTGAGTGGCGTGAACAACAAGATCAACTGGCTACTGTAGAGACACAGAAGTCGGAAGAAATGCAAGAGATATTGCAGCAGTACGAAGTGTCTTCACATCAATTACGATTGGTTCATATTGAACTGGAAGATCAGCGTGAAGAGAAAGAGCGCGTTATACGTGAGTTAGAACAGTTACAAGAACAGCATCGTCGTTTGGAAATTGAATATAATGAGTGGATGGAATTAATCGAGCAGGACCAGAATTAGATATCAAAATCCCTTTCTGCTTATCACTACGTATGTGGATGTAGTGAAACAGAAAGGGATTTTTTGATACTATAATGAATTCAATACATTAAGCTTCGTCTACGATTAATTTAGCAACCATTGTACTATGACCGGAACCACACATGATTGAGCACGCAATATCAAATTGACCTGCTTCTTGTGGAGTGACTGTCGCTGTTGTATTTTGTGAATCCAGATCGACATTAAGTGCTGGAATCATTACACCATGATTACCTTGTACACTTTCAAATACGATCTGTACAGGTTGTCCTTTTTTAACATGGTATTCTTTTTGGTCAAATGCATAATTAGTTGCTTTGATCATCAATTGTTGTGTACCATCAGCAGGTGCAACACCTGTCTCGGTCACACCACTTTGTGGTTGATTAGTAGCAGACTCGTTTTTTTGACCACAAGCAGATAAAAGAACCATTACTGCGATCATTATACTAACGATAATCAGTGTTCTTTTGTACGTGTTTACTTTGTGATTCGGTTGAGATGGGGTATACATGCATTAATTCCTCCTATAGCGGTATATAATAATGATCATTGCCAATATTCATAAATAGTATAACGCTGTTCTACATAAAGAGTAACTGATATCATCAAATTTAAAATAAAATATGGCGAAAAAAAGAAATACAATCGCTAAAGTCATGATTTAGCAATACATCTAAATCAGATATTTTTGGAGCTTATTATAAGTATTGATTATTTATCGTGGAAGTATTTTGTGAATATTTAGTCTAGATGTATAATAAGAAGTAGTGCATTATATTATAAAGGAATTTGTTAGTTAGAGGAGTGTCATTACGTTGAACGAAAAAATATTCCATACCATGCAGTATGGTCAAATTTTGAATACATTATCTTCACATGCAGCCACTTCAATCGGGAAACGCGCAGCGCTTGCTTTGCAACCGGATACGGATTTGGAGCATGTCAAAAAATTACTTCAAACAACAGACGAAGCGACATTAGTAGATCGTCTGAAAGGAACCCCTCCTTTTGGTGGGATTGTTGATATCAGTGCAGCAGTTAGTCGTGCACGTATTGGTGGCACATTGAATCCAAGTGAATTATTAGGAGTTGCAAATACGATTATGGGCGGTAGACGTGCACGTCGTCATGTCGAGATGGTACATGAAGAAAACCCTGTCCCTATGCTAGCTGATCTGGTAGAACTGATCTCTGATCAACGTCCACTGGAAAAAGCCATTCGTGCTTGTATTGATGATTCTGCTCATGTGATGGATTCGGCAAGCCCGGAACTTGCCGCAGTACGTCGTGAACTACGTTCAGGTGAAGTGCGTATCCGTGAGAAGCTGGATAGTATGATCCGTTCTCAAAGTGTAGCCAAAATGTTGCAAGATCAATTAGTCACGATTCGTGGTGATCGCTTTGTTATTCCGGTAAAAGCAGAATATCGTGCTCACTTCGGTGGTATTGTTCATGATCAATCCGGTTCAGGTGCGACCCTGTTTATTGAGCCAGAAGCAATTGTAGCGATGAACAATAAACTACGTGAAGCCAAGTTACGTGAAGAACGCGAGATTGAAGTAATTTTGCAGAAGCTGACCGCTCAAGTATCGGATCAAGTAGAACTGCTCAATTATGATATTGATATTCTGGCAGACCTTGATTTTATTTTTGCCAAAGCCAAATTAGCTCGCTCGATGGACGCTACTATGCCGAAGATGAATGATCGTGGATTTTTGAAATTAAAAAAAGCACGTCATCCACTGATTCCACTTGCTCATGTAGTACCAACTGATCTTGAACTTGGCAATGAGCATACTAGCATTATTGTGACTGGCCCGAATACCGGTGGTAAAACCGTTACACTCAAAACAGTAGGGTTACTTAGTCTGATGGCGATGTCAGGTCTATTTATTCCAGCCGATGAAGGCAGTCAATTATGTGTATTTGATGCAATCTATGCAGATATCGGTGATGAGCAAAGTATCGAACAGAATCTAAGTACATTTTCTAGTCATATGACTAATATTATATCGATTCTGGAGCAAATGACGCCTAAAAGTCTGGTGTTATTTGATGAATTAGGAGCAGGAACCGATCCGGCAGAAGGCTCGGCGTTAGCGATTGCGATTCTGGAGTATATTCATTCACAAGGTTGTCGAATGATTGCAACAACTCACTTTAGCGAACTGAAAGCTTATGCTTATGATCGTAAAGGCGTGATCAATGCAAGTATGGAATTTGATGTGAATACATTGAGCCCTACGTATCGCTTATTGATAGGCGTACCAGGACGCAGTAATGCATTTGCTATTGCTTCACGCTTAGGATTATCTGAAAAGATTCTTGATGTAGCTCGTGGCGAAGTAGGGGAAGAAGATCAACGTGTCGAAAATATGATCGCTTCACTAGAAAGTAATCGTCTAAGTGCAGAAGAAGATCGTAATACAGCAGCTACATTGCGTTCGGATATGGAGAAATTACGTGGTCGTTATGAACGTGATCTGGCTAGATTAGAAGAGCAACGGGATAAACGTCTGGAAAAAGCAGACGAAGAAGCACGTGAGATTATCGAAAAAGCGCGTAAAGAAGCCGATGAAGTAATTCGTTCGTTACGTCAACTTGCTCAAGAAGAAGGCGCTGCTGTTAAAGATCATAAGCTGACTGCAGCTCGTAAACAATTAGATGATGCGACTCCAGGGCAACGCACGAAGAAGAAATCTACTTCTTCTACCGAGTCCAAAAAAGTCAAACCACTTGGGCCTGGTGATGATGTTATGGTGTATAGCCTGAATCAACGTGGACATATCGTAGAATTATCTGGAACCAAAGAAGCGGTAGTACAGATGGGTATTTTGAAAATGAAAGTTGCTCTTAGTGATCTTGAATTGGTTCAATCTGCTGCTACAATCAATGCACAGCCACAGAAAAAAGCAACAACGATCAAACGTTCACGCGAAGACAATATGCGCTCTGAACTTGATCTACGCGGTGCAAATGTAGAAGAAGGATTGATGGAAGTCGATCGTTTTCTCGATGAAGCTTTTTTAGCGAACCTCGGACAGATTTATATTATTCATGGTAAAGGTACAGGTGTACTGAGAACAGGGATTCAAGATTTCTTGCGTCGTCATAAGCATGTCAAAAGTTTCCGTACTGGTGAATACAACGAAGGTGGCAATGGCGTTACTGTAGCTGTACTGAAATAATCCGGCTTGAAACCATTACAGTGTTCATGCGTAATGAATAGAAATGTCTGTAGATGATTTCAGTACCGGAAGGAGCTATGAAGTGGCGTGAAAGATTATATTGATCCGATGCTTGCACATCCGGTCGGGATGATGATCGGTTTTTTCTCGGTAGCTGTACTACAGCTTATCGTATTTTTATGGTGTTTCGAAATGGTAGCCAAATATAAATGCTGGGATGAAATAAGACGCGGTAACGTAGCAGTAGCGATGGCAACAGGCGGTAAGATTTTTGGGATTTGTAATATTATGCGATTTTCGATCGAAGCGCATAGTACCGTATATGAAAGTCTCGGTTGGTCTGTGATCGGTTTTGTTTTACTTCTGGCTGCTTATTTTATATTTGAATTTTTGACACCTGTATTCAAAATTGACGAAGAAATTGCAGCAGATAATAAGGCTGTAGGTTTGATCTCGATGATTATATCGATCTCTTTATCGTACGTGATAGGGGCGACTATTTTATAATCGAGATTGAACTGAAATATGAGGGATGAGAGGAATTACAACATGGATACAACAATATGTCCTTGGTGTGATAGTGAGATTGTATGGGACCCCGAATTTGGACCGGAAGAATTGTGCCCGCACTGTCATAATGAATTAAATGGTTATCGTACACTTAATATTGCCTTAGATGAAGACGAAGATGAGGAATATGTGGAAGGCGGACAGAAGCCACCTGCTGAAGTTCGTAGAGCACCTGTAGCGCCTGCTGCTCAACCTGAAGAAGAGCAACAATCTTTTGCTTCCCGAGCAACCAGTCTGTTGAACGATGCAGAGCTATTTACTCAACCAAGTCTTTCTTCACTCAAAACGATTGAGCAGTATGGTGATGAGAATTTCAATATGGTGCAGTATGAAGAAAATGTAGAGCAATTGCTGGATCAGCAAGAAGAGATTCCGCAATGTCCACATTGTCAGGAGTACATGTTGCTTGCAGGAACGCAAGAGATGGGTGGAACTGGATTTACTCCTTTGCCTGCAACAGCGAATAATATAGCGATTTTACCGTCTACGTTTAAAGTGAATGTATATGTATGTCCAAGTTGCTTCCATGTTCATCAAAGTCTGTGTGAAGATGAACGTGTAGCTATTATTGATAAGATTACGAATTTAAATGAACAATAAGCATATCGAATTATAGATAAAAAGCTCTTATTCTCTACCTGATAATAGGTGAGGATAAGAGCTTTTTGCTGTGTTAACTATAGAATTGCATGATTATCAAATAGATTCACTACTGGAGATTATACGACAATATCGTCTACCGTTGCAGGTGAAGGCTTGGTTGTACGAGTCAATCCAAACAGTTGCAATTCAGGACGCTCGATTCCTGTAATCGTATCTGCTAGCAATTGAGCAGCAATAGCGCTGTAGACTGTTCCGTTACCACCATAACCTTCAACAAAATAACTGTGAGGGTAATCTGGATGTCCACCGATATAAGGTAATCCATCACGACTAGAGCCGAAGACGGCTGCCCATGCATAATCGATCGACAATTCACCTACATTTGGAAAAAGAGTCTGAACTTCTTCTAGCAATTTCTGTGATTGCTTCACCATCCGAACATCGCGCCATTCGGGATCTGTAAACGGCTCATCCAACCCGCCTACAACAATGCGGTTATCCGCAGTGGTTCTCATATAAAGGTATGGACGTGTTGTTTCCCAGACCATACTTTGCTCATGCCAACCCTCCCAGCTTTCTACAGGGTTAGTCATGATCGCATAAGTCGTTTCCAAAAATGCGCCACGTTCTTTTTTCATTTCTTGCGTCGCATAACCTGTCGCATAGATAACCGTACGGGCACGAATTTCAATATCACCGGCATAACAGGTAACCCCTGTATCATCGGCAACATGACTTGTAATTTCGACTCCTTCGTATAACTGTGCACCATGATTCATCGAATCAGCCATCAACGCATGAATAAAGCGGTACGGATTCACTTCAGCATCGCCATGTGTATATAATCCACCTGCTTTTTGAAAAGAAAAACGCTTCGCAATTTCTTCTGCGTCCCAATATTCAGCTTCAAATCCAAATCGTTTGAGATTTTCGTATTCTTCTTTTAAAGCAGGTACGTCTTCAGGATTGCTTGCATAATATAGACTGCTGCGTGGAATCAATTGAGCATCAATCGGTAAAGTTGGAGCAATACCGATCAAATACTCCATCGCTTGCTGGCAAAGACGGTAAAACAATACTCCATTTTGCTCGCCAAATGTATTGATGCAAGAAGTCATCATTTTATCATTCGTATATTGAAGTAAACCGGTATTAGCTACAGAGCTACCTTGACCGATTTTTGATTTTTCAACAAGCACTACATTGATGCCTCGATGTGCTAGTTCACGCGCAGACAAAGCTCCGCCCATTCCGCCACCAATAATAAGTACATCACAAGCAATATTTTCTTGTAGTGATTGGTATTTCGGTGTTTCTGATTCCGATAATGTTTTGTCCCATGCGGTACGGTTTGTATGCAGATCCATAATGTTTCGCTCCTCGAGGTATAATAATAGGCTACCTGTGCTGACTGTCTAAGTAATAAGATTAAGTAACCTGATTGACATCATATTGAAGCAGTTCGTTCCGATAATCGTTTGACAGATACAGGTGTGCAGATGAGTAGCAAGTAACAATCAAATCAAAGGGTTGGCAGAAATGGGCGATTCATGTCATACTTATGATTAATCTTGCGCACTTGGAGGCTATTACATTATGAAAGAATTGAGCGACCTTAAATTACAAATATTAGATTTGTTAAAAGAAGATGCAAGACGCACACCGCAACTTCTTTCTACATTATTAGGTGTCGAGGAAGCAGAAGTAACTCAAGCGATTCGCGAATTAGAAGATGAGCATGTGATCGTGAAGTATACTTCTGTAGTGAACTGGAGTAAAGTCGATGACGAGAAAGTGACAGCATTGATCGAAGTACAGATTACACCGGAACGTGGTAGAGGATTTGAAGGTATTGCAGAACGCATTTATTTGTATCCACAAGTAAAATCTGTTTATTTGATGTCTGGTGCGTATGATCTTCTGGTAGAAGTAGAAGGCACCAATTTGAAAGAAGTAGCAAGCTTCGTCTCAGATTGCTTATCTCCTATTGAATCGGTATTATCTACCAAAACCCACTTTATACTTAAAAAATACAAGCAAGATGGCATTATTTTTGAAGAACATGAAGATGACCGCCGCTTGATTATTTCTCCATAACTTAAATATTCGTTGTGTTACACAACTCCTTTTGATAAAAGCAGAAGAAATCGCGCTGAAGAAATAAAGCGCTGAAGGAAGAGGATTGCTATGATTGTCAATAATGAACAACAGACTGGATCATCGAAATCGATGACTTCGTACCTTTCACCATTGGTTCAAGATATTAAGCCTTCAGGTATTCGTAAGTTTTTTGATCTGGTGAGTGCCAGTAAAGATATCATTACGCTAGGTGTAGGGGAACCGGATTTTATTACACCCTGGCATGTGCGTGAAGCTTGTGTCTATTCGTTAGAGCGTGGATATACACGTTATACTTCTAATGCAGGTATGCCTGAACTTCGTGAAGCGATTTCAGGTTATTTGGAAAATGAATTCAAAACAGCTTATGATCCTAAAGATGAGATTCTGGTGACGGTAGGCGGAAGTGAAGCGATTGATTTAGCTTTGCGTGCGTTGATTACACCGGGCGATGAGATTTTGATCCCTGAACCTTGTTATATCTCTTACTCACCAATTACAGCAATTGGTGGAGGAATCCCTGTTGGTATTGAGACATTTGCCAAAGATAATTTCAAATTAACAGCAGAAGCGTTAGAAGCACAGATTACGCCGCGCTCCAAAATTTTGATCCTTTGTTATCCAAGTAATCCGACAGGTGCAATTATGACCTATGAAGATTGGTTGCCGATTGCCAAAGTGGTTGAGAAGCATGATCTAATCGTGATTTCTGATGAAATTTATGCCGAATTAACCTATGGCACCAAACACGTAAGCTTCGCATCTGTGCCGGGTATGCAAGAACGGACGATTTTGGTGAGTGGATTTTCCAAAGCATTTGCGATGACAGGCTGGCGTATGGGCTATGCTTGCGGACATCGTGATCTCATTTCTGCGATGCTCAAAATTCACCAATACACAGTCATGTGTGCTCCTGTAATGGGTCAAGTAGCAGCTTTAGAAGCATTGACCAATGGATTAGGTGAAAAAGATAAAATGGTAGAGTCCTATAATCGCCGTCGCCGTCTGATTGTTGATGGATTCCGCAGTATTGGTCTGGAATGTCATGAACCTCAAGGTGCTTTTTATGCTTTTCCAAGTATTCAGAATACAGGGCTAACCTCTGAAGAATTCGCTCAACAGCTTCTTGTAGAAGGAAAAGTTGCGGCTGTTCCGGGCAGTGTATTTGGACTCGGTGGCGAAGGGTTTATCCGCTGTTCTTATGCTACATCGGTCGCACAATTAAGTGAAGCATTGGAAAGAATAGGTTCATTCGTAGCTAAAATAAAATAATTGTCACATAATCTTCTTTTTTCCTTGAATTAACAATTTTCCTGCTTTCATTTACATGATCCTGTGATATAATGGGTCTTTGGAAGCAGGAAATCATGACTCAAGGGAGGGGATTATTTGTATTGCGCTGAATATAATTTACCGGGATATCGTGGACATAACATTGCAGAGAGTAATGGAGTATGGTCTACGTCCTCAGAGAAGTCTTCACAGATACTTTCCCTAGAGGATGAAATTTATTTGCTTCGTATGCGTATGGAACAGTTATTCTTGGAAGAGCAATCTTTTACATCAGAAGTTGTTATTGAAATTAGTATGTTGCTTGACCTCAAAATTAATGAATATATGCGCTCTCATCAAAAACATTTGTAATGCTTATCTCGACAGAATGTTTAGATATAATCGATTTTGTGATCGCTAATAGGCTGTAGCATTTATAGACTGAAATCAACAGAGGGTCCTCAAAAAGGAGCTTCTTTTTTTACGTCAAATAGCTGTGGTATGATGGGATATAGTGAATTGAAGGAGGAACATTGGGTGAAATTGTGGATAAAAGGATTACTGTTAAGTATAAGTATGGTATTGATTTTAACAGCTTGTGGTGGGGATCAACCGAAAGATCCTAATCAGGTGACTGTTTTTATTATGGGTAGTGAAGGATTCTCCCAAGAATTAGCAGATCAGATCAAGCAAGATTTGCAGACTAAGCTTGGCAGTACAATGAAAATAACTGTCAATACAACACCGATTTACTCCGCTGAAAAGTTAACGCTAGAATATGTTGATCGTCAGGATGATATTATTATTTTGCCGGAAAATGATATGAAAGCTTATTCAATCAATGGTGGTCATATGGTACTGGATAAAGACTTTGATTCCAAAACGTATGCTCGTGGTGTAACGATGGGTAGTGTCTCTGCAGAAGATGTAGACAAACAAGAAAAGCATCTATTTTCTATCCCTGTCGATCAAATGAGTATGTTCAAACAAATCAAATATACGCCAGATAATCTATATGCGACGATTCCTGTATTTGCAGACTATAATAAATCGCTCAAAATCTTAAAAGCGATGACAGAATAATATCGTTCTATCATCTATGTGGAGGGAATAATGAATATTTATACACGTACAGGCGATGAAGGACAGACTTCCGTTATTGGAGGTCGAGTCAGTAAAGACGATGCTCGTGTGGAAGCCTATGGGACTATAGATGAGTTAAATAGCTTTGTCGGTCAAGCATTGGCGATAGCGAATAATGAATCTTTTGCAGATATCCAAGAGCAGTTGTTAATGATACAACATGAATTATTCGATTGCGGAGCAGATTTAGCTTTTGTAGCATTAGATGAAAGTAAGTATAAAGTTCATGCTGAATTAGCTGTTCAATTGGAACAATGGATTGACCAGTATGAAGCAGAAAATCCACCGATAGAACGGTTTATTTTGCCAGGAGGTCATCCTTTAGCGGCTTCTCTACACGTCTGTCGTACAGTATGCCGTCGTGCGGAACGAAGAGTCGTAACACTAGGTGCAATAACAACGATTAATATAAATGTGCGTAAATACTTAAATCGACTTTCAGATTATTTTTTTGTGATTGCGCGTACAGCGAATGTGCGTTCAGGCATAACAGATATTGAATATATCCGTAGTCAAAAAGTATTTCGACGTGATTGAGGGACTACTGTGATTAATGCCAAAAACGAAACTAACGATTATTACGAACCAATACTGTATAAAATACAACCGCAAGACGAAGGCATGATTCTCAAAAATATTATGCAGCGCCGGATGGGCATTTCACGCAAATTGCTTTCACGTCTTAAAATGACCGAGCAAGGTGTAATGCTAAACGGTCAACATGTCTATGTAAGCGTCAAAGTGCAAGCAGGCGATCTGTTAGAGATTCGGATGGAGCGCGAACAATCCGATGATATTTTGCCACAACCACAGCAGATTGATGTGATCTATGAAGATCAGCATTTATTGATCGTTAATAAAAAAGCAGGCATTATCGTGCATCCTACCAGTGGACATTACACCGATACATTAGCAAATGGAGTCGTTCATTACTGGCAAGAGCGCGGGGAGAAATTCCGCTTTCGTCCGGTGCATCGCTTGGATCAAGATACATCAGGTGTACTAGCGATCGCTAAAAATCCGTATGTACATCAACATATTTCAGAACAAATGATTCAGAATACGGTGCAAAAAAGATATCATGCCTATGTGCATCATGTGCCGGCGATTTTGCAAGATCGTATCGAAGGAGCAATTGATCGTGATCTGATTGAGCCTCATATGCGAGTCGTTACGCCGGATGGATATCCAGCAGCTACCCGTTATCAAGTGCTAGAATCTTTTCCAGAGCGTGATGTATCTTTAGTCGAACTGGAATTAGAGACAGGACGTACCCATCAGATTCGGGTACATATGAAGCATATAGGTTGCCCGTTAGTTGGTGATCGGTTGTACGGTTATGCGCGACCAGACCATCATATAGACTCTTCTAGCTCTATCGCTCATTGGGATCAACTTGCAGGCAGACAAGCGTTACACGCAGTTGAATTGGGTTTTGTTCATCCTGTAACAGGTGAAGAGATGCTTTTCCATGCCCCGTTACCTGAAGATTTAGCGATACTGGATGCAGCATTGCGGGGACTGGGAAATTCATTGTAAAGACTGGAAATGTTCATAAGAATAAAATCACTTTTTGAAAAAGTATTAAAGGAGAGTAAATCGGATGAGTAAATTAACGGTATATCAATATCCACAATGCAGTACATGCCGAAATGCAATTAAATGGCTACGTGCAGAAGGTCATGAATTGAACTTGATTCATATTGTAGAATCTCCACCGACAGCAGAGCAATTACGTGAATTGGTTGAACATAGTGAACTAGAATTGAAGAAATTTTTCAATACGAGCGGTGAAGTGTATAAAAGCCAGAATTTAAAAGAAAAATTGCCATCGATGGATGCTCAAGAACAACTACAATTATTATCTGAAAATGGTAAATTGATTAAACGTCCGATTGTTACAGATGGAGATAAAGTGACTGTAGGATTTAAAGAAGCAATGTACGAAGAAGCATGGAAAGCATAAAGCGTACACTTCTATGTGGTAGTTAGAACGATGATCTAGATAATAATAAGACTCACTTGTATAAAAAGTCTTTTACTGAGCAGATCGTTGCCAGCTAAAAGGCTTTTTTATTTTTACTAATTGTACATAGGATCAAAACAGCTAAAAAACCGACAATTATTTATTTACATTATCTGCAAAAGAAATCATAATATTAGAGATGTATAATTACAAAAATGGGGGAAAAAGGATATGAATAAAGTATGGTCGAAAGCATCGGCGATTCTTTTGTTAGGAAGTGCTATTTTGTTCAGTAGCAGTGCATCTACGCCTGTGTATGCTTCATCTTCTGCGTATACAGTGACTTTTCAAGAAGCAAGAATGGTTTCAAATGATCATGTAGGTAATGAGTGGGCTATCGCAGCGAAAGTAGCTGGTAAAGCAATTGATGAAGGCAAAAGTGTGAATGTAAATGTAGATTCAAAAGGTAGTATCAAATTGTATGGTTATGTTATCGAAGAGGACAAAATTCCTGATGAAGGTGAAAATACAAAAGTAGTAAATGTATCTTCGATTTCTAGTAAAGGTTCTACGTTTAAAGTACGTGTCACAGTGACTGAAAATAGAGGTCGTTATTCTGGTAATGAAGCGATATGGGAATTTACGTACAAAATCAAAAAACAATAATATATAATATATTGGAGTCGCTTTATATCTGAACACGTACATTATCTCAGGTATAAAGCGATTTTTATACCTATTTGATTAGTCAAAGGATGGAGATCATGCACCAATCACCAATTAAACTCGTTCAAGCATCATCGATACATAGAGAGCAATTAGCTGAACTACGAGCGATTGTTCTGCAAAAGGATCTTACCCGTCTGGGTCGATTTGATGAGCATAACGTTCGTCAACGTTTTCGCAATGCTTTTGATCCTAGTCATACATGGTTGATCAAAATGGAAGAAAAGATAGTAGGTTGCGTGGCTTTAAAGCCCGAACTAGATCATTATACGCTAGAGCATTTTTATATGTATCCTGATGTTCAAGGTCAAGGAATAGGCAGTCAGACACTTCATCAATTACTGACTCAGCCTTATCTTCAAGGTAAAGTAGTTCAACTCAATGTTCTACAAGGTAGCCCGGCAAAACGACTTTACGAACGTTTTGGATTTAAGCTTGATTCTGAAGATGAAGTCGATATTTTTATGAGTTGTACGATATCAATAAAATAGTATTAAAATAAAGAACCAACTATAGAATAATTAAAAAATGTAAAGTCTTGTGAATACTTGTACAGTATCGTAAAAATTCGGTATGATATACTCAGATTGGATTCATCTGTATTGAAGAGAGAAGGTAGAAGTGAAACTAATGAAAGATCAAAAAATAATGTTAGTCGATGGAATGGCACTGCTATTCCGAGCTTATTATGCTACAGCGCAATCCGGTTATATTCGTCGCACCAAGTCAGGTATTCCTACGAATGCAATTTACGGGTTTGTACGTTATCTGTGGGATGCTGTACAACTGTATAACCCTACTCATATTGCCTGTTGTTGGGATGTCAGTAGCAAAACGTTTCGCACCGAAGAATTTGCCGCTTACAAGGGGAATCGATCGGCTGCACCGGATGATTTGATTCCGCAATTTGATTTGATTCTAGAAGTGACCGAAAGTATGGGTATTCCTAATCTAAGTGCCCCCGGTTATGAAGCGGATGATTGTATAGGTACGATTTCGCGTGAGCTTGAAGCGGATATGGAAGTTCTGATTTTGACAGGAGATCATGATATGTTACAGCTCGTAGATGAACGAACCAGTGTAATTATTATGAAAAAAGGCTATGGCAATTACAAAGTCTATACTCCTGAATCATTAATGGAAGAAAAGGAATTAACACCTGCTCAGATTATTGATATGAAAGCTTTGATGGGCGATGCTAGCGACAACTATCCAGGAGTCAAAGGAATCGGTGAAAAAACAGCCATTAAGCTGGTCAAAGAATATGGAACGATCGCAGGTATTTTGGAAAATTTAGATCAATTAACACCTTCGATTCGTACAAAAATTGAAAAGGATCTCGATATGCTTCATATGTCTCATCGCTTAGCGGCGATTCATCGTGAAGTACCTGTCGTCTGTTCGTTGGATGCTAGTCTTTTGCTTTTAGAAGATGATATTGTTCTGACGAAATTTGAAGAATTAGAGATCAAAAGTCTTTGTTCGATGTTAGGCGTAGGTGTATTTTAAATGAAAACATCATCGCGCTTCCTCATTGGCATGTTGTCTATCGTGATGATTCTGTGCTTGCTACCTACTGCTGGTTCTCCAGCAGTAGCAGCAGGATCAGGATCGGGAATCCGAGCTTCGACGCAGAAAGTGTCTGCTGCTGGACGAACATTTACAGTACAGACGGTTCATATTCCGAAAGGAACCAAAACAGGCATAGGACTGGCTAATCAACATGTTGGTCAGACGGCTTCCTTATCGTCTATCGTCAAAAATGTTGGTGCTCAAGCAGCAATTAACGGTGCTTTTTTTGAAGCTTATGGTGGTGCGCCTGACCCTTATGGTACGTTAATTAAAAATGGTCGTATTGCGCATTTGGGCAGATATGGAACTACAATAGGATTTTTGGCAAATGGTACAGCTTTGATGGATTCGTTGCGATTGTCTATTACAGGAACAGTGCAATCGACAACAGGTAAATCATCTAGCTGGTATGCTATTTGGGTGAATCGCCTTCCAGGTACGTCTAGCACATCTGTTATTTACACTTCTGATCGGGGTACAAATACAGGCTTTACAGGTGGAATAGCAGTAACCGTAGTGAATGGTAAAGTCACTCATAAAGGAAATAATAACAAAACAACAATTCCTACTAATGGATATGTGCTTGTGTATACAGGAGATCAGAAATATGCGGCTGATCGCTTTACGATAGGTGCAACTGTTAAGATGAATATTGCTTATCAAGATATCAAAGGCAAAGATATTCCATGGCAACAAGTTGTGACTGCGGTAGGTGCAGGGCCAAGACTGGTGAAAGACAGCAATATCGCTTTGAATGCAGTGGAAGAAGGATTTCAAGATCCTAAAATTTTGACCGATGCCGGTGCGCGTAGTGGTATTGCGATTATGGCAGATGGTTCAGTTATGATTGCAACTGTTCCTGGAGCAACAATGAAGCAATGGGCAGCTATTATGCAGAGGCTGGGCGCGAAGCAAGCGATGAACTTAGATGGAGGCGCTTCATCGGGGATGTATGCTAATGGACGCATGATTACACCACCCGGACGATTACTAAGCAATACGTTGATTTTTGGTGCAAGCGGTTCATAAGTGCTCGTGTCGACATCATTTCGACTTCAATATCATATATGATCAATATGGAGCATCTCTGCAATAATTTAGGGGAATACTAATCTATCCATACAGGATAACTCAAAGGAGATATATCATTTATGAAAAAATTAGGGGCTATTGAAGCAGGCGGTACTAAATTTGTATGCGGGATTGGTACAGAGGATGGAGAGATTTTAGAAAGAGTAAGTTTCCCTACCGAAACGCCTGAGATTACGATGAAAAATGTAATTTCTTTTTTTGAAGGTAAAGAAGTAGAAGCGATCGGTATCGGTTCTTTTGGACCGATTGATCCGATTAAAGGCAGCCCAACGTATGGATACATAACGACTACACCGAAGCCACATTGGGGACAATACAATATTGTAGGACATATGAAAGAGCATTTTGATGTACCGATTGGTTTTGATACCGATGTGAATGGAGCGGCGTTGGGGGAACATAAATGGGGAGCGGCGCAAGGATTAGATAGCTGTATTTATATTACGGTAGGTACAGGTATTGGTGCTGGCGCTGTAGTAGCTGGCAAAATGCTACATGGATTATCTCATCCAGAAATGGGACATATTTTGGTTCGTCGTCATCCTGATGATCATTTTGAAGGATTCTGTCCTTATCATGGCGATTGTCTGGAAGGCGTAGCAGCCGGCCCTGCGATAGAAAAACGCTGGCAAGTCAAAGGTTCTGAGCTGACTCCAGAACATCCTGCATGGGAAATGGAAGCTTACTATCTGGCACAAGCGTTAATGAACTATGTACTGATTTTATCCCCACAAAAAATAGTCATGGGTGGCGGTGTAATGAAGCAAGAGCAATTATTCCCGCTGATTCGTGAAAAATTACAAAAGCTGTTGGCTGGTTATGTACAGCATCCTAGCTTAAATGAACAGATTGACCAATTTATCGTTCCTCCACAATTGGGCGATAATGCTGGATTATGTGGAGCGCTTGCGTTAGCAGATCTAGCATGGTCTGGAGAAAAAGGTGCAACCAATGGCGAATAAGAAAAAAGTAAATCCCGCAATTAAAAGACAGCAACAGCAAGAGTACAAACAAAAAGAAGCATTACGTCAAAAGAAGTTAATGCGTAATCTAATTATTGGAACAGTAGCTGTGATTGCAGTTATCGTATTACTTATTATTTTTGTACCGAATAACAAAACAGCCGAAGCGACTACGTTTGATTACAGTCAGCTTCCAGTTAAAGGTGAAACAACAGCTCCTGTCAAAATTGTAGAATTTGGCGATTTCAAATGCCCGATTTGTAAGCAGTTCAATGAAATCATTGTGCCCCAAATTCAAAAAGATTATATTTCCAATGGTACAGCAGCCATGTACTTTATGAACTTCCCATTTTTGGGCCCTGATTCTACGACAGCAGCTTTGGCAGTAGAGTCGGTGTATCACCAAAATAATGAAGCGTTCTGGAAATATTTTGACACTATTTATACTAATCAAGGCGATGAAAATACAGAATGGGCAACTACCGATTTTCTGGTTGATTTGGCTAAAAAAGCAGATGCGTCGATCGATACGACCAAGCTTCGTCAAGATATAGAAAATAAAACGTATGCCAAACAAGTACAAGCTCAATATGATAAAGGAAAAGAATTAAATCTTCCAGGTACGCCGTCGATCTATATTAATGGAGTCGAATATACAGGAGATCTTGGAGATTATACCGCACTCAAAGCAGCGATCGAGAAAGCCAAAACAGAAGCTGGATCGGAGGGCTAATACGATGAATACAGAATCGTCTCCATCTTTTTTAGCGCGATACTATTTATTTCTAGCATGGATAGTAGCTATTGTAGCTACTGGTGGAAGTCTGTATTTGAGTGATGTAATGCTACTGGAACCTTGTAAATTATGCTGGTATCAGCGTATTTTTATGTATCCGCAGGTGATTTTGCTTGGGATTGCTGCTTATCATAATGATCGTCGTATTGTTAGATATTCGATGCCGCTCGTGATTCTTGGTGCATGTGTAGCCATTTACCATTATGCAGAGCAACATATTCCAGCTTTGAGCAGAATTTTACCATGTACAACAGGGGTTCCTTGTAATAAGCCTTATTTTGAATGGTTTGGTTTTATTACGATTCCTTTTATGGCGTTAATCGCTTTTATCTTGATTGCTTTGTTGTTATGGAGAGGTAGTCGTGCAGCAGATGCAATTGCTTATGAAGATGAAGAAACAGAATAAATAGCCATACCGTTGATTGATATCAGTACCTTGTCTTCTTTTTAGCATCTATTGTTGAAAAGAAGACTTTTTTTATAAGTCTGCTCTGAAAAATATAAACGGGATGTGGGTACAATATGGCTTGAAAGAAATAGCTATTTTGAATCAATTTTGATCTATTTGATGTAATGAGCAGGTTTAACGGTTAACTATAGTAAGAGAATACTGTTCAATAACTAGATAAAAATGGAGGAATATCGAATGAGAGAAGGCAATTCAATATATGAAGTAGAGCCGTGGTCGATTCGAGAATCTTCGTTTGACCCTATCCATAATCGTAGAGGAGAAACTATTTTTACAGTTGCTAATGGATATTTGGGAATGCGTGGACATTTTGAAGAAGGATTAGAAGGTGCAGGTATTAATGCACTGAACGGTACGTATTTAAATGGATTTTACGATTCAGCAGATATTACGTATGGAGAAGAAGCTTTTGGTTATGCACGTAAACGTCAGACGATGCTCAATGTCACCGACAGCAAAATTATCGAGTTATTTATCGATGGCGAACAATTTAATTTATTGAGCGGGCGTGTGATCGAATACGAACGCATTTTGGATATGCAACATGGGGTTCTGTCTCGTCATGTAGTATGGGAAAGTGGAACAGGTAAACAAGTACAAGTAGATACACAGCGCTTGATTTCATTTGATAATAAGCATGTAGCGATGGTTCGTTATACTGTTAAACCTGTTAATTTCACAGGTGAAATTAAACTGGTCTCTGCATTAAATGGTAAAGTGACCAATGAAATATCAGCAGATGATCCACGAGCAGGATCGGCTTTTGGAGGGCAAGTATTACATACGGTTCAGTCGTATGAAGAAAATACGTTTATGGCTCTAGAGCAACGTACGACAGAAACAGAATTTCATTTACTATGTGGAGCAGATCATGTATTAGATTACAAGCATACGTTAGACACAGCAATAGAAGATGAGCGAATCGCCAAGCATTTCACAATGCATGTAAAAGAAGGACAATCGATCACACTGGATAAATCAATTGTGTATTATTCTTCGAAAGATTATGAAGTAGAAGACTTGCTGATTTTGGCACAATCTACATTAAAAGATGTGAAAGCGAATGGCTGGGATACTTTAACAGCGAAGCAAAAGGAATATTTAGATGAGTTCTGGGAAATTGCCGATGTAAATGTGGAAGGCGATGAACTGTTACAGCAAGGATTACGATACAATGCGTATCAATTATTCCAATCGGTCGGTCGCGATGGCAAAACGAATATTAGTGCTAAAGGAATTACAGGAGAAGGGTATGAAGGACATTATTTCTGGGATACAGAAACTTATATGTTACCATTCTTTTTGTATACTAAGCCCGAGTTAGCGTTACGTCTGTTGGAATACCGTTATTATACATTGCCAAAAGCAAGAGAACGCGCAGTAGAAATGGCAGCCGAAGGCGCTCTATTCCCGTGGCGGACAATCAACGGAGAAGAAGCTTCTGCTTATTATCCAGGGGGAACCGCTCAGTTTCATATTAATGCCGATGTAGCTCATGCTATTATTCAATACGTAGAAGCAACAGGCGATCAAGACTTTTTGCAAACCAAAGGTCTAGAGATGTTGATCGAGATTTCAAGATTCTTCTTATCAGTAGGAAATTGGATTACAGGCAAAGGATTCTGTATTAATGGAGTTACCGGCCCTGATGAGTATACCGCGATTGTGAACAACAATACGTATACGAATATTATGGTCAAAGATGCATTAGAATTTACTGTTCATGAATTAACACAGTGGGAAGAATTGACTCCAGATTCTTATCTTGCTATGCACAGTGTAATGGGACTAACCGAGGAAGAAATTGCAGATTGGGCACGTGCTGCGGATGAAATCTATATCCATCGTCAGAATGGACTGATCGGTCAAGATGATTCGTTTCTGGATAAAGGCGTATGGGATTTTGACAGTACACCGGCTGAAAATTATCCATTGCTTTTGCATTATCATCCATTAGTCATTTATCGTCAGCAAGTAATTAAGCAAGCCGATCTGATTCTAGCATTTTATTTGCTAGGGGAGAAATTCACCAAGCTAGAAAAAGTAAAAAACTATGCGTACTATGAGCCATTGACGACACATGATTCTTCATTATCAGCAGCGATTCATGCGATTATTGCAGCAGAACTTGGCAATATGGATCATGCTTATAATTTCTTTATCGAATCAGCACGTATGGATCTGGATGATATTCATGGCAACGTCAAAGACGGTATCCATGCGGCTTCGATGGCAGGTAGCTGGCTAACGATTATTGGTGGATTTGCAGGAATGCGTCAATATGATGGTCGCCTGCATTTTGAACCGAAGTTACCACCAAGCTGGACAGAGTACTCCTTCCGGGTACAATTCCAAGATCGTCTTGTAAATGTGAATGTAGAAGGCAACAAAACAACGTATAGTCTTGTTCGCGGGGAACCGTTGACGATAGAGCATTATGGACAAGAATATGTAGTAGCAATGACACAACCGCTTGAAGCAAATAATCGTGATCTTTGTGCGATTGTGTTCGGCTTGGAAGGTGTCGTAATTCCGGTGATTGATGAAGAATCGGAAACGATTGAATCCGCAGAATTGTTGCCAGGCGTAAATGATTTACTTCAACATTTTGCTGATCATAACATTGCTGTAGTATTGGCATCTCACCGTACCGATGCAGAAGAAGTTGTAGAGAAATTAGGAGTACGACAGTACTTCAACCGAATCATTACATCGGATGATGTAGAGTTCAGCAAGCCTGATCCTGAAATATTTATCAAAGCAGCGAATTCCGTAAATATTCATCCTTATCATACAATGGTTATCGAAGATTCTACCGAGTCGATTCAATCGGCTCGTCAAATCGGGATGAAAACAATCGCTGTAAGTTCTCTATCCCGAATCGATAGCGCTCACTTTACAGTGCCCGGCTTAGATGGACTAAACCTAGAAACCATGATCCGCTGGATGCAACTTCCTTAAGCGCTTGGCATCATAAGCGCGACCAAGTCAAATGGAAAATGATTTTCGTGCAGCAAAATATCTTACAACTAGCGCTTGGTATCATAAGCGCGACCAACTCGCTAAGTCACCAATCAAAAAAAGCTGTCCTTGTTCATCTAATGACGATGAATAAGGGCAGCTTTAATCGTTTCAGATCCAATCTTTTTTGCGGAAAGTGAAAAACATAGTTAGACCTAACGTGATCATAATTCCGATGACCAACGGGTAACCGAAGCGCCAATGCAATTCGGGCATATCTTCAAAGTTCATTCCATAAATACCTGTAATCACAGTCAACGGCATAAATATCGTTGTGATTGCTGTAAAAACACGCATAATTTCATTCGCACGATTAGAGATACTGGACTGGTAAGCTTCTCGTAAGTTACCCATCAGATCGCGGAACGTATCAAACATCTCGGATACTTTTACCGCATTCTCATAAACGTCACTGAAATATTTTTGCAATTGATCATCGATCAGACGAAGATCTTTTTTATTCAATGTATTGATCACTTCACGCTGAGGGCCAAGTACACGTTTGAGCCATAAAATCTCGCCACGCAAACCAATAATTTCATTCAAATGTGATTTTTTAGTATGCATCAATATATTTTCTTCCAGTAGTTCGATTTGATCTTCGATCCGGTCACCTACAGCGAAGTAATTATCAACAACAAGGTCAATTAACAGATACATAAATTTATCAGCGCGGCTAACTTCCTCTTCCCATAGAATCGGTTTGAGTACACGCAATTCATTAATTTTCTGCTTGGTGACAGTAATAATATAATGCCGTCCTAGAAAAATATTCAGGGCACGCAAAAAAATCTCTTCGTTATCAAAACGAATACTGTTCACTACAATAAAATAATGACTTTCATAAATTTCGATCTTAGGACGTTGTTCTTCTTCACTCAAGCAATCTTCTACAGCTAGATCATGAAGCATAAATAATGGTTGTAGTTCTATCAAATCTTCCAAATCTGCATCGATCCAGTAAAATCCTTCTTCAGGTGCTACCAGTGTGTCGGTAATATTTTCTACTGGAGTGAATGCTCCAGCATTAACGTGCCGAACTTTCATTGTGTTCTACCCCTTTATTATGAAATGAGCAGGGAAAGAAGCGGCAACCGCACACCTGTTTACAAAGCTTCGCTATAATTTATGAAAAAACGGAGAAGATTTTTCAATAATGGCGCGTTACTCCAGTGCCCTATGGTTGTCGTTTGTTTCCTGCAATTTGTCCATCCGTCCTGCTGCCAACTGGGCCTCGGGTCGCCTTCCATTTTGAAATTCACCTCTTTGTGATTTAGATATTTATGAAAACCATGAAAAAACGTCAAATACTTGTTAAGTATAACGTGGTCTTGAGAGCCTTTCAAGCTTAAATAAGAAACCTCTTTTTTTAATCAACCAATACAGTTACCAACAACTTATTTATCGGTTTGATCCCACTCATTTTTCACAGCACTTGACGGCAGACAGTAGAATAGTATAAATTATGGTATAAGAAAAGTATCAAATCATGTTATTTTAAATTGAATAAGCAAATCTTATCAAGAGCAGGTGGAGGGACTAGCCCGATGAAACCCGGCAACCGGCGGTATAACCGCACGGTGCTAATTCTTGCAGAGATATAAGTTGATGGATCATCCTAGACTTAATATCTGCTGACAGATGAGAGAGGCGTCTATTATATACGCGAACATATCGCAAATGACCTTTCTCAAGTATCAGGAGAAAGGTCATTTTTGTATATGCTCTTAATGAATCTTTCTCCTGAAATGATAAAAAAATATACACATTCAAGGAGTGAACAAACATGCCAATCAAGATTCCAGATAGTTTACC
The DNA here is from genome assembly GCF_042681745.1 of Paenibacillus nicotianae. Taxonomy (NCBI): domain Bacteria; kingdom Bacillati; phylum Bacillota; class Bacilli; order Caryophanales; family Paenibacillaceae; genus Paenibacillus; species Paenibacillus nicotianae. Next base: position 2,497,417 of record NZ_JBHUGF010000010.1, on the reverse strand, counting down.
TGCCAAAGAAGTATTAACTGGGGAAAATATTTTCGTAATGGATGACAGTCAAGCATTTCAACAGGATATTCGTCCATTGCGGATTGCTATATTAAATTTAATGCCTACAAAAGAAACAACAGAAACGCAGTTGCTACGTCTGCTGGGAAATAGCCCGCTTCAAATTGATATTTATTTGTTACATGCACAATCCCATACATCTAAAAACACATCAACAGAATATTTGAACTTATTTTATAAAACATTTGAAGAAGTCAAACATCTACGATTCGATGGTCTGGTCGTCACAGGCGCTCCTGTAGAAACGATGGACTTTGAAGATGTGAACTACTGGGAAGAGATTCAAGGGATTTTTGATTGGAGTAAAAAAAATGTTACTTCAACAATGCATATCTGTTGGGCTTCACAAGCAGGACTGTACCATCATTTCGGTGTTCCCAAAGTTGATTTACCTGAAAAATGTTTTGGTGTATTTCCACATACATTAAATAAAGAAAACGTAAAATTGCTACGAGGATTTGATGAGTTATACTTTGCTCCTCATTCCCGTCATACCGAAGTACGTCATGAAGATATTGCGAAAATTCCTGAATTGGAGATTTTATCAGAATCAGAAGAAGCAGGAGTATATCTAGCTGCAACCAAAGATGGCAGTCAGATTTTTGTAACAGGGCATTCTGAATACGATCCCTTGTCACTGAAATGGGAATATGAACGTGATATTGCGAAAGGAATGGATGTTGCACCGCCGAAAAATTATTTTCCAAATAATGATCCTACTCGCACACCACCTTCTACCTGGCGTGCTCATGCGAATTTATTATTTTCCAACTGGCTCAACTATTATGTATACCAAGAAACACCATATGATTTGGAAAGTGCCAAAGCTGAAGTAGGTAATTATAGTATCTAATTTGAGATCAACCCAATTGATTGTTATTTCAGAGGAGGAATTATAGTATGACGGATCATCATTCAAGCGAACGAACTCTTAACATTGAAAGCAAATTGGCACAGATCGGTTCGATTAATGAACCGGTAACAGGGGCGATTAATTTCCCGATTTATCAATCAACCGCCTTCCGTCATCCCGCTCTTGGTAAAAGTACAGGCTTTGATTATATTCGTACAACCAATCCAACTCGCGCCGTACTAGAACAAGCTTCAGCAGCATTAGAATCAGCAGATGCAGGATTTGCCTGTAGTTCCGGTATGGCTGCATTACAGACTATTTTTGCGCTGTTCGGTCAGGGAGATCATCTGGTCGTATCGCTTGATCTGTATGGTGGCACATATCGTCTTTTGGAACGCATTTTATCCAAATTTGGAGTAACGGCTTCTTATGTAGATACCAATGACCTAGAAGCATTAGAAAAAATAGTTCAACCGAACACCAAAGCTGTATTTATTGAGACCCCAACTAATCCGTTGATGATGGTGACCGATATCAAAGCTGTAGCTACCTGGGCGAAAAGTCACCAGTTGCTAACGATCGTGGATAATACGCTATTGACTCCTTTTTTCCAGCGTCCGATTGAATTGGGAGCAGATATTGTGATCCATAGTGCGACCAAATATCTAGGTGGACATAATGATGTGCTAGCAGGTCTGATTATGACCAAAGGAGAAGAATTGTCTGCTGAAATGGCATTTTTGCATAACTCAATCGGTGCAGTGTTATCACCGACCGATTCGTATCAATTAATGCGCGGAATGAAAACATTGGCATTGCGGATGGAGCGTCATGAATATAACGCTACTGCAATGGCGAAGCATTTGGTAGATCATCCACAGATTGCTGAAGTGTTCTATCCAGCATTGCCAGATCATCCGGGATATGATGTGCAGAATCGTCAATCCAGCGGTAATACAGGAATCTTTTCATTTAAAGTGAAAGATGCTCGTTATATTGAACCGATTTTGCGTAGTATCAAATTAATTGCTTTTGCCGAAAGTCTGGGCGGAGTCGAATCATTAATGACGTATCCAACGGTACAGACACATGCTGATATTCCAACCGAGATTCGTGAAGCGATCGGTGTCGATGATCGTCTGTTGCGCTTTTCTGTCGGTATTGAGCATATTGATGATCTGATTGCTGATCTAGATCAAGCGCTGGAAGTTGCACGTATTGAAGTAGAAGGAGTGTGATCGAATATGGCTTACTCTTCAGATCATTCCTCTTCTCGCAAAATCGATACCAAATTAATTCATTTTGGAGCTGCTTTTGACAAAGCAACAGGCGCTTCGAGTGTACCGATCTATCAGGCATCTACTTTTCATCAAGAAGATATCTCTAATCCGCCACTCCATGATTATAGTCGTTCAGGTAATCCAACTCGTCAAGCATTGGAAGATTATATTGCTTTGCTAGAAGGAGGAGCCAAAGGATATGCTTTTGCTTCAGGAATGGCAGCGATCTCGACCGCATTTCTGATTCTGTCTGCTGGTGATCATGTGATTGTGACTGAAGATGTATATGGAGGAACGTATCGTTTTTTGACTACTGTATTGAATCGCATGAATATTGAGATCAGTTTTGTAGATATGACTGATCTGGATCAGGTGAAAAATGCACTTCGTCCGAATACAAGAGCAGTCTATATGGAGACTCCTTCGAACCCTACCTTGAAAATTACAGATATCGGTGCTGTAACGGCTTGGGCAAAAGAACATCATCTGCTGACAATGGTGGATAATACGTTTATGACCCCTTATTATCAGCGTCCGATTGAAATGGGTGTGGATATTGTTCTTCATAGTGCGACCAAATTCTTAGGTGGACATAGCGATGTGCTTGCAGGACTTGCCGTTGCCCGCACACCTGAGATTGGAGCTCAACTCAAGCATTTACAAAATGGACTAGGAACGGTACTAGGTCCTCAAGATTGCTGGTTATTGATTCGTGGGATGAAGACACTTGCCGCAAGAATGAATCATTCTGAAAAAAGTACAGCCAAGCTAGCGCAATGGTTGAATGAGCGTAATGATATTGAAGCTGTCTATTATCCAGGATTAGAAAGCCATCCAGGAGCAACGATTCATGCTTCTCAATCTTCAGGAGCAGGTTCTGTGCTTTCGTTTGATGTAGGTTCAGGTGAACGTGCCAAAAAAGTACTGGATAGTGTTCAAATCCCTTTAGTTGCTGTAAGTTTAGGAGCCGTTGAGAGCATTTTATCGTATCCAGCGACGATGTCTCATGCTGCTATGGGCGAAGGAGTACGCAAAGAACGTGGAATAACTGATGGGCTATTGCGCTTTTCTGTAGGTTTGGAAGATATTGATGATCTTATTGCTGATTTAGAGCAAGCTTTGCAAGATTAGAAAATCCTTATGACTTCAAACAATATATAGTTCACTTATGTGATGAATATTTTTAAATTTGTATAAAAGTGTTGTTAGATATCTTAAATCAATCTAGTATTTTGGCTAGCATTATAAATAAAAAGCGAAGTACCTTCTTATTGGTTCAAAGGTACTTCGCTTTTTTTGTCTATATTATAGTTTAATTTCCTTTTTTGAGATATTTATATTCTTAGATATGTTTTTTTCTTATACTCAAAATAACCACACAAGTCTTAATGGGCGGTCGGCTAGTTTCTCAATAGAAGAGAGGTAATGCTTGTGGAGGTTAAAGATACATTAACGTTAATGATCCAATTTGGTATCCTTATTGTTTTGATACTGGGTTTGGTTGTGACGATTATAGTAGCTATGAACCAAAACAAAAAGAAATAGACCGTCTGTAGCAAGGAACCGGTCTATCTCAATAAATTAGATCCACCTGAGTTGCCGACTGCTCTTAAAGTAGACTGTTGCCAAGCAGAAAAGATGTTAGCGCATCTTTTCTGCTTTTTTTATAGCATACATCTAAAAAGCGACAAGCATCTAATTCACAATATAATGTTGTATATACTCATACTATATCATATTCTAAAATGAGAATAAATTATTTTTAAACTATAAAATCGCTAAATTCCCTTATTTGATTGGCATTTATCTTATACGATATGTATAATTTTTCTTACAAAAGATCACCTTCCTGTCACAGTCAACGACTATTTTTCATTTGTGAAATATGGTACGATGGATGTGTTGTCATTATTTCAATTTTTAGATATGCATTTTGTGCCTAAATGGGTTATATATAGGACAATGCTCAAATTCACCTTCAGACACCAGTAAGATGTCTGAATAGGATAAGGGAGGCTGCAATATGAGCGCGGTAAACCGTATCTTGGAAAAAGCCGAACGGGGCGAACGCTTAGATTTAGAAGAAACTATTATGCTATATGAGTCCGATGAGATCGAGAAAATGGGGCATGTAGCCAATCAATTAATGTTACGCAAAAATCCAGATCCGATTACAACATTTGTGATTGGGCGTAATGTTAACTATACGAATGTTTGCGATGTATTCTGTCGTTTCTGTGCTTTCTATCGTAGTCCGAATTCAAAAGAAGGTTATGTACTGTCAGATGAGGTTATTTTGCAAAAAATTCAGGAAACCGAAGATGTGAACGGAACTGAAATTTTGATGCAAGGTGGAGTGAATCCTAATCTTCCTTTTGAATACTATACCGATCTATTGAAAAAGATTAAAAAGAACTTCCCTAATATCACAATGCATTCTTTCTCGCCTGCTGAGATTATGAAAATGAAAGAAATCTCTGGTATGTCTTTGGAAGATACTGTACGTGCGATTCATGAAGCTGGACTTGATTCATTGCCAGGTGGCGGTGGAGAAATTCTAGATGATCGTACTCGTCGCAAAATCAGTCGTTTGAAAGGTTCATGGCGCGATTGGATGGATGTTATGCAGACAGCTCACAAAGTAGGCATGAATACTACAGCGACAATGGTTATCGGATTCGGTGAATCGATGGAAGAACGTGCTCTTCATTTATTGCGTGTACGTGAAGCACAGGATGAATGTATCCGTAATGGCTATGATTCTGAAGGTTTCCTTGCTTTTATTTCGTGGACATTCCAACCGGATAACACCAATATGAAAGCTGAAAAGCAAACACCAGAACAATATCTTAAAAATGTAGCAATCAGCCGGATCGTGCTCGATAATATCAAGCATTTCCAATCCTCATGGGTAACGATGGGACCAGAAGTTGGGAAAATGTCTCTTCATTATGGTTGTGATGACTTTGGTAGTACGATGATGGAAGAAAACGTAGTATCTGCGGCAGGTACAACGCATAAAGTAAATATTGAGCAGACATTACAAATTATTCGTGAAGCAGGCAAAATTCCTGCTCAACGGGATACAAAATATAATATTCTCAAAGTATTTAACGATGAGACTCAAAAAGTCGCTCATGACTTTATTATGCAGAACTAATCACTATGTAATTATAGAAAAGCTCAACGATCAGTGTATAACGATCGTTGAGCTTTTTTTGTCTTTTTTAGTTGATGATGATCATCATACAACGAAAAATAATCGTACATCTTTATAAAAGGTATCGTATTTTGAATGAAGTGATGTAATCAGTGGATACCTGTTGCTAATTCATCGACTACTTCTTGTACAGTTTGGATTTTGGTAATCGGTGTAATACCAGTTCCTACTGTAATAATACCACCTTCACCACTACCTTCAAGCATACCAATACGTATAGCACTCGAACCACCGGAAGCACTAGCAATTTCTTCGCGAGATGCTCCGTGCTTGTCCATTTCGACTAATTTTTCAACAAGCGGTGTAGATAATGAGCGATAGTAAGCTGGTAAAGTACGGTACAATAACAAATCAGATGCAGATGAATCTACAATTTTTTGCTTCACTGATTCTGCTGCCGGGTTTTCAATAGTCGGAATAAAGCGACTTCCCAAAAACACACCTTCTGCACCTAGAGCAAAAGCACTTGTAACCCCGCGAGCGTCACCAATTCCGCCAGCAGACACTACTGGAATATCAAGCACATCGACGATCATAGATGTGATCGTAAATGTACCAATACCATTGGTTGGTAACGTTCCACCTTCATCAAATCCAGTTACAACATACACATCCACACCCATAGCTTGAGCAGTTTTTGCATCTTCAAAAGTTGGGGTTAAAGGGCGGTAAACAATTTTAATATTGGCTTCTTTTAAAGGATTCATAATCTTTTCAGATAATGTTCCTTCAACACCGTTGAGAAGCACCACTTTGACATCTTCTTCAATAATTATTTCTAAAATAGGCCATGTGTACTTCAAATCTCCATCCACAATAATTGTTGTACCAAATGGCTTATCAGTTAGTTCCTTTGTTTTACGAATCTCACGGCGCATCCGTTCTGCGGTTTCTGTTGGAGAAGTCGTTATGGTTGTCTGACCTGCATTAGGGCCAAGAATCCCCAAGCCACCTGCATTACTGACAGCAGCTACAAATTCAGCATTTGTAATCCAGCTCATCGGCCCTTGTATAATAGGTTTCTCAATTCCAAGAATATCGGCTACACGATTGCTCATCTTATTCGTCCTCCCACTCTATTCAATACTGCACATGATCTAGATATGCACTACTGTACAATGTCATTTGACTTCTTTTTTAGATGACTCACTATAATAGTTAGCCTATTAATGATGTAGTCGTATTTATACTAATTAGAAGCTGTAAAATCATCATACGTTTGAATATTTTATTTGAGAAGAAGGCAATTTTAATGAACATAGTACATAGTTTTGTACTTTTAGAAAGGAAAAGCGATTACTCAAATCTTGTCAAAATGATAAGCATGTTCTACTTTACATACTTTTACAGAATAAGATTGATACCATTTTGCTTTGCCTTGATCTTGAGCAATCTGATGAGCAGGATTACTTTTCCATTGACGAATATCTTCGAGTGTTTTCCAATAAGAAATAGTAACTCCTGCTCCTGAAGGTTCACGATAACTTTCGATTCCAAGAAATCCGGCTTGATCTTGTCCCATTGATTCCATCTGGTCAGCCATTTGACTATATCCTTGATCACCTGTAGTTCGTTGACTGGTGAAAATAACTGCGTAGTAAGGCATTTCAAAACGATTAGATCCTAAATTCATATTCGCCATCCCTTTGCTTGATATTGAGTTAAGTATACCTAGCCTATTAACATAAATAAAATGAATGTTTATAATAATAAGTATGAATTATTTTCAAGTATAAAAGAGGTGGATAAGATACATATTCATAAATATCAGATTTTTAGTACAGTCGTTAGGCTAGGAAGTCTGACCAAAACAGCACAGGCTCTTAATCTTACTCAATCTGCGGTAAGTCATGCGATAGCTGGACTAGAAAATGAATTGGGACTAAAATTGTTAATTCGTAATCGTTCAGGCATTCGTCTCACTGACAGTGGAGAACGTATATTGAAAAAAATTAACGAATTGTTGCAGATCAATGATCAACTGTTAGTTGAAGTTGATGCTATTAAAGGGTTAGAGACAGGGAAAGTGACTTTAGGTACATTTTCGAGTGTATCTATTCAGTGGCTGCCACAGATTATGCAACAATTTCAAGAGCAGTATCCTCATATCGATATTCAATTATTAGATGGTAATTATACTGAGATAGAGAATTGGATTATCGAAGGTCATGCAGATTTGGGATTTGTTCATCTACCTGTATCTTCTACACTGCAATCTATTCATTTGTATCAAGATCAAATGGTATGTGTATTACCTGCACATCATCCTTTGCAACAATATGATTATATTAAGCTTGAGCAGATTATGGATGAACCTTTTGTAATGCCAGTAGCAGGTTGCGATACAGATGTTCAAATGATTTGGAATCTAGCTCATATGACTCCTAAGATCAAATATCGATTAGAAGATGATCATGCAATTATAGCGATGGTAAAACATGGTCTGGGCATTAGTATTTTACCGGAAATGATTTTGCGTTCGATGTATACGCAGGATTTATGTTTGCGACCGTTAGCGGGAGTCCATCAGCGAAAGATTGGGATTGCTGCAACGTCTTTCCAGACCATTTCACCTGCAACTCAAAAATTTATTGCTTGTATTCAATCTTTTGTAGAACATTATCGTATAGCTGATATTCCTATATCGTCTCAATGACCGGAATACAAGCTGTTATGTTTATAATAGGGTTACACGATAGTTAATGATATAATATATAAGTGCATTTACGTTAATACCTGTATGTTCACTGGCATAGAAGCTAGAATAACCTATTTGTTGAAGGAGCTTTTAAAGTTATGAAATTAATGTTTATTTCTGATATACATGGATCGTTACACTGGTTAAGACGTGTACTCGAAAAAGCTGAAATTGAGCAGCCGGATCAATTGATTTTTTTAGGTGATTATATGTATCATGGCCCACGCAATCCGTTACCTGAAGAATATAATCCATCTGAAGTTGCGAACACGCTCAATTTATATAAAAACAAAATTATCGCTGTACGAGGAAATTGTGATTCTGAAGTGGATCAGATGTTACTTGAATTTCCGATGATGGCAGACTATATTATGCTATACCATGAAGGGATGCGTATCTATGTGACACATGGTCATGGATACAGTATCGATAACTTGCCATTGTTACAGCCGGGTGATGTATTTATTCAAGGACATACTCATGTACCTGTAGCTGATTTGCAAAATCATATCTATGTGCTCAATCCAGGTTCTGTTGCTTTACCCAAAGAAGACTATCCTAATTCGTATGCTGTTCTTGAGCATGGTACATTTACAGTCAAAGACTTTGATGACAATATGATCAAATCGATCTCATTCTCTTGACGCTTGACCGATACACTTTTATAATGATGAAGCAATGTATCATCTAAATCTACAAAGCATCGATAAAGATATGAGTTATAGTGATCGTCCTGTACAGAGAGAAGGAAAGTAGTATGCTGTAATTCCTTCCTGTGACAGCTATAATCTTACCCCTTTAGAGCTATAAAGTTGAATCCGAATCTGTGTTATATTTCGGTAGTATATTTTATCGGATCATCCCCGTTATCAGATGTCGAATGAAGGGTCTGTATGTAGAAGGTTATTCTAGTAACAGATCGAATCAGGGTGGAACCACGGGTACATACACAGCACTCGTCCCTTGCGGGATGGGTGCTTTTTGCTGTTTTTAATTGTAACTATTACGAATAAGACAGCTAATAACAGTGCATGCAGATACATGAATAGATGTATACGACTAAGGAGGAAATAATATGGCGATTCAGATTAGCTTACCGGACGGTTCTGTTCGTGAGTATGAAGCAGGAAGTACAATTGGAGATGTAGCCAATTCGATCAGTAAAAGTTTGTTCAAAAGTGCAGTAGCAGGTAAATTGGATGGTATCGTAGTTGACTTGAATACCCCTTTGCATGATAAAGCGTTAGTCGAAATTGTTACTCCTGACAGCGCAGAAGGCGTAGAAGTAATCCGTCACAGTACAGCGCATTTACTTGCACAAGCGGTGAAGCGTTTATTTGGTCAAAACGAAGTTAAATTAGGAATTGGGCCTGTAATCGAAGATGGTTTCTATTATGATATGGATCTGGAACATCCTTTGAATCCAGAAGATTTGCAAAAAATCGAAAAAGAAATGGAACGTATCGTTTCTGAAAATCTACCGATTACACGCCGCGAAGTCAGTCGTGAAGAAGCACTTAACATTTTCCACGAACTTGAAGATCCATACAAAATTGAATTGATCGAAGCATTGCCAGAAGATAGTGTAATTACGATTTATGATCAAGGTGAATTCTTCGATCTATGTCGCGGACCACACGTACCATCCACTTCTAAATTAAAAGTATTTAAATTGCTCAGTGTAGCAGGTGCGTACTGGCGTGGAGATAGCAAAAACAAAATGTTGCAACGTATCTACGGAACTGCTTTTAACAAAAAGCCTGAACTAGAGCAACATCTTCATTTCTTAGAAGAAGCTAAAAAGCGTGATCACCGCAAGCTGGGTAAAGAACTGCAAGTCTTTACATTTTCTCCACTTGTAGGTCAAGGTCTACCAATCTGGTTGCCAAATGGTGCGAAATTGCGTCGTACACTGGAACGTTATATCGTAGATTTGGAAGAAAAATTAGGTTATAGCCATGTATATACACCTGTACTTGGTAACGTAGATTTGTACAAAACATCCGGTCACTGGGAACATTACCAGGATGATATGTTCCCGAAAATGGTATTGGATAACGAGGAATTAGTGCTTCGTCCGATGAACTGTCCGCATCATATGATGGTATATAAAAGCGATCTACGCAGTTACCGTGATCTGCCGATTCGGATTGCAGAATTGGGGATGCAACATCGTTATGAAATGTCTGGTGCATTAACAGGTCTACATCGTGTACGTGCGATGACGCTAAATGATGCTCACTTATTCGTACGTCCAGATCAGATCAAGCAAGAATTTGCACGTGTTATCGAATTGATTATGGAAGTATACAAAGATTTCGGTATTACCGATTACCGTTTCCGTTTATCTTATCGTGATCCTGCGGATACAGAGAAATATTTCCCGAACGATGAAATGTGGGAAAATTCGCAACGCATGTTACGCGAAGTTGTTGAAGGTCTGGATATGCCTTTCTATGAAGCAGAAGGCGAAGCAGCATTCTACGGGCCGAAGTTAGATGTACAGATTCGTACAGCACTAGGTAAAGAAGAAACATTGTCTACGGTACAATTAGACTTCTTATTGCCAGAGCGCTTTGAGTTAGAATATATTGGCGAAGATGGACAAAAACATCGTCCTGTCGTAATTCATCGCGGTATTCTAGGTACAATGGAACGCTTTACAGCATTCTTATTAGAAAACTTTGTCGGTGCATTGCCTGTATGGTTAGCTCCTGTACAAGCTAAAGTGATTCCAGTATCCGGTGCGTTTGAAGAATATGCACGCAAAGTAGAAGACGATCTTCGTCGTAGTGGTGTAACTGTAGAATCCGATCTACGTAATGAAAAATTAGGTTACAAAATTCGTGAAGCACAATTGGAAAAAATTCCGTATATGTTCGTTGTCGGTGAGAACGAAATGAATGCTAATTCTGTTTCTGTTCGTAAACGTGGCGAAGGCGATATCGGTATGATGTCTGTAGAAGAAACGATCAAAATGTTACGTGATCAAATCGCAGACCGCACTATTTTTTAAATAAATTAACGATTGCTATTTAGTTATTATTCTCAACCTGTTACACTAGCCCTAATTCAGTGATTATTCACTAATTAGGGCTTTTCTCCGTCTATAGGCGGATACAAAGTTCATTCTGATGCCACTATTGTTCTATTCTAATTATGAGTACACTACATATATAGAAGTACAGAAAGCGAGGAACAAAAATGAATAGACATTTATTCCGCAAAACATTCTGGGGTATAGGGTTAATCGGAATTGGCGTCGTATTTATGTTAAATAGAATGAACTTGATTGATTGGGGCATAGGCGATGTCATTTCATTGTTATGGCCGCTGATTTTGTTAGAAATAGGATTAAATGAATTACTATTTAAATGTAAACGTGATATCGGTGGCTGGATTATGACTGTTTTAGGTGTTTACTTTTTAGGAAGAAATATCGGTATGATTGATTATTCATTGGTCGATGCTGTCAAAATGATGATGCCGTTACTATTAGTGTTAGGCGGATTGTATTTGATCTTCAATAGACATCAACCTAAAAAGTCTGCCAAACAACCACCATCAAATGAAGATTATTCTGCTCCACCGCCACCACCGCCTGCATCTCCATTAGATGATTGGTTTGAACAAGAAATGGAGCGCAAAGGCAAACCGGTTCATTCCGCAGATTATACAAAAGAATTTGTAGAGCGTTCTCCACTATCATCGCAACCACCACGTTCTACGTATCATGCAGATCAACAATCGTTTCGTACCAAAATCAATTTGAATAAAGAAGATATTCGATCTTATAGCAAACATAGAGAAGCACATCGTGAACAATGGAGACAGCATCGTCGTGACTGGAGAAAGCACCATCGTAAAAAATGCGGTTATGATTATGATCCTTCAGTAGAAAACAAATCTGGTTTTATTGGTGATGTGCATATTGGTAAAGATTATTTTGAACTCAAACCGATGAATATTTCTCATTTTATTGGTGATACCATGTTAGACTTGACCAAAGCACAGATTGCTTATGGTGTAACCCGTATCGAAATTTCTGCTTTTATCGGTGATGTGAAAGTCTATATTCCAAGTGGAATCGAAGTAGGCATCAAAGCGCAAGGTAATTCATTTATCGGTGATATGAATATTCTTGGACGTGAGCGCGAAGGTATGATGAGTCATATGGATGGTGAAACGATCGAATATGAAGAAGCAGGCAAGCAAATAGAACTTGTAGTCAATGCTTTTATCGGTGATATTCAGATTAGTCGGGTGGGTTAATGGATGCGAACAAAATGGTTTAAAAATATCAAATGGGAATTGATCGGCTTTTTTACTACAGGTGGATTGTTGACCGTTATTATTATTTTTCTAGCGATCAGGCAGGGGTACATTATCCTTAGTGTACCCTACGTCTGGTATTATTATATTGCAGGTATTATTATCATTTGCATGGCAGCAGGTTATGTAGCAGGTCAGCGGATTCAGCGCCGCATTGATTATGTTCATTTAAAAATGGTGCAAGTAGGCAAAGGGAATTTCAGTATACGGATGGAACCGACAGAAGATGAATCGTTTAATCGGGTGCATGAACAATTCAATACGATGATGAGTACGGTTGAACGTAAAATGAGAATTTTACAGCAATTGGGTGAAAAAGAAGTCATGGAGCGGGCGATTGAGACCGAACGAGCCGTATTGGAAGAAAGACGACGGATGGCTCGTGATCTACATGATTCGGTTAGTCAGCAGTTATTTGCGATTCATATGTCTGCGTCATCGTTACCGAAAATGCTAGAAAAAAATGAACAGCAAGCCAAAATTGTGATGGATCAAGTCATTCAAATGTCGCAATTAGCCCAAAAGCAAATGCGAGCATTGATTACACAACTTCGACCGTTAGAACTGGAAGGGCGTTCATTAGCAGAAGCATTAGAGTTCTGGTTTCCAGACTATTGTCGTCATAATGGGCTTAAAGGAATACAAGATATTGAATTAACAGGTCAACTGACGGAAGCAAAAGAACGTCAGCTTTTTCTTATTGTACAAGAAGCGCTTGCTAATATTATCAAACACGCCGATGCTACGATTGTGAGTCTATCGTTACAAGAAGATCGCCATCATGTCGCTCTACATATTAGTGATGATGGTAAAGGATTCAATAGTTCGATGCATAAGCAAGGCTCATACGGATTAACGATTATGTCGGAGCGTGCTGAGAAGTTGGGTGGACAAGCAGAAGTAATTAGTCGACCTGGAGCGGGAACAACAATACGTATCCATATTCCCAAATTCGATATTCATGAAGAAGAGGAGAATCATGATGGAAAAAATAAAAATTCTGTTAGCGGATGATCATGATATGGTACGGATGGGTCTCAAAACATATCTAATGTTAGAAGATCAATTTCATATTATTGCCGAAGCGGCTAATGGTAGAGAAGTGCTTGATCTATTAGAAAAAAGTGCTGATCATGAGATGCCTGATTTAATTTTGATGGATATGATGATGCCGATTATGAATGGTGTTGAAGCAACACGTCTGGTATTGCAAAATTATCCGCAGATGAAAATTGTGATCTTAACTAGCTTTTTAGAAGATGAGCTGGTGGTAGAAGCGATTGAAGCAGGAGCGGTCAGTTATATTTTGAAAACAGTATCTGCCGAAGAATTGATTTATGCATTGCAAGGAGCAAGCCGGGGTATGCCGGTGATGACCGGTGATATTTCTCAAGCGCTTACTAGAGGGATTCGCCAGCGGAGCACTGTACAGAATGAAGCTTCTCAATTGACGGTTCGGGAACGTGAAGTACTTATGCTAATTGCTGAAGGAATGAGCAATAAAGAAATTGCAGAAGAATTACATATCAGTATCAAAACAGTCAAAACGCATGTCAGTAATTTGTTGATGAAATGCGAATTAGACGATCGTACTCAATTGGCTATTTATGCACATCGCAAAGGTTGGGTTAGTCAACCGTAGACCACTCCCATACAAAAAAATGATAACATTTCCTATATTTATGATATATTAACTTACTCACCTAGGATTTATTTTCTTTTTAATTGTTTTTAAGGTGAGATTAAGGTTAATAAGCGAATATAAGGATGTAGCAAATAACACATCCGGTTATTTTAATATCATGGGAACCTTGGGAGGTTGACTTCAATGGACGAAAAGAACAAAAATGATTTGAATAATGGCTTCAATCCTGATGGCCAAAACAATGATACAGCAAACCGCAATACCAACGAATCAAATTCAAATAATGATTCTTCATCAGACCAATCGCACTATTACTCATACGGGCCTTTCCAATCATTAAGTAAAGATAAAGACGCAGAGGAAGTTCGACAAGAACCTGCTCAGGAAGCTAGAAAAGTGGAAATGACTCCATCGCAATCTAGTCGTCCAGTGTATCCACCAAGTTCAACTCAGCCACCACGTACAGATCATATTAATTCTCTAAATAGCAATCACGACGATAATAATGGCAACCGCAAAACCAGTCAATTTCAATACAACAAACCTAAAACTTCTGCCAAAACAGTGATTGCTTCTATATTAGCAGGTATGTTGATTATGACAGCCGGTATGTTCGGTGCAGATCGCGCTAATCTATTTACACCAGAGTCTGAATCAACAACGACAACCAATGTTGCACCTGCTTCTGCTGTTACAACAGATAATTCTGTGACTCAAGCAGCATTGCCTGCCGGATCAGCAGATGTAGCTGAAGTTGCGAAGAGTGCCAGCCCTGCTGTTGTAAAAATTGAAACATTGTCTAAATCAGGTTCAGCTAGTGGTGGAACCAACCCATACAACGATCCAGCATATCGTTTCTTCTTCGGTGATCAAGGTGGAGGAAGTAATGAAGGCGGAGGCAACGGCGGAGATAGCAGTGGCGGTTCTTCCGGTTCACTCACTCCACTAGGTATTGGATCTGGATTTATTTTTGATAAATCTGGATATATCTTGACGAATGCGCATGTAGTCGGTGATGCAGATGTTATTCAAGTGACACTTGAAAACAACAAAACACCGTACACTGCTAAACTAATGGGTAAAAGTACAGATCTTGACCTTGCTGTACTAAAAATTGAACCTAAATCTGGAGAAACATTCCCATCGGTTACTCTAGGTAACTCTGATAACCTGGCTATCGGAAGCTGGTTAGTAGCGATTGGTAATCCTCAAGGATTTGATCATACTGTAACAGCAGGTGTATTAAGTGCTAAAGAACGTAGCATTACAGCATCTGATGCATCTAATGGACAATCTACAGACTACACTCACTTGTTGCAAACAGATGCTTCTATTAACCCTGGTAACTCAGGTGGTCCATTGCTTAATATGAATGGACAAGTTATTGGTATGAATACAGCAGTTAGTGAAGATGCGCAAGGGATTGGATTTGCTATTCCTTCCAATGTGATCTTAAATGTAGTAGATCAATTGAAAAAAGGTGAAAAAATCCCAACAACACCTGTTCCATTTATCGGTGCTTCTCTAATGTCTTTGACATCTGAAGTATCCAAACAGTTGGGTATTGATACTACAGAAGGTTCTGTAGTGACAGAAGTATTGTACAGATCTCCTGCTTATCAAGCTGATCTACGTTCTTATGATGTCATCACAGGAATCAACGGTACCAAATATACAAATAGTCAAGATTTAGTAGCAGCTATTCAAAAACTAAAAGTTGGCGATTCTGCAACACTGAATGTGATTCGTAACGGTAAAACAATGGATCTTAAAGTCACAATCGGTAATCGTAATGACTTTGATACGACTTCTCCAAGTACAGGCGGTACAGGTCAATAATAAGTAGTTGTGAAATAAATAAGTATAGTCGCTTGGATTGTATAATAAATCATGCTATAAAATCATAAGCAATACAGGAAGGCGGAAAGGGCATACCTTTCCGCCTTTCTTATGACTGTATCGACAAATAACTATTCATTGTTACAATAGAAGAAATAACAATTATAATGTTTGCTAAAAAAGATATAGTAAAGGGGTACAACCGATGAGAGCTACTATTTTAATTATTGATGACGATGAAAAAATTATCTCGATGTTACGTCGTGGTTTGGCATTTGAAGGATATGAAGTATTGACTGCTTCTAATGGAGCAGAAGGATTAAAACAAATGCTAGAAAACGATCCTGCACTTATGGTATTAGATGTAATGATGCCACAAGTGGATGGATTTGAAGTATGTCGTCGTGTGCGTGAAGCAGGCAGTTCTGTGCCTATTTTGATGTTAACCGCGAAAGACGAAGTAGAAAATCGTGTGAAAGGGCTAGACGCTGGGGCAGACGATTATTTGGTGAAACCTTTTGCATTAGAAGAAATGTTAGCGCGTGTTAGAGCATTGTTACGACGTAAGCCTGAATCAGAAGCTTCTACAAGTACGCGTCTAACATTTGAAGATTTAACAATAGATCCTGATGCGCGTGAAGTCACCCGAGATGGTCAACGACTAGAATTAACAGCGAAAGAATTTGAATTATTACATTTATTTATGCAAAATCCAAAACGTGTCCTATCTAGAGATTTGATTATGGATAAAATTTGGGGTTATGACTATAGCGGTGAATCCAACGTACTTGAAGTTTATATTGCTATGCTTCGTCAAAAAACAGAAGAGCATGGTGGAATACGTCTGATTCAGACGATCCGCGGTGCCGGCTATATTTTAAGAAATAACAGCTAGAGAATGAAGGAGCTGACAGTATGTCAATACGTTTAAGACTGACGGTATGGTACTCGGGGATACTGGCAGTGACTTTGATGCTTTTTAGTATAGCTATTTATGGATTTGTTTATTTTAATACGTATCAAGATTTACAAAATCGTTTGATTGATCAGATTAGCAAAACACAGACGACTGTAGTTACATTAAATGATAAGCAAGTCGATATTTTTTTATCGCCTAAAGATCATGATCGTTTAACAAATGCTGGTTTTCGAGTAAAAATTAAAAATTATGTTAATGGAATCAATAACAATATTAATGGTTCTTTTCTACAAGCGCCTGCTTCAAATAAAATACCTAATGAATTAAAACAAATTCAATATAATGATCGTACTTATTTGGTTGCTTATGATGGTATACCCGGTCAGATTAATAATCATATAGCTGTAGTTGGCGTAATCATCGTAGCTGCGGATATGACCGATGCTCGCCAACTGTTTGACGATCTGCGTGTAACCTTGATCGTAGGATCGCTGGCTACACTATTTATTGCGTTCACATTAGGTTTATTTCTAGCGCGCAAATCAATGGCTCCGATCGAAAAAGTTATAGATGCGGCAAGTCAGATCCAAAAAGGAAAAGATTTAAGTGTACGGATCGATTATGATGGACCTCATGATGAAATCGGGCAGTTGATCAGTACAGTGAACGGGATGTTAGGTAGAACCGAAATATTTTATAAAGATCTAGCAGAAGCATATGCTGCTCAGCGTCGGTTTGTATCTGATGCTTCTCATGAATTACGTACTCCGCTGACTACGATTCGTGGCAATGTAGACTTATTGCAAAAAGCATGGAACAAAAAACCTCATGAAGCGCCTCATTTAGATGAAGAAAGTCTCAAGCAATTGTCGATGGAATCGATTAATGATATTGCTGACGAATCCAAACGAATGAGTCGACTTGTTAATGATATGCTTTCGTTAGCTCGCGCCGATGCAGGGCAGACTATCGTGATGGAGAGCTTGCCTGCGGGTGCTCTTTTGGATGATGTGATGAGACGTGCCCAATTTATCCCGCACAAAGCAACATGGCAACCAGCGAATACTGTGGCGTTAGATGACTATCATATTTATGGTAACAAAGATTATCTACAACAAATGTTGTTTATTTTTATTGAAAATGCTTTTAAATATACCAAAGAGGGTACAGTATCTCTAGATACCGTATTGTATCAAAATCAGATTGGTATTCGGATTAGTGATACAGGTATCGGTATGGATCAAGAAGAAGTGCCACATATTTTTGAACGGTTTTATCGAGCAGATGAATCGCGTGGTGTAACGCCGGGCACAGGCTTAGGATTGTCGATAGCGAAATGGATTATCGATGAACATGCCGGTTCTGTAGAAGTCGTAACTGCCAAAGGCAAAGGAACAACATTTGTAATCTGGCTTCCACTGGCGGCTGTGCCTGTCGAAAACAAAGCTGAACCTGTATTTGATGTAGAGCCTGAGACTGATATTCCTGATCCCTCCAAACCAGAATAGACAACAGGTAGCAAACAATAGTAGCTTTTTGTGATCATGTTTGCTACTTTCCTTTCCTGCGCCCTATCAAATGGGTTATAATGAAGTTGCTATTGCTTCTTTCGTAAGATAAGCCAACCCTAGAAAGCAGGTGTACCCCTTCATGGAAATTGTAAAGATTGCGCCGCGTGGGTATTGTTATGGTGTAGTAGATGCTATGGTGCTTGCTCAGCAAGCTGCCAAGAACCTTGACTTACCACGGCCTATTTATATACTCGGTATGATTGTGCATAACAGTCATGTCACTCAATCATTTGAAGATCAAGGTATTATTACATTAGATGGGCCGAATCGTGTAGAGATTCTAGAGCAAGTAGAAAGTGGAACGGTTATTTTTACCGCTCATGGTGTTTCTCCTGAAGTGCGCCGTCTAGCTCGTGAAAAAGGATTAACTACTGTTGATGCGACATGCCCTGATGTAACACGTACGCATGATCTGATCCGCGACAAAGCAGGAGAAGGTTATCAGATTATTTATATCGGCAAAAAGGGTCATCCTGAACCTGAAGGTGCAATTGGTGTAGCACCGGATCAAGTACATTTGATAGAAAAAGAAGAAGAAATTGATCAATTGGAGATTCCAGCAGGTAACATTGTAATTACCAATCAGACCACAATGAGCCAATGGGATATTCGCTTAATTATGAAGAAACTTCTGGAGAAATTCCCGGGAGCAGAAGTACACAACGAGATCTGTTTAGCGACACAAGTTCGTCAAGAAGCTGTAGCTGAACAAGCAGGTCAAGCAGAGCTTGTTATCGTTGTAGGCGATCCACGTAGTAACAACTCTAATCGCCTAGCACAAGTATCAGAAGAAATCGCAGGTGTTACTGCTTACCGTATCTCTGATATTACAGAACTCAAGCGTGAATGGTTAGTTGGTAAAAGTAGAGTAGCAGTTACTGCGGGTGCATCTACACCAACTCCGATTACCAAAGAAGTTATTAATTATCTAGAAAAGTATGATAATGAGGACGAATCAACATGGGAAATGGTAAGAACTGTTGATCCTAAGCGTCTATTGCCACCTGTGCGTGAGAAAAAAGGTAGAACAACCAATCAACCTGTCCGCCACTGATGGACATTGTCCACGAAATAATAGATATAGAGTGCCTAACCCTTGATGGGAAAGGCACTTTTTCTTTTTTTATTTTTTATACTATGCGTACAAGATTTTGTACTATGACACAGCTTGACATGTCTAACAGAGTGCTGTATATTTACTTTAGTGATTAAAAGCTTAAAAGCGAACAAGCGTCTAAGTGATGATGTAAAAATATAATAAATATCACCTACCCAAATCATTTTATATAGTCAGCAATCTATTTTCATATCATCATCAACACATACAGAGAGGAAGATTATACATGATCGTTATCGTATCGAACCAAACACCGCAGGAGCAAGTAAAAGAGATTACTACTGTGATCGAACAAGCAGGCTTACAAGCCCATATTTCTCGAGGAGCCGATCATACTGTTATCGGTCTTATAGGTACAGCAGAACCTCGCTTGATGGAACATTTACAGCAGATGAAAGGCGTCGAAAAAGTAATGAAAATTTCCAAATCCTACAAATTAGCAAGTCGTGATTTCCATCCTGAAAATACTGTTATCCAAATCGGAGATGTATCGATTGGTGGCGGCGAATTAGTAGTTATGGGCGGTCCTTGTGCAGTGGAATCAGCAGAACAGATTGATGAGATTGCTCGTCTGGTCAAAGCAGCAGGTGGACAAGTATTACGCGGTGGAGCATTTAAGCCACGCACAGGGCCTTACAGCTTTCAAGGTGTTGGCGTTGAAGGATTAATAATGATGGCAGAAGCAGGGAAGAAACATGGACTGCTGACGATTACAGAAGTAATGACACCGGAATATGTGGATATCTGTGGTGAATACGCTGATATTTTGCAAGTGGGTACACGTAATATGCAGAACTTTGATTTACTGCGCAAATTAGGAGAAAGCAAAAAGCCTGTATTGCTTAAACGTGGATTCAGTTCGACTTATGATGAATTTTTGAATGCAGCGGAGTACATTCTGGCAGGTGGTAACCCCAATGTAATGCTATGTGAGCGTGGTATTCGTACGTTTGAGCAATACACTCGTAACACGCTAGATCTGTCTGCTATTCCTGTATTGCAACAACTGAGCCATTTACCTGTGATTTCGGATCCAAGTCATGGTACAGGACGTCGTGAATTGGTAGAGCCTATGACCAAAGCATCCGTAGCTGCTGGGGCAGATGGTCTTATTATCGAAATGCATACCGATCCCGATAATTCGATGACCGGTGATGGTGTACAATCGTTATTCCCAGATCAATTTGCTAAGTTATTACGTGATTTAGAGCAATTGTCTCCGCTTTTAGGCAAAACATTCAACACAGCCAAAGCACCAGCAGCGTTTTTTGAATCCTCTGTCCAAGTGTAGTATATTTAGATTAACCGAATATTATTTAAAATTGAGTTGATTTGAATAGGGACACGTATGTACAAAAGCAGAGAGTATTTCTGTATAGCTTGTTTAATTTTCATGTTAGGTATGACTGGAATATATTAGCATTTTAGAAAACGATGTAAGGTTTAAAAAAACAGCTCACTCTATCCGATTTTTAATAGACGGATTGACGAGCTGTTTTCTTTTTTGGTAAGCTATGAGTGTAAGCATATCTTACATAAATTTTAGAGATATGTAAAAAGGCTATTGACGATGTGAGGTTTTAGGATTTATAATGACGACAGAAAAAAAATCGAGAGAATGAACATTCGACATCGAAAAAGAGTGTAATGTTCGGAAATTTGGGGAGGAAAGTACAAATGGCGGTAGAAAATGTATTGAAGCTTGCACAAGAAAACAACATTGAGTGGTTTGATTTTCGTTTCGTGGATTTGTCAGGTCGTGCGCACCATATCTCTTTGCCAGCTAGTGAAGTGGATGAGGATACTTTTGTAAATGGTGTTGCGTTTGACGGTTCTTCAATTCCTGGGTTCCGCGGTATTGAGGAGTCTGATATGGTGATGATGCCAGATCCTGAGTCCGTATTTATCGACGCTTTTACTGCTCATCCAACGTTGAACATTATGTGCAATATCTTCACCCCGGACGGCGAGCGTTATGAACGTGATCCGCGCGGTATTGCAGAGAAAGCGGAAGAATATCTGCAAACAAGCGGTGTAGGAACAGCAGCATTTTTTGCTCCTGAATCCGAGTTCTTTATCTTTGACGATGTACGTTACCAAAGCGATGTAAATGTATCTTCTTACTCCGTTGATTCTAACGAAGCATTCTGGAATACAAATCGCAAAGAAGATGGCGGCAACCTTGGTTTCAAAATCCGTAAAAAAGGCGGATATGTTCCAGTAGCTCCTGTCGATTCTCAACAGGATATTCGTAGCGAAATGTGTCGTTTGCTTGAAGAAGCAGGACTTCGCATTGAGCGTCATCACCATGAAGTGGCTACTGCTGGACAAGCAGAGATCAACTTCCGTTTTGACACTTTGAAATTAACAGCTGATAACTTAATGAAATACAAATATATCGTGCATAACACAGCACAACAATATGGCAAAACAGCAACATTTATGCCTAAACCTTTATTCGGTGATAACGGTAGCGGTATGCACGTTCACCAATCTATCTTTGATGGCGATACTCCTTTGTTCTACGAAAAAGGCGCTTACGCTAACTTGAGTGAAATGGCATTACATTACTTGGGCGGTATTTTGTATCATGCTCCAGCATTGATTGCTTTGACTAACCCAAGTACGAACTCTTTCAAACGTCTTGTTCCTGGTTATGAAGCTCCAGTTAACTTGGTGTTCTCGAAAGGTAACCGTTCAGCAGCAGTTCGTATTCCGATTGCTTCTGTAACACCTAAAGGTTGTCGTATCGAATTCCGTACACCGGATTCTACAGCTAATCCTTACCTTGCGTTCTCTGCAATGTTGATGGCTGGTCTTGATGGTATCAAGAAAAAAATGGATCCTCGTGAATTAGGATATGGTCCTTTTGACAAAAATATTTATGAATTGCCAGAAGAAGATAAAGTAGGTATCCGTAGCGTTCCAGCATCTTTGGAAGAAGCTTTGGATGAATTGGAAAAAGACTTTGACTTCTTGCTTGAAGGCAATGTATTTACAAAAGACTTTATCCAAAACTACATTTCATTCAAACGTGCAGAAGCAAAAGATGTTGCTATTCGTGTACATCCACACGAATTCAGCTTGTACTACGATTGCTAATTATTGCTTATCTCATATATTAGATCGTAGAGATCAAGTAATCAGAATCCTCCGGAACATCATTTCCGGAGGATTTTTATATGAGTAGAAAAATAAAACGATTACATTTTATTTTGTTCACAAGATATCGCAGGATGATAGATAGTAAGTGACAAAAGACACTTGATCACCCCTACAATAGCTGATATCATAGCGATAATCATTTAGCACAAACCTAACATCTAAGCGCTTGGCACTATAAGCGCGATCCGTAAAATGGAAAGTGATTTTTGCAAAGCAAAATATCTTACTTCTAGCGCTTGGCATCATAAGCGCGATCCGTAAAATGGAAAGTGATTTTTGCGAAGCAAAATATCTTACTTCTAGCGCTTGGCACCATAAGCGCGACTCGTAAAATGAGAAAGTGATTTTTGCGAAGCAAAATATCTTACTTCTAGCGCTTGGCATCATAAGCGCGATCCGTAAAATGGAAAGTGATTTTTGCGAAGCAAAATATCTTACTTCTAGCGCTTGGCACCATAAGCGCGACTCGTAAAATGAGAAAGTGATTTTTGCAAAGCAAAATATCTTACAATCAGCGCTTGGTACCATAAGCGCGAAGTGAAAAGTGGAATGTTGAAATTGAAAGGGTGGAGAACAACATGACAAAAAGAGCGTACAATTTTAATGCTGGACCTGCTGCATTGCCTTTAGAAGTATTAGAGCGGGCGCAAAAAGAATTTGTGGATTATCAAAATACAGGAATGTCTATTATGGAGATGTCACATCGTGGCGCAGTATATGAAAAGGTACATAGCGAAGCTCAGGATCGTCTGTTGTCGTTGTTAGGCAACCCGGAAGGTTATAAGGTATTGTTTTTACAAGGAGGCGCTAGCACTCAATTTGCTATGATTCCAATGAATTTATTAGCTGAAGGCAAAACAGCAAGTTTTGTAGCGACAGGAAGCTGGGCAAGCAAAGCGTTAAGCGAAGCGAAGTTAATAGGAGATACAACAGTTGTAGCTTCCTCAGAAGAAGATAAATATATGAAGTTACCCGATCTAAGTCAATTGGACTTACCAGCGAATACAGCTTATGTACACGTGACTTCCAATGAAACGATTGAAGGAGTACAATTTAGTGAGTTTCCTGATACAGGGGATATTCCTTTAGTAGTAGATATGTCGAGTGATATTTTGAGTCGTCCGTTAGATATGAGTAAGCTCGATATGATCTATGCTGGCGCGCAAAAGAATTTGGGGCCTTCTGGAGTAACCGTTATTATCGCAAAAGAAGAACTGGTTAACGAGTCTCCAAAGCATATTCCATCGATATTCCGTTATAGTACACATGCTAAAAATAATTCGCTATACAATACACCGCCTGCTTTTTCGATATATATGGTAAATGAAGTGTTAAAATGGATAGAAGAAAAAGGTGGATTGGAAGGCATTCAGCGTGAAAATGAAGCCAAAGCTACTTTGATCTATGATGCTATCGATAACAGTCATGGATTTTATAAAGGTGCAGCAGAAGTAGACAGTCGCTCTATTATGAATGTTACATTCCGCTTAGCATCTGAAGAATTAGAAAAAGCATTTGTAAAAGCTTCGGAAGAAGCTGGATTTATCGGCTTGAAAGGTCACCGTAGCGTAGGCGGTCTACGTGCTTCGATTTATAACGCTGTTCCTTATGAAAGCTGCGATGCTCTGGTTGAGTTTATGAAGGAATTTCAGAGCAAAAATGGCTGAATGTACTAAGTAATGACAGCCTTCCCCTCTGGGAAGGCTTTTTTAAAAAAAATTTCCAATTATTTTTGTCAAAAGCTGTCGCATTTTACCGAAATCGGTTATAATCAAAAAGAACTATATAAAAGGTGGAAATAAACCTATGGCACTACACATTGTACTCGTTGAACCTGAGATCCCGGCAAACACCGGCAATATTGCTAGAACATGCGCAGCTACAGGAACGCATCTGCATCTTGTCCGTCCTTTAGGCTTCAAAACGGACGATTCTACATTGAAAAGAGCAGGTCTCGATTACTGGCATGCCGTCAATATTGAATATCATGATTCTTTCGAAGAGGTTCAAAAGACCTACTCAGATCACCGTTTTTTCTTTGCTACAACTAAAGTAAAAAATAGATATTCTGATTTTCAATTTCAAGATGGTGATTTTCTCGTATTTGGTAAAGAAACTAAAGGATTGCCACCTGAATTAATTGCAGCAAATGCAGATACAGCTATGCGTCTGCCAATGTCAGATGATGTGCGTTCACTGAATCTTTCGAACTCAGCCGCCATCATTGTATATGAAGCACTGCGTCAACTTAACTTTTTACATTTAGATTAATTGGTATGAATTGACTCTGTATCTTTATTTTAGTAGGAAATAATAAAAGTTAGCAGGATTCAAGAAGTAAGTGGAGAAATAAAAAGGAAGTACTAAAATTAAGTGAGTATATAGCTGATATTCCCAATTTTATAATGACTTCATTTCTCTACTGCTTCAATTAGCAAAGTATAAATATTAGTGAGGTGTGTATTAGTATGAAACCAGCAGGCGTTGTACGTAAAGTCGATCAACTTGGAAGAATCGTATTACCGAAGTCTTTGCGCAAAAGATATCAAATGAATGAAGGAGATCCTGTAGAAATTTTAGTGCAGGGTGATCATATCATTTTAGAAAGATATCGCCCGAAATGTGTATTTTGCGGATCGATGGAAGAAGTAGGGGAATTTAAAGAGCGTTATGTATGTGCTCAATGTATGGAAGAAATGAATTTAATTCCAAAAAATGCTTAATTTAATTAATAAAAGACATTTTAAATAAAAGAGACTCATTTGCAGTGTCTTGATAAAATGTGCAATCAAAAAGAACCTTCCGATGTTGCCTGGTGCATAACGGAAGGTTCTTTTTTTTCATACTATTGTATCTATAGAGAATATCACATATCAGAACATTATTTAAAAAATAAAAAATGGGTTGGAACAGGACGCAAGCTTCCATCGGAAGGATGATTGATGACGCGTCCGTTCAAGATAAGCGAGGTAGAACCACCGCCATCCAGATTATAAGCATCGACAACACCCATTTTGGATAGCTTGTTTTGCAATTCGACCAGAGTTGCGCCGGAACTACCATTTTCATTATAGCCGTCCGCAACAATCACAATAATTTGATCGTCTTTGTATTTACCAATCACTGTTCGTGGTGCACGCAAAGGCGAAGCTTTCCATTTTGCAGGAATCGGCACTTTTTTGCCATTTTGAATCAATACCGGTACAAAGGAAGCACCAAACGAAGGGTCTAACGCATCCAGATTAGCTTTGCTTGTAAATTTGCCACCGATCAGTTGCCCTGACTTATTCATCCCTACAAAAAATAAATCTTTGAATGTCGATTGAAATCCATTTAGATATTTTCCGTTGAGTACAGTGGTACTAAGTGGATAACGCTTGCCTCCTCCATCTGCAAATCCTCCAGCATTAATCCCTGCAATAGCGCCAGATCGCTGAACAGCAGTCAGTGTCGTTTCGGAACCGCCAAATGAATCTTTACCCAGTGTCATATTCATAGCAGAAGGTTCTTTGAGTTTGATTTTCATAGCATATGCTTTGTATGTGCCTGGATTAAGACGGTACAGTTCAATATTGATCCGGTTGCTGTTTACTTTTTCAGAAGCTGCTCCTAGTTTGGAAGTGATTCGTTTATTGTAAATTTGTTCAGGCTTATTGGCTTGTACAGAAGCCGTCTGAACAATGCGAGACATCGTCGATGTGGTCTGATTGTATAACTTGGTTGTGCGCTCGATAGACGATGATGTCTGCACAGCTACTTTTTCAGCTTCATCCAGATGAGTCAGAATCTGCTGTGATTGATCGCTGAGATGACTGACCGGCGCATATTTTTGAATCTCTAAAGGAACGGCAACCTGATTGGATTGAAACAACAAAACGAATAACAATCCAGCAAAAGGTGCTGTAGCTAACATCAACAAACGATTGATTTTTTTAACACGTATCGTCATTTCAACAAATCCATTTTCTTTTGTAGTGTATTAAGCTGTTTTTGTACTTCGTTGAGTTGAGTATACAATTTGTTGCTATTATCTGTTTTGCTACTCGCATTGTCTTTGGTAAATGTAAGCAGTTCGTTAAAGGAATCGACTTTGCTTTGTAAAGCGGTCATTTCTTTAGACATATCATTTAAACGAGTTTCATAATCATTTTGCAATACAGCGATTTGTCGTTCTGTATCTGCTTGAATCGATGCGATCATCTGTTGCTTCATATGATTGCTATATAAGTAGGCGATTGTTGCACCAAGTCCAATAATCAATATCCAAAAGACCAGAAACCATTTGGCAGAGAACCCTTTGTTTGGCTGATGTCGCATCGTTGTTCGGGAAGAAGGCTGCATATTCACTCACCTCAATAAAGCTTGTATTTTTGACCAAAATCCATTTTAACATGTCCCATATACCCAGTCTATCTTCGTAGATAAGATTCTAGATTCTTCCAATATGATTCTTATATTATCCAATTCTCGCATGAGAACATATCCACAAATATCCAAAAAACGTTAAAAATCTAGAGAAAGATGCCGATATCAAGGTATATGTTAATAAGCAGTAACAAATAGCTGTTTACAAAGGGGGAGTATCAAAATGGAAGACATTTGGAAGGTTATCATTATTGATAATCATCCGGCGCTGATGCTTGGAACAAAAATGATACTAGAAGAGACAGCCAATTTGAGTGTTATCGGAACTGCAAGTTCTGTAAAAGATGGAGTCGATTTAGTAGCAAGTGTTCAACCTAACTTGATTTTGCTTGATGATGCATTACCTGAAGGATCGGTTCAATTTTATTTGCGTCAAGTCAAGCAAGCGAGTAAAGATAGCCATGTTATTGTGCTTACCAGCGACAATCATTTATCCTTATTTGCCGGATTAATGAGTATGGGTGCCAGTGGGATGTTATCAAAAGAATCTTCGCCAGCTCAATTGTTACATTTGATCAGTAGTCTGCGTCAAGGATCAACCGTTATTCCTCTATCATGGCTTCATCAAGGAGTAGTTCCTATTCCTGCTGAAATTCCTACCGATGGTTATTTCGATCTTTCCAAAATCGAACACACGATTATGATTCAAATTACACAGGGGTTTACATACGATAAGATCGCTTATATGATCCGTGTGAGCCGACGTTCTGTTGATAATTATTTACGCAAAATTTATCATAAACTTGGTGTGAATAGCCGGGCTCAAGCGATCGAAAAATATACGTTGTATTCGCATACAGCTTCTTTTAATAATGCTCCTATGACCAACATGATTACACCACCTGAAAGTATCGTTCCAGTAAAAGAGGTTGCCCTCGATTAAAGTTCAGGTGTATGATCTTGAAAAAGCATCGTACAGGAGGCTGGAGCGGTGGAATTTTCTTTTGCAGCAAGTGTGAGTCATATGCCTTCATTTTCGGTCAGATCGATAGACAACCGACAGCGTCGTGAATCGTGGATTTCATTAGCTGAAGAACTACCAGCAGAAGAACTATTTCCGCTGGCACAATTAGGAGAGGCTGCCGGTGCTGTATTTTCAGCAGGTCCTCTTGTTCTTCAGTATGGAGAAGCCGCTGGTTCATTGGCTTTACGGAACTGGCTTAATACACGCTGGCAAATCGATCAGAAATTGAATGTAGATCCTGAAGATATTTTGTTAACATCAGGCAGTCAGCAAACGATAGATTTGTTGGTGCGTATTTATGTAGATCGGGAAGATACTGTACTGGTAGAGTCTCCGGCTTCGCCAGGATGTCTGCAAGTGCTTCGATTACAAGGAGCAAATGTGCTTCATGTAGATTGTGATGAAGAAGGAATGATTCCAGAAGATCTGGAACGGCTGATTGTAGAGTATGGTCCTAAGCTACTGTGCGCTTCACCAAGCTTTGCGAATCCTACAGGAAGAGTATGGAGCTTGGAACGTAGAAAAGCTATTCTAGAGCTCTGTAAGCGATATGAATTGTTAATCGCAGAAGATGATTCGTATGGCGATTTGCGCTATGGATTAGAGTCGGTTCGTTCTTTTCGCCGTCGTTATCCAAGTCTATTTCAATTGGATCGGGAGCAGGGCGGTAATCATGTGCTGTATATCGGTTCATTTAGCAAAACAATCGCTCCTGCATTGCGCGTAGGTTGGGCAGCAGGAGATCAACGGTTGATTGAAGTGATGTCGGCTGCTAAGCAAACAGCCGATTGGCAATCCAGTTCGATGAATCAGGCTATTTTGTTGCGTCTGTTACAATCCCCTCGCTTCAATTGGGATAATCATATTACGATGCTCAATCGCGAATATGAGATTCGACTCAAATTAATGCTGGAATTGCTCAAGCGTCCGAACTGGCAAGGAACCACAGTAGATGTTCCTTCAGGCGGTATGTTTTTGTGGGCGGTATTGCCGGATCAGTTAGATGGAGAAGAATTACTGACACATGCAATGTCCAAAGGAGTCTCCTTTTTACCGGGAGCACGATGTTATGCAAGTGACGAAGGTAAAAGTGCGATTCGTCTCAACTTTACCCATCCTGGACGGGATGAGCTATTGTTGGGAATGAATCTAATTTCGGAGTGTATTGCTGAACTGCGAAGTTAAAGCGACTTCTGATTCTCGATCACATGAGCATATTGTTCTAAAGCCAGTATACCTGATGGAGTCAATTGATAACTGCCTCGTGCTACACGTTCAAACCAACCATAATAGTTGCGCTGCATAATCGCTGCTGTACTACCAACACCACTTCGTTCCTTTAATTGTCGCGGGGATAGGTAAAGGTCAGTACCAAACGCAGAAGCGATTCGCAGCGCTTTTTCGCGGTAAGCAGTAATCAGAGGAGTTCCTGTACTGCCACCTAGATTGTAATCACCGCTACGTTCGGCAATTTCTTGCAACAGTCGCTGTTTGCGACTTCCGCGACGTACAGCTTTGGCTGGCTTAGAAGAAATAGTTGGACTACATAATATTTCTACAAATGGAGCTTTGGTTTTGTATAACGTTACGGCAATCAATCCCAATCCCAGACGCTGACAGAGATCGGTGATTTCACGCCAACGCTGATTATGAGCGCCTTTTTTAGCACGATTTTTTTCTACAGCAAGATATACGTTGGAACTGAGCTTCAGCCGTTCGATACCTTGTAGAAGTAGAGCAATATTGAATGTTTTTTTGATTTCGATAATAAGGGGTTCATGATCTTGTTCTCGTATGCCTACTAGATCGCAATGTTTAACCTCACTTTTGATATCATATCCCTGAGCCGCAAAAAATTGTTTGAGAGGAAGATAAAGTTCGGTTTCTCGTTGTACAGCCACGATATTCTCTCCTTTAGATAGGTATGTCTTATATCTATGTCATAGTACTTATATTAAGTGTTATGTTCGAAAGTATAGCATAGCAGGATAATAACATAGAAGTCATGAACCAGAAGAGATCGAATAACAGTATATTTACAAATCGATTGTTCATTAATGTTACACATAAAGATACAACTAACACTTTCAATTGGCTATGTTTTACAATAAAAGGTAAAATACGAATAAATATATGTGTATGTATTAGAGAGAAAGAGGGGATATCAAGCATGATCCAAGTATCTGCACAACGACAGCAACAACTTCAATATATTGGCTTGAAAGAAGCTGACTTGCAATTACTGCATCAACATTATGATTTATTTGTGAAAGTGGTTGATGAGGTTGTTGATCAATTCTACAATCATATAGAGCAATATCCGGTATTACATGATATTATCCAGCAAGCTGGTTCTACGATAGATCGTCTCAAACAAACGCAGCGTGATTATTGGATTTCATTAGCATCTGGAACGATAGATGAATCCTTTATCGAGCAAAGGTTAAAGATTGGTCGTATTCATTCGCGAATAGGGCTTAATTCTGATTATTATCTAGGGACTTATATGACCTATACCAATATAGCAACCGTTGTATTAGAGCGCGAATTGCCAGATCAGTGGATAAAAGTACTACATGCTCTGACCAAAATGTTCAATTTAGATTCGCAACTGGTGCTTGAAGCTTACGGTGAAAGAGAGCAGTATCATATTCAAGAAATGGCGAATCAAAAGCAACATATGTTAACAGCTGTAACCGAAGCGGTAAATCAGATGAGCGAAATGATCATCAAATTAAATGATAATGCAAGAGTGATCTCACAATCAGCAGATCAAATGGCACAGTCTCAAGAAAGTTCACTACAACAGATGGACGAGTTAGGTCATGAGGTCAAAGAAATCAGCAAAGTGGGTACAGTTATGCGTGAGATTTCTGAACAGACCCATCTATTAGGTCTTAATGCTTCGATTGAAGCGGCTCATGCTGGTGAATATGGAAGAGGATTCAGTATTGTAGCGCAGGAAGTAAGAAAGTTAGCAGGATCGTCCCAGAATGCATTACAAGATATCAGTATGACTTTGAAAGTGATTATGACCAAGCTTGATCAAGTACAATCTGAATTTGGTAAAAATGTAGAATGGTCACGTCATCAAGCAGGACGTTCTCAAGAATTAGCGGCTTTTGCAGATATGATCCAACAAGTAGCTTATGAATTAGAACAATTACAACATACAGAGACTATAGATTCTACAGTTGTAGTAGGGACGCATGCGAACCCTAAATGATCTTGAAAAAGGCTTAAAATTAATTGCAAATAAAAAACATAAGTTCTTTGACATTTCGATATAACGGTGTATAATAAGAAAAGTGCGATTAATTTTATGAACGAAGGTGATACTCATGAAAAAAGAAGGACATCCTAAATTCCAACAAGCTATTTTTCTTGATCCAAGTTGCGGATATAAGTTCCTGAGTGGAACAACTAAAACTTCCGGCGAAACTATGGAATGGGAAGATGGCAACACTTATCAAGTGATTCGCGTTGATACAAGTTCTGCTTCTCACCCGTTTTACACTGGTAAACAAAGAAACGCAGACATCGGTGGCCGCGTAGACAAGTTCAACAAAAAATACGGCTTGAAAAACTAAGACGTAAGTTGAGCGAAATTTCAAAACGTTTTCGGACTGTTTTGAACCGTCATAAAAAGCGTACCTGTTCGTATCCTAGGATATGAACATGGTACGCTTTTTTTGTTGTCTTTTTAGATAGATAATCTGTGTCTAGCAAACAAAAACGAGAGTACACTACTTAGATTGAGCGCTTTGCACAGAATTTTATCTATGACTCCTATGACTCAAAATTGTATTTTATCTTCAGGAAGCAAAGAATGTATCCGGTGGAAGCCTTCTTGTTCTAATCGTAGTGCCAGTCCATCAGTACGCGACTTGGTGGCATGAACCAGTAGAGCAGGTGGACTTTTGAGATCAAGTAGCATACGCCTTACATCTGGAAGCCCTTGATGGACTTTGTAACGCACGTAAAAGACTTTACAACCTTCTCGTTCGGTATCCAGCAACAGTCTACGTCCGAAGCACCCATGAGCTAGATGACCTGTAAAAATCAATGCATTATGCTCATTGTGAGCGATTCGCTCGTAATGCTGTTGTGCTTTGACAGATTGCATCATGCCATCATCGGTAAACAAAATAAACGATGTATATTTTGCAGGCAGTTCTGTACGAGATTGTTCATCATCCATTACATATAAATACGGATGTTGTAGCAAACGTTCTATTCGGGCACACGCTTGAGCATGGAGCCAGTAGGTGTCTGTAGTAAAAGAACGCAAATTATTAAGTAATCCAGCTTCAACAAGCAATGGAGTATCAGGATACTCTTCGCTTGCCCACAGCATTAATTCTTGCCCTCGTCCATAGACAGGAACAGGAAGCATGACTGCTCCTTGTTGCCGAAGCGTCTCATCCATATGCCTTTTTAATTGAGTCAGCTTATTATCTTGATGATCAGGATCAACGCCATAAGCAGCATCGATAATCGCGATATCCAGATCCGGTAAAATGCCGGGAACAGTCTGTGTTTTTGAAATTAATCGTGTCTGGTGTAACGGTCGATCTGCGGCTAATAACTGCGATTCAGACGTATAATCTCCCGAAAAGAAAATATATTTATCATGCCAGCAGAGTGCTAGCCAGATCGAACCAGGTAAATGACCCGCTCGTCCCCAACATACATCCAGATGGGGCAACAAAGGGCTCCAGCTACCCGGTGGGACAATATCTTCTAAATAACGGAATTGGATACGTTGTTGATCTTCATCATCGTAGGGACGTGTTGCCGAGCGGTGATCGGTATACCTTTTCCATGCTTCAAAATAAGCAGGTAATTGTCCAACAGTGGCTCTGGTTGTCCAGACCTCACCGGTATATCCATGCTTGTACAATAAAGGTAAAGCTATACAATGATCTTCATGCGCATGAGACAAAAATACAGTTTGCAGGCTGGCAACCATTTCTTCGATATCAGGTGTGATCGGATATTGCCCGTCACCTTCTTTTTTGACACCATAATCCAGCAATATACTCTGCTCTCCCTGTTGAAGTAGATAGCTGGATCGACCATGTTCACCTGCACCGCCAAGTATAGTAAGTTCCATCATGATAATTGTTGCTTTCGATAAGCAGGTAGTGTCTGTAAAATCAATAGCAAGATTGTTGTAATCCCTACTGAAACTACAGCCATCGCCATACCCATTGAGACAGCACCTTGTTCAAATTGAGCAAAAATATAAGTTGCTGAAGTCTGCATCGATGGTGGCAAAATCAACAGGGAAGCCACCAACTCGCGATTAGCAATCGTAAAGGTCATCGTCCAACCTGCAATCATACCCGGAATCAATAATGGCAATAAAATCCGGCGGAATACATACAACGGACGACCACCAGAAATCGCACCGGCTTGTAATAAAATAGGATCAATCTGTCCGTTATTCGCTTTGACATATTGTAAGGTATACGGCAAAAATAAAATGATATACGTTAGCACAACCATACCGTATGAATTGTAAAGAGGGATTGGCATCCATGGAGAATTCCAGAACAAAATCAACCCAACCACAATTACAATACCTGGTACGGTATTAGGCATTAAGCTAAACAGATCAATCCATTTTTGTGATAAACGTTTGCCTTGTCCTACTTTCAGTGCTAGAAATGTACCGATCAATACAGCGATTGTAGAAGCGACCAGTGAAAGAGTAAAGCTATTGACCAATGCTTCCATACTTTCAGAACCCCAACTGAGTAGATCACTGTAATGTTGTAAAGTAAAATTACCAACAGCAAGCCCTGTGCCACGCAAGCGTAATAAAGATGCTGTAATTACAGAAAAGTAAGGAATCCCGATAGAAGTAATTAGCAATATACCGATATACAACCAGCAGATTAGACCACTCCAACCACGTAACGAATACTTTTTACTACGAACTCCTTTACCTCCTGTTAAGCGATAAGAATAACGACTGCTTAATATACTCTGGATATACCACATCAGTAAGCAAGCTGTTAATAGCAAAGAAGCAAGCGAAGTCGCTTTACCAAAATCTATAGGCCAGCTTGAAATATATTTATGAATTTCAGATGTCATTACATAAAAGCCGATTTTGCGACCAAATGTAGCAGGGGTACCAAATTCAGCAATCGTTTTGACGAAAATTAATAATGCACCCATTGCATAACTAGACAATAATAATGGCAAAATAATGCGACGGAAGCGATAACCGAAGGAAGCACCATGTACAGAAGCAGCTTCTTCTGTGCTTCCACCTATCTGTTCTAACGTATTGCGAAGAATCAGATAGAGAAAAGGAAATAGATGTAGACTCATAATCATCACCATGCCACCAAAGCTAAAAAAAGCAGGTGTGATTTTGGCAGAAGCAGGAAGTATCTGCTCCATATAGCCGTTCTTTTGCATAAATAACATCCAACCCATCGAGCCAATATAAGGTGGTGTCATAAAAGGAATTAAAAAAACAACATCTAACCAGCGCTGTCTACCGATCGCTGTTTTCGCCATCATCCATGCTAAAGGAAGAGCTAAAACAGTCGTCGCTATAATCACACAACAGCCGAGCCATAATGTGCTGAACATGACCGATGTGAGATCGCTTTGGCCGAGTAGACGCAAAGGAGCCATCAGATCAATCACACCATTTTGTTCAATGGCTGTTCGGAAGATCATTAGAAGCGGAAATAGAATTAGTACGGCGAGCAGCAAAAATGCCGCAGCCGTACTGATTTTTTGATAGGAGAATAAAGTTGGGTTTGTCTTTGTTTTCATCATAGGATCACCACTTATTTGTATAGGTTCGTAAATTTGGTTGTTGTTTCTTCGCTATGTTCGCCCATCCAGTCCCATTTCACAGGATATGTTGGAATATCGCTCAAGTTCGCACGGTTGTCAGCAGTGATATCTGTTCTGCCGGGCAATAGATAAGCACTTGTGACCATTTGCTGTGCTTCATCTGACAGCAGGTAGTCGATAAATTGCTTAGCTTGATCCGCATGTTGACTTGTTTTGATAATCGCCGCAGGACGTGGGCTAATCACTGTACCTTCTTTTGGATAAACGATATCGACAGGTTCACCATCTGCTTTGGCTTTGTATGCCATATAATCGACACCAGCGGCTACCGCTGATTTGGCTCCAGTGATTACAGGGTCAAGCGCTTCTTGATTAGCGCCTGCGATTGCAACACCATTTTGCTTATACTGTTCAAATAATGACCAACCTTTATCTCCTTCAGCACTAAGATAACCAGTAATAAAATCAAGTGCAGAACCAGATAGTGAAGGATCAGGAATATTCACTTTATCTTTCCATTCAGGCTTCGCTAAATCTGCCCATGATGTTGGTGGAGTGGTTACTTGTTTGGTGTTGTATACAATACCTAATGCAGATGCACTATAGCTAAAATATTTGCCGTCTGTATCTGACCAGTCTTTCACTAATTTATCGTGATTAGCTGCTTCTGGATAAGCCAGTGTCATATCTTCTTTGGCTAGTGCTTGCATCGATGGCAGAGAAGCGAGAACAACCACATCAACTACAGGATTGGATTTTTCAGCTTCCATACGAGACAGTATTTTGCCTGTTGTGCCCTGGAACATTTCTACTTTAATGCCTGTTTTTGCTTCAAAACCAGCTTGAATTTTTTTGGCTAATCCTTCAGGGCCTGCGCTGTAGACAACAAGTGTGCCTGCATCTTTGGTTGGTGATTGTGCCGAACCGGATGCACCTGTAGAAGTACTACAACCTGCCAGTGTTGTTCCTAAGATTGCTGTCAAAGCAAGTAAACTTCCTTTTTGCCACAATTGATTCCATTTCATTATTTATTCCTCCTAAAGTGGTTGAATCCATATTTAAATTAAAACGCTAGCTTATAAAAGTGGATAAAGATCAACAGTTAAACAGGGACGGGGTTCAGTGTATGAACATGGTGTGCTGAAATATAAATCGTGACTTGCTCACCAACAGTCATTCGCTCATCTTGATAAGCAGTCCATAGACGTTCTTCGCCCATATCGAGTTGAATCTCATAACGATCACCCATATAGCTGACTTGCTGTATCATTCCAGTATGTATATGTTCGTCAGGAGAATGATTGCTGTGCCAGCGGATATGCTCGGGACGAACCATCTGATGTCCTTGATCGATCCAGTTGGAATGACCAATAAACCGAGCTACAAATGGATGAGAAGGCTGTCTGTAAATTTGTTCCGGTGTTCCACGTTGCAAAATAGATCCTGACTGCATCACGATAATCTCATCTGACATTGCCATCGCTTCGGTCTGATCATGAGTCACATAGAGAGCAGTAACTCCTAATTGCTGTACCAGATTCATTAATTCGGTTCGCATTTCATCACGTAGAATCGCATCTAATGCACTCAAAGGTTCATCGAATAAGATTAACCGGGGTTGCATCACGATTGCTCTAGCAAAAGCGACACGTTGTTGTTGTCCACCAGAAAGTTGATGGGGGTAACGTTGTTCCATCCCTTGCAAACGAACTTGTTCCAGTGCAGTCAGTACGCGCGCTTGAATATCTTTTTTCTGACCGGAAGCTCGTAGACTAAACGCTACATTTTCAAAAACAGTTAAATGCGGCCACAGTGCAAATTCTTGAAATACCATCCCAAATCCCCGGCGATGCGGAGGTACATTTTTACGTTGCGTAGAAGAGTACAGAATATCGTTGGCTATTCGTAATTCTCCTTGATCAGGTGTCTCCAATCCTGCGATCATGCGTAACAATGTTGTTTTCCCACAACCGGAAGGGCCTAGTAATGTAGTGAATTTGCCAGAAGCGATAACCAGATCAGTCGCTTGTAAAGCTTGTACACCATCAAAAGATTTGCTGATGCCTTGAATCGTTAATGCTGTCATTGTGTATTCCACCTATCTTTGACGCTTGTTCATTGGCATGTATGATAATGGATACTTACTGCCTTGAACTACTTTCTATACGTAGTATATCTGCTCAATTTGTACGGGGTATGTGGGGAATGTAAACGCAACATTAAGTTTTTAGTGTGTTCCTTTTGACAATCATCGAATGTTTCTATGGTACGGTGAAAGAAAAGCAGTTACAGGGGGTTAGTCGATGAATTTGATCAAATTACAAATTGTAGAATTATTAGATCGTCATCACAAAATTACAGCAGTCGCAGACGAGTTAGGGCTCAAACAGCCTACAGTTACATTTCATATGAAAAGTTTGGAAAAAGAAATGGGAGTTGCTTTGTTTGAATCTAGAGGGGGCAAAGTGATGCTCAAAGAACCGGGCAAAGCGTTACTCCATTATGCGATCAAAATTAATGCTTTGGCAGCAGAGTCCAGAAGAGTAGTGCAAGAATTTGGTGCTTTGGAACGTGGTAATCTGCGTATCGGAGCGAGTTATGTACCGGCTACTTATTTATTACCTTCTATTATTAATAGGTTTAGTCGCACTTATCCAGGCGTGAGTATTTCGATTGCCGTTAAACCTTCACCTGTAATTCGTGAAATGTTGATCAATCATGAAATTGATCTAGGTATTATGCTGACAGAATCTTTTGAACATCCTTCATTAGTCAAAGGATTGGTAGATGAAGATGAAATGGTTGCTATTTTTGCACCGAATCATCGCTTAGCAGACTATGAAGAATTGCATATAGATACGCTTCGTCAAAGTCGATTTGTTTTGCATGGAAGCGAATCAAGTACCCGTCAATTGAGTGATCGTTGGATGAGCAGTGTAGGAGTATGGTCAGAACAATATATGGAACTGGATTCACCAGAAGCGATTAAAAAGTCAGTCATGTTGGGCGAGTATGTTTCTTTTTTATCCAAAATGGCTGTTGAAGAAGAAGTGCAACAAGGTCTACTTCATATGCGACCGTTACCAAATACTCCATTTCATCGTTACATCTATTATGTATACAATAGCCAACGTCATTATTCAGGGCTTATTCATCAGTTTGTGAAATCTTTTGGTTAAATCGATATTTGATTACCTGTAGATGATTGCTATCGAAAAAATGATGAATAGCATACAGAAAGTATAGATATGTTTTACGAAATCATTTATGTATGTTGATTCCGCTATCATTGTTCACTGTTACATTGGAATAGTAGTCAAATGATATTCCACAGACAGGGGAGAATGTGCAAATGAGTTTAGGATTGAAATTAGGTAAAAAAGCTCCATTGGTATTGTTAAGCAGTGTGTTGTTCGCAGGGTTGTATATTCCACAATCTACATCTGTTGTTGATGCCAAAGCCGCTAATCTCACACCAACGTATGAGGTTAAATTTATGCTGGATGATGATATTCTGAACAGCGACCTGACGATTCAATCTGATGTACAAGATGCGTTTGATCTACCTGCCAAAGCGCAAAAAATTGCTGTAGAGTATTTCGATACAAGCGATAAGCAATTGGATAGCGAAGG
Source organism: Paenibacillus nicotianae (assembly GCF_042681745.1). Lineage (NCBI taxonomy): Bacteria > Bacillati > Bacillota > Bacilli > Caryophanales > Paenibacillaceae > Paenibacillus > Paenibacillus nicotianae. Next base: position 2,458,871 of record NZ_JBHUGF010000010.1, on the reverse strand, counting down.
CTGGAATGTACGTTTTCGCAAAAAAGAAGATAAAGATAATTTTGAAATGACGTATAAAAAGCGTTACAGTATTTCAAATGGAGATATTGATGCAGCACTAACCCTTGCTAATCAACAAGGATTCGATGCTTCTGATACTAACTATGAAGCAGAAGTCGATTGGGGATACAGCAAGCAGACATTAAGTCTTTCTAATGATAAAAAATCAAAAGCAACCACGTCAGGCGCAACATTGCCTGCGGATAGTAAAGCATTGTCTCTACTTGTCGATAATCTTCCAGGTAAATTGAAAAAATGGAAAGATGGATCAAGCTGGGGTGAAAAGCAGTTGAAAGCATCGCGTGCTTATGGCCCGGTGATGGCTAGTAAATATGAAGGAACATGGAACGGAATCGATGTAGATGTAGAAATTTGGCCGATTCGTAATGCTTCTGGTACAGGTACTGAGCCTGTAATTGAGATTTCGTTCAAAACGGATGATTACAACACCGCTGCAACAGATCGTCAACAATTGATGAACTATTTGAAGCAAGAAGGTTGGCTAGTACCACAAGATTCACTAAAAACACAATTGGTGTTAGATCGCTATTAAAAGTATGCTGATTGAAAATAGACAATAAAAAGAAGCACCCTGCGAGGTGCTTCTTTTTTGTTAAACTATGTTGCTCGGGCGTATTAGTATCCGCTACGTTCCATATTGTTAACACTTGCGAAGAATGCTGCACCAAAAACAATAAAGATAATAATGTAGATAACGATAATGATGGCAGCCCATAAAAGACCTGCTTTTGCATAGTTAGCTTTGGTAGGGTGAGTATCTCCACCGAAAGCCCATACAAATAACATGACTAAATTGACGATAGGAATGAAAAGCAACAAAAGTGTAAGCATCCATTCTTTAACGCTGATGATGGAAGTCGGTGCATCCGGCTGCGCAGGCGGGTAACCAGTGTTTTGTGAATTGTAATCCAAATTTTTCTACCCCTCTCAGTTATGTACTAAATATTGTGTAAAGATGTAAAGCCTCTATGATTATACAACTGTTACAGATATGTGACAATAGAGTAATATGAATAAAATTAGGAAGAGATGTTATATTTATTTGCAAAATCAATCGATCTATAGAAACATTCGATAGATACTAGACATTCATTTTAATTATTGTATAGTATAGTTAATCGATCGGAATTAAAGTTTTAAATATATTGCAAACTATTTATTTGTACGAAACTATTGCAAGTTACTAAAAGTATCTTTATAATGAGATATATTGAATGTTTGATACAAGAAAGTTTTCAAATCTTATTTTCATGGTTAAACATGAGAGTAGCTTATTTATACTAATAAACCAAAATCGAATAGAGATCTTCGGGGTAGGGTGCAATTCCCGACCGGCGGTGAACATTTTTTACAAGTGAAAAAATGGTAGCCCGCGACTCATTTTTCTGTTTTATAGAGGAATGACTGATCTGGTGAGAATCCAGAGCCGACGGTACAGTCCGGATGGGAGAAGATCAACCGATAAACATGCCAGTGTATTGTAAAATACAGTTGCACGTTTATTTGATCAAGCCCCCGTTTATTGTACGTTGATAACGGGGGCTTTCCGTATGAGATCTCATATTCAAATTCTAATCACGTAGGGAGTTTGAATCATGGAAAATGCAAGTTATAACATCAAAACAGCATCATCAGCTAGACAGCGTCATATTAAAAGTGGATTTTGGCTCGTTTTTGTAGGAGCGGCGTTATGGGGCGTTGATCCACTGTTCCGAATTATTTTACTCAAAACAATGACTTCAACCCAATTGGTATTGTTGGAGCATTTGATTGTTTTTCTAGCGGCGGCGCCTGTTTTATGGGTGAATCGAGCTGAATTAAAAGGTTTGAAAATGCGCCATATCGGAGCCTTATTGTTCTTATCATGGGGCGGATCGGCGATTGCTACGATTTTATTCACGATGGGACTGGCTCATGGTAATCTCAATGCAGTCTTGTTATTACAGAAATTACAACCAATCTTCGCGATTGTGTTAGCTCGTATCATTTTAAAAGAAGTATTACCGCGTGGATTTGGTTGGTTGTTTGCTTTAGCATTAGTAGGAACGTATATCTTAACCTTTGGATTCGCTATTCCGATTGGTCATATGAGTGAATTTGTACAGGTTGGTAGTCTATTTGCTCTAGGTGCGGCTGCACTATGGGGTGGATCAACTGTTATGGGACGCTTAATGGTCGGTCAGATGAAATATGAAACGGTTACTTCATTACGCTTTATTATGGCTTTACCATTATTGCTTGTTTTAACATGGCATGAAGGTGCAGCATGGAGCTTATCTGCTGATTCCGGTGGTATCGCAGCAGTATCTCTGAATTTGCTAGGTCAAGCATTGTTGCCGGGCTTGCTAAGTCTATTAATGTATTACAAAGGATTGTCGACAACAAAAGCTTCTGTAGCTACATTAGCAGAGTTGAGCTTTCCATTAGTCGGTGTTGTGATTAACTGGATCGTATTCGGACAATTATTGACATGGGCTCAACTGGTCGGCTTTTTGTTAATCTGGGTCGCATTATTCTTTATTTCCAGACGTCAACAACCGTCTGATGCCAAAACAGCTGTTCCTTCTGCATAATAAGCTCTTTTGTATCATCATAGGTTCTTTTATACAAAGAAAGTATAGTGTCACTCACTTATAAATCGTACTTTTTAATAAAAATAAAAATCCTGTCTACCTAGCGCAATCTCGCTTAGTAGACAGGGTTTTTTTAGTCTGTATAAGATAAAGATATTAATTCCATAGAATATCGAATATTTAGTAATTCTTTATCCTCATTCAGAACGCTGATTCTACTTATTTAATCGGTACCAGATCAAAAAAGTCTAACTCTCCATACCCACTTCCTTTGCTAAATCGAATCGTATGATTACCTGCTGTCAAAGATAGACGTTGCGTCGATAATCCCCAATTTTCCCAACCTTTATTAGTAATAAAAAAGTCTGTTGCATTATTGCTATCTACAGAAAGGCGCAGTGTAGACCAATCCAGTCCGTCTGTTCCATTGCCTGTACGCGCAGCCAACATATATGTTCCTGTTGTAGGAACATTCACCGAATATTGTACATAACTGCCTGTAGTATCGATATGACCTGCTTTTGACAGTCCTGAACCATTTGGGCTTGAGGAAGCATAAGCCGCCCCGCCAAAAGTTCCTTGTTCACCTTCATAACGGGTGCGATCCGGTTCACCAGATGGAATAGCTATCTGTGTATTTGGATTGAGCGGTTGACCGAATTGAGGAGTATTATCTGTATTCCAGCTAAATTTCTGTGTACGAATTTCCCGGTTCCAACCTGCATTGTTGAATTTGGCAGAATGATACACAATCCAATCTTCTTTGCCGTCAGGAGATGTAGTAAACGAAGCATGACCCGGGCCATACACTCCATTAGCAGAAGCAAATACAGGTTGAGCACGTTTACTCCAAGCCGAAGGACTTAACAAATTGCTGTTCGTCTGTGCTGTAATTAATCCCAAAGCATAATCATTCGTCCAGCTTCCGCTAGCAGAATAGATCAGATTAATTTTATCGTTTTTGATTACCACTTGAGGGCCTTCGTTGACATTCGGTTGGTGATTAGTCTCCCATCCATACGTAGGACGAGCGATCTCAACACGCGCTGAATCGATTGTCCAGGGATTACTCATATGAGCGATATATAAATTTTGTCTAACATTGTCTGTTCCTTCCCAGCCTGACCAGATAAAATACAATTGTCCATTCACCGCTAATGGAGTACCATCGATTGCCCAGCGGTTGGTTGTATCTGTGATCTGACCTTTGTCTACCCATGTCCCTTGCATCGGGTTACTACTGGTATTCTGCATCACATACATACGATGATTCGCATTATCGCCGTCGTCTTTAGCATAGTAAATGTACCATGCTCCATTAAGAAAATGAATTTCTGGTGCCCATACATTTTGTCCGCCTGTTGTAATTTCACGCTTTTCAGCAGCATCAATACCGGTTAATGTAGAAGATTTCCAGATCGTGACATTGTTACCTGTCGTTTTTGTGAAATAATAGAATCCATCAGTATGCTTATACATCCACGGATCTGCACCATCTTGCATAATGACATTGTAAAACTGTTTTTGTACAGATGCCGCAGAAGCCATACTGATACCGGTGCTCATAAGCAAAGTGAATAGCAAAAATAAAACTCCTCCTTTGATGATCAAGCGATAACGTTTCATTGATTCAGCTCCTTTTAATATAGTGAATAGATAACGCTTACAATACGAACTGTAACGCAGAATAATGTCGGGGAACAGGACGATATTTTGGATGGATAGACATTCTATTGGAGATATGAACGTGAGCGTCTGAATAAAGAGTTTAACCGTTTACACTTTGGGAGCAAACAGGTACATTAGGCGTAATTCATATGCGTTATTTGGCTTTAGGATGGAGTACATTTACAAAGTGAGGTTGGGTTATATGGTGAGATGGATCAAGCGGTATAGGTTGCCTGTGACTAGGCTAAAATTATATGTTTGGCTTGTTGTGATATTGATCATCGGGATCATTAGTTATGGGATAGCGCGTGGAGGGATAACATCGTTAGTTGGTGATCGTTCTCATTCGCAGTCAATAGCTAATTTATCGACTACTGATCCTATTCAAATCTCATTTTGGACACCTTTTAGTGGTGGTGATATTTCTTTTATGAATGAACTGGTACAACGTTACAATCAGGAAAATACCGATCATATTGTTGTGACGATGAAAAATAATAAATCAGATGATTACTATACCAAATTATCAACAGCTATCGTTACAGAAGAAGCGCCGGATGTAGCGATCATACATGCGTCAATGTTCGCTCAATATATACCAGCCGATTTTATCCAACAGATCGATACTGTTGCTGCTCAAGCAGGAGTAAATTGGAACGATTTTAATCCATCTATTTTAGCAAGAACGATGATCCAGACCGACCATTATGCGATTCCATTAGATACGCATTTTAGCATATTGTATTATAACAAAAAATGGTTAGCCAAAGCAGGATTGTATCATGATGGAAAAGTTCAGATCGAGCCAGGAGAAAAAGGATTTGTAGACTTTTTGCAGACGTTACAACAGCATATTCCTCAGGATGTTGCACCGCTTGCTGTGCCGAATGTGCGGATCGACTCTTTATGGTTATGGTGGTCATTGTATGCTCAGATAGAAGGGGGAGGACAATTGTATACTTCTGATGGACAACATGCTGCTATCGATATGCCAGCCGCCAAGCGATCATTGGAATTGGTTACTTCCCTTTATGAGCAACAGTTAATTCCGCCTAATATCAATGATGCTTCTAATGAGTTTGCTAAAGGGAAAGCAGCACTACTTTTTTTAGGTGTATGGTCTATCGGTTCTTTTGAAAAAGTACCTGATTTGGATTTTGGTGTGATGCCATTTCCACAAATCTATGATCATGCAGGATCATGGGGAGATGCTCATACTCTTGCTTTTCCAACCCATCATGAACAAGATCCAGCCAAAGTACTGGCGGCTGTCAAATTTGCACACTGGTTAGCCGAGCATGGAGCAGTATGGGGAGAAGCAGGGCATGTGCCTGCTGTTCAAGCGGAAGCATTATCACAAGCGTATCTTTCGCTACCTTTTCGCAAAGAGTATGTGGATGAAGCTAATCATGTTGAATATTTCCCCAGCAATCCGAAGCAAATTATGATCAGCGATGCACTGATTAATGAATTGGAGAAAATCTGGTACGGTAAGCAAAGTGTAGATCAGATGCTTGATCATTTAGAACCTTTGATTAACCAGATTTTGAAGGAGTAAGTGATGCAGACATATATGAAAGACTGGATTCGTCGCTGGAAAAATATGCGGTTGGTCACCCGGCTGATTATTATGAATATTACACTTATTTCGATTCCGTTGATTATTTCTTCCGTGATATCGAGTATCGGTTATTCAGATTCAATTCAGACAAATGCAGGTCAATATCAAGCAGACGTTGTGCGCGAATTTACTTCGAATTTGGATGCTTATATGAATGAGTTAGTGTTATTATCTGTTTTGCCCTATCAGTCCCCAGAAATTATGGATTATCTGGAGCAGGATACACAAGACCAAGTGATTGATCGCTATGAAGACCGTTTATTGTTAGAAAATTTTGTACGGCGTATTCGGGTGAATGGACGGGTCGATATTGCAGGAGTCGCTTTGTTCACCAATCATACGCACTCTTCTTATGTCGAATTACCAGATAGTCCAGGTCGATTTGCAGAGTCAGGAGATCGAGAACGATTATTAGCACTGGATACTGAATTATCTGGCAAGGGGTATTTTATCGCTCCTCATGCAGTGCTGTCTGATAATGGAACCGTCTATCAAGTCTTTTCGATTGCTCGTAAAATTCGTAGTCTGGATAACGGCAAAGAATTAGGAGTGCTGGTGATTGATGTGCCTGCCGAGGCATTGACTGATCGTATTACACATCTTGCAGGTTCGCCTACATCGTTATTTGCGATGATCGATCAGCATAAGCAATTGATTTATAAAAGCCCTTCTTTTCCAGTAGATGATCCTATTTTGCAACAATATGGAGGAGAAGGTACGTTAACAATTCATAATGGCAAGCAATCGGTACTACTTACGTACCAGACCTCGCCTGTGACTCATTGGACAGTACTTCAAGCGGTTCCTGTATCAGTGTTGGTACAAGATGCAGAGCAGGTCAATCGGCAAATGATCTGGTTAGGCGGAATCTGTCTGATTATCTCGGTCATTGTATCGATTTTTCATGCTATGCGTATCACAAGACCACTTAGTGTATTACGGGATTCTATGAAACTTGTAGAACGTGGAGAGTTTGATATTACTTTACCTGTTCAGCAAACAGACGAGATCGGTCATTTGAGTCGTACTTTTAATATTATGGTATCTCGTTTAGGAACATTAACTTACCGATTATATGAAACCGAGATTCGAGAAAAAAATGCGCAGATCGCTTCACTTCAAAGTCAGATTAATCCTCATTTTTTGTACAATACACTCGGTTCAATCAGTATGTATGCGGAGCTCGAAGGCAATCGTGAAGTGGTTCAAATGACCAATCATTTAAGCGCATTGCTCCGGTATAGTATTGGAAGCGATCATAGTGAAGTCACTATCGAACAGGAGTTAGATCATGTACGAGGATACCTTTCGATTCAACGTATTCGGTATGATGAGCGTTTAACGTATACGATTCATGCAGACCCATCGCTATTATCAAGCCCTATGATTCGTTTGACACTACAACCATTAGTAGAAAATGCAATTATTCATGGGTTAGAACGAGGTCGTGGTGATATTTATATTCAGATTGAAGTTCATATCGCACAACAACAGATTCAGATAGATGTGATCGATAATGGACCAGGTATGGAAAACGAATGGATCGAAGAACAACATCTTCATATGGAAGCAGGTATTTTGCCAGAAGGCCCGGGAGGTCATGGATTGGTCAATGTTCATCGCAGAATTGCACTCAAATATGGTAATGACTATGGAATTACATTGCATAATCGAGATGAAGGAGGATTACGCGTTACTGTTGTGATGCCTGCATCGGATATCACATATTAAGATGAATAGAAGAAAGGAGACTTTTCTTATGTATAATGTATTAATTGTGGATGATGAGATGATTTTTCGCAAAGGAATAACTCATTTAATTCATGAATCGAATCTGGAATGGACAGTTATCGGTGAAGCTAGAGATGGATTAGAAGCACTGGAAATGATTCAGTCTCAACGTCCTCATCTGGTGATCACTGATATACGAATGCCTCGGATGGATGGTATTCAACTACAAGCCACACTGGCAGAACAATATCCTGCTATTCGCTGTATTGTACTGAGTGGACATAATGATTTTGAGTATGCGCGTAGTTCGATTCGTAGCGGTGCTAGAGATTATTTGCTCAAGCCGGTCAATAAAGAAGAGTTATATACTGCTTTATGCAAAGTAGAGACAGAGCTGACTAAAGAAAGTGAATCTCAATCGGTAGCAGAACATATGCCCAGTCAGCAAGTGATTAGACAGCAATTACTGAGTAGTCTGATTCATGGTAATATCGCTTATGATGAAGGTGAATTATTCGATCAAGCCAGCATTTCGTTTCCTCATAACGGTATATATTGTCTGATTGTGCAATTGGATCGAGATTCGGTTACAGAGCAACGTTATCGTCAAAATGATCCTGAATTATTCTTTTTGTATATTCAGCAATTTGTGCGTGAGATTATTATAGAGCCTTTACAAGGATATACTTTTATAGATCATCACAAAGTGGTGGCTTTGATTAATAGTGATCGAAGTGAAGCAACTGCACAGCAAATCAAATCATTGTCAGGACAATTAATTCGCAATATTAAACGCATATCTCAGATGACGGTTACGATTGGGATTGGTGGCGGAGTAGATGATCTAGAATCGGTACCGAAATCTTATCGTGAAGCAGAGACTGCTCTGTTATATCGATTGATCTCGGGAGGAGATCAAGTACTGGTGTATGAATCTTCGACGACGAATACGATGCCATTATCTCGATTACAGGCAGCAGACAGACATTTTTTGGAACAGTTATTAGCACAGGAAAATGGACAAGAATTAACCAAACAAGTGCAAGCTTTTATCGAACGATTATGTCGACAAATCAATCATCCAGAAGTGATCCAGCAACAAATATGCAAAATATTGTTAGAGTGTTATGAGATTGCACTGGATTACAAAGTACTCAGTGAATGGCTGAATAAACAGGATATGGGTATGATCTTACAACAGGTATTGTTGATTAATGAGCGTCAGCAACTTGCCCAATATTGCGGACAATTGTTGTATTCGCTCTACGATCTGATTCAGCGCAAAGAAGGTCATGTGATTCATGCTGTTGATCAGGTGGTGCGTTATCTGGAAGAACATTACGCAGAGCCGATTACCCTTAATCTGATGGCAGAAAAAGTCTACTTGAATGCTTCTTATCTGAGCAGTCTATTCAAACATAGATTAGGGCATTCATTTGTTGAAGTATTAACCGAGATACGGATTCGAGAAGCAATCAAGCGCTTGATTCATAGTGATGAGAAAATCGCTACGATTGCTTATGATACAGGGTTTGTAAATATTCGCCACTTTAATAGAGTATTCAAAACAGAAACAGGAACTACACCCAAGCAGTACCGGGATAGTCGTCGTCATTACCAGCACCCTGTATGATCTGATCTACACATAGAGTAGTCAGTAATGAATGGAAATAAAAAGAACGGCTTTTCCAGAACAGACCTAAATATATGTCTATACCATCGAAAAAAGCGTCATGGTTCCTCCTTATAGAATGAATTAAGATTTTAAATGTAAGCGTTATCTAAAAAACGCACATATTTAGTTATTCGATAAGGGGGTTCTATTGATGAGAAAAACAAAAGGTATTCAAGCCGCATGTATATTGATGGTGGCGATGTTGATCCTATCTGCTTGTGCTGGAGGTAGCGCACCTGCCAGTAGTTCGGAAAGTGGTAAAACAGGTGGCAAAACACAAATCTCATTCTGGACACCTTTTAGTGGCGGAGATGGAGAATTTATGACTGCTATGGTCGATAAGTTCAATCAGGAAAATCCAGATATTCAAGTCGAACAGCTTAGTAACCGTTCAGAAGATTATTATACCAAATTACAAACCTCGTTAGCTTCAGATCAAGCACCTGATCTAGCGGTATTACACTCTTCGCGGATGCCTCAATTTGTACCTGCTGGTTATGTGACACCACTTGATGATCTTGCCGCAGGTTCCAAAGTGAACTGGGATGAATTTAATCCTACTATTCTAGAATCTACTATCTATGATGGCAAACATTACTCTATCCCACTTGATACTCATGCAATCGTTATGTATTACAACAAGACTTATTTGGAAAAAGCAGGTGTACTGAAAGATGGCAAACCGGTATACGATCCATCACCAGAAGGATTCACTGCTTTTTTGACCAAAATTAAAGATGCTGTTCCAGCAGATGTAGCTCCATTAGCACAGCCTAGCGTACGGATAGATGCTTACTGGATGTTCTGGGGATTCTATAACCAGTTAACCGGTGGTGGTAAGTTCTATGATGACAATGGCAAAGCAGAGCTTAACAATCCACAAGCCAAGCAAGCATTAGAATACGTTAACAGCTTGTATACGTCCAAATTAATTCCGCCGAATGTAAATGATGCAGTGAAATTATTTCAAGATCAACGGGCGGCTGTATTGATTACAGGAGTATGGAGTACAGGTTCATTTGAAAATATCAAAGGATTAGACTTTGCTGTTGTACCGATGCCACAAATCTATGATCAACCTGCCACATGGGGTGATTCGCATACATTAGCTTTGCCCAAACACAGTCAGGAAGATCCAGCCAAACAACAAGCTGCATTAACATTTGCAAATTGGTTAGCAGAGCATGGCGATATGTGGGCAAAAGCAGGGCATATTCCAAGTGTCACCAAAGTATTGGATTCTAAAGAATTTAAAGATATGCCGTATCGTAGCGATTATGCTCAATCGGCTGACTTTGTAAAATACTGGCCTCGTAACGAAAAACAAGGACAGGTCAACGATAATGTAGTGAAAGAATTTGAGAAAATGTTAGCAGGTCAGCAAGATCCAGCGACTACACTTCAAAAAGCAGATGCTTCGACTAACAAAATTACCGGCAAATAAAGAGATCATGATAGATCCATAAGAAATAACAAAAGAAGCGGAGCGACATCAAGATCATACCGCTTCTTTTGTTTGATCTTACTTTGGAAAGGAGTAGACGATTATGGGCACCAAGTCTTTAGCACATCAAGGATGGATAACAGGCATATTAATGATTTTGCCATATACAATTTTCTTTGTCCTATTTTCTTTATTTCCGATCTTATACGGATTACGGATCAGCTTTTATGACTGGTCTTTGCTTGGGGATAAAGTATTTGTAGGATTTCAAAACTATACCAATCTTATAGCGGATGAAGAATTTCGCAGTAATTTAATGCATACCATAGTATTTACAATAATCAGTGTGCCATTAGTCAGCGGAATCGGGCTATTGTTAGCTATTCTGGTTCATGGGATACGTCGTGGACAATCTTTTTTCCGTATCTCTGTTTTTATGCCATATGTATTATCTGTTTCGGTTATCTCTAGCATTTGGGTGATTTTTTTACAGCCGTATACTGGATTGTTTAATCAGATTTTGCGGGCAGTCGGGCTTATTCATGAAGAGATTTTTTGGTTATCACAACCGACGCTAGCCTGGGCGGCAATTATTATGTCTACGATCTGGTGGACTGTAGGATTTGTTTTTATTTTGTTTCTAGCAGGGCTTCAAGATATTCCAGCTTCCTTTTATGAAGCAGGGCAGATTGAAGGAGCAAACCGCTGGCAGACATTCTGGTATATCACATTGCCATCGTTATCACGTATTACAATACTGGTGATTGTGCTTCAGACGATAGCTTCTTTCAAAATTTTCGGTCAATCCAAATTGATTACAGGCGGAGGACCAGCAGGAGCAACCAAAACGGTCGTATTCTCGATTTATGAAAATGGATTTCAGACATTTCAGATGGGATATGCGTCGGCGATTGCTTTTGTGCTTATGCTCGTTATTCTGGTGATCTCTTTAGTACAGACCTTTATTTTGCGGAGACTGGAATCTTAGAAAGGAGAGAGTCATACATGATGGATCGTATCTATTATTATTTTATTCGTATTGTAGCCGTAGTCCTTGCTATATTTTTTCTGATTCCTGTCGTCTGGATGTTAGCGTTATCGTTGACGCCAGAAGGACAAAATGTATTTGGAAATGGATTTCATTTTTCTTTGGCGAACTATCAGAAAGTATTAAGTCAGGCTCCGATCTTTGGTTGGATGGGGAACAGCCTAATGGTGTCTGTGATCACTACAGCTCTGGTACTGATCTTATCTTCGATGGCAGCTTATGCATTTTCTCGAATTACATTTCCAGGTAGCAAATTTATGTTTTTGTTATTTTTATCTGGACTGATGATTCCAGCAGAAGCGACATTGATTCCGTTGTATCTTTTTATGAGAGATTTAGATCTGCTTGGCACACGGACTTCACTTATTTTGCCTGCTGTTGCCGGGCCGATGGGAATTTTTATTCTCAAGCAATTTTTTGATGGATTACCAAAAGACCTTGAAGAAGCAGCTCGAATCGATGGAGCAGGATTTTTCAAAGTCTGGTACAGCATCTTTTTGCCATTGTCTCGTCCGGCATTGGCGGCTTTAGGTATTTTTAGCTTTATCGGTGCATGGAATGATTATGTATGGCCGCTGATCTCGATTTCGGACAAAGCGTATATGACGATTACATTAGGATTGCCGATGTTCCAGAGTTCTTATGTACAACAGTATGCACTTCCAATGACGGCTAATGCGCTGGCAGCGATTCCGGTGTTAATTGTATTTTTGATTTTCCAAAAGCAGATTATTAAAGGAATTGCTTTTACAGGTGGCAAAGAGTTATAAATTCAGTATTTGTAGGATGTATTTTATGAATATAAATAGATGTGAAGTAATAGGATATACGCGCTTACTACTTATAAGGAGGAATAACAATAATGACTGCAACAACAACTCGATCTGAATATCCAAGACCACAATTTGAACGAGCAGACTGGATCAATCTAAATGGAACATGGGAATTTGCATTTGACGATGAGCGTGTCGGTGATCAACAGAAATGGCATCTGGATCAACAAGCTGTGTTCGATCAGAGTATTCAAGTGCCATTTACATTTCAAAGTGAGCTAAGTGGTATCGGGGATACTGGATTTCATGATCTGGTCTGGTATCGCAAATCGATAGAAATTCCTTCAGATTGGAAAGGCAAGCGCACGATTTTACATTTTGGAGCGGTGGATTATACAGCAACGGTCTGGATTAATGGAAAATGGGCGGCATTTCATGAAGGTGGACATACTCCTTTTCAAGCGGATATTACCGAACTGTTAGAAGAGGATGGCAATGAAATTGTGTTGCGTGTAGAAGATTACAGTCAAGATGTGACGTTACCGCGAGGCAAGCAGTACTGGAAAGAAGATTCTGCTAGTATTTTCTACACACGTACTACAGGCATCTGGCAGACGGTATGGCTTGAAGCGGTTGACCCTGCTCATATTTGCAAAGCTAAATTTACTGCTGATATTGACCATAATGAAATCAAAGTGCGTTTATTTTACTCTTCGGTTACATTACAAAAAGAATTACGTACAAGATTAACGATTACATTTGAAGGTGAATTTGTAGCACAGGATGAACTTGTAGTGACTCATACCGAACATACACGTTCGATTGGTTTGCACGATTTTAACGATCATGAACTTGGACGCTGGTGGTCACCGGAAAAGCCACATTTATACGATATTCAGCTAGAGTTAGTAGAACAGGACATTGTTATTGATCGTGTTCAATCTTACTTTGGGATGCGTAAAATTTCGATCGAAAATGGAAAGATACATTTGAATAATCGTCCTTATTTTCTGCGTCTCGTACTTGATCAAGGGTATTTCCCCGATGGAATCTTAACTGCACCATCTGACGAAGCTTTTATTCAAGATATCGAATTAACACAAGCTATGGGCTTTAATGGAGTGCGCAAGCATCAGAAAATGGAAGATCCGCGCTTTTTGTACTGGTGTGATCGTAAAGGTCTGCTTGTATGGGGAGAAGCCGCTAATGCGTATAATTACTCGGAAGAATATGTACGCCGCTTTACACATGAATGGCAAGAAGTGCTTGAGCGTGATTATAATCATCCGTCGATTGTGGTCTGGGTACCGATGAATGAGAGTTGGGGCATTCCTAATGTGAAAAACGATCAGCGTCAACAACAGCATGGACTGACTCTGTATCATTTGACCAAGTCTTTAGATGATACTCGCCCTGTGATCTATAATGATGGCTGGGAAATGATGGACACTGATCTGGTAGCGATTCATGATTATGCATGGCAAGAAGAAGTGTTGGATCAACGCTATGCTTCGGTTGAAAATGCGGTACATAGTCTGCCTGGGAATCGTGAGATTTTTGTCGGTGGAGCAACGTATCAAGGGCAACCTATTTTGATCACCGAATTTGGCGGGATTGCTTATAAAAAAAGCGATTGGGAAGGTTGGGGGTATTCAGGAGCAGACAATGATGAAGATTATCTACAACGTCTAGCAGCCGTTATTCGTCCATTGCATCGTTCTCCGATAGTTCAAGGATTCTGTTATACCCAGCTAACCGATGTAGAACAGGAGATCAACGGTCTGGTCACTTATGATCGTAAGCCCAAAGTTCCACTCGAAGATATTCGCCGTATCGTTATGAACTTATCATAAATATATATCATACTTTATCGTAAGTAGACCCAAGTGTTGCTGTATACCTGACTATATTGGTCTTAAGGTATCTAGCAACACTTTTTTTGCATGCCATCCAATCTATTATCTTCTAATATCGTTATCATCGTTTGAATAATTGATGCAAAAGATTGTCTTAATTCACAAACTACCCTATACTACAAAGTTGTTACTTTATAACGCTTATGAAAATTTCATGATATTTCAAAGCTACTTTATCATAAAAAATAAGTAGATTCATTCGTTCTGGATTCAACCCGATAAAGGAGGAATAGTGTTGTCAGATCAAAAAAATCTGCCATCTTCTCGTAAACGATATGCGCAGGGCAACCCGACCGAAGAGCTTGCTCGACATCTTATCTATTTATCCGGTGGGCCTGATAATCTGGTAGAAGTGATACACTGTACAACACGTATCCGCTTGAAATTGAAAAATGATCATCAAATCAATGTAGCGGAACTGCAACAGATCAAACAAGTACAAAATATCAATAGACTACCCGGGCAATTACAGATTATTGTCGGCCCTGAACTTGTCTACAAATTACATCGGAAAATGAATATTTTGCTTCGTCAACATGAACAATCAGCCGATGACCAACCATCTATAGAAGATCAATCCAATACTACAACGCAAGTCGATCAGTCAGCAGAATCACAGAATCTATATCGTAGACGAGGAATAACTGGACGTATTATGCAGGTGGCAACTGTATTTTCAGATATTCTAATTCCTATATTACCGCTGTTTATAGCGGCAGGTATTTTATTAGGCATTGTCACAATTCTCCAATCCTCTAGCTGGGTAGCAGAAGATGCGGTATGGTTCCGATTACTCGGATTGCTAACAAGT
Organism: Paenibacillus nicotianae; assembly: GCF_042681745.1. Lineage (NCBI taxonomy): Bacteria > Bacillati > Bacillota > Bacilli > Caryophanales > Paenibacillaceae > Paenibacillus > Paenibacillus nicotianae. The sequence goes on along the minus strand of NZ_JBHUGF010000010.1, from coordinate 2,443,551 downwards.
TCTGCTTTTCAAGTGATCAGTGTATTATTCGGTTATCATGCAGTGAAACGATTTGGTGGTACTCCAGCGATCGGAGCAGTTCTAGGTATAGCCATGTCTCAGCCGGATCTAGCGATCTTGATAGGGCATACAACTGTCCAGGGTGTTAATACACTCGTAGCACCTCAATTTAGTTATCAAGGCGCGATGATGCCGATTATTCTAGCGGCACTGGTGATGGCATGGATAGAAAAAGGAATACGTCGTATTCTGCCAGCATCTGCATCTACCCTTCTCGCTCCAGCGATCAGTCTGATTACAGGTGGTACTCTGGCTATTTTATTGATTAGTCCAGTCGCGATCTGGCTTGGAGAATGGATAGGTCAGTGGTTAGAATATCTCTTTACGTATGGAGGAACGTTGTTCGGATTGATTCTAGGCGGCATTTATAGCACGATTGTTTTGACTGGTCTGCATCAAGGCATCCAAGCGCTAGAGATTGCACTGATCTCAGACCCTCATGTCGGTGTTAATTTTCTGTTGCCGATCTGGTCGATGGCGAATATGGCACAGGGTGGGGCAGGGCTTGCTGTCTATTTAGCGACTCGTAATCATGAACTAAGAAAAGTTGCATTATCAGGATCGATTACTGCTTTTCTTGGTATTACAGAACCGATAGCTCTCGGGGTAAATCTCAAATTAGGTCGTCCATTTGTGAGTGCGGCTATAGGGGGAGCAGTAGGAGGCGCTTATGTAGGGCTTCATCATGTGGTAGCTAGCTCATTTGGATTAACAGGGATTCCTATGCTAGTCTATATTATTCCTTTTGGAGAACTGAATTTTATTCATTATATGATAGGATTTTTGTTATCAGCCGGAATTGCGTTTTTGACTACTCTGTTGTTAGGGGTAGAAAAACCAGCTTTTCGCTATAATATCTCAAACGTTGTTCGTAAATTCACAGGAGGAGCTTATGAAGATCAAAAAGATTCTCAATAATAATGCTGTGGTCGTCGATGATCATGGACAAGAAAAGATTGCTATGGGTGGCGGTATTTCTTTTGAAAAAGGGAAAAATGATATCGTAGATACCGGGCGTATCGAAAAACTATTTGTGTTAGAAGATCAGGAGCGTTACGGGTATCTTCAAGAAATGCTACAAAAGTTGCCTGAAGAAGAGATCGCTGTATCTGAACAGATTATTTCGTATGCAGAACAAGAACTACAAGTTTCTTTTAATGAACATATTCATATCGCGTTAACAGATCATTTGTCATTTGCTCTGGAACGTCTGCGTAGTGGCATGATTATTCATAATACTTTATTAGAAGAGATTCGATTGCTGTATCCTGCCGAGTTTGAAATTGGGCTACATGCCAAGCAATTGATTACAAAGCACTTGCAGATCGATATTCCTGAAGATGAAGTGGGATATATTGCGATGCATATTCACACCGCACGAATGAACGCAGGAGCGCAAGAAACAGCAACAAGTATGGCGGCGATGATCAAAGATATGGTGAAAGATATTGAATATATGTTACATCAACCACTGAATCACAAGTCAGCCGATTATGAACGCTTGATTAGCCAACTGAAAAGTATTCTTCAAGAATATGAAAAAGATCAGCCAGGAAGTGAGCTTAATCGTGAATTAATACAAATAGCTGTAGAGAAATATAAAACGTTATATGAACAAGTAGAAGAGATGGCAGAGAATATGGAAGATGAATATGATTATACTTTTACAGAGAGTCAGTGTGTCTTAATTACGATTGAAGTGAATCGTTTACTTGAAAGACTGGGTCATAACTCCTGCTAATATAAGATAACTCACTTTTTTAATTACGTTAAAAAGAGTTTATAATGGCACAAAAACTTCTAACCAGACGAAAAGTAGTTTATAATTTAGGCTAATGACCCGAGTCGATAGTTAGTTATATTAAATTGAAATTGAGTATCAACTAGGCACAAAGTATGAACGGCTTATAACAAATTACAAAAATGTAAACTTTGAAACAGTGAAAATAAGACCATAAACAATGAAAATGAATGAAAAATTACAGAATTATCCTTTTTTCTCTTTTTACAAATTGATCCATTCAGTCTATAGTGTCTTATGCATTTGCCCTATAGAATGAATGTCAGCAACAGCATATTCGGGTGTGTTACTGGTAAAGCAGGCAAGACCTAAAAAACTCCGTGAGGAATCCGTACGACAATTGTCGTCTATTCTTCAGAGAGATTTTTAGGTCTTTTTTGTGCGCCAAAACAGCCACAATTTGAAATTAGAGAGGAAGAACACAATGAAAATCAAGAATTTCTCAAGAAAAACAGCTGTTATGATGATGGCAGCAACAATGCTAACAGGAGGAACTTCTGTTTTTGCAAGTGGATCAGAATCTGATTATGGTAACGGTACACAACCTACTCCACCACCACCTGTTGTAGAAACACCGTCATCTGTTTTTAATGATACTTATGGATTTACACATCTAACACGCTTTGATGCATTGAAAATAGCAAGTCAACAAAAAGAATCTCGCTATCAGGTTCCTCAATTTGATGCTTCTACGATTCGTAATATTCCTTCTGCTAAAGGTAAAGATGCGAACGGCAATACGATAGACCTTGATGTATGGGATACATGGCCATTGCAAAATGCAGATGGTACTGTAGCGAACTACAACGGTTATGAAGTTGTTTTTGGTCTAGCTGGTGATCCGAAAGTATCGTCAGATACTTTTATCTATCTGTTCTACAAAAAAGCAGGTGACCAATCATTAGATGCTTGGAAAAATGCAGGTCGTGTATTTAAAGACAACGACAAAATGGTACCTAATGATACGATCTTAAATAATCAATCGGAAGAATGGTCAGGTTCAGCGACAATGACCAAAGACGGCAAAGTGCGTTTGTTCTATACTAACCGTCAACCCTGGGATGTAGACAAAGGATTTTTCGGTAAACAAACATTAACGACTGCTCAAATTAATGTATCTGAACCTTCAAATGGAACACTTCAGGTCAATGGTGTAGAAGACCTCAAGTCTATTTTTGACGGCGATGGCAAAATGTATCAAACGGTTGATCAAGCGTTCCGTGCAGGTGATTATTCAGATAACCATACATTAAGAGATCCGCATTATGTAGAAGACAATGGACATAAATATCTAGTCTTTGAAGCTAATACAGGTTCGGAAACAGGATATCAAGGTCAATCTATGTTCTCGAACAAAGCTTACTATGGTGGAGATGACGATTTCTTCAAATCAGAATACCAAAAAGTGATGAACAACCCGAGTCGTAATTATATGACAATTGCGAATGGTGCACTGGGTATTATTGAATTGAATAATGATTATTCGCTTAAAAAAGTAATGAAACCACTTATTGCTTCTAACACAGTTACCGATGAGATCGAACGTGCTAACATTTTTGAAAAAGATGGCAAATGGTATCTGTTCACCGATACACGCGGTGCTAAAATGTTTGTCGATGGTGTTGATGCTGAAGATATCTATATGCTTGGATATGTAGCTGACTCGATTGATGGGCCTTACAAACCACTAAATGGTAGTGGACTGGTATTGCATCAAGATTTGAACAAACGTGATGTTACATGGAACTATGCTCACTTTGCGATTCCACAGGTAAAAGGCAACAAAGTCGTGATTACTAGCTATATGACCAATAGAGGGTTCTATACAGATCATCATTCTACTTTTGCTCCTAGCTTTGAAGTTGAGATCAATGGTAGTGAGACTAGAGTTGTTCCTAATAGCATTTTAGAGCAAGGTCAAGTAACATCGAACAAATAAAGTTCTAATCTATACGTTTTGAAGATTCAATAGATAGACAGGAAAAGAAAATGTTCGCCGAATAGCGGCATTTTCTTTTCCTTTATTGCTTTTATCCGTAGATTGAAATGTAGTCACAAAAAGGAAACACTAATATATGGAGGTGCTCACTTGAACAACAGCAACCACGTATCTAAATATCGCCGGACACTCGTTGTTCTCAGTGTGTTCGGATGTATTATATTAGGTGCCTTACTCTACTTTTTTACACAGACTAGCGCAAAAGGAAGTACTCAGAACAGTCTTGCTAACTATAATGCTTCTCATACAAATGCAACATCAGTCAGTAATGAACGCCCTGATTATCATTTTACAGTGCCAGACAAATGGAAAAATGATCCGCAACGTCCTATTTATTTTAAAGGAAAGTATCATTATTATTACCTATATAACAAAGATTATCCGAATGGAAACGGCACCGAATGGCGTCATGCTACTTCTACCGATCTGATCCACTGGCAAGATCATGGAGTAGCCATTCCCAAATATACAAATAAAAACGGTGATCCGTGGTCAGGTTCTGTCGTTGTCGATACGAACAATACTGCTGGATTCGGTAAAAATGCATTTATCGCGATTGTCACGCAACCGTCTGCTAACGGTGGAGCGCAAGAACAGTATTTATGGTATAGCAAAAATGGAGGGAATACATTTACTCCGTATGGGAAAAAACCGATTTTATCGAATCCAGGAACGGCTGATTTTCGTGATCCCAAAATAACATGGGATGCTCGTTCCAAACACTGGATTATGTTAATGGCTGAAGGTAATAAGATCGGATTTTACACATCTACTAACTTGAAAAAGTGGACGTACACCAGTGGATTCCTTACTGAAAATGTAGGTATACTGGAATGCCCTGATCTGTATTTGATGCAAGCAACCAATGGAGCGTATAAATGGGTACTGGGTGCAAGCGCTAATGGTCGCGGAGCAGGGAATCCAAATACGTATGCGTACTGGACAGGAAGTTTTAACGGGAAAAAATTTATAGCTGACCGTCAAGAACCGAAATGGTTAGATCATGGATTTGACTGGTATGCGGCTGTAACATTTGATATTGCTGGAGCTTCTAATCCTTATGAACAACGTTATGCTTTTGGATGGATGAACAACTGGGATTATGTAAACAATACACCGACAATGAAAGAAGGATTTAACGGGATGGATTCGATTGTTCGTAAAATACGACTTCGTTTCAATGGTCAATCCTATGGTCTATCTTCACAACCAATTGGAGCGATCAGTCAGTTACCTGCTTCTACCAAGACCGTTCAACGGCTAGAAGTCGAAGGTACACAAGCGCTCGATATAAGTGGAGCTTCTTATCAGTTAGATACGGATATCTCATGGTCTGACTTGAAAAATGTAGGCTTGCGTCTACGAGAATCGGCAGATAAAAGCCGTCATGTAGATGTAGGAGTATTTGTAGAAGGGAAGTATACGTATGTGAATCGAGCATACACCGGTCATCCCGATACGAATGGAAAAAGTCTGGAAAGTAAGGCTGCATTCAATACCGATAAGAAAAAAGTTCATTTGAAAGTATTAGTGGACACAAATAGTATTGAAGTCTTTGTCGATGATGGTACAGTAGCCTATTCCAGTCTGATTTTCCCGAACAAAGAAGATCAAGGAATCAGTCTATTTGCAGAGGGTGGCAAAGCTGTTTTTGAAAATCTAGTCATAAGACAATTTAACTCATAATCAATCAAGCCGAACCTTTTGAATCTGTATTCAATCAAAAGTGTTCGGTTTTTTTTGATCAGATTATGTTGGCTTTTTAAGCGCTGATAGCAGTAATAAACTTTTCAAAATCATCCAATTGTTCTTCGATAATCCCTTGAATAATTTCAACCTGTACACCTTGATAGTCGTGAATCGCGATATTACGAAACCCAACCATCGCTTTGATACTTTGATTCAATTCTTTATCCAATAATCCATTGCGAAACAGCAGATCAAACACATCTCGACTGCTCTGCGGTACTCCAAGATGACGCTCAGAAATAATATGTATCGCCAGATCAAGACAAGCTTCACAAGCCCGTTGAAGATTCAAAATAATCGAATCCTGCTTGGTATAGTTGAATAAATTGTCTTCTTCGCCGGCATATTCTTCATGAATCCGGGCAACACAGCGACGAATCGTAGCCGTTTTGTTAAGTAAAATATCTTGATTCATAGCGTGCCTCTTTTCTCCATAAAGTGATCTAGTATCGATTGGCGTTTATCATTTAATAGCACATATTCGCGAAAAGCTTGAATATATGTCAGTTGCCGCAGTAAAGGATTTTCTTCATATAATACTATTCCTGTAGTAGCGATCTGAATCTGAAATACAGTACTACTTTCTTGAAAATCTATCAAATCAACATCTCGATCTAACAAATCTGCTAATTGTTGTCCGATCCGAAATCGTTGATATGTTGATCGACGAACTCGTGACAAATAAGCAATATCGATATCACTTTCAGGTCTCATTGTACCTTTGGCAACTGAACCAAAAATGATAATTGTATGAGCCTCACATCGGCTAGACAACTCTTCCACAATAAGGAGTTGTTGCTTTGGAGACAAAGATCGTATCGACAACTACAACAACTCCTTTATCGTGTAAAGTTTTATTTTATAGTCAGTAGATCACGTGTAATTACAGACTATTTCATGTGTATGAATAATCATCTATTATTATAATGATTTGGTGAACAAGACATGCGGAATATCTGATTCCAGAAAGATATCAGAAGACTTCACATATCCTAAGCGCTCATAAAAAGAAGCCGCTTGTGTCTGACCATTTAATTTGGCTTGAGTTAGCCCTTGTTCTCTTGCTAATTGTTCCATATGTTCAACCAGCATTTTGCCAACACCATACTTACGATAGTCTTTCATAACGCAGATGCGTTCTAATTTGGCTACACCTTCAACCACACGTAGACGTGAAGTCGCAACAGGTGTCTCACCATCATACACGATAATATGTGGAATAGTGGTACTTGCATTATCCCACTCATCGTATTCTTCGTCTAAAGGTACGCCTTGTTCATTAACAAATACGGCTTTGCGAATAAACAGACAATGATCCAATTCATATTCATTTTCGACTTGCTTGATAAGTAGTTCCATTTCCAGACCCCATCCTTGTATTTGTTTTATGTTGATATTTCTTCTACATTACTTCTACTTATATCTGTAGATTAAGAAAGTAAATAGACTTCTTTATATTCTAACGAAATGAATATAAATGTAAACCACCCCATTTTACAACCTCTAACAAAGTCTGTTAAAATATTGAAAAGACGAAGGAGTTGAATAAGATGAATGAGATGTTTCATAATCTAGGAGACCGTCCACTTGATGAAAATGCACAAAGAGCCGCTCAATTTAAACATAAAGAACGAGAAAGCAGAGAACATAAAGGGTATTCTTTTCTATATGAAGCTACGAATTTGTTGATTGGCGTCGTGATACTGGCTGCTGTTGTAGGGATAGGTGTATGGTTAAGCTAATAGATAACGGATTACGATATCATTGAGCAGAAGAATCTGAATCTACATGTCAGGTTCTTTTTTTGTACATTATTTTGTACATTATAATGATACATAGATACAGGTTACCAATTTGCACAACAGACCAATCAATTATAGAATCGATACAAGGTAGTATGCGAAGCTGAAAGGGGTACACATATGATTGATTTTCCGTTACAAGAAGTACGTATTCGAGATTTGCAACAATGGATGGAGACAGGGGAGCAGACTTCTGTCTCGTTAACATCTTTATATATGGAGCGTATCGCGCAAATAGATCAAGATGGGCCGATGTTGCGATCGGTGATAGAACTGAATCCAGATGCAATCTATATTGCTACTCAGATGGATCAAGAGCGAGCACAAGGACAAGTTCGCAGTCTATTGCATGGAATACCGGTATTGATTAAAGACAATATTAATACAGGAGATCATATGCATACCAGTGCAGGGTCGCTGGCATTAGCAGATTCATTTGCACCGGAAGATGCTTTTTTAGTCAAGCAATTACGCCAGGCTGGAGCAGTGATTTTGGGCAAAACCAATCTTACTGAAATGGCGAACTTTATGTCTTTTGATATGAAAAATGGATATAGTGCTCGCGGAGGGCAGACACTGAATCCGTACGGCCCCGGACGATTAGATGTAGGAGGTTCAAGTGCAGGCTCAGGAGCTGCTGTAGCCGCCAATCTATGTGCAGTAGCGGTAGGCACAGAGACATCAGGTTCGATCTTAAATCCGTCTAGCAAAAACAGTCTGGTAGGTATCAAGCCTACACTGGGTCTGATTAGTCGTACAGGAATTGTACCGATTACGTATACGCAAGATACAGCCGGGCCGATGGCAAGAAGTGTAGAAGATGCAGTCATTTTATTAAGTGCATTAACAGGTAAAGACGAACAAGATGTATCTACACAGATTTCACCAACACCGGTACTTGATTATACCGCTTATCTTGATCCAGAAGGACTACGTGGAGCGAGAATAGGAATTAACCGGGCATTTGAAAAGCATTGCAGTGACGAAGAAAAGTCTATTATAGAAGCTTCGATTGAGGCGATGTATCATGCAGGAGCAGTTATTGTAGAACATACGGATCTTCCTGAAATTGTATCCCAAGACATGACTGTATTATTGTACGAATTTAAGTCTGCACTGAATCATTATTTATCCACATTAGGTTCACATTCATCGATTCGTACTTTGCAAGACATGATCGATTATAATCATCTTCATCATCAAGATGCACTGAAATATGGTCAGGAAATATTAATCAAAGCACAGTACGAAACATCGGGTAGACTTACAGAAGCTAACTATATTCAAGCACGCCTTAACAACTGGCGCCAAGCGCGTGAACAAGGAATCGACCGTCTGTTGCAAGAACATCAATTGGATGCGATCTTTACACCATCATCTTATACCGATGCACCGGCAGTCGGTGGGTATCCAGCGATTATTGTACCGGCAGGGTATCGCCGAGATGGTATGCCATTCGGAATCACCTTTATGAGTACAGCGTACAAAGAACCTGAATTGATTCGAATCGCGTACGCTTTTGAAAAAACAGTACCTGCACGCAGAAGTCCAATGTTATAGGTTGCCAATAAACGAAAAAAAGCAGTAATTCTGATTTCAGAGTTACTGCTTTTTTACGTGGTTATTTATGCAAAAAAATAACTAAAAAAATTAGTGAATTAACTGTAAACTTTTTGCTGAATTTTGACGAAATAGTAAAATAGAACTATTTCACTGTTAATGATTGACCACATCGAAGGAGGCGCTTATGAACAGCGTATTAACACAAAATGATCAAACAAAAGCAACACCTTATGAAAGATTAGCTTCTAAGCTTTTGCTATATACATTAGCTATTATTTTAATCAGTTGTATTCCTATTTATGGAGCAATGTACTTTTTTCATCTTGTTGATTTGTATGCATGGTTATATTTAATCGTTTGTGTATGTATTTTGGTTCCAGCCGCTTTCTTTATTTTCAAAAAAACAAATCATTTATCGATAGGTAAATATCTATTAACTCCATTATCGTTTATCGCTTGTACAACAGTAATCTGGGTGCTTCCTTCTCAAGCTTCATGGTCTGCTTTTTTAATCTATATTACGCTTTCTGTAGTGTATTTGAATATGCGTGTCAGTATTGTAGCGACAATCTATGCGGTTGTTTTAGAAGCAGTATTATTGATATTTGATCCTATCGTTACAACAATCTCTGCGTTAGATATTATTGTACTGGTAGTTGTAACCATTATGGTTGGTTCTGCTGGTGTATCGATTTGTATTTTGGGTCAGAAAATGATGAGCAACTTGCATCAACAAAAAACGCAAATTGATAATTTACTTCAAGAAGTAGAACGTTCTGCTCAAGAATTGACTCAATTTGGTGGACAATTACAACGTAATGCAGAAGATACGGATCGTATAGGTAAAGAACTAAATACAGGGTTTAACGAAATTGCTAAAGGGATTGATTCACAAGCAAGCAGTATTGGTGAGATCAACACATCAATGCAGAATTCAGAAACATTTATTCGCAGTATCGGTAATACCGCTAATCATATGACAGAACTTGCTGAACGAACAGCTTCATTGACACGTTCAGGAAATGAACAGGTTATTCGTTTGCGTGAGGGTGTACATGAAGTCGGTCAGACGATAGATAATACTCATGCAGCAATGGATACTTTACGTAATTACGCACAAGAAATTTCTTCTGTTTCTCAAGCCATTGAAAATATAGCTCGTCAAACGAATATGCTTTCATTCAATGCAGGCATCGAAGCTTCTCGCGCGGGCGAACATGGTCGTGGATTTGCTGTTATTGCAACTGAAATTCGTGATCTTGCGAGTGAAGCACAGCAATCAACAGTATTAATAACAGATATTTTGCATCGTATTCATGATCAGACAGAAGTGGTATCCGGTCGTATTCAGCAAGGGAAAGAAGCGATTGATGTGATTCAGCTTTCTGCCGAGCAGACAGAATCATCTTTTGGAGATATCATGACAGAAGCCAATACCGTATCTAATCGTTCTGTAGAAATCGGTGGCATGATCAAAGAATTAATCGAAGGGATTCGTCATTCCGTCTTAGAAACAGGAACGATCTCTGCGGTTACAGAACAATCAAGTGCTTCTATCGAACAAATGACTTCAAGCTTACAAGAACAATCAACACGAGTAAGCAGTATTGCGAATAGTATAGATGAATTGAAACAATTAATCGATATGTTAAATCATTCACTTGAACAAAATAATGCTCTAGTAGAAAGTGACGAAATTGTGTCTGAAAAAGTATCTTAATCTGTCAATAAACAGACAAATTGTATTCAGATTGATGCACTATTTCGACAAAATAATTATCGGGATATCTACTTGCTTTCTGTAAAACAAAGATTAAAAAGTGTTGTAAAACGATTGAACAAACACTACTCATGTGGTTTTCACATACGAGTAGTGTTTTTTTTGGTGGTAATTGTGCATGTTGGGTCTTTTGACCAGTTTCTTATTATAAGGATTGACTAATTCTGGAATATAGATGAATATATATGCATATAATTCCATTAATTGGTTTACGGAATTGTCGATTGTGTAGCATCCACTTTCGTTTATGATTTTGTTCATTTGTAAGCGTGCTTTACCTGATTCTCGCCACTCGATACATCTATATCTAGAAGGAGGAATTAGAATGCAGCAATCCCCAGTTTCTGTCGAGCAAATTATTACTATGATTAGTGAGGTAAAACAAGACCCTTCCTGTTTGACACGTCTAGACCGCGATTCTGATATTATTCATGATGCCGGACTGGATTCTATCCAATTAATTCATTTTATTTTACGTGTAGAAGATGACTTTAATGTCGAGATTGATTTTGAAGAGTTTGATATGGAGCATTTGGGCTCTATTCAAGCGTTCTGCAATTTTGTCAGTCATGAGACAGGTCAAGACAATCTAACTGAAGAAAAGGTCAACACGTTATAAGCGCTTACATAAAAATTAAAGCGCTAACACTTGTTGATGATATACACGCTCACATGCTAATTCCAAACCTGTTTCATCGAACATAACTAACACATATTGTGTACAAATCACTTTTTCTGACACTTATCGGGCTTATGATGCTATGCGTCATTAGATTCAAGTATGCTTTGAACATTGAATTCAAAGGAAGAGGTGTTTTTTTTGCAACCAAGAAGCGAAGTAACCATTGACCGCAAAGAATTCCAACTGATCAAACGAACTGTTCGTAATGCAACTGTCTCTTACCGTAATCAGATTAAAGACCCGACATACAAAACGCCTATCCCTCAATCGCTAGGCATTAAATTAACCAACCGTTGTAATCTACGGTGTACACACTGTTTCCAATGGAACGAAGACGGATATCATCATCAAATGGACAAAGCCGAGCAGAATATGGATCTAGATCCAGCTATTTTCAAACAACTGTTGGATGATACTAAAGAAGCCAAATCTCGTCTGTACCTATGGGGCGGAGAGCCGATGTTCCACCGTCAATTTGGACAAATATTAGAATATATTCAAAATGATCGTCGTGAAATGACTATCTGTACCAATGGATTGTTAATCGACAAATTTTTGGAACCTATTTTGGATTTGTCTGAAAATTTAGAGTTATTGATTGCTGTTGAAGGATTTGAATATGAGCATAACCTGATTCGTGGTAAAGGCACATTTCAAAAAACAATGGCACAAATTGATCGCCTCGTAGAATTGCGTGATCAAGGATTATACAAAGGCAGAATTTCAGTTCATGCAGTTATCAATGACAATATGATTGGACGTATGACTGAATTGCTAGAATTTTTTGAATCGAAAAAGCTAGATTTAGTAATGCTATGCTTCCCATGGTATATTTCACGCGAGACATCCCTCAAAATGGATACGTATTTCTCGGAAAAATTCCAGTGGTTGCGTCAGTTGGATGAGCGTCATATCAGTAGCTGGCATGCATTTAAATATAAAATTAATCCTGATCGTATGGATGCGTTGATGGAAGATTTGCATAAAATCAATGATCGTATCTGGAAAATACGTGTTCGTTACCAACCAGGTCTAGATTACGATGAGATTGATAAATTTATTCATGGTGATGAAATGACAAGTCGTTGTTCTAATCACTGTCTGGCGTTAACATCGCGTACAGATATTGTACCGGATGGTAGCGTTATGCCTTGTAAATTCTTTTCCGAGTTTACGGTAGGGAACTTGAAAGAGAAAAGCTTGAAAGAAATCTGGGATTCTGAAGAATACGAAAATGTAAGACATATTATTAATAAAGAAGGGCTCACGCCTGCGTGCTCGAAGTGCAGTGTATTGTATCTACATGGTGCAGGTACAGTAAATTCGCTCGACTATATCTAAGAGCGGAGGGAGTTTATGAGACAGCAGTTATCTTTAATGGATGCTTTGACCGATCGGCGTGATAAAGGTCGCTTAGTATGGATTTTTAATATTGGAGCTGAATCGGTCTGGCATAATATCAGTAAAGGAGTGAGTGATCCCCAAGAACAAGAAGTAGTCAATCGAATAGAAGAGATGAATCTTTTACTCTGTCGTAAGCAGGATATTATGATTTTACGTAAACAACCAGACCCGGATTATCTAGATATGTTGGAAAATCTGGGTTTTGAGTTACCTCGAATCGAGATTCCTGAAGGGGAAAGTGATGATCCTTTTGTATCGATATCGCAATTGATTTTGCAAGATGAAGCATTGTTAGAACGTTTGCAATTATACGGTATGCAAGGGCGCGCCGCTTACGAAGAAACGTATCTTGTTCCTTATGCAGTCACGCAGTGGGAAGAAGAAATTGCGCATACTTGTGAGATTCCATATATCGGAGCGCCTTCGGATATCTGTAAATTAGTCAATGACAAAATATTTAGTCGTCAGGCAGCTATTGAATTAGGATTCCCTGTCAGTAGCGGAACTGTATGTGCGACAGTAGAAGAGATTAGACGTGAGTGTTTGGCGATAGGTACGGCTGATGCCGATGCGCAAATTATTATTAAAGAACCGTATGGCGCTTCTGGCAAAGGCTTGTATTTATTACAGGGCACACAAAAGCTGGATGCGACGCTCAGTGTAATGAGTCGTTTTGCACGCAAGCAGAACAATCCTGATCAAGCATGGTTAGTAGAACGCTGGCACAAAAAGCAAATGGATTTGAATTATCAAATTTATATTCATCCTGATGGTGATGTAGAAGTCTTTTCACTAAAACGTCAGATTGTAGATGGAACAGTCTATATTGGTTCTTATATGCCTTCAGGAGTAAGCGAATCGATTCGTCAGCAATCCCGTCAATATGCGATGGAATTAGGGCACTATTTATACGAAAAGCAGTATCGTGGTATAGCTTCGATAGATGCTTTTATCGATGAAAGTGGTGAGTTGATTCCTGTTATTGAAATTAACGGGCGTTTTACGTTATCCACGTATATTTCATTATTACCGCAAGTGTTTGGACTTAGAATATTTCGTTCTCGTTATTTCCGGCATATTACGAAAGAGCGGTTAACGTATCAAGCTCTTTGTCAGACGTTGGAAGAGCATGATCTGTTGTATACGTCTTTGCATCCATTTGGCGTATGGATTTATACAGCAGGTACATTATCGGCAAGTAAAACGACCAGCGGGTATAACAATCGGATTTTTGCGATTGTGATTGCAGATACTCAAAAAGAAGCACAACGACTGGAAGAACAATTGGAGCACGTTATTGCTGGATTATAACCACATGATCGTTAACGATATGTCAAAGGAGGCACAACGATGGAAGTAAGTGAACAACAGGTTGTACCATTGCTTGCTCAAGTGTTAAAAATGGCTCCAGGCGATCTGGAAAATTTACAGCCTGACGATGATTTGCGGGAGTATGGTCTTAATTCATTATCGGCAGTCGAATTAATCGTAGAGTTAGAAAACCATCTGAATATCATGATTGATGATGATAATCTACTATTGGAAGAATTATCGACGTTACGCCGAATCGAAAATATATTAGCTCAGTATGTTTAAAAGGTCATTATCCAAACAAGTTTTGCCTGAAACAGTAGGAGCGCCAGGACAGCATTGCTTTTATGCTAGCCTGCACGCTTTGCTACTGCGTCATGGTGTATATACCGATGAAGCCGATTTGTATTTTCTGTGTAACGGGTTGTCGATCTCGTACAAAGGAAATTTCGATTCATTCGGTCTACGTCCGATGGCGGATTTGTTATCTCAATGGTCAGCCAATACCCAAGTCGAAGTAAAACATGTCACTATTGATCCTTCGTTATCTAAGCGAAATGATTTTTTGATTTTACAGGATTGGTCTAATGCATTGGAAAATGGTAAAAGTATTCTTTTGCATTTACAAAGTGGTTGTCTAAATTTCCATCCGGTGTATCAAAATAACCCGAGTAAAGGGCATGTTATTCAGTTATACGGGTTAGATATGAAGCAAGATGAAGCGTATGTATCGGATCACTTTTTGTTAGAAGAGTCAGGGCATGTGCTTAGTTATAGTGGCAAAACCAATCTGACTTTATTGCTAGAAGGAATATTAGAATATGCCTATCTCAATGGCAATCCAGCAGAAGAATTGAGTGTGAAGCAAGTGATTCAAGCTTGTGATCTTCATTTAGAGCAGTTTTTGCAGGAAAGTTGGTCTGCGTATGCTGTCTTATTCTGCGATCTGGATCGCTTATTGGAAATGGATGATGAACAATTTCGAGCAAGTTGCGATACATTATATTATCAATTACGGATTGAGAGCTTGATGCATTTACTGCAATATACCGAACAGTTTATTAGTCGGTATGAAGGATTGATGGGCAGTGAGCATCATACCGAGCAATTGCGATCAGATCTTCATGAACTCAGACAAACATGGAAAAGACATTTGCTTCAACTGTATAAAATAGGCTTACGTGTGAATCGCAATAAGTTACCTGAATATATTCAACATAGCCTGCGTTTGTTAGCCGAATTAAAAGCGGTATTAGAACGAATGAGAATGACGGTGAACCATATCCGTCTATAGGGAATAGGCAACATGAAGGAGGTCGTGTCATCTGTCTGCTATCACATTAAACCAACTATCCAAGACGTTTGAATATTACAAAAAAGAACCCGGCTTACGCAAATCTTTTTCCAATTTATTTAAAAGGGAAAAGTTGCATAAAGAAGCAGTGATCGATCTGAGTTTTGATATTGACGAAGGCGAAATTGTAGGCTTTCTAGGACCCAATGGAGCAGGAAAAACTACCACACTCAAAATGTTATCCGGTATTCTACATCCCAGTGATGGAGAAGCTTCAGTACTCGGATATACGCCGTGGGAACGTAAAAAAGAATTTAAACGTCAGTTCTCGATTGTGATGGGTCAAAAAAATCAATTGTGGTGGGACTTACCTGCAAGCGATTCGTTTGAACTCAACAAATTAATCTATGATCTGGACGATACAGAATATAAGCGCACACTGGATGAACTGGTCGAATTGCTCGGTGTGGGTGAACAATTACATGTACAAGTACGCCGTCTGTCGCTAGGCGAACGGATGAAAATGGAATTGATTGCTTCGCTACTTCATCGTCCCAAAGTCATTTTGCTCGATGAACCGACCATCGGACTCGATATTATTTCTCAAAGTAAAATTAGGCAATTTTTCAAAACATATAATCAGACGTACAATACAACGATTTTGTTAACCAGTCATTATATGCGCGATATTGAAGATTTGTGTTCACGAACGATGATTATTAATCATGGACAACTGGTCTACGATGGTGATCTGAAAAGTGTAAATGATGTGATCGGTTCTTGGAAATTACTCAAAATCCAACTGTCAGCACCGGTATCAGAGCTATCTTTAAATGGATACGGTAAAATCCGTTCTCGATCTGAATTGGAAGTCGTTTTTGAACTTAGCAAACACGATGTATTACGCAAATCCAAAGAAATACTGGATCATTTACCAGTGATCGATTTTACGATAGAAGATATTCCTTTAGAAGAAGGGATTGCGATTCTGTACGAAAAAGGTGGATTGCCCCATGCCCAATAAAGTATATCGCAAAATTTTACATATGGGGATTCAGAATGAAATGGAATATCGAACCAACTATTGGATTCAACTGGTCAGTTTTTTGGTACCGATGATGACCCAGTTTTTTTTATGGTTAGCGATTTTTCAATCATCCGGTCAGGGAACGATTGTAGGTTATACATTTCAAGAAATGCTGATCTATATTATTATGGCAGCGGTAACAGGTAAATTAGTAGCAGCCGGATTTGAATACGAGATTGCCGGAGATATCAAAGAAGGCGGATTAGGCAAATTTTTGGTACAACCGTTAAATTATTTTGCATATCGCATTTTGAAATTTCTTGGAGCCAAAGCTGTCCAATCTATTCTGGTGATAGTCTTTGCAGCGGTCGTATTGATCTGGTTACGGATCGCTATGCAGGTTCCTGTCGGTTGGGATAGTGCACTACGTTATCTTATTGCTTTACCTGGCGCTCTTTTACTGAACTTTGTAATCTACTATGCACTTAGTGGTATTGCTTTTTGGCTGACCGAATCGACAGGATTATTTTATACGTTATCGTTAATTATTTATATTGCGAGTGGCAGTGTATTTCCATTAACGATTTTTGGAGAAACGATCGCCAAGTTATTAGGAATGTTGCCTTTTTCGTATATCGTCTTTTTCCCAGTCAATATGATTACAGGTAAATTAACTCCGACAGAAGCTTTAACAGGTATCGGAATGCAATGGTTATGGATCGTTGTTATTTTGCTGGTGGCTAGATGGGTGTGGAGCTCAGGAGTACGCCGTTATGTAGCGGTGGGAGGATAATGATATGCAAATGATCTGGAAAGAAGCAAGGCGCTATTCACGCATTTATGGACGATTTATGAAATTCTCTGTGATGTCGCAAATGGAATATCGTACTAACTTTATTACAGCTTTTCTGATTGAGACTGCGTATCTACTGATCAAGCTATTATATGCGATTCTGCCTTATCAGGTAGGAACCGATATTAATGGCTGGTCGCCGGATGCGATTTTGTTATATGTAGGCGTATTTACGATTATGAGTGGATTGTATAGTGGGTTGTTTTTTACTAATTTTACGCAGTTACCGGATAAAGTCCGTACGGGTTCACTGGATGTATTGATTACAAAGCCCATCTCGTTACAATTTGCTGTTACTTTACGTCAATTTGAATTAGGGTATACGATTCCAAATGTGGTCGGTGGCGCTATTATGGTGGCGATTGGATGGAGTCGTATAGGCTTGCCTGTAGACTTTTATCATGTAGGCGGATTTATCTTTTTTATCGCTATCGGAGTATTAATTGCTTATTCGGTATTTCTGTTGCCTCAATTACTTGCTTTTTGGACAGTACAGACCACAGGAGTCACCGATATGTCGAACAGCGTTTTTGAAACGAATTATGTACCGATGGCTGTCTATAATCGTATTATTCAGCGTTTGGGAACCTTTTTATTGCCTGTATTTGTGATTTGTAATTTTCCGCCTATGTTTGTGATGGGTGCTTTGAATCCAGGTATGATCTGGTGGGCATTGCTTGCGCCAGTCTGGTTGTTAATTATTATTCGTGTGATCTGGAGTTATGCTTTGCGTCATTATTCCAGTGCCAGTCAATAAGGGTCTACAAATAAAGGAGGAATACATATGACAGAACGTGTTGGTAACCAGCCATTACTACACATGGGTGCTTTTGAAGCGGAACTGTACTGGCGTGAAGATGATCTAGCTACCTTACCAGCTTTACCGGATAAAGAAGCAGAGAAAATAGTTACAGCTATGGATGAACTGCTATTTACTTTTTGTCATCCTGGAGATTTGCTGTTTACTCGGTATGCGATTGAGCCGGCGCAGCGTCAATATATTCAACAATTGGGATTCAGCGTATATGGCAATACGCAAGATTTGGAAATGGATGCAGCCAAAATCAAAGATCATATTCTAGCAGGGCAAGATCAGACGATGGCAGGCATCAATCGCTTGAGCGCAGGCAAACAAGCCGGAATGTCTGCACGTCCTGTATCTGTGTTTCAATGGATGCAAGAACAAGATCAACAGCTAACCGATCCATTTCCACTGTCTACGATGACCTTATCGCCATTTGCATGGATTCCTCATATTCAAGAGATGAATCAACGCTTTGGTATCGGTTATCATGCTCCTGATCTGGAAGTCGTCAAAAGAGTCAATACCAAACATTACTCTGCTCAAATGAAACAAAAACTAAATTTGAGCGGTGTAGGGGTATTGGTGGAGAGTAGTGAAGAACTGGTTGAAAAAGGAAGCGAATGGTTGAATGAAGGGTCTTTTTTAATCAAAGACAATTACGGGGTATCCGGCAAAGGCAATATGCTGATCGATTCTCCTGAACTTCTGGTGCGGATCGGTCATGGTCTGCATAAGCAAGAAGAAAAAGGCAAAAAAGTTCAATTTCTAATCGAGAAATATCTGCAAAAAGAACGTGATTTCTCATGCCAATTCTATATCGATCCGCAAGGCAATATTGAAATGCTGTCTGTTCAATGGTTGGCTAACTCGCAATTTGCTTATCGCGAATCGCTTTCTCCTGATCCTGCTTTTATGATGCGACTTGAACAAGAAGGTTATTTTGTATTGATGGAGCAGATCGGTAAGCAATTGTATCAAGATGGTTATTTTGGACACGTCTGTATTGATTCTATGGTGTTGCAAGATGGTAGTCTTGAGCCAATGGTAGAGATCAATGCTCGCAAATCAATGAGCCTGATCAAGCACCAGATGGATCAATATCTGCGTACGTATGGATTAGTAGGTAATATGACCAACTATAATGTCTCCCATACTGGTGAAGTCTCTCATGAGCAATTGCTTCATCTGTTAGAACAAGCGAATCTGCTCTATCTGCCGAATCGCCAACAGGGTATTATCCCGTTAACATCAGCAGCTTTGCATGTGAATCATCACTTCCGCAATGACAACAAAAAGCACAAAGGCAGAATCTACCTTTCGGTTGTAGCCAGTCACGACTATATTAAGCAACAACTACTAACCCAATTTGAACAACTGCTAGAAACGAACCAATTTAGCATATTAAATTAAACCCAACTCATATCGAATTTTAAAAGTATAGTTCTTTTCTTCACCATCCTATGATTGGAAGGATTTGATGATCATGACTGTAACGATACTGTGCTCTGGTTTTGGATTAGGCTTTTATACACCTGGTTTACTGGTAGAAGCAAGCTTAAAGCGTATGGGTATTCCAACAGACGTTCTTGTTTTTGAAAATGTAATGCAATCCGATCAATTGCAAAAAGTAGATAAAAGCCGACAAGCATATCACGCTAACTTTTCGGTTGCCTTGATGTCTCAACGGATTCCGCAAGATATCCGTAAAAGTATGGACGACGAGCAGATTACAACTCTATTACAGCAGTGGGAAGCGGAAGGAAGGCAACATTTTATTTGTTTATCAGGGCATTGGATCTACATTTTAGATCGCTATCGGGAGCAAGTAGGCGAAGCCAATATTCATGTGGATTTATTATATCTGGATGTAGTCGATTCTCCATCCTGGAAAAGTGTACGTAAACGATTAGGTCAGCTCCATGAGAGTTATCATGAAGTCTGGCTATTTGGTCATGGACAACAAGAGATGTATACCTATATTGATATTCCTTTATCCGACCCGGTTATTCCATATAGTCAAAGGCAACATCGACTACTGGTGCATGGCGGTGGTTGGGGAATGGGGACGTATCGTGAACGAATTGCTGAATTAGAACAAGTCGGTTATGGACTGGATATTATTTTGTACGATCAAGATGAACGCGGTCATTCAGAACAAGGACAACGTTATTACCGAATGAATCCAGAGTGGCGTACATGGCAACAAAATGAACAGGGTAAGCATACATTTCCACCGCTAGGAGAAGTTCAAGAAGATCAATCGGTACAGTATGAATCACGAGCAGAATACCATATTTTGTGCGAGATTGAACGCAATGTACAAGCGATTGTGAGCAAGCCCGGTGGAGGCACATTAGCGGATTCTTTTGCACTTAGTACTCCGATTATCTTTCTGGAACCATTTGGTGAACATGAAGCTCAGAATGCAGCGCAATGGGAAAAATATGGATTCGGATTATCGTATGAACGCTGGATGAGTGAATATGGTGGAGGTACAGATATTTTAGAGCAGATGCACCAGCAATTACTGCAAGCACGTCAGCAATTTCCAGCGTACGCAGACGAATATATTCAACGTCATATGCAGCTCCTTCATCCTACGATAGCGAAAGGTACATTATGATGAAGTCTTCTGAAATGAGTATCAGGCAATCGATGACAGAGACAGATGAACATATTCTGGCGGCTCAAGTCAGCCATCATCCAGAAGCAACTGTCAAGTTAGGTATTCTAGGATGCTCTGGAATCGTTCCACGCGCTGTACTTGATCCTGCACCTTATGTCGATGGACTGGAAATTGTAGGTGTTGCTAATCGTACATTATCCAAAGCAGAATCGTTAGCAGAACATTATGGCATTGCGACTATTTATAACAGTTTGGACGAGTTGTTAGCTGATCCTCAATTGGATGCTGTATATATAGGGCTGAGTAATGAACTTCATGCAACATGGATTCGCAAAGCGTTATCCGCAGGCAAACATGTGCTAGTCGAGAAACCACTTTGTTTGTACCCGGAAGAATTGCCGATCATGAGTGCGGCGGCGCAACATTACGGATTGCAATTGATCGAAGGGCTTATGGTTGCACATCATCCCTGGCAACATACATTGCGTGAATTGATACAGTCTGGCGAATATGGAAATTTGATTCGTACAGTTACCCAGCTTACGATTCCTGCCAAAGACAATCATCAGGATAATTATCGTAGCCATCCAGAGCAAGGCGGAGGGTGTTTCTGGGATTTGGGCTGTTACTGGCTCCAATTTTTGCAACAGGTGATTGGTATACAACATAGCGAATTTGATGGACATTCACTGTTTGATGGCCCGAATGGATGTGATTGGACATTTGAAGCGCAAGCCAGACTTGCTCATGGAGTGACAGCAGAAGCGATATTCTCTTTTGAAAAGCCATATAGTAGCCGTCATGTGATTTACCTTGAACACGCTACAATAACGATCAATGACTTTTTCCGTTGTAATCTAGGCTTTTACAAATTGAAGTTAAAGATTGCTTTGCTGGACAATGGACAAGAAACAGGTGAGGTTCGTTATCATACGTTTGAGCCTATGAATTATTATGTAAATCAATTGCGCTTTTTTCGTGATGTAATTCATCATCCGTCTCATCATCACTCATTAGATGAATCGGTAGAACGGATTCATCTACTTTCTCATATTCATGCGACTGCCAAAGCCAAAAGTGTTATATCTTGAGTCAAAGGAGATGAACATAGATGAGTCATTTATCCGAGCACGATCCTTTACATGAAGCATTACAACAGTATCCAACCCCTTTTTATTATTACAATGGAGATCAATTAGCCGCTCATATTCAATCGTTTCAACAAATGCTACATCCCAAAGTTCAATTGCATTATGCATTAAAAGCTAACAACAATATAGCGATAGCTGGTCTTTTGCGTGAATGGGGTTGTCATATTGAGATCGCTTCATTGGGAGAATTGCGTTTAGCAGAAGCGGCAGGGTATTTACCGGAAGAGATTATTTATACAGGTCCCGGTAAAAGCGAAAAAGAATTACGCACCGCGATGGCTCATCAGATTTATTGTATTAATATCGAATCACTGGCGGAGTTAGAAACGATCCATCAGATTGCTACAGAATATGATCGCAAAGTGCAAATAGGGATTCGGGTGAATCCAGATGGAGCAGGAATCGGTGGATCATCCATTCAGATGGCAGGAGTAGCCCGTCCATTTGGAATCGATGAGTCTCAACTTGAACAAGTATTTGAGCGTGCTGCAGAGATGCCTTATATTCAAGTGATCGGTATTCAAGTATATGCCGGTACACAGATTATGGATGCAGAAGTATTGCTGAGTAATTTTAGATATACATTATCTTTAGCAGCGCAACTTCAAGCTCGATATCCGGTTCAACTGGATATTGTAAATCTGGGTGGTGGATTTGGAGTTCCTTACTTTTCCCATGAACATCCGCTGGATATGGAATATGTGATGCAACAACTGACATCGCTGATAGACGAATATAGTGTTCATCTTCCGCATAGTTCTTTTATTATCGAAAGTGGTCGCTATTTATTAGCCGCCGCTGGAATCTATGTCTGTCAGGCGCAATATACCAAAGTATCCAAAGGCGAACATTTCGTTATTGTTGATGGTGGGATGCATCATCATGCAGGAGCTACATTTCGAGGTAGACGGCCACGCAACAATTATCCAATCGAAATTATTCCAAGACATCATATAATAGATGCAGAGCAGACACAGATTACCAGTATAGTAGGGCCTTTGTGTACACCGGATGATTGTTTATTCAAAAATGTAGAATTGCCTGTTATCCATGCTGGTGATTACATATGTATTTTGCAATCCGGTGCTTATGGATTAACATACAGCCCTATTCAGTTTTTAGGGCACGCTACACCTGCTGAAGTACTATATTATAAAGGCAAATCGTATTTAATTCGTGAGCAAGGTGCTCCTGAAGATTTGTTACTGCGCCAGCAAAATATCATACCTTCTACAGAATGGACGGCGGTTCCATGATCAAATCTACTACGTATTCTTATACCCATGATGAATTATCGTTAGCCCGTCAATCTGATCAGTATGATGCGCAGAAGATATTGCCTTTAGCCAAACCATTTGTGAAAGGATATCAGTATCTGGGCTATGCGCTATCTGTTATTATGACTCATGAAGAGTCGTTGCCCTGGGTATATCATCAATTTATCCAGTTGAGCTCTCCTAATTACCAGTGGGTTGATTTTTACCATCCACATGACTTTAGCGATTATCCCTGGTTAGAAACAAACGAGACCGATTGTGCCGATCTGAATGCAGAGCAATTGATTCATACATGGATTCAACTTATTAATGAAGAAAAGTATCTGGTTATGTTTATTGATGAATATTATTTGTCTCATACTGCTTTTTATCAAGAAGAGCATTATTCTCATGATATTATGCTACATGGGTATAATTTGGAGAAAGGTGTATTCTGGGCGAGCGGATACAATCGTGATTTTCAATATGGGGAGTATTCTATTCCTATCGAAGAATTGCTTGCGGCTCACTTTTCATTTCAAGAATCGCATAAGCGTCTCATTACGATTCGATATCAACAAGCACCTGTACATTCTCCCAAAGTGATCGCTGTCGTTGTGGCATTAGAAGGTCTTATCGAACAATTACAAGACTATGTAGATTCTCGCCCTTCTTCTTGGAGACGAAATGATATTCAACAAGCCAGTGCTCACTTTTATGGAATGGAAATCTATAATATTTTACAAAATAGTATTCAGAACTTTATCGATAATCGTATCAAAGCAGATATTCGAGCATTTCATATCTGGTACGAGCACAAAGAAGCTATGGAGCAACGATTACTATATTTGATGCAAAATGTAACCGGCTTATCAGAGATAGTAGACCAACATCCTGACCTTATGCCATCGCTCAAAGAACTTACTCGCAAAGCGACTATTATTCGTAATCTATTGCTCAAATACAATCGAAGTCACAATATAGCTAGCTTGGAGCGTGCTTCAGAATTGCTATACACGATGCGTGGTGAAGAAGAAGTAGCATTACAGACAATGCTTACTATACTTCAACAAAGTATTCAGCCAGTATCTGTATTGGAACAATCGCGTGAGTTAAAACGGCGTGTAGTGGATCGTCAGCTACGCAAAACCGTCGCAGATCGCTTGATCATCTTCGATCAATTAGAAAAGCTAGATCATCCTAATGAATGGATAGAAATTATGCTGATTATCGATCAACAGCTATGGGAGCAATTAGCTCAGACCGATTCGGTACGGACAGACCGTCTAATCGTATTCTGGTGTGAGTTGCTTCAAAGCAAACCGTGGGTAGCCAGTCAATACGATACATTGCGTAATGTAGTAGAGCGAATGCAGACCGTTGCACAAGACGAGCAAGTCAAAGCTCAGTTGGACTACTGGCATACAACAATGACTGCTATTCGTTCTCAATAAGTTATGACTTTATCTCCAAGCATTATGACTTGAGATGTACAGATGATAACAACAAAATCATAAATAAAGCCGTAGGACTCTCTAATCGTTAAGAGAATCCTACGGCTTATTTGTGAGATACAGTTACAGCTTACCCGAGCCTGCTTGAGCAGTAACGGTAGCTTTGACAGTTGTAGAAGCGGCAATCGCATCATACAACGTAGGCGTCCAGCCTACATCTGTGCTAAGACCTGCACTGGTAGCGGCATTAATAGCTACTCCATTTAATAAAGTGCCATTATCATACAACGCTGTTCCTTTGAGTGGACTTGCTACTTGGTCTGCGGTTAGACCTGTCACATCGCTTACATTATTTTGAGCGTAGATTTTGGAAGATTTACCAACACCCCAGATATAAAGGGTAGCATAAGCACCTGTAGTACTGCCTTGATAATAATTGTTATACACATGGATTTGACCATAGCGTACACGAGGAGTACGTTGAACAGTATTTTTGTAATAATTATGATGCAAAGTAGCGCGTAGTTTACCTTCATCGCTGGTTGTACTATCGCTAGAGCCGATAATTGTAGTTTTGTCATGATCATGGAAATAGTTATAAGAAAGAGTGAGCAGATCAGCTCCATTGCTCATATCAACAGCGCCATCATGATGCTGGTATTCACGACCATAATATTCTCCATTGCCACTATCAGGATGAGCGCCATCGTCAAATGTACAATGATCTATCCATAAATGAGTAGCCCCTTTGATCGTGATACTATCATATTCCGAATTCCAATTTCCGGTACTGCCATCGGTAGGGTCCCATGAAGGGAAATAATCATAGGCATCTTGAAATTCAATATTACGAATAATGATATTGTCTGTACCGCTTTTAACTTGAAAATTAACACCGTTGATAATAGCATTGGTGCCTTTACCTACGATTGTAGTATTGGAAGGAATCGTTATACTAATTCGACTGGCTTGATTTTTTTGCGAAGCTTTACGAGCGTCTTCCTGTGCGCCGGAAGGGACTTTAGACATTCCCCATGTTGCCGGATCATACGCTTTGAGATAAGCATTAAAATCATAACCAGCATCTTTATAATCATTAGCGCTAAGTGATTTGTTATTATCGTCTACATTCACATTAATTGTACCGCTTACATAAATGATTTTGGGAGTGGTATTGGTGGCACTTCCAAGCGCATCGACCAATTGTTTGCGATTAGTTACAGTGAATATATTGGCAGTAGTTGCTTTGGCACCACCTGTGGTTCCACCAGAGTAAGCCGCCCATCCATTTTTGGCTCCTAATGTTTCTTTGCCGATATCTGTAGCCGCTTGTACAGAAGGATTCCAGACCGCTATTGATGAGAACATTAATAATGTAGCTAATCCTATACTCCATTTTTTATGCATAGATTATGCTCCTCCTCAAATATATACCATCACATCAATATCATAAGTAAGACAATACTAAGCGCAACAAGTGAGTAAGTAAATGCAGTCATAAAAAAGCCCGGGTACTTTTTCTAACTACCTATACAGCGTAATCATTTTTACATAAAGTGACAATATAAGAATAAATACGTAAATATAAATGTAAATGATTACATATAGAAAACATAAAAAAGACCTTTGTTATCGACTAGATATAACAAAGATCCTTTTAAATCATAGGAATTAGATGTTATGATTGTAGAAGTGTATAATACATAGTTATACAAATTGCATAAAAATAAATTTAAATTTGAACTAAATGTTTCCATATGTATAAAATTACGGAATTAGTTCTGTCCAATCTAGCATAACGAGTGGAAGCGGCCCTAATGATTCTGCGGCGCATACCGCTAATTTGTACTGTGAATCAATAAAGATATGACGGAAAAAGCTCGGTGTATCGATAGGCTTAGTGGAAGTCACTTGATAATTTTGGAGATCGTCTTGCAAAATAGAAAATGAATCTAACGGCAAAGAAAGTCCTTTACCTACAAATTTGATGTAGCTTTCTTTTAATGTCCATAATTCATAAAAAGTCTGTAGTTGTTGATATTTGGGTGCATTCAATAGCAATTGATATTCATCTTGAGTATAAAATCGTTCTGCTATTCCAAAGTCGATCGGGCGTACTTGCTCAATATCAATACCTACGGGAACATCCCCATCAGCACATACAATCCAGTTCCCTGCATGAGATACATTAAAGTGGATATGAGGATGATTGCGTAAGTAAGGCTTGCCATACTTATTTTTATCCAATTGAATCTGATCATTTTGCAAATGATAATGGGTACGCAATCTATATAAAATAAGCAATTCTCCTATTAGTCCACGCTGAGCATCTTGCTGTCGTACAAATTTCAAAGAAGCTTCTTTTCTTGCAGGCGATACTTGACTACGTAATATATCCATATCTTCTAACGATAATAAATCAGGCAGATGTATCCCTGTCACTGTAATCAATCTCTCGTCTCCCCACTTTCGAATTTGGATCTATTGTTATATAACAAATGGTTCTATTGTCTAAATTATACAATATCATTTTCAAGGAGGAAATATTGTGCCAGAAATCAAACATTTAGCTCATCAGACCGAGGACGGTTATTTTGTTCAATTGATTCCCGATGTTCAATTTGCTCGTTTTGCCAATGGACAATCTTTAAAAATGAATATTTTACGTCCGGTTTCTCATTTACCGTTGCCATTGATCGTCTGGGTAGTGGGTGGAGCATGGGTAGATATCGATCCGTACAAACATATTCCTGCTCTATCCAAATTAGCTCGTCAAGGATATGTGATCGCTTGTGTAGAATATCGAACCGTCAACAAAGCGCCTTTTCCTGCTCAATTAGAAGATATCAAAACAGCGATTCGTTTTTTACGTGCTCATGCGCTTGATTATCATATTGATCCTGAGCATATCGGTATCTGGGGACACTCCGCAGGAGCTCATTTATCTGCATTAGCAGGAGTAACAGGAGAACAATCCGAATGGGATCAACAAGGACAATGGCAAGGTTATTCGAGTAGCGTCAAAGCTGTAGTCGATTTTGCAGGTCCGATCGATATTCAAGCAGATTTTCAAAGTGAATATGAATTGCCTGTGATTTCGTTACTGATGGGTGGCCCATTACGACATAAAATAGACACTGCGGATCAATCCAATCCGATTCACCATCTTGCTTCTCATATTCCTGCTCAAGTACCGCCGTTTCTGATTATGCATGGAGATCAGGATCAAGTTGTCCCTCTACGTCAAAGTCAGTTTTTATATGATGCGTTAGCAGCAATGTCTGCGGAAGTGGATTTATATATTTTGGAAGGTGTCGGTCATTCTTCGACGACTTTTATGACTCGAAATGATGTGCTTGAAATTGTTAGTGAATTTTTTGCGCTACATTTGAAAGGTTCATGACCAATATAGGTTAATAGTAAAGTAGACCATTTATCAAAAGTCCAAACAGTTCATTAATGCTTTACATTAAGGGCATAAGAAAGATTGAGAGGGATAGACCATTGGACAATCATGAACATGAAATTCTTCAAAACCTGATATCTGAAAGTGGTGCGTACCGATCTCTTTTTGAATACCACCCTGATGCGATATACGTTATGGACAAAAAGGGAAACTATATTTATACCAATCCATGTGTAGAGAAGATTTCAGGTTATACCATAGATATGTTAGACGAAGTTGATAATGTTAGAATTTTTGGAGCGGGGCGTACTGATATACGCTCTCCTTATGTTGCAGAAGTATTGAAAGGCAAATCTATTCAATTTCAGACTCAAATTTACCATCGACAAGGGCATTTGATCGATTTAGATGTTACATATACACCGATTGTGATTCAGGAAGAAATTGTAGGGATTTATGGAATTGCCAAAGATATTACTTCACGCAACAATATCGAACAAAAGTTCAAAGAAGCTGAACGGATGTATCGCTTAATTTCTGAAAATGCAGATGATTTGATTACTTGTTCAGATGCAGAAGGTAGAATTACATATATTTCGCCTTCTGTAGAAAAGATTCTCGGATACTCTCCTTCGGAATTAATACAAACGTTATCTACGGATTTGATTTATACCGAAGATATTTTGCAATTAGAACCTCCATTTCAATCTCGGAAAGCTGTTGAAATTCGTTGTATATGCAAAGACAGAAGTTTTAAATGGATAGAACTTACAGTCAAAGCGATTACAGATGAGGATGGCGAAACGGTTCAATATATGGGTATAGGACGCGATATTACAGCGCGTAAACAATCGGAAGAAAAACTTCGCAAAAGTGAAGAACGGTTATCTTTAGCACAAAGTATTGCAGGCTTCGGATACTGGGATTGGAATCTGGATACACAGGAATTAATCTGTTCGGAGCAATTTCTGGCTATTCTAGGATTAGAATCTCCTTCTGCTAAATTGTTATACCGTCATTTTTTGGCGATGGTGCATTACGATGATCGGGACAAAGTTCGTTCTGCTTTTCGGCAATCGGTTGCTCAAGAACATATTAGCATTGAATGTAGGTTAGTTGATTCTAACAATCAGATCAAAACGGTCAATATTCAGGGTACTCTTGTTAGCGATGATCAAGATGGTACACGCCAAATTGTAGGTACGATTCAAGATATAACAGAAAGTCGTCTGATGGAAGACCTGATTCGTGAAAGTGAACGTCAATATCGCATGCTGTCTAATAATACATTAGATCTGATTTCTTCACATACCGCAGACGAACATTTGAATTTTTTATATACCTCTGCTTCGGTGAAAAAGTTACTTGGATACACAGGAGAAGAATTGATCGGCAAAAGCGCTTATCTTTTTTACCATCCTGAAGATTTTCAAAATGTGATTGATTATATCAAAGGGATCACAATTGCAACAGAGCACAATGAACAGCAGACAGTACATTATCGTTTTCAGCACAAAGCAGGTCATTATATCTGGTTAGAAAGCACAGCCACCTATACTCCTAGTCAGGTCGAAGGAATTCAAGGCACAGTGATCGCTGTATCTAGAGATGTCACCGATCGGAAATTAGCAGAACAGCGTCTACAAGAAAGCGAACAGCGTTACAAATCACTTGTCGAATATAATCCTTCGGGTGTGTATACATTTGATCTGCAAGGTCGTTTATTTAATCTTAATCCTGTAGCTGAAATTCAAAGTGGTTATGATCGTACAGAACTGAAAAATATCTATTTTGCCGAGTTGATTCATTCTGATCTGCGTGAACAAGCTTTAGATCATTTCAACAAAGCCAAAATGGGAATGCCACAAAATTATGAGACTACTCTTGTACATCATAAAGGTCATCAAATCGAAGTGAATATTACCAATGTCCCTATTATCGTTAGCGGAGAAATTACAGGTGTATTCGGAATAGCAACAGATATTACCGAAAGTAAAAAGTATGTAGAACAGATTAAAAAGATCAGTGACGAATACAATTTAATTCTGAGTTCGGTATCCGAAGGTATTTATGGAGTAGACACCGAAGGTAACGGTATCTTTTTGAATGCAGCAGCGGCTTCGATGTTAGGTGTGTCCAAAGAAGAATTTATAGGATCGCCTGTACGCGATATATTGATGCACACAAGAGCTGATGGAGAGCCATATGCGCTTGCCCACCATCCTGTAGAGTTAACGATGCAAGACAGCATCTCAAGGCGTGTGACAGAAGATGTGTTTTTTCGCCGGGACGGTTCTAGCTTTTTTGCTTCTTATCAGACCAATGCGTTACGGGATCGAGATCGGATTATCGGTGTAGTTGTTGTTTTTAGCGATCGAACGAACGAGAAAGCGATTATCGAAGCCAAAGAATCGGCAGAGCGTGTTGCCTATGCGAAGTCCCAATTTATTTCGATGATGAGCCATGAAATTCGTACACCAATGAACGGTATTGTCGGTATGGCCGAGTTGATGCTTGATCTCGATCTCAATGAAGAACAAGCTAGTTATATTCATATTATTCGTCAAAGTGGTAACGAATTGATGCAGATTATTAATGATATTATGGATGTGCATCGACTGGAAAATGGAAATGTAGAATTGGAACAAAATCTATTTGATCTTCATGAGTTGATCAACGAGGTCTATCAGTGGTTTTTACCGACAGCTCAAAGTAAACATCTTGTATTTGAAAAAAATATAGAGCAGGAAGTTCCTCAATTAGCTAGAGGAGACATGCCTCGAATTAAGCAAGTACTGGTCAATATTATCGGCAATGCAATTAAGTTTACAGAAAAAGGAAATATCCGTATTAGTGCTGGAATTTCTTATATGTCGCAAGAGGATGGAATGATGTTGCATTTCCGTATTACCGATACAGGTATTGGAATACCAGCAGATAAATTAAATGAATTATTTCATTCATTCTCACAGGTACACCCTGTTATGAATCGGCGTTATGGAGGAACAGGCTTAGGATTATTTATTTGCAAAAATCTGATCGAGCTGATGAATGGAACGATTGGAGTCGAAAGTCAAGAACATCAAGGATCTACATTCTATTTTAGTATTCCGCTACAACTAAAATAATGATAAAAAAACCTGTTAAGAGGCATACCATCAACGATGCTTCTTAACAGGTTTTTTGCTGATTTATT
This sequence comes from Paenibacillus nicotianae, assembly GCF_042681745.1. NCBI lineage: Bacteria > Bacillati > Bacillota > Bacilli > Caryophanales > Paenibacillaceae > Paenibacillus > Paenibacillus nicotianae. The sequence continues at coordinate 2,412,332 of NZ_JBHUGF010000010.1, read as the reverse complement.
ATAGATGGTTACAGTCTAAAGATACGTTAATCCATTTTTCTAGCATACATAATAGCGATAGTCTGAGGGCCACAATGACTGGAAATAACGCATCCTGCTTCGGTAATCATAACTTGCCGAGCATCGGTTTGTTCTCGCAACACAGCTTGCATATGTCTTGCTTCGGCTTCTGCAAAAGAATGCACTACAAAAATAACATCTTGATCGATATTATGTCGATGAGCCAGTGTATTGCGAAGAAGTTGTTCGACTGCTTTTTCACGCTTGCCTCGTATTTTATAAGCAGGCACAAGTGTACCCTGTGTAGTGACTTGAATTACCGGACGAATTTTGAGCAAGCTACCAATCAGGTTTTGCATACCTGAACAACGTCCGCCTTTGTATAAATATTCTAAAGAGTCGATAGCGAACTCGGTCTCAACCTGCGAACGCATCGATTCCAATAAATGTACAATGTCTGTAACCGATTGCTGTTGAGTGATAGCTTGGACAGCTTTCATCACCAACAAGCCGATTGAACTAGACAAATTCAATGAATCGACGATAGTGACTGCACCTGCGGGAAATGTATTTGCTGCAAGATGTGCATTGGCATACGTAGAAGATAGAGCAGAGGACAGACTAATATAAATAATCGTGTCACCCTTTTCGATAACAGGCTCAAAAGCTTGAATAAAATCAGCAGGGGAGGGCGCAGACGTTTTGGGCGTTTGTCCGGTTTGTTTTACTTTCTCATATAATTGTGCTGGCGTAATATCTATACCATCTCTGTATACTTCATCATTAAAATTCACATATAAAGGTACGACACCGATCTGATTTTCTTGTAACCATGTTTTCGGCAAATCGCAAGTACTATCTACAAAAATACGAATAGATGTCATAATAATCTCCTGTCTTTCTTTCTAATCCAATTATTCTATATACCTGTAAGCATACATTGTAATAGTATATCATGATTCACTGTATACAAAAAAGCAGGTAGTGACTGCTATTCCTAAGAATAGAAGTGACCACCTGCTGTAGATAGAATGTATCGCTTATCCTGCTAATCCATAGCTATTAATAATTACCTTCAGAGAAGATACCCAAAAGCAACGAAAATAACAGAAACGCTGCGGGAAGAGCATTTAACACGACTCCAAGAATTGCAAAAATCTTGCGACGTTGCTTGATGCAACAACCAACAATACCTAAAACAAGACCGGTAAAGTTAGCAAAGATCATAAATCCCCATATTAAAATAAGTACAACAAGTCCACCTAACATTCCAGACATCCATGCTGTAATATGTTCTTCATCCAACATCTCAAAAGAAGTTCCTGTACTGCTAACCGCAGAAGCAACCATAATCACAGCAATAACCACCAAAATGATATTGATTATGATCGTAGACAGTCCAATCACAAAAGAAGCAACTCCTAATTTGGAATGAGGCCATTTTTGCCCGGGTGGCAACGCATATGGATCATTGTAGGGAGGCTGGTTATAATCAGTATAGTTCGGAGGAGCTGTTGATGAAGAATAATCCTCTCTATAAGGTTCTGATGCTAATGGATCTCTAAATTCATTGTCTTGAGCTGGATCGTTATCCGTATCCTTTTTTAAGTTAGGAAACGATGAATTGCGCTTTGGATCATAAGGGTCCATAAATGTAATCTCCTTTACAGTATATGTATGTACCGTTACTTTTTCATAATTTCCTCACAAATGCAAGTATCTGATTAAGGTATAATTAAAATAAATAGATTAGCAGGAGGCATATTCATGCAACGCACATATTTAATCATCGGCTCTATTCTAGGCATGATCGGAGTAGGGATAGGCGCTTTTGGCGCTCATTTATTAGAACCTATTATTGGAGCGCAGTTGATGCAGACTTTCAAAACAGGGGTAGAATATCACTTTGTACATACATTAGCGATTATTATAGTTGCTATTTTAGCAGGAGTGATAGGAGAGTCCAGTCTGTTACGCTGGGCAGGTCGATTGTTCACGATCGGTGTTATTATTTTTTCAGGGAGTCTATATGTATTGAGTATCACTGGAATCAAAGTATTAGGCGCGATTACACCTATAGGCGGGGTATGCTTTATTGCCGGTTGGTTAATGCTCGCTCTAGTCGGTGCAAAATACGGCAAACGTGCGTAAAAGCAGCCGATATTCCCTATTGCTTCTACAATAAAGTCACCAAAAAAAGCGTTCTTCTCTATACAAAGAGAAAAACGCTTTTTTTGATCATAATCATTAGCACACCGATAAATGACATGTGTACGAAAATGATTTAAGTATGTTGAAAATCATCAATTTCATTTAATTTGAACGTATACACTTGTTTTTCATCAACATGATATACACTAATCGTTTGATTTTCATTATCAAAATTTAAGATACGACATGGTATAGAAAAACGGTCACCACGATTGTTAATCGTTAAACGTACCAATGTATTATCTTTGATGTAAAGGGCTAACCAGCTATTCATATCATTTTCAATTTTTTCATGTAAGATAGCTGCTGATTTCGCTTCCTGTTTTTGTTTTTCTAACTTTTTGACCAGTGAAGCTGTTTGAGCAGTAATCGCTTTTTTGCTTTCAGAAATACTTGAGATATCTAAAGGCGTCTGTTGCTTGGTTGTATCTTTCAACGAGTTTTCGATCTTTTGTCCAAGTTTGATGCCAGAAACGACTCTAAAATCCGCCAATTCTTCGTGATTATTAAGAATTTCAAGCAGTTTTTGAAGAGCAACAGCATTGTTTCGACCAGAGATCATCAGGTCAACGTTAAATAAAAATTCGGCTTCGTCGTTAGTTGGCTTTTTATCCATGATTCTCCCATCTCACTTATCCTATCAGAATGTTAAAATTTTTTACAATTCATTATAACCTATCATTTTTAAAATGAAGCATATCCTTTGTAAATACTTCTCAACCCGTTACAATTGTATCAACAAGCAAAAACATATGAACCATAAATGTAAGCCTTATCTATTACTTTTATCGGATAGAATGTCGAAATATGTTACAAAAATATATTGCATTTTAGGGGCAAAAAGACCGGTATCCTATCGGACCCGGTCGGCTCAACAAAATCATACGTGATGCAAAGCAGACATCACATTATACGAAGATAATATGAATATGGATTACACTTCAAATATATTTCTTAGACCTTCTTCATATGAAGGATAAACAATACCTTTTTCAGTGATAATTGCAGTTACGTATTCGTTAGGTGTTACATCAAATGCCGGGTTAAACACTTTAATATCTTGTGGAGCAGTACGTTTGCCGAATCCTTCAGTCACTTCTTCAGCAGAACGTTCTTCAATCGGAATTTCAGCGCCATTAGCAGTCGATAAATCTATCGTAGATAACGGACAAGCAACATAGAACGGAATATTGTGCGCTTTCGCCAAAACAGCCACACTATACGTACCAATCTTATTGGCTACATCACCATTCGCAGCGACACGATCTGCCCCTACGATAACGGCTTGAATCCAGCCTTTAGACATCACCATTCCTGCCATATTGTCACAGAGAAGCGTAACATCAATACCCGCTTGTTGCAATTCAAATGCTGTTAAACGAGCACCTTGAAGCACAGGACGAGTCTCATCTGCATACACTTTTAAGTTGATTCCTTTTTCATGAGCCAGATACATAGGAGCAAGTGCTGTACCATATTTGGCTGTTGCGAGTCCACCTGCATTACAGTGAGTCAATACACCCATACCATCGCTAAATAAAGGCAGTGCATGTTCACCGATCATCCGGCATACTTCTTCATCCTCAACATGAATAGCTATCGCTTCAGCCAAAAGACCTGCGTTACGATCAGCAGTAGTTCCAGTTTGTTCTGCTAATTGGTGAGCTTTCTTGTTCATACGATCTAATGCCCAGAACAAGTTAACTGCTGTTGGACGAGATTCCGCCAGATAAGCAGCCGTTTTGAGCACATGTTTGAGCCAGTGGTCTGCATCTTCGCCTTTGTACTCCCACGCGCCTAGAACAACGCCATAAGCCGCAGAAATACCGATAGCAGGTGCTCCGCGTACTTTCATTGAGCGAATCGATTCAAACACTTGCTCGGATGTGAACAATTCAAGCATCACAATTTCATCCGGCAATAACCGTTGATCAAGCATTAGTAATTTATCGTTATCCCAGCGCAATGATAATAGAGGTTCAAATGGCGCTTTTACTGGATTCTCATCCGAAGTTGAAAATGATGGATTCATATAAAGAAACACTCCTTGTCCTATATATCGTAAAACATACATCAACGAGCAGCAGAGAATACCTATCTCTACTATAGATATGAATAGCTTACGCTTTATTCATAACCAACATTTAAATAGTAAACGTTAAAATATAGGATATCGGAAAAGAAAGGATTTGCACAGTCTTTTTTCAATATCTATTTGTTTCGTAAATGAAATACAAGGGTAATTTGTAAACAGACGAGGCTGAGGATAGAAAGTCTCCATACTTAAACCTAAATGAAGAAAGAGGGATAACTAATCATGACGAACACAACTAATAAAGGTCAAACTAAAAAAGTTGAAGAACTTCTAAATCTACAGGTTGCTAACCTGAATGTATTATATGTAAAAATTCATAATTTCCACTGGTATGTAAAAGGTGAAAACTTCTATACATTGCATATCAAATTCGAAGAATTGTACAACGAAGTAACGTTGAAAATGGATGAAATCGCTGAGCGTCTATTGACTCTTAAAGGTTCACCGGCTGCAACGTTGAAAGAATATTTGGAACTAGCTACTATTCAAGAAGCGAACGGAACAGAAGATGCGCGTACAATGGTACAAACATTGATCGAAGATTTCGCTACAGTGAATGAGCAATTCCAAGAAACAATTGAATTGGCAGAGGAAGCTGATGATCAACCAACAGCAGATATGTTGATTGCATTCAAAGCAGATCTTGAAAAACACATGTGGATGCTTCGTTCATTCTTGGGTAACTAATCCCATCTCAGATGTACTGCATAAGTGTCACCCTGCTACATTGAAGTCCTTCACATCTGCGATATAATAGGTGATAACAAACCGTTACAGAAAGTGAGGGCGACGATGGATGGCGGAATCAGTATTGGCTTTAAAAGAATGGGCTTCGGTTATTCAGGCGTTGGAACAAGGAACACAGATACTTTTGATGCGCAAAGGTGGCATTGTTGAAGAAACACGTCACTTTGAATTGAAAGATCATTCCTTTTACTTATATCCAACTTATGAGCACCAACGTCGTGAATTGCTCAAATCTCAATATAATCATTTGGTAGACGAATCACTTAACGGCTGGTCTCCTGATACGAGATCAGTCGGTATTCGTCTGTATGCGGAAGTGACCGATGATTTGGAAATATTCGAGCAAGACCAGTTAGATGCTTTACTGGACCAGCATATCTGGACAGATACGTTTGCCGAAGAACGTTTGCATTGGAAAAGAAAAAGTCCGCTTCATTTACTGATTGTGCGGGTATATATACTTGAACGACCGATAGAGATCCCTGTGCAGGACCAGTACCTGGGCTGCAAATCATGGATTTCTATACCAAGTGGTCTGGTGACGAGCGAATTGACGCCGGTGCTGGACGCTGCGGAGTTTGAGCGAATGAGAACTGTCATTTTGCAAGCTTTGCAACAGGCGGGACATTCTACAAGGCTTGACTGAGTGATCGGTCAGGTCTTTTTTGCATGGTGTAAGATTACGTGTTTCATTGCGACTACTTCAAATTTATTATAAAATAACTTGAGAATCGTTGAGAATCAGTTTAGAATGGTTCTAAGGGAGATTTATTCTTAGACTTTATCTAAATGTATTTTTTATGTTTCGTACATCAGAGAATTTGTGTCACTGTACTCTCTGTTGACAGATATAGATCCAACCAAACTACTTATTTCACTGGAGGTCAAAACTATTATGGCAACGAATTTCGTCATTGAAGGTTTGAAAGCAACAATCGACAATAAGGAAATCCTTAAAGGGATTAACCTTTCAATGAAAGGTGGAGAAATCCACGCAATCATGGGACCTAACGGTACTGGTAAAAGTACACTTGCATCTGCTTTGATGGGACATCCTAAATATGAAGTTACTGAAGGAACAGTTACTTTAGATGGTGAAGATGTTTTGGAAATGGAAGTTGATGAGCGTGCTCGTGCAGGTCTATTCTTGGCGATGCAATATCCAAGTGAAATCACAGGCGTAACGAACTCTGACTTCTTGCGTAGTGCTATCAATGCACGTCGTGAAGAAGGTAAAGAAATTTCTTTGATCAAATTTATCCGTCAAATGGAAGGAAGCATGAAAGAGCTAGATATGAATGCTGAATTCGCACACCGTTACTTGAACGAAGGTTTCTCCGGTGGTGAGAAAAAACGTAACGAAATCTTGCAAATGTTATTGCTTGAGCCAAAATTAGTTATTCTAGATGAAATTGACTCTGGTCTTGATATTGATGCTCTTAAAATCGTAGCAAACGGCGTAAACAAAATGCGTAATGAAGATCGTGGATTCTTAATCATTACTCACTACCAACGTCTACTTGATTATATTACTCCTGACTATGTACACGTAATGATGCAAGGTCGTATCGTGAAGTCCGGTGGCCCTGAATTAGCTGCTCGTCTTGAAGCAGAAGGTTATGACTGGGTTAAAGAAGAACTTGGTATTACAGACGAAACTGTAGGTCAAGAAGCGTAAAACACTGTACGGAAGGAGGAGCTAATAACATGACATTGCAAACGATACTTCCATTAAATCTGGAAGCTCTTAAATCATTATCTCAACAAAAGAACGAACCAGCATGGTTGACTGAGAACCGTTTGAAAGCACTTGAACTTGCTTCCAAACTTGAACTTCCTAAACCGGAAAAAACCAAGATCGACAAATGGGATCTTTCGGATTATGGAACTTATCAGGCACCTCTTAAAGTATCCACATTAGAAGAATTGCCTACATTGATCAGTGCGCTGGTTGAAGGTAACGAATCGGATAACCTGATTGTACAAAAAGATTCAGGTGCCATTTTCTCCAGTCTATCTGATGAATTGAAAGCTCAAGGTGTTATTTTTACAGATTTGGAAACTGCTGCTCGTGAACACGAAGAGTTGGTGAAGCCTTATCTAACAACAGTCGTTGCACCTGAAGAGCATCAATTAACAGCTTTAAATGCAGCAATGTGGAACGGTGGAGCATTCTTATACGTTCCTAAAAACGTAGAAGTGAATATCCCTGTTCAAGCGATCTTTTTGACAGAAAATGCTGGTGCTACTTTTGCACCTCGTATTCTTGTAGTCGCGGATACAAACAGCTCTGTAACTTATGTCGATAACTATATTTCCGCAGGAGACGATGTTCGTGTCCATAACGGAGTAGTTGAGATTGTGGCTAAAGCAGGCGCTAAAGTGCGTTATGCAACAGTTCACCAATTCGGCGGTAGTACGACAGATATGAGTTACCGTCGTGCAATCACTGAAAATGATGCTTCAATCGAATGGATCATCGGTGAAATGAACGATGGCAATACGGTTACAGATACAGCAACAGTGCTAAAAGGAAATGGTTCAACATCTGATGCGAAAATCATCGCTGTAGGTTCTGGTTCTCAACGTTTGAACTATACAACCAAAGCGGTTCATTTTGGTAAAGATACAACAAGCCAAATGATCACTCGTGCTGTAATGCGCGAATCTGCGAATGCGATTATTAATGGTATTACCAAAATCGAACATGGTGCAACTCGTTCGAATGGTGAGCAGACTGAAAAAGTATTGATGTTGAGTCCAAAAGCTCGCGGCGACGCGAACCCGATTCTTTTGATCGATGAAGATGATGTTATGGCAGGACACGCAGCATCTGTAGGTCAGGTTAACCCTGAACAAGTTCATTACTTGATGTCGCGTGGTATTACTCGTCCAGAAGCAGAGCGACTGATTATCTACGGTTTCCTGGCTCCAGTCGTATCGGATATTCCTTTGGAACGCTTACAGACTCGTTTACAGGAACTGGTTGAAAGGAAGCTAGGTCAGTGAACCCGGCGATCCGCGAGCAGTTTCCGATTTTACATCAGGAAGTAAACGGACATCCGCTTGTTTATCTGGATAATGCAGCAACTTCTCAGAAGCCACAGGTTGTTCTGGATGCACTCAATCATTACTATGAGTACGATAACTCCAATGTACACCGCGGCGTCCATACACTGGGAACACGAGCGACTGACGCTTATGAAGGTGCTCGTGAAAAGATTGCTCGCTTTATCAATGCAGGACGTAGTGAAGAAATTGTCTTTACACGTGGTACAACAACAGCACTTAATCTAGTGGCTTCTTCGTATGGTCGTCCTCGTCTACAACCAGGAGACGAAATTGTGATTACGCCGATGGAACATCATAGTAATCTGATTCCATGGCAACAATTAGCCAAAGCGACAGGAGCAACACTTCAATATATTCCGCTACAACCTGATGGTAATATCGATCTGGCTGATGTGGAAAAAGTAATCAATAGCAAAACAAAAATTGTTTCGGTTGTCTATGTATCTAATGTACTTGGTGTAGTCAATCCAGTGAAAGAAATTGCTGAGATTGCTCATCGTCATGGTGCAATTATGGTTGTCGATGGCGCACAAAGTACACCACACATGAAAGTGGATGTACAAGATCTGGATTGTGATTTTTATGCATTTTCCAGTCATAAAATGTGTGGCCCTACTGGATTCGGTGCTCTATATGGTAAGCGTCAATTGCTTGCGCAAATGGAACCTATCGAATTTGGTGGCGAGATGATTAACGATGTAGGATTGTACGAATCCGACTGGAAAGACGCTCCGTGGAGATTTGAAGGCGGTACGCCGATTATCTCAGGAGCGGTTGGACTGGGAGCAGCGATTGATTTCCTCACTGAAATTGGAATGGATGAAATCGAAAAGCATGAAGCGCATCTTGCGAATTATGCGATGGAACGTATGTCTCAGATCGAAGGTTTAAAAATTTATGGACCTGCTAAGCGTAAAGTCGGTATAGTGACGTTCAATCTGGATGGTGTTCATCCTCATGATCTAGCTACTGTACTTGATACGTTCGGGGTAGCGATTCGTGCAGGACATCATTGCTGTCAGCCATTAATGAGATGGCTTGAAGCAAGTTCTACGGCACGCGCAAGCTTTTACCTGTATAATAATGAACAAGACGTAGATCGTTTAATCGATGCGTTGGTTCAGACGAAGGAGTATTTTGGCGATGAAACTTGATGATCTCTACCGACGTGTGATTATGGATCACTACAAAAATCAACGTAACCGCGGTTCTTTTGAAGACGGAGCGATGACGGTTGAACTGAATAACCCAACCTGTGGTGACCGAATATCTCTACAACTTTTGGTGGAAGATAACAAAGTGAAAGATGCCAAATTTTCGGGAGACGGTTGTTCAATCAGTATGGCTTCCGCTTCAATGATGACAGAAGCTGTAAAAGGCAGAACTTATGAAGAAGCACTTGAACTTGCAGACCGCTTCTCTGCTCTGATGAAGGGCGAAGATGTGGAATTTGAAGAATACGAAGAGATCGAAGCCCTATCTGGAGTTAATAAATTCCCTGCTCGCATCAAGTGTGCTACGTTGGCCTGGAATGCCCTACGCAAGGGAATTGTCACAGAAGACAACTAAAATCTTCACAAATTAGATGGGGAGGCTACACAAATGGCTAAAACAGCACCAGAAATGGAAGAATATAAATATGGTTTCCGCGATGATCACAAGTCAATTTTTCAATCCGGTAAAGGACTGAACAAAGAGATCGTAATGGAAATTTCTCGTATGAAAGATGAGCCGGAATGGATGTTAGAATTCCGCTTGAAAGCTTTGGAACAATTTGAAAAAATGCCTATGCCAGACTGGGGCGGCGACATCAGCGATTTGGATTTCAATGATATCCAATACTATGTTAAAGCATCTGAAGGACAAGGTAAGACTTGGGAAGAAGTACCGACAGAAATCAAAGAAACGTTTGATAAACTAGGTATTCCTGAAGCGGAACAAAAATTCTTGGCTGGTGTATCTGCTCAGTACGAATCTGAAGTTGTATACCACAGCATGCAAAAAGAATTGGAAGATCAAGGCGTTATCTTTATGGATACAGATACAGCTTTGAAAGAACATCCAGAAATTTTGCGCGAATACTTTGCAACAGTTATCCCTACAACAGATAACAAATTTGCAGCATTGAACAGTGCAGTATGGTCAGGCGGAAGCTTTATCTATGTACCTAAAGGTGTACAATGCGAAGTGCCTTTACAAGCATACTTCCGTATTAACTCCGAGAACATGGGTCAATTTGAGCGTACGCTAATCATCGCAGACGAAGGCAGTATGGTTCACTATGTAGAAGGCTGTACAGCGCCGATCTATAGCACGAACTCATTGCATAGTGCTGTTGTTGAGATCGTATGTAAAAAAGATGCTCGTGTACGTTATACAACGATTCAGAACTGGGCTCCAAACATCTATAACCTTGTAACAAAACGTGCAGTTGCTGAAGAAAATGCAACAATGGAATGGGTAGATGGTAACATTGGTTCCAAATTGACAATGAAATATCCTGCGGTTGTTCTTAAAGGACGCGGCGCTAAAGGTATGGTATTGTCTATCGCTGTTGCAGGTAAAGCACAACATCAAGATGCTGGCGCAAAAATGATTCACCTTGCACCGGATACAACATCTACAATTGTGTCTAAATCGATCAGTAAACATGGTGGTAAAGTAACGTATCGTGGTCTAGCATCTTTCGGACGTAACTCCGAAGGTTCTAAATCCAATATCAAATGTGATACGCTGATTCTGGATAACCAATCCACTTCAGATACGATTCCGTACAATGAGATCAAGAACGATAACATCACTCTTGAGCATGAAGCGACCGTATCTAAAGTATCGGAAGATCAACTCTTCTACTTGATGAGTCGTGGTCTAAGCGAAGATGAAGCAACCCAAATGATCGTTATGGGCTTTATCGAGCCATTTACAAGAGAATTGCCTATGGAATATGCAGTAGAAATGAACCGTCTGATCAAGTTTGAGATGGAAGGTTCTATCGGTTAATTCCTTTTATAGCAAGGTTTTATCAAATAAAAAACGGGACAGAAAAGGGGCTTGCCCCGATTCTGCCCCGTTTTTATTTATTATCTATTTTTCAGTAACCTCTAATCCAAATCCTTCGCACAATGCTTGTAATCCACCAAAAAATCCTTTCCCAATCGGATTAAATTTCCAATCACTTTTGTGCAGATACATTTCTCCAAGTACAATAGCGGTTTCTTTTGTTAAATCTTGTCCTGCTTCAAAATGTGCTAGTTCTTTGCCTATGATTGGATCGATTAAGCGAATATGAATTTCACTAACTTCACTAAAATGATACTGCTGTTCATCTTCTTGATAGATCGTCAATGCAAAAGCAATCTTTTGCACCTCAAAAGATAATTTAGCCAAATTAACTTTGAATTGAGCTTTATTTGTACGTAATTTGGAATACGAAACTGATCCTGTTGCTGTATCAGGTTGACCATAAAAAATACAGTCCGAATCGCTTTTACATTGCTCATTGGCATATAGAAGAAAAGCTGTAGCATCTAGATCGATATTGGCATGATCTACATTCCAGTCGATCTCTATTAATAACTGCGAACTGCTTAATTTAGAACTAATAGCGATTTTCTGACCAGCCATTAATCCAGCAACCGATTCATTTGTAGTAGTAGATATTAGGTTATTTTGGATTATAGAATCAGATGTAGGAATAGGTGGTACAGTTGAGTCATGTTTTAAAGTGGAAACATCAATAAGAAGAGATTCAGAAGTATTATCCACTGTAGGCGCTATGGTCGAAACGTTTGACTTTGTATTTGCAGGAGTCGATTTAGACTTTTTCTTCTTCACAGTAGAACCAGAGAAAGAGGTATATCCACCTGCATACATCTGACCAATCTGATACCCATATGCTTTGGCAAGCTCGGAAGGACTAAGCTGTTGTTCTTGTTCCAACAACTTCAACAACACATTCGCTGTTGCTCGTGCGTCTTCTAGCGCATCATGATGATTGAACGTAATCCCGTAATGATTAGAGATCACATTTAATTTATGAGAAGGCAGATGTGTCAGTATTTTTTTGCTTAATAAATACGTGCAATAATACTCAAAAGCAGGATAATGTAGTAGTGCATGATCCAGACAATATCGTAATACACTCATATCGAATGAAGCGTTATGCGCTACAATCGATTTATTTTCAAAAAAGGGTAACAGTGTCGGCCATAATTCTTGAAATGTAGGCTGACCTTTGACCATCGCTGGTGTAATGTTGTGAATACTGATATTTATCGGGTCAAAATGTTGATCAGGATTAATCAGCCATTCTTGTTCAAATACGATTTTGCCTTGCGATACTTCTACAATTCCGATCGAACATGCACTGGATCGGCTAGAATTGGCAGTCTCAAAGTCAACAGTCACAAAATCCATATGATGATACTCCTCTCTATTTCTGAGTAGCAGTTCTTATATCGTTAAGTATAAGATAGTGCCTACAAACCACAAAAATAACTGACAACGAAAGATCGCCGCCAGTTACGTCTGTTTGTCTATTTCATATACATTAGAAGCTATTAACTACCTAGTAACCACTTACATAAAAATCTCTTCAATATCCAAATTCGATTGCATCGCCAAATCTGTAAATCCTTTGTCCGTTTTGATCAGTGGACGGAAGAAGTTAGAAGGGTTAGTCATAATAATCTGACCGACTTCTCCAGAACTAAGCAATACTTGTTTGCCAATAAAGTTAGGTAACATATTACGGATAAACGTTTGCGTTGTCTCCGCATGCAGTTGACCAAAGCTCATTCTGTGCAATTCTTTAAGAACACGCAGTAGCTCTTGCTTGGTCTGATATACCCTTGCTGTAGTCATAGCACTATATACGTCCGCTACAGCCGTTATACGTGATAAAGGATGAATCTCATCCAGACTCAATCCGTTAGGATATCCTTTGCCATCTGTACGCTCATGATGCTGTAAAGCTACCATTGCACTGATCTTATCACCTGTAGACTGCATAATAATATCATGACCATAAATCGTATGACGCTTCATTTCTTCAAATTCTTCTGTAGTCAAACGTCCGGGCTTATTCAAAATATGACTTGGGATTTTGGATTTGCCAACGTCGTGTAAATAACCTGCTCTACCTGCTTGATAAGCTTCTTGTTCAGTGTATCCCATCCATGTTGCAAGGTAATAAGAGAGCATACCTACTTGTAGCGAATGGGTATACGTATAATTGTTATCATCATTTAAAAAAAGTAATACAGATACAACATCTTTTTGTTCTTGCAATTCGGTAAGTAAAGGTTCTAATTTGGCATCTACCTGACTACCATCAAATTCTCCACGAGCGGCTGCATTTAGAAATAAATCTTCAAAACCTTGTAAAGCGGTATTGAATTGAATTTTAGCATCTTGAAGAGGATGGATAGATGAAGGTTGGCTAATATCAGCAGGTTCTGAGAAAACTTCTTCAATGTCGACATCATCCACACCATGCTGTAGCAACTTAGCAATATCTTCCCGCTGAAGAGTATGGCCCTTTTGCATAATATGAATGCCGAATGTATTGAATGTATCTCTAAGAAGCGTATCTCCCGGCTTCAAATCGGTAACATGCACTCTCAATATGGGCACCCCGTTTATTAAACAAATTGTAAATGTATCATATCAGGAAAAAAAAGCAGGATCAATGGTTGAAATCAGTTCATTTAGCTCAAGATTTTGGCTCGATAGGGTTCCAAGGACCTGTTTGGACACCTTTCCACTCTGAACCATCTGCCCAGATCTCTTTTTTCCAAATCGGTACTGTTTCTTTAAGACGTTCAATCGCAAATCGACTAGCTTCATAAGCATCATTACGGTGAGCCGAAGAAACAGCGATAATGACACTGGTCTCTGCAATACCAACTGTTCCTATACGATGGCTGATCGCGCAACGTGTTCCGGTCCAAGTTGTTGCAATATGCTCTCCAATTTTTTGCAATTGATGAAGAGCCATCGGTATATAAGCTTCATATTCTAAATGAACGGTCTGCATCGCACCTGTCATTTCACGAGTGGTTCCGATAAATGTTAACGTTGCTCCATGATTAGGATCAATCACTTTAGCGATCACATCTTCAGCTTGTAATCGTTCACTGGTAATGAGATATAAACCGTCCGCTGTCTGTGAAGTAGTCGTATCTATTCCTGATCCACCGGATACAGGAGGAATAAGAGCAATCTCATCCACAGGCTTAATCTTATTATCGGCTAATGCGTACTCTTGGTTAACAGCAGCGAAGGCTGCTTCAATTATTATTTTTGCTTCTGGATATTGTTCAGACAAAAGTTTTTTTAATTGAGCAACGGTAAGTTCTTCAGTAGGTGGAATTTCTATGATAACTTGCGATTGGCCGATGCGCTCAGCAAGACCTGCAAATAGTCGAACCGTATATTGTTGCATAATATTTAACGCCTCCATGTGCTTTTTCAATCTCTTTAATATATCATAAGTTCATATGTATATTATATAACCCCGATTAGAGGGAACGGATGCAGGAGGACATGCTATTTATGGACATAAATGAAGTGGAAGATACGTTAACACTATTACACACCAATGATATTCATAGTCATTTTGAAAATATGGGTGCTATTGCAGCGATTATCGCAGAGCGCAAGCAACGTTTGGGAGCAGAGCAATTACTGGTACTGGATATCGGCGATCATATGGATCGCATGTCGATTGAAACCGAAGGATCTGCCGGTGGAGCCAATATCGATATTATCAATATGACCGGTTACGATGCGATCACGATCGGGAACAATGAAGGGCTGACGTATACGCCCGAACTGCTTCATCAAGCTTATGCAGGAATAAGCTGTCCAATCATTTGCAGTAATGTAGAAGAGATGGAGACTGGTGTTCCACCTGTATGGATGGAAACCCATCGTATTATTCAAAAAGGAACATGGAAAATAGGTCTAATCGGAGCTACAGCGCAATATAGCGATTATTATGAATTGTTAGGATGGAATGTCAGTGACCCGATAGCCAGTTTAGCACCCTGGGTAGCCAAATTGCGCAGTGAAGTGGACTTACTTGTCGTGTTATCTCATTTGGGATTACCGACCGATCAGAAGCTTGCTGAACAGTTACCTGATATTGATGTGATTTTGGGAGGACATAGTCATCATGTGTTAGATCGTCCACTGTGGATCGGTTCTACAGTATTAGGAGCCGCAGGTAAGTTCGGTCAATATATTGGAGAAATGGTCTGGAAAAAAGATACACAAGGAGCGCGTGCTCATCTACTGGATGGTGGATTGATTCCTATTACAGAACATATGGAACGTGATGCATCTATTGAAAATGCAATTGTGATTCATCGACAACGTGCAGAAGAACGAATGAATCGTACAGTAGCGATGTTAGAAGCACCGCTCGAAATTCAATATGAACAAGAGTCTCCGTTCGGCAATTTGCTTGCACAGGCTGTACGGCAATTTACAGGAGCGGAGTTATCGATTGTGAATGCAGGTCAATTGTTAGCTGATCTGCCCGCAGGCGAAGTTACAGAAGGTCTGCTTCATCGTCTATGCCCATCTCCGGTTAATCCATGTATTACTTTGCTAAAAGGAAAAAATATCAAGTTAGCGTTAGAACAATCGTTATTACCTGAATTTACGCACAAAACAATTATGGGATTTGGATTTCGAGGGAAAGTGCTGGGTTGTCTGTGTGTAGATGGAATCGATATCTCGTATGATCTATCCCGACCTGCTTATGATCGTATTACAGCTATTCGATTAGGGGATCAAGAGCTTAAAGATGAACAAGAATACAGTGTAGGTTGTCTGGATATGTTTACATTTGGGATTGGCTATATGTCTCTTAGTGAAAGCCATGAAGTGAAATATATTTTGCCTGAATTTATTCGTGATCTGTTACGAATGCAGTTGCAGACCCCTGGAGCAGCGTTAGCGTCTGCCGAAAAACGATGGTTTATGGTATGATAAATGAGATCTTGCGTCATATTTTGCATATTTAATGAATTAAAGAACGTTATGCAATACATGATTTAAGGTTAATACATGAAATAAGGTGAAAGCAAATGACAGTAATACAAAGAAGTGAATGGCCTCTCAAAGAGTTATCCCCAAGTTATGATCCGTGGGACCCTTTGCTATCACTTCGCAAATTTGGACGCAATACGCTAACCAGCGTGGAGATGACAGTAACCAATCTATGCAATATGCGTTGTGAGCATTGTGCAGTTGGAGATTCACTGGTGATGCGTGAACCTGATATGATTCCTTTGCCTTTAATGTTGAAGCGATTAGATGAAGTGGAACATCTTCAGACAATCAGTATTACAGGTGGTGAACCAACTTTCCGCAAAAAAACGGTAGATGAAGTTATCGTTCCTTTGCTTAAATATGCGCGTGAGCGTGGTATTCGTTCACAGATTAATTCTAATTTAACATTAGATATCGGGCGTTATGAGAAATTATTACCATACTTAGATGTGATGCATATTTCATTTAACTATACATCTGTAGATGATTTTCATGAAGTGGGCTTTGCAAATAGCGGACATCCTGTTCCGCGTGAAGTCGCTGTCAAAATGTACGATAAAATGATTGAAAATGCTCAGATATTAAGTAAAGCCGGTATGTTTATTTCGGCAGAAACGATGATTAATTATCGTACTCATCACAAATTGCCTGAGATTCATCGATTGATCAAAGAAATGGGTTGTAGACGTCATGAAGTGCATCCGATGTATGCAGCCGACTTTGCAGCGAATTTACCTGTAGTCTCACTGGCTGAATTCCGTACAGCGATTCATGATCTGTTAGATCATCGGGATCAAGACATGTGGATGTTATTCGGAACATTGCCGTTCTTCGCTTGTAATTCAGAAGTGGAAGATCGTGAATTGATTCAGCGTTTGCGTCGCGAACGCAATGTGACCGTTCGTAATGATCCAGACGGACGTAACCGGGTCAATGTTAATATGTTTACAGGAGATGTATTTGTTACTGATTTTGCAGCTATTCCAGCGTTTGGCAATGTGTCTCATAGCCAGCTTGACGATGTATTTAGCGAGTGGAGTAACAATCATCCACTGAATCAGACTGTAAATTGTCATTGTGATGCGGCTGCTTGCTGTGGACCGAATTTGTTAGTAGCAGACATGTATTACAAAAATACAGATTTCAAATCAAGACAAGCTATTTTGTAATTCAACAAGCATTTTGCGTTATCAGATCAGAGACAAAAAAGATGACAACAGCATAACGCAGAATGCTGATTAACTATGGAAGAAATGGGGCGTTCTGGTTGGGCCATTCGGAGTTTGAGATAGGAACTTTAGTATTGAATTTGGCTTTGGTTTTACTGCTCGTATTTTTAAACGGCTTTTTTGTAGCTGCTGAATTTTCACTTGTGAAAGTACGTCATTCTCGCTTGACACAATTAGAGAGTGAAGGCAACAAGCTTGCAGGATACGCGCTTAAGGTCAACAAGAAGCTGGATGCTTACTTATCAGCTACCCAATTCGGGATTACGCTGGCATCTCTTGGACTCGGTTGGATTGGTGAGCCTGCTATCTCGGAATTACTTGTCGAACCAATTATGTATAAGTTAGGGTTCGGTGAATCTCCATTAGTGACCACAATTTCAGTCATTATCGGTTTTGCTGTAATTACATTTCTACATATTGTTATCGGTGAATTAGCTCCGAAGTCGCTCGCTATTCAGCGTACAGAAGGAGTATCGTTATGGTTGTCAGCACCATTATTATTCTTTTATCGTGTGTTCTTCCCATTTATCTGGGTGTTAAATGCAGCAGCTAACGCTGTGTTACGAGCAGTAGGTATTGAACCTGCTAATGAAGCGGAAGCGGCTCACTCGGAAGAAGAAATTCGGATTTTAATGAATCAAAGTGCCAAAAGCGGTGTGATTGATGAAGGCGAAATGGAACTGATGAACAATATTTTCGAGTTCTCTGATTTACTGGCACGCGAAGTTATGTTGCCACGTACAGACATGACTTGTTTGTACACGAATTTTTCCAAAGAAGAAAATTTGGCGATTATCAATGAAACCAAACATTCACGTTACCCTGTAGCCGTAGAAGATAAAGACCGAATTATCGGTTTTGTGCATATTACAGATGTATTGTTATCTCCTGTGAATCAACCGTATGATCTGGTTGCGCTGGCACGACCTATTTTGAATGTACCTGAGTCGATGGAAATTAGTCATGTCTTACAAATGATGCAAAAAAACCATTCTCAGTTAACACTGGTTGTTGATGAATATGGTGGAACAGCCGGCATATTGACAGCAGAAGAAATTTTGGAAGAAATCGTCGGTGAATTGTATGACGAATTTGAAGATGAACGTCCTGATATGGAGCGAGATGGAGATACGATTTCGGTCGATGGACGAATGTTGATTGAAGATGTAAATGAACTAAGCGGTGTAGAAATCGATGATGATGAAGTCGATTCGATCGGTGGATGGATGTTTAAAGAGCTTGAAGGTGTGCCGGAAACAGGCGGTAAAGTAGAAATTGATGGGGTAACCTTTGAAGTGGCTGAAGCCGAGCGTTTACGTATTATGCGTGTGCGTATCTATCCTGTTCCTGAGATTACCAATGATGAAGAAAATGAGGACGATTCAGATTAAAGAGTTGTCCTTTGATCCAGACTCAATCTATACAATAAGCAATGATATAAGGGCAGTGTAATGCTGCCCATCATACATAGACAGGAGTTACGTGGAATGAATGAACAGCCGAAGTTACGCAAGCCTCAAGCAATGATGTTTGATATGGATGGTACACTTTTTCAGACAGAGACAGTGCTTATTCCTGCGTATCACAAAACGTTTGAAATTTTAAAGCAAGAAGGTCTGTATGATGGAGAAACACCACCGGAAGAGATTATTTTGAGCTGCCTGGGAATGTTGCTTGAAGATATCTGGGCGCGTGTAATTCCAGGTGCAGGTGCTCCTACAGTAGCAAGAGCGAATGAATTGTTACTACAACTGCAACTAGATGAGATGGCAGCAGGAATCTCTGCAATGTATCCACAGGTTAACGAAACGTTGCAATATTTGCATAATCAAGGAGTACGTTTATTTGTAGCAAGTAACGGTCTGGAAGGTTATGTTAAAGGAGCGGCTGAAGTTCATCAATTATCTCCTTTACTAGAAGGAGTATACAGCGCTGGCGAATATAATACCGCTTCCAAAGTCGATCTGGTCAAACTATTGCTTACAACGCATCAGGTGACAGAAGCATGGATGGTGGGAGATCGCTCTTCAGACGTAGAAGCAGGCAAAAAGAACGGTCAAGTCGTGATCGGATGCAATTATGCAGACTTTGGAGATACATCCGAGTTGGAAGGTTCTGACGTAATTATTACTTCGTTTGATCAATTGATTACCTTATATGATCAAGCAGAATAATCACTAGAATGGTTTAAGCTTATTTGACCTTATTTTACTTCTGCTAACAAATCAGTTACTCTAGTAAAAGTTCAAATCGCCAATGATTGGGTACAATATAAAAATGATATCAAAGAAAGCAGGGATACAATAATGAATATTTATGACAAAGCTAACGAACTATCGAAATCGATCCGCGAGAGTAAAGAAGTAGAAGATATTACAGCAGCTATGAAGCTGATCGAAAATGATCCAGAAAGCAAACGTATGTTAGATGATTTCCGTACGCGTCAAATGGAAGTTCAACAACGTATGATGTCTGGAGATATGCCGAATCCAGAAGAAATGGAACAAATGGAAAAAGTTTTTGAAGTGTTAAACTTAAACTTGAATATCCGTCGTTTGTTCGATGCAGAGCAACGTTTGAGCGTGATTATTGAAGATATCAACAAAATTATTACAGAAAGCTTGAGCGATCTATACGGCGGCGAAAACGCATAATTCGTTATGATCTGTTTTAATCTATAACGATTATCAATTATAACAGGTTGATAATTAATACAAATTTAAAGTATATATTATTGGAGATAGATGTACTTCTGTTAAAATAATATATCAAAATAGCGCCATCTCAAGCGCCTCTAGCCAGATATCTATGGTTGGAGGCGCTTGTTTTTGTGCTATAATCAAATAAGAGTGATACAGATCAAGAACGGTGGTGTTACAGTTGGAAGAACAGGATGAGACGATTACAAAGCATGAGCAGTTATTACAACATATTGAAAAGCTACAAGTCGGTAGCAAAATTTCTGTTCGCAAACTAGCCAAACATATGGGAGTGAGCGAAGGCACTGCTTATCGAGCAGTCAAAGAAGCTGAAAATATGGGAATTGTAGTGACGCGTGAACGTATAGGTACGATACGTGTAGAAAAGAAACCTCGCGGTATCTCTGAACAACTTACCTTTGCAGATGTGGCTGAGATTGTCGGTGGTCAAGTATTTGGCGGAAGTGATGGTCTTAATAAAACACTTGTTAAATATGCAATCGGGGCGATGAAAGTCGAAGCGATGATGCGTTATGTAGAAGCAGGAAGCTTATTGATTGTGGGTAATCGCGAAGATGCTCATTCGCTTGCACTGGAACATGGCGCAGCCGTTTTGATTACCGGAGGATTCGGCACAAGCGCAGAAGTGAAAGCTTTGGCAGATGAATGTGATTTGCCTATTATTTTGTCCCGTCATGATACATTTACCGTCGCTTCTATGATTAACCGCGCGATCTTTGATCGAATGATCAAAAAGAAAATTATGCTGGTTGAAGATATTATTGCAGGTAAGCCAAAGCCAGAAGTACTCAAAGCTTCTAGCACCGCTCAAGATTTTCGTGAAATGACAGAAAAAACAGGTTATGTCCGATTAGCTGTTGTCGATGAATGGAACCGGGTCATCGGTATCGTCGGACGAAAAGAGATCGAAGAATTGACACCGGAACAGCCGATTGAAAAAGTATTAATTCGTCGCCCGATAACAGCAACGCTACAGACTTCGCTCGCTTCAGCAGCACAGACGATGATGTGGGAAGGGGTCGACTTTTTACCCATTGTAGATCGTAATCGCAAATTGATCAGTACTGTAACCCGTCATGAAGTGTTGCAAGCGATGAGAGATGCACAGCAACAACCTAATGCAGGTACAGGCGAGACATTCGATCATTTAATTTGGAACGGATTTGCGGAAGAAAAAGATGAAGATGGTGGAATCGTATTCCATGGCTTTATCACTCCGCAGATGGCAACTGATTTGGGTACAATCTCAGAAGGCGTACTGACAACAGTGATGATTCAAGCCGCTACACGTACAGCCAAATTGCTGAGT
Organism: Paenibacillus nicotianae; assembly: GCF_042681745.1. Classification (NCBI taxonomy): domain Bacteria; kingdom Bacillati; phylum Bacillota; class Bacilli; order Caryophanales; family Paenibacillaceae; genus Paenibacillus; species Paenibacillus nicotianae. The sequence continues at coordinate 2,390,888 of NZ_JBHUGF010000010.1, read as the reverse complement.
GGATGCGATTATGTACTGGACAATATGAGCACTTATTTTCTACGTCCGATCCAGATTGAAGATGCTGTAGTCATTCGCCCGATCATTTTAGAATCCAGTCGCCGTACATGCAAGCTAGAAATTCAAATGTCGTACGACGACCTTCCTGTAGCCAAATGTATCCTAACCTTACAATCTATTGACCACTAGCACTTGGCATTATAAGTGCTACCTAGCGCTTGGCACTATAAGCGCGACCCAGTCCAATAAAAAAATGATTTTCGCAAAGCAAAATATCTTACATTAAACGCTTGGCATTATAAGCGCGACCCAATTTCAATAGAAAAGTGATTTTTGCAAAGCAAAATATCTTACATTAAGCGCTTGGCATCATAAGCGTCAAACACTAAAAAAAGAAGCACTACAGACAGCATCACCATCTGTAGCGCTTCTTTTTTTATATATTATATCTATCCTACATCTTATGATTTACACACACATGATCAGACTTGGAATTTCTCGACCATGCCTTTTAATTCTTGAGCTACATCAGACAATACCGCAGAAGAAGCAGCAATTTCTTCCATTGTCGCTAATTGTTGCTCGGTTGCAGCAGATACCGATTCAATCTCACCTACTGAAGTATTTGTAATATCAGACATTTGATGAACCGAACGGATCACTTGCTCTGTTCCTTTAGAAAGTGTAGATGAAGCATCCGATACACTTTGAATATTAAAAGTCACTTCTTGCACATACTGACGAATCAGACTGAATGATTGTTCCGCCGTATGCACAGCCGAGATACTTTGCAACACCTCTTGTGAACCTGCTTCAGTACGATCTACAACCGTATGAATCTCAGATTGAATACTATCGATTAGCGCACTGATCTGACTTGCAGAAGACGAAGCTTCATCAGCTAAGTTACGAATTTCTTTAGCTACTACGCTGAACCCTTTACCATGTTCTCCAGCACGAGCGGCTTCAATACCTGCATTAAGTGATAATAGATTGGTTTGTTTAGCGATCTGTGCGATTACATTAACAATTTGTCCAATCGTTTCAGAATGATTGTTTAGACTATGAACCGAACCGGAAAGTTCTCCGAAAATAAATTTCAATTTACTGATTTCGCTATCTGCTGCTTTGAGAGCAGTATCGCCTTCATTTACTTTTTCAGAAGCCATTACTGCTTTGGATGCTACTTCATGAGCGCTGCTTGCTATGCCTTGAATACCGTCTGCCATTTGATTGACTGTATTTGATGTATGACTGACGTATTCTGTTTGACGCTCTGATCCTTCTGCCATTTCTTGAATAGATAGTGCAATATGTTGAGAAGCATTGGACGTTTCGCCAGCGCTTGCTGTTAATTGTTCTGAAGAAGAAGCAAGATGAAGTGAAGTATCTTTCAAATGAGACACCATTTCACGCAGACTGTTGGTCATTGTAGCCAGTGCTGTAGATAATGCGCCAATCTCGTGTTTGGATTTGATATCCCATGTAGAAGTCAGATCGCCTTTCGCTACGGCTTCAGTCACTTTGACAAGTTGCATAATAGGTTTGGTTAGGCGAGTAGAGAAAATATAACCAGCGATAATCGCTAGAATAAGAGAAATGACCAGAATAATAATACTGTTGCGGAATAGAATAGTGGAATCTGCCATAATTAAATTATATGGCTTTTCGCTAAATATGCTCCATCCGGTTAAAGGATCTTTAGCGTAAGACACTAACACTCGGTCTGATTTCTCACCATACGATAATGTGCCTGGTGTGCCTTGAGAAGCATTTTGGAAAGAAGGGGTATCTTTGATATCTTTATCTAATGAATTAGCATCAGGATGCGCAAGAATCGTTCCTGTACGGTCTGCAATATAAGCAGTCTGACCATTTGTAGAAAATTCTTTGGCGTATGTGCTCATATTATCTAAAGGCAATGTCACTTGAACCATGCCACTAAGTGTGTTAGTTGTATCGAATACGGGGTAAGCAAGAGTAACGATCTTTTTTCCGCTCGTTTTACTGACCAAAATATCGGAAATTACTTGTTTTTGAGTCGCTATCAATTGTTTGAAATAATCACGATCACTGGTATTGGTCAAATCTCCATCGGAACTTTTAGCGATTTGTTGACCGTCGGTAGCAGTGAAGATAATCGCTTGAATTTCAGGATGTAATTTGCCAACCGATGATAATAAATTTTTAACTTGTGGTAATTGCTGTGGTGTATAATCTTTAAACTCTGGATTTTCAGATAATTGTTGCAACATTTCAATTTCCGAATTAATCAAAGCTGTTGTTTTTTGAAGCACTAGATTGACATTCTGTTCGTTCATGCTGTAAGCATCTTTTTCGATTTTATTGCTTGTAGTGATCAGACTGAATGTTCCGTAAACCAGTAACGGAATAAGTGCGATTAATGACATAATCATAATCAGTTGCTTTTTCATTATTATTTCCCCCGATGAATGAAATCAAATAAAGTTGACATTGATACGTTTATCGGCAGTTTCTGTGATAAGTTTAGATTTTTTGTCAGCATATGTCGAAATAGGCGTAACCTCTATACTATCTAAAGAACAGATGCATGATTTATTGACGGGTATGATAAAATAAGAAGTAATGAATAAATATCAAAATACGATGTACACATAAATAATTTTGCTGAAAGTAGGGAAGCGTATGACCCCATTTGTTCACCTGCATGTGCATAGCGAATACAGTCTACTGGACGGGGCTGCGCGCATAAGGGATCTTGTTAGCCAGGCCGCAGAATCAGGTATGAAAGCACTGGCACTTACCGATCATGGTGTAATGTACGGAGCGATTCCATTTTATAAAGCATGTAAGCAACATGGGATTAAGCCTATTATAGGTTGCGAAGTGTATTATACTGCTGGATCACGCAAAGAAAAGGCAGCACGTAAAGACCAACCGATTCACCATTTATTATTGTTAGCCAAAAATGAAACCGGTTATCGCAATCTGATGAAGTTGAGTTCGATTGGACATTTAGAAGGATTCCATTACAAACCTCGTGTAGATGCTGAAGTGTTACAGCAGTATCATGAAGGGATTATTTGCCTGAGCGCTTGTCTTGGAGGAGAAATTCCGCAACATTTATTACATGAACAACCAGAAGAAGCCAAAAAAGCCGCTCTTCGTTATCAAGCTATTTTTGGTGAAGATTTCTATATAGAATTGCAAGACCATCATATTCCTGAACAGAAAAAAGTCATGCCGTTATTGATCGATCTTGCCAAAGAACTTCATATTCCACTGGTAGCGACCAATGACGTGCATTATCTAACCGAAGAAGATGCCAAAACACAGGATGTTTTGATCTGTATCGGTACAGGTAAAACGATGGATGATGAAGGTCGTTTTCGGATTCCAACCAATCAGTTGTATCTCAAAGACAGCCAGCAAATGGAATCATTGTTCCGTCATGTTCCTGAAGCGATAACCAATACAACAGTGATTGCAGATCGTTGTGAATTAGAACTGACTTTTGGAGAGTCATTGCTACCTTCGTATTATCCGATTCCTGATGAGCTATCACCTGAACGTTATCTGGAGCAATTATGCCGTACAGGATTAGAGCAACGTTATCAAGATACGATCTACTGGAATGATCCTCAAGAACGTCAGAAAATCGAAGAACGATTAAGTTATGAATTGAAAGTGATCGGCAGTATGGGGTTTGCAGATTATTTCCTGATTGTATGGGATTTTATGAAATATGCGCATTCTCAAGGTATTGTAACAGGCCCAGGAAGGGGTTCTTCCGCAGGTAGTCTGGTTGCTTATGTACTGGAAATTACCAATGTCGATCCGATCAAGTATAAATTGCTATTTGAGCGTTTTCTTAATCCTGAACGGATAACTATGCCTGATATTGATATCGATTTTAGTGATTTACGTCGTGATGAAGTGATCGAATATGTCGTTTCCAAATATGGAAGAGATCATGTGGCACAGATTATTACATTCGGTACATTAGCTGCGCGTGCAGCAGTACGAGATGTAGGACGAGCACTCAATGTTCCCTATGCAGATACAGACAAAGCTGCCAAGTTAATTCCGGCACAAGTCGGAATGACGATCAGCAAAGCATTAGATCAAGTGCCTGAATTACGTGATCGTTATCAAAAGTCTGCACCTGTTCGTGAAATGATTGATACTGCACTCAAAGTGGAAGGTATGCCACGTCATGCTTCTACTCATGCGGCAGGCGTTGTTATTTCGAGCGGTGTACTAACGGATATTGTTCCGATTCAAGAAGGTAGCGAGATTGCTGTCTTGACTCAATATCCGATGGAAAGTCTAGAATCGATCGGAATGCTCAAAATGGATTTTCTAGGTTTACGTACATTATCGATTATGGAACGCTGTATGACATGGATCGAAGAACAAGAAGGGCATCCAGTTGATTTTTCTCAGATTGAAGATAACGATCCACAGACCTATGAAATGCTTAGTCAAGGTGATGCGATGGGCGTATTCCAGATGGAATCACCGGGCGTAAGACGGGTGTTACGCGATCTCAAACCGACTGCTTTTGAAGATATTGTCTCGGTCGTGGCTTTGTATCGTCCGGGTCCGATGGACTTTATTCCTAAATATATTGAATCCAAGCATGGTCGCACGATTCCAGAATATCCACATCCTGATTTGGAGCCGATTCTTAGCGATACGTATGGCATTATTGTATATCAAGAGCAGATTATGCAGATTGCTTCTCAGATGGCTGGTTTTACATTGGCGGAAGCTGATTTGCTACGTCGCGCCGTCTCGAAGAAAAAGCGTGAGATTTTGGATGAAGAACGGGTTCATTTTGTCAAAGGAAGTATAGAACAGTCCTACACCGAAGAAGAAGCCAATGTAGTCTACGATATGATCGTACGATTTGCAGATTATGGATTCCCACGAGCACATGCTGCGGCATATGGTGTACTTGCTTTCCAGACCGCTTATCTCAAAGCGCATTATCCGGTGCAATTTATCGCGTCTATGTTAACAGCAGTAATGGGCACACATCGCAAAGTCGCCGAATATGTGTTGGAATGTCGTCGTATCGGTATTGATGTATTGCCACCTGATGTGAATACGAGCGGAGTTACATTTACACCAGTAACGGTAGCGATGCAACAGGAATTAGAACAACAATTATTAGCCAAAGAAGCTGCATCATCAGATAGTGCAATCGCAGAACATGATTCAGAACATCAAGTTACTAACGATCACTTGAAATCAGCAGATTCAGCGAAATCTAAAGCTTCACTTACAGGTAATATTCGCTTTGGTCTTGGTGCAGTCAAAAATGTCGGCACACAAGCGATCAACAGCATTATCAAAGAACGGCAAGATCGTCCTTATGATAGCCTGATCGACTTTTGCCGTCGTGTTGATCCCAAAGCTTGTAACAAACGCGTGATTGAGTCGTTGATTCAAGCAGGAGCTTTTGATAGCCTACCCGGGCATCGTGCACAGTTACTTACAATGCTGGATGACACGATCAAAGAAGCGGCAAAATGGCGTAAAGAACGTGAAGAATTGCAGATCGAAATGTTTGCTGATCTGGGATTTGTAGAAACGCATAATTGGGAAGTATCTTATCCTGATGTAGCGCCTTATACGACTGGAGAACAGCTTGAATTTGAACGTGAATTATTGGGTCTGTATTTATCTGGTCATCCATTAGATGATTACGAGCAAGTGATCGAAGATACAGGATTATCACGCTTGATGAATCTACATGAAGGCGAAGATGAAAGTATAGTAGCGGTAGCTGGTATGGTCGTATCGCTCAAAACGATTACCACGAAGCAAGGTAAATCGATGGCATTTATGGAACTAGAAGATCAGATCGAACGATGCGAAGTCGTTCTTTTCCCGGAAGTATGGCGTAAAAGTAGCACTATTGTTGATAAAGGATTACTGCTCAGTGTACGGGGGAAATTGCAAAAAGAAGACGAAGGATTCAAATTGTTAGCTGAAGAAGTAGCGACCCTTAGCGCAGAAACAGCACGCGAATTAGCGACTAGAGCTCGCCAACGGATGCATATTGCCAAAAATAAAGCTTCCGCGCAGACCAAGCAGACTAGCAAATCAACATCCGATTCGACTGCTAAGCCTTATACCAAAAGTACAACGTCTACCCAAAAAGTAGCTCCTGAGCAAGAGACAGTACCTGCTTCATCCGGTGGTGGTGTAGCAAGTGTGGTTAACGATGCTCCTCATACTGATCGACATCCTGAACCGGTAGCGAAGCAACGCGTATTTATCAAAATCACCAAAGAATCTCAACAAGCAGATAAATTAGCAGCTCTCAAACAACTGCTAGCCAGTCATGCTGGGCCTGTAGGTACATTACTATTTTACGAGGAAACGCAAAAGTTATTCGATCTCAGTGAAACCTATAGTATCAAGCCTTCACCAGAACTTTTCCAAGAAATGGAGCAGATGTTAGGCGAAGGAACTGTCAAAGTCAAATAAGTCTAAAATGCTAGTGCACATTGATTGTCAACCCGTCAATGTGCCAATTTATCTTTATGTATCTTTGTTGCGATAAAAAAGTGTGGTATGTTATCATTATCCCATTATGTGGGCTTAAAGCACTGCAATTATTTTGTGAACATTTTAAGTCCAATTAGGCTCGGTATAAGTGAATAATATATGATATGAATTCCATTAGTTGAGGAATACGTATATGGCTGGAGAGGTGTAGTTGTGTTTAGAGATTTATTTCAAAAGAAAAAAAAATATGCGACCATTCCATCCCAACGTTGGGGGAATGACACAGAGTCTACCGAAGAACAGCAAGAGCGTCCTAAGCGTGAGATTCCAGAAGGCTTGATGAATAAGTGTAGCAAATGCGGCACGATTCATTACAGTAAAGAACTGGAGAAAAACCTGAAAGTCTGCCCTAATTGTGGTTACCATATGCGCCTCAATGCAATTGACCGTATTATGATGACTGTAGATGATGGACAGTTTACAGAAATGGATGCTCGTATGGAGTCCAAAGACCCTTTGAAATTTCCTGGATATGCAAGCAAGCTAGAGCAACAGAAAATGAACTCTGGTCTGCGTGATGCTGTAATTACAGGAGAAGGTCTAATTGATGGTCAACCGGCAGTACTGGCTGTAATGAGCTTTGACTTTTTTAGCGGCAGTATGGGTTCGGTTGTAGGCGAAAAGATTACTCGTGCGATTGAACATGCAGATGCGCGTAAGATTCCGATGATTATTTTCTCGACTTCGGGTGGAGCGCGAATGCAGGAAAGTATTTTGAGTCTAATGCAAATGGCTAAAACCAGTGCAGCATTAGCTCGTTTTCAAGAAAACGGAGGATTGTATGTCTCTGTTATTACCGATCCTACGATGGGCGGGGTATCTGCCAGCTTTGCAATGCTTGGAGATGTCAATATTGCTGAACCAGGAGCATTGTTTGGTTTTGCTGGACGTATCGTAATTGAACAGACGATTCGCCAGAAATTGCCGGAGAATTTCCAGACAGCAGAATTCAATATGGAACATGGTCAATTAGATATGGTGATTCACCGCAAAGAGATGAAGTCTACTTTGTCTCAATTATTAGATTTTCACAGTGGAAAAGGGGGATTTTAAGTGGCAGGAGAAATGCCTTTTGAAATGCCTCTCGTTGAAATGCGCAAAAAAATTGACGAGTTAAAGCAATTCGGACAAGAAAAAGGAATAGATTTCAACGATGAGATTACACGTTTGGAAGAACGTTATCGTCAAATGGAAAGTGAAATATATACTCAGATTTCACCGGCACAGAAAATGCATCTGGCACGACATCAACAACGTCCTACATCACTCGATTTAATTTCGATCGTTTTTAGTGATTTTATGGAGTTGCATGGTGATCGTATGTATGGCGATGATCTAGCGATTGTTGGTGGTATTGCCAAATTGGATGGTCATCCTGTGACGATTATTGGTCATCAACGTGGAAAAGATACCAAAGACAATATTGCTCGCTTTTTTGGCAGTCCGCATCCTGAAGGATTCCGTAAATCGATGCGCCTGATGAAGCAAGCTGAGAAATTTGGACGTCCAATTATTACATTTATTGATACCAAGGGTGCTTATCCGGGTAATACAGCAGAGGAACGCGGACAGTCTGAAGCGATTGCTCGCAACCTATGGGAAATGGCAAAATTACGTGTTCCTGTAGTCTGTGTAGTCATCGGAGAAGGCGGTAGTGGCGGTGCGCTGGCACTTGGTGTAGGTAACCGTGTACTTATGTTAGAAAATGCGATTTATTCGGCGATTTCGCCAAACGGTGCAGCATCGATCCTCTGGAAAGACGCATCCAAAGCCGATCAAGCTGCGGAAGCGATGAAGATTACAGCGGAAGATTTGCTACGGATGGAAGTCATCGAAGATATCGTTCCTGAACCTCGTGGTGGAGCGCACAAAGATTACGAAGAAACAGGCGAAGCGATCAAAAAACATCTGCTTGTTCATTTGCGGGAACTTTCTCAAATGAGTGCAGAAGCGTTGATTGAAGATCGCTATCAGAAATTCCGCAAAATCGGTGAATTTACAGAGCAAGCGATGGGAACATTGCCTGCGAGTAGATCGGAAGTCAATATAGAAGATCAACCTCAAGAAGAGTTGCAATCTGATGTGGAGCCTATACTGGTGAATGAAGAAGAAAAAGCGGTTACGAAATCTTCGCGTTCCAAGCGTCATTCGTAAGATAGCATTTCCACAATTTCTGAGGAATTTTGACAATCTTCTATACAAAGTAAGCAAACTGTAGTAGATTTAATTGTTGGGGCTTGTTGAATGGTTTCGGCAAGTCATGTTGGGAAAACAAAATAAAGAGAGACCTTTAAAAACGGAGGAAAATCAATTATGCGTAAAACTAAAATTGTATGTACGATCGGACCGGCAAGTGAATCTTTAGAAAACACAAAGAAATTAATTATGGCAGGTATGAACGTAGCTCGCCTTAACTTTTCTCATGGTGATTTTGAAGAGCATGGTAACCGCGTTAAAAACATTAAACAAGCTAGCAAAGAACTAGGTAAAACAGTAGCCATCCTGCTGGATACCAAAGGTCCTGAAATCCGTACGGGTAAATTTAAAGAAGAGCCAGTTGAATTGGTTCAAGATGAATATGTAACTTTGACTACAGAAGACATTTTGGGTGACCAACACCGTATGCACGTTACTTACAAAGATCTTCCAAGTGACGTTGAAGTCGGTTCAACGATTTTGATCGATGATGGTTTGATCGGTTTGACTGTTGTTGAAATTCAAGGCACTGAAATTAAATGCCGTATCGTTAACGGTGGACAAATCAAAAGTCGTAGAGGCGTTAACGTACCAGGAGTAAATATTTCACTTCCAGGTATTACAGAAAAAGATGCTAACGATATTATCTTCGGTATCGAGCAGGGTGTAGACTTTATCGCGGCTTCTTTTGTACGTAAAGCAAGCGATGTTCTTGAAATTCGTCAATTGTTAGAGAGCAAAGGTGGTAGCCATATCCACATCATCTCTAAAATTGAAAACCAACAAGGTGTAGACAACTTGGATGAAATCCTTGCTGTTTCTGACGGTTTGATGGTTGCTCGTGGTGACTTGGGCGTAGAAATTCCTGCGGAAGAAGTACCATTGGTACAAAAACGCATGATCGAAAAATGTAATCGCGTAGGTAAACCAGTCATTACAGCTACACAAATGTTGGATTCGATGCAACGCAACCCGCGTCCTACTCGCGCTGAAGCAAGTGACGTAGCGAACGCTATTTTTGATGGTACAGATGCAATCATGCTTTCTGGTGAAACGGCTGCTGGTAAATACCCGGTGGAATCTGTATTGACAATGTCTCGTATCGCTGAAAAAGCAGAGTCTGCTTTGAACTATCACGAATTGTTCTTAAAACAAACTCATGCTCAACAAACAACAGTAACAGAAGCAATCAGCCAATCAGTAACGAACTCTGCTATGGACTTGAACGCAGCAGCGATCATTTCTTCTACAGAATCCGGTCATACTGCACGTACGGTTTCTAAATACCGTCCTCAATCTCCAATCATCGCAGTAACAACATTGGATCAAACGATGCGTCGTCTTTCTCTAGCATGGGGTGTATTGCCTGTTAAAGGTACACAAGCTCATTCTACAGATGAGTTGTTTGAAATTGCTTTGCAAGGTGGACATGATTCAGGTCTACTAAAAGAAGGCGATTTGGTTGTTATTACAGCGGGTATTCCTTTGGGTCAATCTGGTTCTACGAACTTAATCAAAGTGGCTCAAATGCCTGCTAAATCATAATTTTATATCAACGTATAGCAAGATAGCATGACATCAGAGAAAGCAGTGGATCATTCCATTGCTTTTTTTGATGGTTTTTATAAAGATAGTTACATTTTGAAATGAAAGTAGAGGTACAGCATAATGGCAAAAGAACAATTACATTTACCTAGCGACTGGCATGGTATTTCGTTTCGTGTACGTTATCAAGAAAATGACCCTATGGGTGTGGTGTATCATACCAATTATTTGAACTGGTTTGAATTAGGACGTACTGAAATGATTCGGGATCTGGGATTCCGTTATAGGGATATGGAAGCCGCAGGATTATTATTACCATTAATCGATGCGTCACTGTCATATGGACATCCAGCAAGATATGATGATCGTGTAGCAATCTATACCCGTATAACAGAGTTTTCTAAGCTGCGGATTGATTATGAATATAAAATTCACTTACTAGATGAGCATGATACTTCTGTTGGAGATTCATCATCTTCGGGAGAACGTCCTATTTTCAAAACAGATGATGTGTTACCCGGCGAACCTTTGACTAGCGGTTCTACCAGACATGTCTGGGTTAATAAAGACTTCAAGCCTGTGCGACTTGATAAACAAGTGCCCGCGTTGTATTATGCACTTGTAGAATCTTTACAGATGTAGTCGGGTTGGATCGAGAAAGGAGAGGTACGTTTGGGTAAAGGAATCGGCAAATGGATTATTGCATTTATTATTATCGTACCGCTCCTAGAATGGTATGTTTTTTTACAGATGATTGAATGGATAGGTGGCTGGAATACACTTATTCTTTTGCTGACCACTTCACTGGTAGGTATATTAATGATGAGATTTGAAGGACGTAAAGTGATCGAAGATACCAAAAAGCAAATGGATGCTGGCGAACCACCGGGACGACGGATGTTAGACGGCCTATGTATATTTGTAGGTGGCGTGATGCTAGTATTGCCGGGCTTTATTTTGGATATTGTCGGGTTTACACTTGTTTTTCCATTAACACGTCCTATTTATCGTAATCTGTTATTGCGCTGGATAGAGAAGCGGATGAAAAAAGGCAGTATTACGATTCATCGTGGCGGTCAATAAGTGAACAAGCTTTAATGATTATTCAGACTGATATGCGATTCATATGAGGATAGCAATCGACTATAACAAACAGGCAGTCCTTTAGATATTTACTTCTAAAGGACTGCCTGTTTTCGTATATTTTGAGGATATAAGCGTATCTATTTCTAATATGGAAATGTGAAAATATGTTGTTGAGATATTGATTCTGCTTCATGATGCCATGATTTATCGTGCTTTACCATTCACAATATAGTTACGTAAATCACGAAAAACATTCGCACGATTAAGAGCAGAGACAATCACCAGTGTAACCGGCCCGATCAATAGACCCAGTGCTCCGAATAATTTGAGTCCGACAAACATACTGATTAGAGTAGCTAAAGGATCAAGACCTACACTGCTTGCTAACACTTTAGGCTCCATAATCTGCCGTACAATCAATACAACAACATAAAGTATACTTAGACCAATCCCCAGACTTAGATCGCCGCTCATAAAGTTATAGATCGCCCAGGGGATCATCACAATTCCTACCCCGAGATAAGGCAGTAGATCGACAGCCCCGATCAGTAGACCAATCAATAGAGCAGATTCGACTCGTAAAATAAACAGTCCAATAATCACAATAATACCTGTAATTGAAATTAGAATAAATTGAGCACGGATGTACCCGAACAATGCTTTTTGCAAATCCCGCCAAATTGTAACCATAGTCAATCTAATATTGGAAGGAAACCACCCAGCTACAATACGTGTATGTTTTTCCCAGCTATTACTGATAAAAAAGGCGGACAATACAATCACGACAATAATCCAGGCGAAGTTAGGTAGTGCGGTTAAAAAATCCAGTAAATAATTAAGAATCGCTGTGACAATGCCACTGATTGTACTGGAAAGACTTTGAGTCGTCTGATCAAGATTATTATTGATCGTATCTCCATAAGGAGTGTCTTTGAGAAAGCCGTTAATTTGATTGGTGATATTTTGCAGACTATCATTTTTAGTCCAACCAACCAACATTTTACGCCAACTATCCATATGATCATTGAACGTTTGCATCAATGTGATCGTTTGTTGAACCAATCTTGTCACCAGAAAAGACAGAAGCGCTAACAATCCACCAAAATAAACAAGTAATGAGATCGAAACCGCGAGCCAACGTGGAAAGTGAGCACGATGTTGTAGAAGCCGAACGAGCGGATTCATAGCATAAGCAAATAACCATGCAAGCAATAATGGGTACAGAAGTGGAAAAAGATAACGTACAGCAATCGCAGTAATAATAATTGCTACAAGCACCCATATCCCACGTAAAATCCGATTACGGATCATAATATTCAATGAATTGATCTCCTTATGTTCAATATAGTAATTATGTAATCAGCATCATATATATGATGTTAAACGACAGACAAGACTTTTGAAACGAAAGGGCTTATAATTGATAATGTAAAGGGTTACAAAAAAATTCTTATGAAGCTGATAAAACAATTTAATGTCACAAACAGTCTTCATTTTGTTCACAACTCCGTCAAAATAAAGTATGATGAGTGAAGGTCCTTGGAAGGTTAATGGTAGGTGTTTGGATCATTAGAACTCTTTTCAACAATTGGGAGGGACCTCAATATCTATTTTTTAAAATTTTCCATATTTAAAAATGTAAATGTTTTCATTCCCAAAAATGGGCAAAATCTCAATCATTCCGTTCTGCAAAGGAGACAGTAATATGACAGCTACTAAAGGATTGGAAGGCGTTGTTGCAGCAAGCTCATCGATCAGTTCTATCGTCGACGGTGTACTTACATACCGCGGAATCGATATCGATGATCTAGCAGTGAACGCAAGTTTTGAGGAAGTGGCTTATTTGTTGTGGTTTGGTAAACTTCCAAATCAAGCAGAGCTAGATCAATTGCAAAAAGATCTAGATGAATATGCTACCTTACCGGAACCATTGATTGCGCAAATGAAACTTTATCCTAAAGATATGAATCAGATGGCAGCTCTTCGTAGTGCGATCTCTGCTCTTGCTCTATATGATGATCTAGCTGAAGATATGAGCCAAGAAGCGAACCATAAAAAAGTAGTAAAATTACAAGCACAATTGCCAGCTATCGTAGCCGCTCTTGGACGTATTGCTGCTGGTAAAGAGCCAGTTGCTCCTAAAAAAGGCGTATCGATTGCTCATAATTTCTTGTATATGTTAAATGGTGAAGAGCCTGAAGACACAGCAGTTAAAGCATTAGATCAAGCGCTTGTATTGCACGCAGATCATGAATTGAATGCGTCTACTTTTGCTGCTCGCGTAACAGTAGCGACTTTGTCTGATATTCATTCCGGTATCACTTCAGCGATTGGTGCGCTTAAAGGGCCACTACATGGCGGAGCAAATGAAGCTGTTATGAAAATGTTAGAAGAGATCGGTTCGATGGATCGTCTAGAAAGTTATATCCAAGAACAACTCGATAACAAAGTCAAAATCATGGGCTTTGGTCACCGCGTATACAAAAATGGTGATCCTCGTGCCAAGCATTTGCAAAAAATGTCCAAAGAACTAGGCGAAATGAACAACGATCTCAGTCTATACGAAATGTGTATTCGGATCGAAGAAATTGTAACAGGTAGCAAAGGATTGAAACCAAATGTTGATTTCTATTCCGCTTCTGTCTATACAATGCTAGGCATTCCGCGTAACTTGTTCACACCTATTTTTGCAATTAGTCGTGTATCTGGATGGTCTGCACATATTTTGGAACAATACGAAAACAACCGTATTATCCGTCCTCGTGCAGAGTATGTAGGGCCGGTTGATCAAAAATACGTTCCAATTGAGCAACGCTAATCATTAATTTTTAGCGTTCGACAAGTAGATATTTCTCATATGACCCAACGTCTGGTAAAATAAAATACAGAACTGTGCATGTCTGTGAAGGTGAGCATATACAAAAGGATTGTATCGTGCCTATGAAATGAGAAGAAACGAGTGAGTACATTATACTCAGACGTATAATTTATTCAAAGTTTCTTTTCCTCATGTGTAAACGCCTTCTCTGACAATGTCACAGCCATATCCCTTAAGGAGGAACATGATTATGCCTAAGTTTGAAAAATACGAATTACCTACTACTGGTGAGAAAATCACAATTGATAATGGAGTTCTTAACGTACCTAATAACCCGATCGTCCCTTTTATTGAAGGTGATGGTACAGGACGCGATATCTGGAAAGCATCTGTACGTGTATTGGATGCAGCAGTAGAAAAAGCTTACGGCGGTTCCAAAAAAATTGCTTGGTACGAAGTATTTGCTGGAGAGAAAGCATTCAATACATACGATGAGTGGTTGCCGGCTGATACGCTGACAGCGATTCGCGAATATATTGTAGCGATCAAAGGGCCTTTGACTACACCTATCGGTGGCGGTATTCGTTCATTGAACGTAGCTCTTCGTCAAGAATTGGACTTATATGTATGTCTTCGTCCTGTTCGTTACTTTGACGGTGTACCTTCTCCTGTAAAACGTCCTGAATTGGTAGATATGGTTATTTTCCGTGAAAATACAGAAGATATCTATGCAGGTATCGAGTACCAAGAAGGTACAGAAGAAGTGAAAAAAGTATTGGCATTCTTAAAAGACGAAATGGGCGTTAACAAAATCCGTTTCCCAGAAACATCTGGTATCGGTATTAAGCCTGTATCTGAAGAAGGTTCCAAACGTTTGGTTCGCGCTGCTGTTCAATACGCTATTGACCACAACCGCAAAACTGTAACATTGGTACACAAAGGAAATATCATGAAATTTACTGAAGGAGCTTTCAAAAACTGGGGTTATGAAGTGGCTGAAGCAGAATTCGGAGATAAAGTGTTCACTTGGGCACAATATGACAAGATCAAAGAAGAAAAAGGTACAGACGAAGCAAATGCAGCGCAAAAAGCAGCAGAAGATGCTGGCAAAATCATCGTAAAAGATGCAATTGCTGATATCGCATTGCAACAAGTACTAACTCGTCCAAATGAATTTGATGTGATTGCTACATTGAACTTGAACGGTGACTATTTGTCTGATGCTCTTGCTGCACAAGTAGGCGGAATCGGTATCGCACCGGGCGCTAACATCAACTATGTAACAGGACATGCTATTTTTGAAGCAACTCATGGTACAGCTCCTAAATATGCAGACAAAGATGTAGTAAACCCTGGTTCTGTTATCTTGTCTGGTGTAATGTTGTTGGATCACTTGGGATGGAACGAAGCATCTCAATTGATTTACAAAGGTCTAGAAAAATCGATCAATAACAAAACAGTAACGTATGACTTTGCTCGTCTGATGGATGGCGCAACAGAAGTGAAATGTTCTGAGTTTGCTGACAAAATTATCGAAAACATGTAGGAGGATAAACCTATGACCGTCATTAAGCGCAAAAAAATCACAGTGGTCGGTGCTGGTTTTACCGGTGCAACTACAGCTTTGATGCTTGCTCAAAAGGAACTTGGTGACGTAGTACTGGTTGATATTCCACAGTTGGAGAACCCGACAAAAGGTAAAGCGCTCGATATGATGGAAGCAAGCCCTGTACAAGGGTTTGACAGCCAGATTAAAGGGACATCTGACTATGAGGATACAGCATCTTCGGATGTAGTGATTATCACAGCAGGTATTGCTCGTAAGCCAGGCATGAGCCGCGATGATCTAGTTAACACGAATGCCGGAATCGTCAAATCGGTATGTGAACAAGTCAAACAATATTCACCGGATGCGATTGTGATCATTTTGAGTAATCCGGTAGATGCGATGACTTATGTAGCTTATCAAGCGTTAGGATTTCCGAAAAATCGTGTGATTGGACAATCCGGTGTACTGGATACAGCGCGCTATTGCACTTTTATTGCCGAAGAATTAAATGTATCGGTCGAAGATGTACGCGGATTTGTGCTAGGTGGTCATGGAGACGATATGGTTCCACTTGTACGCTATTCTAGCGTAGGTGGAATCCCGATCGATACCCTGATCTCCAAAGAACGTATTCAAGAAATTGTACAACGTACTCGTGTAGGTGGAGGCGAAATTGTGAATCTGCTTGGTAATGGTAGTGCTTACTATGCGCCGGCAGCGTCACTTGTACAAATGACAGAAGCAGTTCTGAAAGACAAAAAGCGTATTTTACCGATTATTGCTTATTTAGAAGGCGAATACGGTTATGATGATCTCTTTATGGGCGTACCTGCTATTTTGGGTGGCGGTGGGATCGAGAAAATCTTTGAATTGGAATTGACCTCCGATGAAAAAGCTGCTCTTGATAAATCTGCTGATTCTGTCCGTAACGTGCTTCAGATCGTTAACGTATAATCTATAAACAAAAAGGTTTCCACATAGGGTGGAAGCCTTTTTTGTTGTACATATATGCAAATATAAATAGACACAATAGGTACTCATATGACAAAGATTAGACACATGAACTTATCAAATTAAGGCAAAAATATGTATTTTCATATCATCATCCGTTAAAATAATGAAGTATAGCAGAGCAATAGTGATGGTCTGCGATTTCTCAAAAGAGAGGAGGTTCTATCATGGCTGAAGTATTAGTATTTATACACATTTTGGGAGCGTTATCGATGGGTTTTTACTTATTTTTACCTGTTGTAACAAGTAAATTGGCAAATGGTTCAGCAGAAGCACAATCAGGCAGTATTGAGCTGATTCGTACATTGAATCGAATAGCTCAATTTGGCTTAATTGTACAGTTGTTAACAGGTGGATACTTAATGACCAAAGGCAATTATTCTATCGCTTGGATGGTTGTAGTATTTGTATTATTTTTGGCAATTGCAGCAATCGGTGGTATTATGGGCAAGCCTTTGCGTTTAGCATTAGCAGATATTAATGAAAATAAAAATATTACAGCACATACCGGTAAAATTCGTTCATTAAGTATGATGTTGGCGATATGTCTGGTTGTGATTAGTTTCTTTATGGTATTCCGCGATATTATTTAAAGGCATAACATGATAGTAGAAAAACACACATAGTAGACCATCTTTATCGATGGATTGAATAACACACATATACACAAAATCGCATCAACTGTCGCTTAATAATGGGCAGGTGATGCGATTTTTTTTACACTAGGTTTCATTTGTACAGACATAGGATAACTACCCTAAATATTAAATTTTAATACATAATACACTATAAAAAATAGATGTTTAAACATATATAGACAGTGGTAATAATGGACGGTAAGCAACAAGTGAGAGCAGTCGTATACAGAAAAGAATATATACGTTCGATCAATTGACAAGTTTTATATTTGAAAGGGGAATATATGATGTCTAGCGAAGAAAACACATTACCTCCACAACATCAGGAAAAACAACCAGGAATCGAATCGGAAATGACTCCTCGTCCAGAATATAAAGCTCCTGCCTATCAAGCAGCAGGTAAGCTTAAAGATAAAGTAGCTATTATTACAGGCGGCGATAGCGGTATCGGTCGTGCTGTAGCTGTCTTGTATGCTAAAGAAGGTGCAGATGTAGCGATTGTCTACAAAGACGAACACAGCGATGCAGAAGAAACCAAACAAGCTGTAGAACAAGAAGGGCGCAAATGTATTCTACTTCCAGGTGATGTAGGAGATGAATCTTTTGCCAAACAAGCTGTAGAACAAACTGTCTCTGAACTCGGTAAGCTTGATATTGTAGTCAATAATGCAGCAGAACAACATGTACAACAAAGTATCGTAGATATTACAGCCGAGCAATTGGAACGTACTTTCCGTACTAACATTTTCGGTATGTTCTTTATTACAAAAGCGGCTGTTCCGCATCTAAAAGAAGGTTCTACTATCATCAATACCACTTCTGTAACAGCGTATCGTGGTGAGCCAGTATTGCTGGATTACTCTTCAACCAAAGGTGCGATTACAGCCTTTACCCGTGCACTTTCAATGAATATCGTAGAAAAAGGAATTCGTGTCAATGCAGTTGCTCCAGGGCCGATCTGGACACCATTGATTCCTGCTTCATTTGATGAAGAAAAAGTAAGCAAATTCGGAGCAAGTCAACCGATGAAGCGCCCGGGTCAACCGGAAGAAGTCGCTCCAGCTTATGTTTATCTAGCAAGTACAGATTCTTCTTATGTAAGTGGTCAGATTATTCATGTTAACGGTGGCGAGATCATTAACGGTTAATCTGGACAGAAGATAGCGTTAGAGACACATTTACAGATACAGGCTGATAAAATGCAAAACAGATAAAGGCGATAGATCAGGAGCGATACACCTGTTCTGTCGTCTTTTTTTGGATACCACAACTTATCATATTATCTCTGAAAGGGACTTATTCTACAACCTCTGGTATGATAATACTTGTTATGATAAATAATGAATATCAGTGAAATATGTTACCTTTTGGAGATGACGATTACATAATGAGAGAACAGGCAGCTAGATTTACTCGTTTTTTTGAAAAGTATATGTTTTTGATTATTCCTTGTACACTGGTGTTGGGATTCTTTATCTCCAAGCCATTATTACCTTTTGTCGGTTGGATTCCAGGATTGTTTGCTTATGTTACGTTTGTGATGGGACTTGGTTGTGGACGACAGCATTTAAAAGGCGTATTGACCAGACCTGCACCGATTATTGTCACTTTATTACTAGCACATATTGCCGCTCCATTAATCGCGTATGGACTGGGATTGTTGCTATTTGGTAGTGATTCACCGTATACGGTAGGGCTTGTGTTATTTGCAGCGATTCCATTAGGCGTATCTTCTGTATTATGGGTAGGAATGTCTTTTGGAAATGTTGCGTTAGCATTGACGCTAGTCATCGTAGATTCAGCACTTAGCCCTTTTGTGGTACCGGTGTTGATCGAGGTATTTTTCGGTGCAGATATACAGTTCGATACTTTACATATGTTCAAAGATTTATTATTACTCATTGTATTGCCTACATTTGCAGGTATGGTAGTATACGAGATATCTGGCGGCAAATTCAAAGACTGGTCTGCTCCAATCACTCAACCGATAGCGAAATTGTGTTTTGCAGGGGTTGTTTTGTTAAATGCAGCGGCAATCGCTCCTCAATTGCAATCATTACGGCGTGATCTATTGTTAGTGGTACCGTCTGTATTGGTGCTGGTTGCGTTATGCTATGGACTGGGTTATGTGGCTTCTGCTATCCTTCGTCGCAAAGGAGAAGGGCAGACATTGCCTGTCACGCTAGCCTATGCTTCAGGTATGCGTAATATCTCGGTTGGGATGGTGATTGCGATGGCTTATTTTAGCCCTCAGACTGCGGTTCCGGTAGTACTCGGGATTATGTTGCAACAACCGATGGCAACACTCCAATATTCTATTTTTATGCGTATTTCAAATTATCGTAAAGGAAGAGATGCATGAAGCCTTTCCGCATTCGTCTGACATTGATTCTGATGATACTGCTTGGTGTACTTGGTCTAGCAGCAGCACTCACAATGGGACAAATATTTAAAAGCTCACATATTGCCACACTTGAAGACAATATGGTGCGTGAGATCCGTTTGTTAGAAACCACATTTGATTTTAAAGCAACAGGAACAGACGGTCAGCCTTCTGAAGATGTATTTCAATATTATTCTCAAGAAGCTCATCAGATTGGTAATTTAACCGATTCACGAGTGACTTTTATTGAGAAAGATGGAACTGTTATCGGCGATTCTGAAAGTGATCCGCATACGATGAACAACCATATGGATCGTGAAGAAATTCGCTCGGCTGCTACAGGCGGTGTAGGCAGTGCTATTCGTTACAGTGCTACACTCGACAAAAATATGCTATACGTCGCAGCTCCTGTACAAGCAGGCAATCTATTTGATGGATATATTCGTTTATCGATGAGTCTTGAAGCAGTAGAAGTAGGTGTACGTAATGCCTGGACAGTGATGGGCATTAGCTTATTGATTTTATTTCTAGTCGCTGCTGTTGTAAGTTATCGCGTTGCTTCTGGCTTGACTAAGCCTCTCGAACATATCACTGTAGTTGCCAATCGTATTTCCCGTCTTGATTACGGAGCACGAGTACGCTTAGAACGACGTGATGAAATTGGTGAATTAGGTAAAGCGATTGACAATATGGCGGATAGTCTGGAGAAACAACTCAAAATTATTCGCGATAATGAAGACTTGCTTCAAAGTGTGCTTGCTAATATGACCGGCGGTATGTTGATGGTCAATTCATTAGGAAATGTAGCACTGGTGAATCGCTTTGCTGAAGACGTGTTAGGAGTGAGTTCAAAGCGTCTGACTGGTAAGTCGTATCAGGAGTTAAAGCGTCATTATGAATTGACCAAGTTACTGGGTGAAGGATTGCGCCGCAAAGAACGTATTCATGATGAACAGACCCTGTATGATCCAGAGCCACGCTTGATTCAGATCGATGGTGTACCGATGTTTGAAGATGATGATACGTATCGCGGTATGCTGTTTTTGATTCAAGACATTTCCAATATTCGTCGTTTAGAAAGAATGCGTAGTGAATTTGTAGCGAATGTATCGCATGAATTGAAAACACCTATCGCTGCTGTCAAAGGGTTTGCTGAAACGTTATTAGGGGGCGGTGTACAGGATGAACAGACTTCACGCGCCTTTTTGCAAATTATTTATGATGAAAGTGAACGTCTTAACCGTCTGATCGGAGATATTCTGGAATTATCCAAAATTGAATCAAAGCGTTCGCCACTGAATTTCTCACCGATTCATTTACAACCTTTCTTTGATACGATTCGAGAGATGTTAAATTCTTCGGCAGCTAAAAAGAATATTACGATGGAAATGAATGTACCTGAAGAAATGTTTATGGAAGCTGATGAAGATCGATTACGGCAGATTTTTGTCAATTTGATCTCTAATGCGGTAAACTATACTCAAGACGGTGGTAAAGTAAGATTAACTGTGGAAGAACAAGTATCAGAAAACGGCGAAGAACGTATTCTTTTCCATGTCAGAGATACAGGTATGGGTATTCCCAAAAAAGATTTACCACGTATTTTTGAACGTTTTTATCGAGTAGACAAAGCACGTTCACGCAGTTCAGGTGGTACAGGGCTAGGATTATCGATTGTAAAACATCTTGTTGATCTACATCGCGGAACTGTAACAGTGGAAAGCGAAGTTAATATTGGAACAACATTTACTGTCAATTTGCCGTTGTTACAAGAGGATGAACCAGATATTTGATATTTTATTACATCATTTTACACAGGGTTAACATAAGAGTGATATGCTGACATTGATGTATGAAATGCGAACCCTTGTGGGAGGTTATCATGGCTAAACGATTACTGGTCATAGAAGATGAATCAACGTTATCTCGATTGTTGTCTTACAATTTGACACAAGAAGGATATGAAGTCACTGTAGAAGATCATGGAAGTGCAGGATTGGATCGTGCACAAAGTGAGCCGTTTGAATTGATTTTGCTTGATCTGATGTTGCCAGGTATGGCGGGATTGGATATTTTGCGTAAATTGCGCAGTTCAGGGGTTCGTACACCTGTGGTCATTTTGACCGCCAAAAATGCAGAAGAAGAAGTTGTAGAAGGACTCAAAGCAGGAGCCGATGACTATATTACGAAGCCATTTGGTGTATCTGAACTACTAGCACGTGTCGCCGCTGTATTGCGTCGTGCAACAGGTAGAGAAGATCAGCCTGAAGAAGAGTTGTCGCATGAAAGTCGTATTGAACTGGGTGATTTGACGATTTATCCTGATAAATACGAAGTGACGTTAGGTACACAACAGATTACACTCCGTCCAAAAGAATTTGAAGTCTTACTCTATCTGGCACGCAAACCAGGAGTAGTAATGACAAGGGATGATCTAATGAATGCGGTATGGGGATTCGATTATATTGGTGGTCAGCGTACTGTCGATGTACATGTCAGTTCCTTACGCAAAAAATTAGAACTTGATCCTGAATCGGTACATATCGATTCAATTCGTGGAGTCGGTTATAAATTAGTAGTACGCAAAAAAACAAGCGCTCAACATTCCATATAATATGGAGTGTCGAGCGTTTTTTACATACTTAGCGAATTGTAAGGCATTGATTTTTACATTGATCCTTTAGTCTTAGTATATGAGTCTAAAAGACTATATTACTTTGTTAGGAGAGGTTATCAATCATGTTAGACATGCTGATACGTGAACCTGAAATGATTCAGCCGGTTGATATAGAGAATAAGCACACGATTATAGGAACTGTAGAGCAGGATATAGATACAGAGCTACAACCTACAACAGCAACAGATACAAAAGAACTTCACCTACGCCATTATTTAATTACAGTTCCTGCGATTCGTGCTCAAGAAACATGTAGAGAAACGTTTATTCGTTTTAAACGTCAGACGCATCTTCCTTGTATAGTATTGTGTGATGAGCAGGAGCGACCAGAAGGTCTGATTATGCGTGAACAATTTTATCGGCATATGGCAAGTCGATTTGCGAGTGAGTTGTATGATACCCGTTCTACAGTGATGTTTAGTCAGCGTAATATGTTAGTGATGGATATCGATACTGAAGCGTCAATTGTTGTCGATGCTGCTCTAGCTCGTGAAGGCGATTCTTTTTATGAATGTGTAGTCTTAATAGATCAAGAACGATTAGCAGGGATAGTGACCATACGCGATATTATGGAACTGTCTAATCAACTACAAGTAGCTACAGAACAAAGACGCATTTCTTCTTTGCAAGACACACGTCAATTTGTAGAGCAGATTGGAGAAGCAGTCAAAGTAGTACAACAAGCCGCTCAGGAAAGTCATCATGAACTTCATCTTATGAAGCAACAGACCATATCCGGGCAACAGGATCTGGATCAAGCGCATCAACAATTTCAACAAGTACAACAACTGGTAATACGTCAGCGTACCCTAGCAGAAGATATGCTTGATTACACAGGGCAAGCAAGTAAAGTGGTTCATGCGGTAACCGATCTTGCAGGTCAGAGTAATATGCTTGCACTTAATGCTTCGATTGAAGCAGCTCGCGCCAAAGTGGCAGGACAAGGATTCGCTGTAGTTGCAGAAGAAATGCGCAAACTATCTTCGCATATTACCGCCCTTTCTACCGATGTACATCGATTACTTACCGGACTCAGTGAAATGATCGGCCAATCGGCTTCTTCTACACATACTACCGAGACAGTCATGAATCAGAGTATGACGTATATAAAGCAAGCTAATCAATTATTTGGCAAAATGACGATCGAAGCAGAAAAAACTTCTCATAATGCAGAACAGTTGATGCGATCTGCTGATCAAGCTGATCATTTGACCAGTATTGTCGCGCAAGCTTTACAGCGTTAATTTTTCTAGCTTACATTTTTTACATTCCGTTTACAATTCGAACTGATGGGATTTACAAATATGATTTATGATGAATAGATGTAAAAAACATTCGTCACCAAAAATGAATTGAAAATCAGGGGAGTGTACCTTGTGTCAGCGATTATACGTATAGAACAATTGAACCTGTATTATGAGAAACATCAGGCTCTTAAACATATTAATTTGGATATTAAAGAAAAAGCGATTACTGCTTTTATCGGCCCTTCTGGTTGTGGTAAATCCACATTGCTTCGTACATTGAATCGCATGAACGATATGATTCCAGGCACGCGTATTGAAGGTGTGGTGGAGATTAGCGGTTCTAATATTTACGGGGAAAATGTAGAAGTCGAAAATTTGCGTCAGCAAGTAGGTATGGTATTTCAACAACCGAATCCTTTTCCGAAGTCCATTTATGAAAATGTAGCTTATGGGCCACGTCTACATGGGGTCACTTCCAAAAAAGACCTCGATGAGATCGTAGAAACAAGCTTGCGTCAGTCTGCGTTATGGGAGGAAGTAAAAGACTATCTCAAACGCTCTGCACTTAGCTTATCCGGTGGACAACAGCAACGCCTGTGTATTGCGCGTGCATTAGCAGGTCAACCGGATATTCTACTTATGGATGAAGCCACTTCAGCTCTTGATCCAATCTCTACATTGAAGATTGAAGAATTAACGCGTGAGCTCAAAAAAGATTATACGATTGTGATGGTCACACACAATATGCATCAGGCAGCGCGTATTTCAGATCAGACTGCATTTTTCTTAAATGGAGAAATTGTGGAATCATCCGATACACCGGAGATGTTCTCCAACCCTACGGACTCTCGAACAGAAGATTATATTTCGGGAAGATTCGGCTAATACCTACACCAAGGAGGACTTGTTCATGCCCAACCGGAAAGAATTCGACCAAAGTCTAGGCGAGCTACGTCGCTTGCTCACTGCTATGGGAGATCATGTAGTTCATGCTTTGGAAGAAGCTGTACTATCACTGCAACACCTGAATATCGAACAGGCCAAAACGATTATCGGTAATGATTACAAGCTAAATGAATTAGAAGAAAAAGTAATGGAGATCGGTTCACGTCTGATCGTAACACAACAACCGGTAGCCAAAGATTTACGCCGTATTATTGTGGCTTTCAAAATCTCTAGCGATCTAGAGCGTATGGGTGATCTGGCACTAGATATTGCGAAAGTAACTTTGCGTCTACAAGATGCTACATTGATTCAACCGTTAGTAGATATTCCTCGTATGGCAGATATCGTTGGCATTATGACCAAAGAATCGATCCAATCGTATCTGGATGAAAATACAGATTTGGCGTATAAAGTAGGCGTAGATGAT
This sequence comes from Paenibacillus nicotianae, assembly GCF_042681745.1. NCBI lineage: Bacteria > Bacillati > Bacillota > Bacilli > Caryophanales > Paenibacillaceae > Paenibacillus > Paenibacillus nicotianae. Next base: position 2,365,802 of record NZ_JBHUGF010000010.1, on the reverse strand, counting down.
GATCAAGTAGACCATATGTATAGCGGAATGATTCGTGAACTGCATAACTATATGATTGATCATGCTGTAGACGGCCCACAAGTGATGTTGCTGAATCTGACAGGACGTTACATCGAGCGTATCGGTGATCATGCAACCAATATTGGTGAAAGTGTAGTATATCTGGTGACAGGTGTACGCCCTGATCTTAACCGTTAATACACACAATACGTAATAACATAGCGCAACTTACAAGCATCGGACATAAATCCGGTGCTTTTATTTTTTGATTAGAAGGGCTTGTGGTATCATAGAAAGAGCGAGTATTTCTCACAATCATCAACCAGCAGATGGTTCAATATATAGATGTTCTAACTACAGGAGGTTCTATGGAAAAGTTTCTTTTAATCGATGGGAATAGTATTATTTATCGTGCTTTTTTTGCGATGCAACAACCGATGACAACCAAAAGTGGACAGCATACGAATGCAGTCTATGGATTTACCAATATGTTAATTCGTTTGCTAGAAGAAGAAAAACCAACTCATGTGATGGTGGCTTTTGACGCAGGTAAAATCACGTTCCGTCATACCACTTATGGAGATTACAAAGGTGGACGTCAAAAAACACCACCAGAGCTATCCGAGCAATTTCCTTTACTGAAAGAATTATTAACCGGTCTTGGAATTACGTATTATGAATTAGATACGTATGAAGCCGATGATATTATCGGTACACTATCCCGTACGGCTGAAGAAAAAGGACGTAACGTACTGATTGTCAGCGGTGACAAAGATATGCTACAACTGGCTTCAGATCATGTCAAAATTGCGCTGACTCGTAAAGGGGTAAGCGATATTGAACCTTACGGCCCGGCAGAAATCGAAGAACGTTACGGTCTAACACCGGCTCAAATTATTGATCTCAAAGGATTGATGGGTGATACATCAGATAATATTCCAGGTATTCCAGGTGTCGGTGAAAAAACAGCCCTCAAATTATTACATCAATTTGGTAGTGTAGAAGAAGTATTAGCAAATACCGATCAACTCAAAGGCAAAATGAAAGAAAAAGTAGAAGCTCATGCCGACGATGCGCGGATGAGTAAAGAATTAGCTACGATTTTCCGCGAAGTGCCTTTTGAAGCGACATGGGAAAGTATGAAATATGATGGTTTTAATCCGGTAACATCAATTGTAGCTTTGCGTAAATTAGAATTTAATTCGATTATTCAGCGTCTCAATTTGTCTGATATTGATGGGGAAGATCTACATGATCCTGCTCAAGTAGAAGCTTCTGAACTAGAAGTAACAATTGTAGGCGAAGAACAACTTCCAGAACTGGAAAAAGTACTGAATACGGTCGAAGTGTTGCATATCGAAAGTCATGGAGATAATCCGCATCATGCTGAACTGGTCGGTATTGTATTGTCAGCGCCGGATCAGTATTACTTTATGACGCCTGAGACTTTGCTGAGTGAACGTGCAGCAGGTGTACGAGCATGGTTAGCCGATGAATCGATTCCGAAGCATGGACATGATCTACATCGCGCAGACCTTGTGTTGTACTGGAGTGATATTCCGTTTGCAGGGGCTTCTTTTGATGTACAGATTGCAGCGTACTTGCTTGATCCTACCGAATCGGGACAAAGCTTGAACGCACTTGGAGCCAAATACGGTCTACCTCATATGCCAGAAGACGAGACGGTTTTTGGTAAAGGGGCTAAATATAAAGTGCCTGAAGAAGATGTATTAAGTCATCATCTAGCACGCAAAACAGCAGCCATTCGTGAACTGGTTCCACTTCAACGTGAACAGTTAGAACAAAATGAAATGACCAGCTTATTTGATGATCTAGAAATGCCTTTATCTCGTATTTTGGCGGATATGGAGAAACAAGGGGTTGCTGTGAATACAGACGAATTGCGTGAGCTAGGCAAAGAGTTTGAACAAAAGATTAATCTGTTAGTCACTGAAATTCATGGTATGGCTGGCGTAGAATTCAATCTAAATTCACCGAAGCAACTAGGTGAGATTTTATTTGATCGTCTAGGTCTACCTGTAGAGAAGAAAACCAAAACAGGTTATTCTACCAGTGCCGATGTACTGGAAAAATTAGCACCTTATCATGATATTGTACAGTTGATTTTGGTGTATCGTCAGCTTGCCAAATTGCAATCGACATATGTCGAAGGATTGCTTAAAGAAGTGCATCCTAAATCAGGCAAAGTGCATACCTTTTTCCGTCAGACGATAACAGCAACAGGTCGCTTATCCAGTCAGTTCCCGAATCTGCAAAATATTCCGATTCGTCTGGAAGAAGGACGTAAATTACGTAAAGTATTTGTGCCATCTGAAAGTGGTTGGAGTATTTTATCATCCGATTATTCTCAGATCGAACTGCGCGTACTTGCTCATATGGCAGATGATCCAGGCTTGAAAGATGCCTTTTTGCATGACATGGATATTCATACCAAAACAGCTATGGATGTATTCGGCGTAACCAAAGAGCAAGTCGATGGCGATATGCGTCGTTCTGCCAAAGCGGTTAACTTCGGGATTGTCTATGGAATCAGCGATTATGGATTATCTCAAAATCTAGGCATTACCCGTAAAGAAGCAGGCGACTTTATTAATCAATATCTCGAAGTATTCAAAGGCGTAAGCCGTTATATGGATGATATCGTGATCGAAGCGAAAAAAGATGGCTTTGTAAAAACGATGTTAGAACGTCGTCGTTATCTACCGGATATCAACTCGTCTAACTTCAATCTGCGCTCTTTTGCGAATCGTACAGCGATGAATACACCGATTCAAGGAACAGCCGCAGATATTATCAAATTAGCGATGGTGCATATGGATCAAGCACTCAAAGACCATAAGCTAAATAGTCGTATGCTACTTCAAGTACATGATGAATTGGTATTTGAAGTACCTGCAGATGAATTGGAACAAATGAAGACTTTAGTGCCAGAAGTTATGGAAAAAGCATTGTCTTTATCTGTTCCTCTCAAAGCTGAAGTTAGCTATGGTGCGAACTGGTACGAAGCGAAGTAAATAGTCTATAATTAGAGTGCAAGTAAGCGCAAGGAATGCTTGGAGGCGGAATGGTGATTCGTTCTGTCCACAAAGATATTGCTTACGGTCGCTTCGCTTGTATCGGATCATTTTTTGACTTCATTCCGATTTGGACTTTTGATATAAGTGATTTTGATAATTGATTGTCTTTTAATGCTTACTATAGTCATGCGGTGTTATAACTCTAAAACTTATAAATTTATTATGTTAAAGGTTAGGTGAAAGGTTATGCCGGAATTGCCGGAAGTAGAAACAGTTAGACGCACGTTAAACACCTTGGTTGCCGGCAAAACGATTGATCATGTTACGGTATCTTTACCACGTATTGTTCAATTGCCAGACGATCATAAGCAGTTTGAGATTGAGCTTCAAGGGCATACGATTGAGAAAGTAGAGCGTCGCGGAAAGTTTTTGCGGATCGTGATGGATCATTTAGTGTTGGTTTCTCATTTACGGATGGAAGGACGCTATGGTGTCTATACTAAGGATGAGCCTGTAGAGAAGCATACTCATGTTATTTTTCATTTTACAGATGGTACAGAACTTCGCTATAAAGATGTACGTCAATTTGGAACGATGCATTTGTTCAAAAAAGATGAAGATCTACAGTCGAAGCCACTGATGCATCTAGGGCTTGAACCGCTTGCACCGGAATTTACAGCAGAGCAATTTATCCATATGATGAGCAAGCGTCGTACGATGATTAAGCCTGTATTGCTCAATCAGAAGTATGTAGTAGGGATCGGAAATATTTATGTCGATGAAGCATTGTTCCGTTCAGGGATTCATCCAGAGCAGATAGCCAATACATTGTCAGCAGAGCAATTGACCCGTCTGCATGAAGCAATCGTATCGACACTTGCAGATGCGGTAGAAGCAGGTGGTTCTTCGATCAAGTCGTATGTGAATGGACAAGGCGAGATGGGAATGTTCCAGCATAGTCTACGTATTTACGGTCGTAAAGCAGAACCTTGTTATGAATGTGGAACACTTGTCGAGAAGACGGTTGTCGGCGGAAGAGGAACACACTTTTGTCCGGTGTGTCAGCCGCTACCTACTCGTCAGAAACATTGAGGTGATATCATGAATATCGGGTTAACCGGAGGAATCGCCACAGGTAAAAGTTCTGTCTCTGCTTGGTTGTCAGCCAGAGGAGCCAAGCTCATTGATGCTGATCTGATTGCGCGGGAAGTCATGATGCCGCATCATCCGGTGCTTGCTCAGGTGGTACAACGTTTTGGCGCAGATATGTTGCAAGCAGACGGAACACTGGATCGCAAAAAGTTAGGGGAACATATTTTTACCCATCCAGAAGAACGGAAGTCACTTGAAGATATTACACATCCTGCGATTCGCGAGCTGATCCAGACACGTACGGTAGAATTAGAACAACAGTATCCTGATACTCTGGTTGTAGCAGATATTCCACTGTTGCTCGAAGCCAAAGGAGTCTACACATTTGATCAGATTATGGTTGTATACGTTCCTCAATCTGTTCAATTACAACGCTTGATCTCACGCGATGGACTTACTGAAGAACAAGCCTGGAAACGAATTAACGCTCAGATGGATATTGAGCATAAGAAAAAAGTAGCTGACATTGTAATTGATAATAGCGGTACCCTTGAGGACACGTATACTCAATTGGAACAGTTCTGGCAGAGTAAAGGTCTTTCATGAAGAAATTGATTCGCAAACGATTTCTGTTACCGCTATTCGTACTTGTTGTGATTGTGATTTTTTTCAATAGTCGCTGGCTAGGTTGGATTTATCCGATTGAGTATAAAGAAGAGATTCGTGCGCATGCTTCTGCTTATGAAGTCGATCCTTTTCTAGTCGCTTCTATTATTCGAGTAGAGACTAACTTTAAGCCCAGCATGGAGTCCAAAAAAGGCGCACTAGGCATCATGCAACTGATGCCTAACACGGCTCAATGGATTATGGAGCAAGCACATTTAGATAATATGTCACTGGAAACGGTCAAGCACGAGATTGATCCAAATATTCAGATTGGTACATGGTATCTTAGACAGCTTAATCGTCAGTTCGGAGGCAACAAAATCGCGGTAATTGCCGCCTACAATGCAGGCCCTGGTAATGTAAAATCATGGCTAAGTTCCGGCAAATGGGATGGTACTCTAGAAGATGTGAAAGATATTCCTTTTGGCGAAACGAGACATTATGTCCAACGTGTATTATATTATTATAAGCAGTATACTGAATTATACGATGCCTTTTAGATCGAACAAGCACTATGTTGGATTCTGTAACTCATATTTACTCATATCCTGAATATATATGCATGAACTTAACTGAAATGATGTCCGAATGAACGGTTGGCGAGAAAGGAAGTGACGTGAGCAATGAAATGTCCATATTGCAGTCACAATGGAACCAAGGTGCTGGATTCCCGTCCAGCCAATGACAATAAATCGATTCGTCGTCGACGTGAATGTGAAAGTTGCAATCGCCGGTTTACGACGTTCGAGATGGTCGAAGAAACACCACTGATTGTGATTAAAAAAGATGGAAGTCGGGAAGAATTTAGTCGCGACAAAATTCTGCGCGGTCTGATTCGTGCTTGTGAGAAACGTCCGGTGTCAGTAGATCAACTGGATATGATCGTTTCTGAAGTGGAAAAAAGTCTACATACTACAGCGATGGCAGAAGTAGAAAGTCGTGCTGTAGGCGAGTTAGTGATGGAACAGTTGTACCCTGTCGATGAAGTAGCCTATGTGCGTTTTGCTTCGGTCTATCGTCAATTTAAAGATATTAATATGTTTATGAAAGAACTCAAAGGTCTACTGTCCAAAGAAGACGAGAGCGATAGCTCAAATAGCTAATTCCAGTGAGATAACCTGAATAGGGCTAATCAAAGTATGCTAGTCTATGTATATTTCAAAAAAGAGCACTTCTACATGTATAAGTAGAGCGCTCTTTTTTGGTATTTCTGTTCTGCTATCGATCGCAATTTTGCAGATGATAATCGTTATAGGGGAGTGATTTATTATTTATAGTTGCTCAACAATAACATTAACATCGAATCAATAATGTAGATCAATGATGCGCTTTAAAATACTTCCGAACTTCTTCTACAAAAAGTTGTTGTATCCCACTGTTATATTTGATGTGCCGGGGTTGCAAAATGCCAATCTGCAAATAGTGATCCAGAGCTGGAAAAGGTAAACGCGTATACTCAGCATCTACATGCAAAGAAGAAGGTACAATCCCGATCCCATTCAATCGTTCAGCATACAGCGGAATCAAAGAAAGTTGATTGATCGTATAAAATAATGGCTCTTGTTCATACACTCTAAAAGCTTTTTCGACCTCAAAACGATACTTGCATGATGATTGTCCAATAATCAACAGATGCGACAACAATTCATCGATAGTTACTGTTTGAGTGTTAGCTAATGGATGATCAGCCGGTATAACCAATGATACAGATTCTTGTTCCAAAGGTTCAAATACAAAATGATGAGACGACTCTGAATCTGAGCATAGTGCTAACGTGATTTTCTCCTCTTGTAGACATTCTTCTAAAAAAGCTGAATTACCGACTGTAATCTCGCAAGTGATTTTAGGTTTATATTTCCGAAATTCATATAGAATAGCGGGCAAATGACGATCTGCCCATGTCTCTGTTACACCAATGTGTAAAGTCCCTATTTCTTCTTCATTTAATTGTTTTGCAATATCTCCGACATAACGCCAGTGATGAATTAATAGATCCACTTGTTCTGCAAATCGTTGCCCGGCAGGCGTCAACGTCGCTTCCCAATTACGATAAAACAAAGTCAATCCTAACTCTTTTTCCAAACGCTTAATCTGGTTAGTAATCGTTGATTGTGCATAATTCAGCTTTTCAGCGGCTTTGGAAAAAGTCCCTTCACGCATCACCGTCTGAAAAGCAATCAATTCTGTCAAATCCATCGCACACATCCTTCTCCTATCTTGGTCTGGATTCTTTATCGGTAAAACGAATAGACTCTATGATTATTATCTATTATATAAATAAAGAAGATACAGATACAATAATGATATTCCCGAAAGGTAGTGTTATTATCAACCAATTGAAGTATATGGAGGGTCAAACGATATGCCATTTACAAGAGTCAGTTATATGGAGAATCAGTATAATGCAGATCAGTTACAACAGATTAGTGAGGTTATTTTATCGGCTTTAATCGATTGTTGTGATGTACCGGAGAATGATTGTTTTCAAGTCTTTCATAGCCATCAACCCGAACAGTTTGTATATGATCGACACTATTTACAAGGAGATCGTTCAGATCAATTACTATATATTCAGATTACATTAAAGTCTGGTCGAGGAGTGGTGAAAAAGAAAAAGCTTTATCTACAATTAGCAACAGAATTAGCACAACAAGTCGGTATTCGGATTGAAGATGTATTTATTATGTTAATCGAGACAGAGTTTGAAGATTGGTCATTTGGAAGTGGATTAGCACAGATGGTTAAGGAGAACAGTTGAATGGATAAGCAGACATTAGGTATATCAAATATCCAAGTATCCAAAGTAGGTCTGGGAACGATGGCATTTGGAAGATGGATCGATGCTTCCACTTCAAGGCGCATTGTAGGTCAAAGTCTTGAGATTGGCATTAACTTTGTAGATACGGCTAATTTTTATGGCAAAAGGCAAGATATCGATCATATTGGAGATGGGCTAGGAGAACAGATCATTGGAGAAATTCTTAAAGGGAAACGAGATCAGATTATCCTTGCGACCAAAGTAGGGATGCGTATGAGTGAGGGCAAGATGGGGGAAGGATTATCGCGCCACCATATTATGCAAGAGATCGACCGTTCTTTACAACGACTACAGACCGATTATATTGATCTCTATCAAGTTCATGAATTCGATCCGCATACGCCACTTGAAGAAACGTTATCTATATTACACGAGTTAGTGCAACAGGGTAAAGTTAGAGCGATTGGTTGTTCCAACTTTGCTGTAGATCAGCTACGTGCTGCTTACGATATCAGTAACTATCATCACCAGACACCTTTTACTTCTATTCAATCACAGTTTAATTTGCTTGCGCGTTCGGTAGAGCACAATGTATTTCCGTATTGTGATCAAGTGAATATCGGCAAGATTATTTACAGTCCATTAGCAAGAGGGATATTAGCAGGACGTTATAGCTCTATTGAAGATATTCCTGTAGAAAGTCGCTTGGCGAAAGGAGAAGCGCGCATTAAGCACTATTTTACTAACGAGAATTTCAACAAAGTCGATAAGTACCGCCAGATAGCAGAAGAAGTCGGATGTACATTGGTGCAATTGATACTCTGGTGGACATTAGAGCATCCGCAAGTAAATTCTATGCTAATCGGAGCCAGTCGTACAGCACATATAGATGAAATTGAAAAAGTAATCCAATTTGGGAAAATGCCTGTATCGTTATGGAATCAAATATCATCGATAGATAAAATACCGAATATAGAAGAATAGAACAGGATAATAAAATGGAAATATAAAAAAGCCTATCCCGCAATCGACGAGACAAGCTTAGTAAACAATAGGTATGCGGTCAAGAGGACTCGAACCTCCACGGGGGTAAGCCCACACGGACCTGAACCGTGCGCGTCTGCCAATTCCGCCATGACCGCGAATATGTAACTTCCACATGTTCATGATGGTTATCTAAGAAGTTAATGTGGGAGTAGTGAATAAATCACCGTAATTACGATTATATCGGATTTGAAAAGTGAATACAAGTTTTTTTGCTTGTTCTGTTAACACAATTAGCACACAACAAAAAAACAACGATGAATTATATAAGCTGTTCCCTATATCAATCAAAAGGGACGCACATTCATCGTTGTTTTTTACATAGACAAGCTTTTTATAAATTGATTATTTAGAAGATAGACTAGATTAAGATGTACCCTGTACTTTTTTCAAAATCGTTTCTAATACATACGTTTTGGCAGGAGGCGTATTATTGAAAAAGGCAGGATCTACAATATAAACATGCCCATTTTGTACTGCTGTTAATTGATTCCATGCAGCACCATCTGCTGTAGCTGTTATGCGTTTGGTCAATGCTTCTGGTGTATCATTTTTGACCCCTGTAGAGATAAACAGGTAATCAGGATTGATACTTTGCAATTGTGCAACGGTGGCTGGAGCAGACACCGTATCTGTTGGCAAAGTTGCTGGAGCTTTGAGCGCCATATCCTGATACATCACTTCACCGACACCATTTTTAGCATTGTTGTATAATGTCATACCGTCTTTGGTGATCGAAGCCGCGGCTACTGTAGATGTTCCGATAATCGGCGTTAGTTTCGATTTGCTGGCATTGGTCGCTTGTTGGAATGCATTTAGGAACTGCTTCACTGCGGTTTCTTTATCAACGATCGTACCATAGTTATATAGCTCACTACGCCAGTCATTGGTTTGTGCAATATAGATCGTAGGTGCAATTTTGGACAATTCATCGTATACAGCACGATCGCTATTGTTCGTAAAGATCAGATCAGGTTTTTGCCCTTTCAGTGCAGATAGATTGATATCTGTACCTTCGCTTTCGATCAATGAAATGTTGTTCTTTTCTTCATCTGTCATATAGATCGGAAAAGGATTACTTTCTGTCGGCTTCGGAGCCAGAGACACATTCACATCAATCGCATTCAGATAATCTAGCGCATACTGGCTAGTGACCGCAATACGCTTCGGAGAAACAGGAATACTAACCGTTCCAAAAGAATCATTGATGGGCATCGTTTTGATTCCGTTTGGATTGAAAATATCGGCACGCGTTTCTTTAGGCTGTCCGCAAGCCGTCAAAAAAACCAACATTAGGAGTAATCCCAATCCTGCTTTGGCATAAGTGGTATTAAATTTCAATGCTTTCGCCTCTTTTCTGAGTACTATACTTCATTATACCAATACACACAGAACCAAAGTCAACGCTTCCGCCCAACTGTCACCCGCTTGTCACAGACTGTGAGGATAGAGGTGTGAATTGAGGTTGTAGGGAGGGCAGAAAGAGGGGTAAAAGGATGTTTCTTGACGAGGTACAGGTGAATGTGATAAATTAATATAGTTGTTGCTTTACATATCTATAACTTCATACACATGGGGCCTTAGCTCAGCTGGGAGAGCGCATCGCTGGCAGCGATGAGGTCAGGGGTTCGATCCCCCTAGGCTCCATAAAATAAAAGTCCGCTAGACACTTTTCGTGTTTAGCGGACTTTTTGCGTATAATAGACTCATCCCAATACATATCACTTATAGGAGGTTCCAATCTATGTCTTACCAACAACTCACTTATAACATTGACAGCAACGGCACCATCTACGACAACGACTCGATTGAAGCATCTGTCATTTCCGATATCGTTCTCAATTTCCAGACAGGTATCTATGACTATATCATTATCACACCGAGTCAGCCCATCGAACACAGTATCTACATACAAGCCGCTTCAGAGCAACATGGAGGAGAAGGGATGGTGATTGAGATTCGATTGGTACCTGAAGGCGACAAATCGGCTTTTCAACATTATGCGTACCACACATCCAATCATCAAGAAATCATCCAAATTCTTTTAAATTACTGGGGTGAGCAGAAATTACCCTATCTCATCAATTGGCATAATATTACTAACGAATTTTGAAAATTTATATTAAGGAAACAAATATACTAGCAAATTTTATTATTCAGGAGGATGATTTCATGTCTAACTTTTACAATAATAAAGATTTGATTTTTCTTAAAAATAAAGAATTGTTAAATGAGACTAAAAAAAATAGTTCTATACAAGAATCGATGTCTGTTCCTCTTATTCAACTTCAAAAAAATTTAGGTAACCGTGAGTTGGTAAGCAATTAAAACGACTAAATAAAACTATGTCTTTTAATACGAATAAAAATGCTATTGGGAATATGAATATTATACAAAGATTAGAATCAGACGCTGTTCAATATCTTAAAAATCATAATTTTAATAGTATAATACCTGAAAATCTTAAATCTTTTATTGAACTGCTCAATACTTTAGGCGATGAGCATGAGTACTATTATGATTTGAAAGAAGAATTACTAAAAGATATGAGTATTGTAGATAATTATTTTATTCAAAGTCAACTTAAAGAGGAAAGTATAGAAACTATCATGATTAATGATTTTAATGAGGAATCAAATGATTCTGCTTATGAGAGTTCTTTACTAGCAAATAGTGTGAAAATTAAGAAAAGAAAAATAAATAAAAATGTTGGAAAGTATTTAATAAATAAAAAATTTTATACTGAAGATATGCACAAAACTAAAAAAGGTCCAATGAAAAAAAGATCTAAAAAATATGGTGGAATTTATATAGAAATGGAGATAATCAAACATAGTGTATTAGGCGAAGTTGAACGACCAGTTAGTGTTATAGGATATGTAGAACCTACATCAACTACAGGAAGAGTCACTGCTCCAGAACCTTCATCTGGTCTTCAAGTTGGTATAAAATGGAAGGAGGTTGGAGAAAGAAATAATACAGGAATAGTAGATGCACAAAAAGGGCATATTATGGCTTTAGAATTAGGTGGTCCTGATGTTCCACGTAATATTGTACCGCAATGGGCGAATTGGCAGGGAAACGGTGTATGGCGTGAAGCAGAAAAAGAAGCTTTGAAAAGAGCAAAATCTGCTTTTGAAAATCATAATAAGTTATGGTTTGAAGCATCCGTTTTGTATAAGCCTGTAAAAAATTTAAGGATTGCTTCTCATAAAAGTATTGCTTTTCCTACTGGATTTAAAATGAAAGTTCAGGAAAGAGATATGAACAATAAAGAAGTATCTCCTTTCGAAATTTTGTTTGATGATCAGCAGGTACAAAATCATACAGACGAAATGATAGCAGAACGCGCTATGATAAAAATTGATAATCTAGATTCAGAAAGTGATAGTGATGAGGAATAAATAATGTAAGCGTATACTTTTTCTCTTGCCAAATGAATCAAACGATGGTATTGTTGCTTTAGGGATTGTTACTGCAAAGGCAAAACCCAGTACATGTAGATAGCTCTGACATGTGTTGGGTTTTGCCTTTTTGCGTATAATATCTCTATCTAGAGTAGTCAATATCGCTTTATAGTAAGCGCTTACTATTCAGTGATAAAGCAAGCTCAGGATACTACTGACACTCAAAAGAATAGAAGTAGGATTGTTACTGGTCATGCAGGCAAAACCTAATCAGATCGTATTGTATATACGCGGTCTAGTTAGGTTTTGCCTTTTTTCGTACCTCAATGTCAAAGGAGCGATAGAACATGAAATATGAACAATTAGCCAAAGATATTATCCACAATATTGGTGGTCGGGACAATGTGAATAGTCTGACACACTGTATCACACGATTACGTTTTAAATTAAAAGATGAAAGCAAAGCCAATACCGATGTACTTAAAAATATGGATGGCGTTGTGACTGTTATTCAAAGTGGTGGGCAATATCAGGTGGTTATTGGGAATCATGTACCTGATGTATACGCTGAAGTGAGTACTATTGGAGGCTTCCAAGCAGATACGGGGCAAGATACATCCAGTGATGAAAAGGTAAGCTTATTTAATCGCTTTATTGATATGATCTCCGGCGTATTTACTCCGATTCTAGGTGTGCTGTGCGCAACAGGGATGATCAAAGGATTTACCGCATTACTGCTTGCTTTACATGTATTAACGAAAGAGTCAGGAACGTACCAAATTCTTAACGCTTTAGGTGATTGTTTATTTTACTTCTTCCCGATCTTTCTTGGTTATACGGCTGCGAAAAAATTCAATGCCAACATATTTATTGGGATGGCTATTGGTGCAACGTTAGTTTACCCGACGCTTAGTGGCTTAACTGCTGGTGATCCATTGTACACCTTATTTGCAGGTACATTATTTGAATCACCGATCCATATTACGTTTTTAGGGATTCCTGTCATTTTGATGACCTATTCGTCTAGTGTTATTCCAATTATTTTAGCAACGTATGTAGGATCGAAGTTAGAAGTATTTTTCAAAAAAATCATTCCAAGTGTTGTTCGCACCTTCTTAGTTCCATTCTGTACATTGCTTGTTATTGTGCCGTTAACGCTACTTATTATTGGACCTATCGCTACATGGGCAGGGCAGTTACTAGGTGCAGGTACACTATTTGTCTACAATTTAAGCCCGATTATTGAAGGTATGTTGATCGGTGCATTCTGGCAAGTATTTGTTATTTTCGGCTTACACTGGGGTCTTGTTCCGATTGTAATTAATAACTTAACCGTTATGAAATTCGATCCAGTACTTGCAGGGATGTTCGGTGCTTCTTTTGCACAGACCGGTGTTGTACTAGCGATCCTACTCAAAACGAAAAATGTCAAACTCAAATCGCTTTCGATTCCTGCATTTATCTCAGGTATCTTCGGTGTAACCGAGCCGGCAATCTATGGAATCACGCTTCCTCGTAAAAAACCATTTATTATCAGTTGTATAGCGGCTGCGGTAGGTGGAGGTATTATTGGTCTTGCAGGTACCAAAGCTTATATTCTAGGTGGATTAGGGATTTTCGGGATTCCAAGTTATATCGGACCAAATGGTATCGATGCTGGATTTTATGGAATGTTGATTGGTATTGGAGTCAGTTTTGTTCTTGGTTTTGCTATTATGTATGCTATGTTCCAAGACGACAAAGAGACTGCTAAAGTCACAGAATCACAAGCACCCAAAACAACGATCAAAATCGCGCAAGAAACGATTGCAAGTCCATTACAAGGAACCATTCTTCCACTTAGTGCGGTAGAAGACGAAGCATTTTCTTCCGGTGCGCTTGGTAAAGGAATAGCGATTGAACCGTCTGAAGGTAAAGTATATTCACCTGTTGATGGGGTACTAACTTCGATGCTTTCTTCAGGGCATGCACTTGGCATTACCAGTGATCATGGTGTCGATATTTTGATCCATGTCGGTCAGGATACAGTGAAGTTAAAAGGCAAACATTTCACACCTAAAGTCAAACAAGGCGATATCGTAACCAAAGGACAATTATTGATGGAGTTCGATATTGAAGCGATCAAAGCCGCTGGATATATTGTGACTACGCCTGTGATTATTTCCAATACAGCTAATTTTCAAGATGTGGTACAGACTGACAAGCAAGCGATTCATTTCAAAGAAGATTTGATTACTGTTTTGATCTAATCCAGATGTAAAGTAATTGTTGAATACGTCTACAATCTCTAGCTAATCCAAATAACGTTCACTGATATTCAAGTTCCAGGTGTCTAACAGCTTCTAGCTCAATAGACACTTGGAACGATACTAATAACTATCTACGAGGAGGAATAGATGATGAGTACAGTACAACCTACATTTCCAAACGGATTTCTATGGGGAGGAGCGACAGCGGCGAATCAATTAGAAGGCGGATATGATCAAGGAGGCAAAGGGTTAAGTACATCCGATATGCTGACCGCAGGCACACATACCACTTCTCGTCGTATCACAACCGAATTAGATCCTACTTTGAACTATCCAAGCCATGAAGCGATAGATTACTATCATCGTTATAAAGAAGATATTGCTCTGTTTGGCGAAATGGGATTTAAAGTATTCCGAATGTCGATCGCATGGTCGCGTATTTTTCCGAATGGCGATGATCTTGAACCAAGTGAAGAAGGATTGCAATTCTACGATCAAGTCTTTGCCGAGTTGAAAAAGTATCATATCGAACCACTGGTCACGATATCGCACTATGAAGCACCATTTGCTCTGGCGCAAAAATATAACGGTTGGTCAGATCGTCGTCTGGTAGAGTTCTACACCCGTTATTGTGAGACTCTGTTTACAAGGTATAAAGATACAGTAAAATACTGGCTCACTTTTAATGAAATTAATATTTTGACGCTACCCTTTGGAACATTTCTTGCTGGAGCGATGATTCCAGAAGGCAACGGCGAATTAGTCGATACTTCACAGGATGACCCGCAAGCAAGATATCAAGCGCTTCATCATCAATTTGTCGCTAGTGCCAAAGCTGTTAAGTTAGGGCATCAGATCAATCCTGATTTCAAAATTGGTTGTATGATCGCTTATATGTGTTCTTATCCGCTGACTTCCAATCCAGAAGATGTGATTTTGGCGCAACAGAAAGATAATTTAACCAATTTCTTGTGTTCAGATGTACAAGTTAGAGGAGCTTATCCGGGCTTTGCTAAGCGTTATTTTGCAGATCATAATATTACACTAACAATAGAACCAGAAGATGAGCAGACTTTGAAAGAAGGCTGTGTAGATTATTATACATTTAGCTATTATTCTTCGACCTGTGTAAGTGCTGATCCTGATCAAGAGCAAATAGGCGGTAATCTATCGATGGGTCTCAAAAATCCGTATCTCAAAGCAAGCGATTGGGGATGGCAGATCGATCCACAAGGATTGCGCTGGTCGCTGAACAACATTTATAACCGTTACCAGATTCCTTTAATGCTTGTGGAAAATGGTCTGGGTGCTGTCGATGAAGTACAAGCAGACGGAAGTATTCATGACGATTATCGGATAGAGTATTTGAAGCAACATGTAATTGCGATGCAAGAAGCTCTAGCAGATGGAGTTGACCTGATCGGTTACACACCCTGGGGTTGTATCGACCTTGTCAGTGCGGGTACAGGCGAGATGAAGAAACGGTATGGATTTATCTATGTGGATAAAGACAACGAAGGTAAAGGTACACTGGATCGCTCGCGTAAAGATAGCTTTTTCTGGTATCAGAAAGTGATAGAGAGTAATGGAACTGTATTGGAATAGATATCTTTGAATAAATAATTGTCAAAATACAATAAAAAGTCTGCTGTACTCCTTGAGAGGGGTTAAGCAGACTTTTTATTTTCATATGAAATAGAAGTGCTAAGATGTAGTAGTTATAAAATACTGAATAACAACAAATGATAAAAAGGACAAAATTATCCAAGCTAAATCATCAAATTAAAATACAGATACTATCTTTCTAGCCCTACAAGTTGAATCTAACACCGTTAGGTGATATCATAAACAAAATAAGAAAAATAACAAGTGAACAAAAATTTTAAAGTGTTAGATAAGAGGGATGTAATGACTAAAAAAATAGCAGTAAGTGAAGCTAGAGTATTAGAAGCATCGTGGGAATTATTATCTCAAGATGGATTGGAAAAGTTCAGTATGCGTAAATTGGCTGATCTGATCGGGATTCAAGCGCCTTCGATTTACTGGTATTTTAAAAGTAAACAATTATTGTTTCAAGCGATGGCGAATCAGGTCGCAAAAGAAATTATGCTTACGATTCATCCGCATGGGGAGTGGAAAGAACAATTGCATCATTATGCAGGAACGATGCGAGAACAGTTACGAATCTATCCATGCTCTGCTCAATTACTGATGAGAACGTTACCTTTAGAAAGCGATTATTTGCAGTTACTTGATCAATTTTTACAACCGATCGAATCCCTTCCACTTACAGATAAAGAAAAGTTAAATTATGTTTTATGTATTATTAACTATGTACTATGTCATGAATTGGATGAATATGAACGTCAGCAAGTGGCGGTAGGTATTGGTGTTGAAGATGAACAGTTATTAGAAGATTGGGCAATCCAAGCATTTGACCAGATTCCGCAAGAAAAGGTCAGTATTATTCGCCGGATGTATATCAATGGTTTATTTGGAGAAGTAGGCACCGATGAGATGTTTGAATCCGGGTTAGATATTTTGTTACGTGGTATTGAGCAAAAGGTGATTGCTAATTTATAAGCTATCGATTAGATCAACATAGACGTATATTCTTTAAGCCAAATAACATAATAATCCCTGTATCCACAACCTCAGCAGGCAATAGTATACAGGGATTATTGATGTTCTTATCGTAAACGAAAAGATATAGAAATACACAAACAATCACCGTTACGTCGTTACTTTGGCAAATACGATAAAAAAGACCATCAATTCAGCTAACACCACATGCGGTGATACCATTACCAACCAATCAAAAGCGAATAATATCCCCAGTGTAAGTACAAGCCCGATGATCACTTTAAATCGTGGTTTGAAATTGTGGTAGCGATAGCGGTGGAATACAATCATCACTGCCAAAAAGTAAATCAATACAGAGGCAAACGTAAAGATAAGAATAAATAGATAAGACAATTGCTCCAAAAATAGTAATTGAATCGAAGCCGCAATCATACTGAGTGAAAAGTAAATAAATAGATGTCCATACATAATTGTTTGCCCGGCTGTTTGTTTTTCTTTATCTACATGCTTTTCGACATTTTCAAAATACTGCCACCAGATTGCAATAATCAATACAAAAGCCATCGCTGCAAACAGGATAGATGAAGGTGTAAATTGATCCGATTGCAATACAGACAACATACTAATCACTGATTCACCTAGCAAAATCAATGTAAATAAAGCAAATCGTTCTAACAAATGAGCAGTATGAATCGGTGTTTTAACTAGATTTCGGCGACCGATCAAAGGCACGAGAATATCGACAGCTATTCCTGCATAGAGAATAAGGTAACGAATCCATGTATCGAAAAACAAAGAACAGCATGAAATAATAAGCCCTAGCCAAAAATAGGTTCCAAAAAAACGAGCTGTTTCTTGGCGGTGATGCTTTTCTTGAGCGGCAGTGATCATATACTGAATAACCATCAATGCTCTAAGCCCGATATAGCCCACCAGAAAAGGTATGTAATTTGAATCAAAATCGATATTGAGACTGGCTGTCATAATCAGTACAAAAAATAACTGCACAATCATAAATATTCGATCTTTGGTATTGTCTTTGCCAAAGCGATTATTATATACACTTTGTCCAACCCATGCCCACCAGATCGGAATAAAAATAAGTATAAACTTGCCTAGCTGTTCGAGTGAAATGCCACCATGTTCTACATGAAGTAATACATGGGTCGCTTTGGAAACAGCGGCTACGAATAGCAGATCATAAAATAACTCTAGCCAGGTCACTTTTTTTTCTGACATATAGTGCCCCCTTGGTGATCAATCTTATTTCCATATCTATTGTATAGAATTGGAAGAAAAGTGTCAGCTTATTATTTTAATTTCAAAGTAATGCAATAACGTCTATCTTTAAAAGCACAAACTAAAAGTCCGCTATCTGGAATAAGCGATAGCGGACTGTGTACACGAACTTATTTAATTTCATCATAACAGGTAGAAGATGATATTTGTGTGCAGATCGTATTCTTATTTAGAAGTGTTCGACTTTTCCGATTCTCCTGCTTCGCGACCACTATGCTGGATAGAATCAGGAATAAATAGATTACGACCAGGCAGTTTGTTTTCCCACATAATAGAATTGTATAGGCGCTCTGGATCGATCAGTGGCGAACCTCCATTAATACGTGGAATCGTCATAAGATCAGTATCACGAGTAACCAATCCCAATTCAGTGGTAAAAGCATAACGGATACCTACATTTTGAGCTACTTTCTCTACTTCTGGTGTATGCAACCCGTAAGGATATGCAAATGTATTGATCACATGAGGCGTAAGCGGACGAAGTGCTTCTACACAACGTCTAAGATCATTTTCGATACGTGCAAGATAATGTTCATGAGTCTCGGTTACTCCATCTTTCACCAGCGGGGCTGTAAGGGCATCGGTAGTATCGCTTGTTTTGTAATGCAATTTATCGGTGTGTGCTTGCACTTCCATATTTGGATCAGAGCTGGTCATATTTTGGATTTCGGCTTTGGTCATATGAGGAGTGGCTACAAGAGCGCCTTTACTGAAATCTCCTGTGATGACAAAGCTTACCCCGGGAATATGACGTTCTTTCATAATCGGATAAGCCGTTGTATAAAAGTTCTCATATCCATCGTCAAAAGTAACCAGTACTGCATTATCCGGTACTTTGCCACCTTCCATAAACAGACGGAATTGTTCAAGAGAAATAAAATTCATGTCTTTAGAACGCAAATAATCCAATTGAGCAGCAAAAAGAGCAGGCGTAATAATATCGCCCCCTTGCTTAATAGGATCGATATCATGGTACATCAGTACAGCGACTTTATTTTGATAATAATCTTTTCTAACAATCGAAGCAAATTGTTCTACAGGTGGAAGTTGGTCTGAGGATAACGGTGGATTCACTGTTGCTGTAGAAGTTCCCTGAATAGAATCTCCTAAGCGATCTGCTTGTGCAGTGGTGAATGATGAGAATAAATGTCGATCAGAATACACTGCCATCACAATAAGCGCAATCGCTAGAGTTGTCACCAGACCAGCAATAACATAAACCGACGTTTTGAATACTTTCATACATAGATCATCCTTTATTAGAAAGTGAGAGGCATCAATAGACATAATATCGGAAAATAAAGAGTGGGATATAACATATATATTGGAAAAAAATCATTTAACTCATATTTAGTGTATAAGATGCGTTTTGTAGCATTATATCGTACACTAAAAGAAGTGATCTGATGTTCACATAATAGTACCATCTCTATATCGTTACAACATGCCATAATGGGGATATAACATATATACTTATTTTTAAATCAAATTGTAATCAATGTAAACCTATACTATAGATCAAGTAATGAACGTAGAATGGAGCTGGAATATGAACTACCGTAATATGGAAGAATGTGTGAATGATCTGGAAAAAAACGGGCATCTGATTCGGATTCGTGAAGAAGTTGATCCTTATCTAGAGATGGCTGCGATTCATATGCGTGTATTTGAAGCAGGCGGCCCTGCACTGCTTTTTGAAAATGTAAAAGGTTCCAAATTCCGCGCTGTATCGAATTTGTTTGGAACTGTAGAACGAAGCAAATTTATTTTTAGAGATACATGGGAATCGACAAAAAATGTAATTGGTTTACGCAACAATCCAATGCAAGCACTTAAGCATCCTTTTCAATATGTAGGTACAGGCTTGTCTGCTCGTAAAGCATTACCTTTGAAAAAATCGAGTGGATTACCAGCAGAATTTGAAGAAATTCAGATTGCGGATCTACCGTTGATCCAGAACTGGCAAGATGATGGCGGAGCTTTTGTAACTTTGCCACAGGTCTATAGTGAAGATCCTGAAAAGCCTGGTATTATGAACTCGAATTTAGGTATGTATCGTGTGCAGTTGAATGGTAATGAGTATGAATTAAACCGAGAGATTGGTATCCATTATCAGATTCATCGGGGGATTGGTATTCATCAGGAGAAAGCGAATCGTCAAGGCAAGCCACTCAAAGTAAGTTGTTTTATCGGTGGGCCTCCAGCACATACTTTATCTGCGGTTATGCCTTTGCCTGAAGGAATGAGTGAATTAACGTTTGCAGGATTGTTAGCAGGACGCCACTTTAGCTACAGTTATGTGGATGAATTTTGTATAAGTAATGATGCGGATTTTGTAATTACAGGTGAGATTTATCCTGATGAAACAAAGCCTGAAGGGCCTTTTGGTGATCATCTTGGGTATTATAGTCTAACTCATGAATTCCCGATGTTACGAGTACACAAAGTATATGCACGCAAAAATGCTATTTTCCCATTTACAGTGGTAGGTCGACCACCACAAGAAGATACAGCTTTTGGTGCTTTGATTCATGAGTTAACAGGTGGAGCGATCAAGCAAGAGATTCCAGGGGTCAAAGAAGTACATGCTGTCGATGCGGCAGGTGTGCATCCATTGTTATTTGCGATCGGTAGTGAACGCTATACACCGTATCAGAAAGTAAAGCAGCCGGCTGAGATTTTAACGATAGCGAATCGGATTCTGGGTACAGGGCAGTTAAGTCTTGCCAAATATTTATTTATGACTGCTGAAGAAGAAGAGATACTGGATTCTCACGATGTGGAACATTTTCTTACTTATATATTGAAGCGAATCAATTTGCATCGTGATATTCATTTCTATACAAATACAACGATTGATACACTTGATTATTCAGGAACAGGATTGAATACTGGCAGTAAAGTTATTTTCGCTGCGGTAGGAGAGCCGAAGCGTGAATTGTGCACAGAAGTTCCGGCGATCTTACATGATCTACCGCAATGTGGAGTAGCTCATCTGGTCATGCCGGGTGTCGTTGCTTTGCAAGGAGCTAGCTTTGTAGATTATGAGCATAACGAACAGCAATTACATGATCTGTGTCAGGCTATTGCAGAGCGTGGGGAACTACCTGATTGTCCACTGATTATTTTGTGTGATGACAGTCCATTTTTAAGCGCGACGATTGATAATTTCTTATGGGTTACATTTACCCGTAGCAATCCTTCTCATGATATATATGGAGTAAATAGCTTTACCAAGCATAAGCATTGGGGTTGCGATAATGTGATTATCGATGCACGTACTAAGCCTCATCAAGCACCACCATTAATTCCTGATCCTGATGTAACGCAACATATTGAACGATTATTTGTACAGGGAGCTAGTTTGAGTTCTTTGTCCAAATCGTAATCAATACAAGCATAGAGATAATGTTAAAAAGAACCTTTACTCTTATCACTAGAGAAAGGTTCTTTTTGCTGTGAAAAATATGACAAGCTAGTACATCTATAAATAATCGATACAGTATAACATATTTTCTAAAAATAAATATGTTATATAATATAACATTAAATATGTGAATTTTATCGTTTTATTCGTTATTTCAAACAAACTGCATCTTATAATTTAGAAATAATGACAATAAATCTATCATTAACTTTTAAAAATGAGAATAATACATATATAATAAGTCTAATCTTTATCATTGCTTACATCAAAATATGAAATACTAAATATATAAAGCTGATTTGTCATAAAAATAAAGTTGATAGAGAACAAATCGAAAGTATATAGATTTGTTGTATCTTCAAATAGATCCAGAGTACAGGAAGGATGAGAGAGTATGAGTTTGGCAGAACTGAATCAACGGGTAAAAACAGACCTTTCTTATCTAGCATATGGAGGAGCCGATTGGGTACGTCCATTGCAACATCCTGAAGGACATGTCTACGATGTCGTAATTGTAGGTGGCGGTCAAAGTGGATTAGGTGCAGGTTTTGGATTGTTACGTGAGCGGATATCCAATATTTTGATTATTGATGAAAATAAAGAAGGTGTTGAAGGCCCGTGGGAAACGTATGCGCGTATGGTTACGTTGCGTACACCCAAGCATCTAACATCGATTGATCTAGGTATTCCTTCATTAACGTTCCGCTCGTGGTGGGAAGCACAGACCGGTGCAGAAGGATGGGAAGCAGTAGATAAAATTCCACGCGGAGATTGGATGAATTATCTGCGCTGGTATCGCCATATTCTCAATCTTCCTGTACGTAATCATATTCGTCTGAAATGGATTGAACCGACTGAAGAGGGCATTCATCGTCTGCATATCGAAAGTACACAATCACCGACTGTACAATCTACAGAAATACTGCTAGCACGCAAAGTAGTACTGGCAACAGGGATACAAGGCGGTGGAGAATGGCATGTTCCGCCGATGATTCGTGATCATTTACCTTCACATTTGTATGCTCATACTTCGGCAGATATCGATTTCAAACCATTACAAGGTAAAAAAGTCGCTGTATTAGGCGGAGGGGCTTCAGCTTTTGATAATACTAATTTTGCACTTTCTCAAGGGGTAGGCGAAGCTCATGTATTTGTACGACGCGAACATTTACCACGTATTAATCCTATTCGCCAAATGGAAGTATCGGGCATGATCGAACGGTTTGCTGCTTTGCAAGATGAAGATAAATACGCAACCATCGGACACTTTTTTAAATATAATCAACCGCCAACTAATGATACTTTTGAACGTGCATCTGCATGGGATGGATTTCAACTTCATTTAGGAGCGCCCTGGTTAAAAGTCGAGCAAGTCGGTGAGCAAGCTGTCGTCACTACACCTCAAGGGACGTTTTCGTTTGACTTTTTGATTATCAGTACAGGGTTAATAAGTGATCCGGCGTTACGTCCAGAACTGAAAGATGTAGAACCTTATATAGCGCGCTGGAGTGATAAATATACCGCACCGGCAGACGTTGCTAATCCGTTACTGGATGCTCATCCTTATCTTAGTCCGGGATTTGCACTACAGAGCCGGGATGAAGCAGGCAAAGACAAATTGCATGGATTGTATGTGTTTAACTATTCTGCATTGGTGAGTTGTGGATTGTCAGCTTCTGCAATTTCAGGGATGCGATTTGCGATACCGAAGTTAGTCGGGGCAATAGCTGATGAATTATTTTTAGATGATCGAGCAGATATTTTGCATCATTTCTTTGCTTATGCAGAAGATGAATTTATCGGACAATGGCCTAAAGTAGCCAACACTGTAGATGTATAAATAATTTGTGCAGTGATCGCTAGTCTTGTGTGTCGATAAACGTCTATATAGAAGTGAAAGTCCATTGAATCCAAGTACAATTATGTGTGCAAAAGCATATTACAACAAAAACCTGTAAACATATTCATCATGTTTACAGGTTTTTTTGTTTGTATTCATTTTCTAATTGATCTACGTAATCTTTCGCTTCTTTCAGTCCCCAACCACGAGCTTCACGTACTTCTTTAATCGCTTGAATCTTTTTGTTTTCATGAGTCAAAAATAATATTCGCTCTTCAAATGTAGCTTGATCAATCGTTGATGGTACGCTTGGATGATCTTGAGCACCTGTAGATGGCGAGAAAGATTTGGGACGATGTGTTGAAGCAAGTCCGCCATTACCCGGTCGATTTTTGAGCCATTCGAGATCTGATTTTACTTCGTTCAATTGACTTTGCAAGCTGATAACGCGTAATAACAATAATACTGATAAAATAAGGGCAATCATCGCTACAATTTCGTATGTATTCATTTGATCTAACTCCTTTCTATATCCACTCATCTACAAGAGTATAGCATAGATAGATAGTAGGGTCATATGACCAACATATTGAATATAATTTATACTGTAAATAGATGAAATCATGATGCGTTTTGCCCTGTTATAACGTAAAATAATGTAGTAGATTATCTACAGTATTTACATAACTAGCAAAAGAAAGATAAGTTTACGAATGAAGCTATAGGGAGCGTATTAGATGGAGAAGTTATTACAGCAGGTAACCGATGAATTAATCGCTAATGTGACGGTAGAAAGTTTTCATTTTATGGAACCTGTAAGAGTAAAAAATGCACCTCAGCCATGGATTTTACTGGGTGCAGGAAATTATGCGGCTGTATTTTATCATCCTGATTATGAAGATTATGCAGTCAAAGTGTATGCAGTCGGTAAGCCCGGTTTACAAGAAGAAGCCGAAGTATATGAAAAGTTAGGTGTACATCCTGCTTATTCTGCTTGTTATTATGTAGGTGCCAACTTTTTGATATTGAAGCGTCTACGTGGTGTGACCGTCTATGAATGTATGAAACGAGGGATTCTCGTATCCGAGCAAGCGATCAAAGATATTGATGCGGCACTAGATTATGCTCGTTCCAAAGGATTACGTCCTCATGATATTCATGGCAAAAATGTTATGGTTGAAAATGGACGAGGATTGATCGTAGATATCTCTGACTTTTACAAACAAGAAGAATGTAAAATGTGGGGCGACTTTAAAAAAGCATATTACCGTCTATATTTACCTGTCGCTTCCCGTATATTATTTCCTATGCCCGGTGTTATGCTTGAAGGGGTACGCAAAGGATATCAGGTATACCGCAAGCGTAAAAAAGCTCAACTTACCAGACACTGACGTTATGTCGTGTCTTTTTTTAGGAAAGGACAAATGTCCTTTTTTAACACTTTTTAAATCGTTATGATGTGTTCACAGATCATATTATGTTGTAACAGGAGAGATGATTGTGACCAAAGCTAGACTTTGTTTTATCGGTGCAGGGTTTCACGCATCTACTAATATTTTCCCTTCTGTTATCGAAGCAGGAGCACATATTCAAGCGATTGCTACCCGTCATATCGAACGTTCGCAAGATGCACTGCGACGTTTTGGAAGTACAGGCAATGCCTATGACAATGTGGAATTGATGTTAGAACAAGAAAAGTGTGATGGTGTAGTTATTGTGGCTCAACCTACCGATCAGACAGACCTTGTACAACAATGTATAGCTGCTGGCAAGCATGTGTATGTAGATAAGCCATTAGGCTGGACTGCTATAGAAGCTTTGCAAATAGCGAATGCTGCAGACCAAGCAGGAGTTCAAGTGATGGTCGGGTTTATGAAACGTTATGCACCTATTTATACTCAATTAAAAGAATTAATTACAGCACATACGCTTGGTAAAGTACGTTCGTTTCAGTTGAGTTTTGCTGTAGATAGTACTCCTTTTTGTCAAAATGAAGAGCAATATATCAAATTAGCAGCTATTCATATGATTGATTTAATTCGTTTTTTATTTGGCGAAGTGCACCAGCTTAGTGGATTCCGCAATAATCATCATGAACATATTTCACAAAGCATTTCGCTACAACTAGCGAATGGTGTTGTAGGTAATGTTTCATTTTCAGGAATGACGGCATGGTCGAGAGAAAGTGAAAAGATCGCTGTTACTTTTGAACATGGATTTGCTTGTGCAGATGAAGTGACGACTTTACAGATTCATCAAGCGATAAAACAAGAAGGATTACCATGGCAGTCACTAGCAGAGTATGATCAAGTATATACACCATCGGCTTCAGCAATGTCAGGTGGTTATCGAGATTTGTATTTACGTGGATTTGTAGGAGAAATGGTACATTTTATACAATGTTGTCAGACGAACCAGCTTCCAGATTCTAGCGCAACAGATAACGTCAAAACCATGGAATTATGTGATCGCATTTTGGCTTCATTATTATAAAATAGAAAAAACTATAAAAGACAGATAAAACAAAAGATAAGCAGTACGCACACAAAATGAAATAAATAAAAACCAGACAGCGATTCAATATGGCTATCTGGTTTTTTTGTATCAAAAAGAACATAATACATGTAGTAAAGAGTATGCATTTAACATTATGCAACTAACTGGAAAATCATTGACGATAATACTTAACCATTACACTAAGGAGGCATTACCCTATGATTACTATTCCGGAACGAATCTCACTGGCTAATCTACCGACCAAGATAGAAAAATTAGATCGTTTATCTGCACAGTTGCAAGGGCCTTCTTTGTATATCAAACGAGATGATCAGACAGGAACTGAATTTGCAGGTAACAAAATTCGTAAGCTGGAATATTGTATTCGTGAAGCACTGGATCAAGGGTGCGATACATTGATTACTTGCGGAGGGATTCAATCTAATCATTGTCGGGCTACCGCCGCGGTAGCAGCAAAGTTAGGCTTAAAAGCTATCGTTGTATTACGTGGTGAGCAACCTGATACGTATGAAGGAAACGTTCTATTGGATCATTTGTTAGGTGCAGAAGTACGTTGGATTAGTAGTGAAGATTATCGTGATCATCGGATGAATATTATGAATGATATTGCTAGTGAAGTCTCTGCACATGGACAACAAGCTTATGTTATTCCAGAAGGAGCTTCCAGTGGTATCGGTGCATTTGGATATTATACAGCGCTACAAGAAATCGTACAGCAAGAACAAGAATTAGGAATTTCATTTGATGCGATTGTTGTAGCATTAGGATCGGGTGGTACACATGCTGGATTACTGCTAGCTCAACAACTACTTGAAACTTCGCACCGGATCATAGGAATCAATGTATGTGATGATGAACAATATTTTCAAAAAGCGATCTCCACAGTTATCCAAGAAAGTTCGCACTATATCGATCAACCTGTACACATACCGTTAAAAGCGATAGAAATCATAGACGGTTATGTAGGGAAAGGCTATGCTCAGAGTCAACCGCAAGAATTAAAATGTATCCAAGACTTAGCTTCATTAGAGGGTGTGATTCTTGATCCTGTATATACGGGCAAAGCTTTTTACGGGCTATTAGAAGAAATTCGCAAAGGCACATTCGAGGATATGCAAAACATTTTATTTATTCATACGGGTGGTCTGTATGGATTATTTCCACATGCTTCATCGTTTCGATTTTGAAAGTGAACACAAAAAAGTCCACTAAACACACAATAATAAAGTGTTAGCAGACTTATGAGTTACAAATAAATAAGTACATTATACGATAGTAATTTATTTTAATATAAGTTTATATCGTATAAAATCTACAAAAGGTGATTATGCTGATGGTTTGTCTACTTCTGGAACGACTGGAGTAGCTTCAGCTGATTCATCTTCTAGTTCAGCTTCAATCGCAGCAGATACTTTGATTACAACGGCTGTAGGATCTGTTAATACTTCAATTCCTTTGTGGAATTCAAGATCAGATACTAATAAATGATCACCGATACCGACTTTGGTAATATCGACTTCAAATGCACTTAACAAGTCATCAGGCATACAGCGAACTTCAACTTCATACAATTCAACTTGCATAACGCCACCTTCGTATACACCAATAGGTTCGCCAGAGAAATGAATCGTTACCTTAGTGTCCATCGCTACATTCATATTCAATTGGTGAAAATCGATATGCAAGATTTTGCGACTAAGCGGATCTTTTTGAATATGTTGAATCGTAACCGGCTTTTTACCTTTTTGCGGGATATCAGCCATAAGAATAGCACGAGGATTTTCTTTAATAGTAGCTAAAAACAATTTCTCTTCCACCATCACAGAAACACTACCAATGTCTTTGCCGTACACAGTAGCAGGAATATGACCACTGTTTCTTAGACCGCGAATTTGCGAACCTGTTTGTTGGCTACTACGTTCATTTAATACGATAGCATTACTCATTTGTATTGCCTCCTTGGACATTCAAGAAAATTTTACGCAAAAAAAGCCGATTAGCAATGAATGTCTAATCAGCTCGCTATGCGAACACATTTTCTTGTTGTTATCTAATATGTTACTACAAGTTTAGTGCTTGTCAAATATGTTACCTTAGAAAGTCAATTATTTGACAACTTATCTATGCAATGGTAAAGTTAGGGAAGCAGATAGGAACGGAAAGATACACATATCAGCTAAGAACATACATCATGACTACATTTAATAACGCACACTACAAATACACACTCCAATATAAAATCAACTCGATCTTAAGAAATAAAGATATCTTTATTTCTTTTTTGTTATTTGATTTTGGAAAAAAATATAATAAAAGGGAGATAATAACTATGAATGAAGAGACAACAAAACGCAATATTGTATTTTTGGGAACAAGTCTGCCAAGAGAATGCGGGTTGGCTACGTTCTCGCAAGATATGCTTGATGAAATTAAAAAAATAAATGACTTTAATCCACCGCATATTATGGCGGTTAATAACGATAAATCTTATGAATACGGCAGTCAAGTAATGGGTGAAATTAATCAATTTGAACGGGCAGATTACTTGCGAGCAGCTAATGATTTGAATCAATCCAATACAGATGTACTGGTTATTCAACACGAGTTCGGTATTTACGGCGGCGAAAGTGGAGAATATGTTGTCGAGCTTGCAGCACAGTTAACGATACCTTTTATAGTTATTTTCCATACGGTTCTATCTGAACCTAGTGATAAACAGCGTCAAATTATGAAACAACTTGCTGATCTTAGTTATAAAGTAGTAACAATGGTGGAGAATAAAGTACAGGACTTAATCGAAGTGTATAATATTCCTGCTGAAAAAATAAAAATGTATCATCATGGTGTTCCTTTTGTTGACACAGGTAGTCGTACAGAATTGAAAGAGCGTTATGGATATAGCGATCGCCAAGTTTTATCTACATTTGGATTTTTGAGTCCAGGTAAAGGGATCGAATATGCTATTCAAGCGATGAGCGGTGTAGTCAAAACCCATCCAGAAGCACTTTATATTATCTGGGGCAAAACGCATCCTGTGGTTAAGCAACAAGTAGGTGAAGTATATCGTCAGAAGCTAACTGATCTGGTATCTGAACTTGGACTTGAAAATAATGTTGCGTTCGTCGATCGACTGTTAACACAAGAAGAAGTGGTTCAGTCGCTAGTATTGTCTGATGTATATTTGACTCCTTATTTAGGCAAAGATCAAGCAGTTAGTGGCACGTTAGCTTATGGCATAGGGTATGGAAGAGTTATTATTTCGACTCCTTACCGTTATGCAATAGAAATGTTAGCAGACGGAAGAGGATTGCTAGCAGAATTTAACGACTCGGCTTCTTTGGAAACGCATATTTTGAATATATTAGATCATCCAGCACTTAAAGCAGAAATGGAAGAAAAAACGATGGCTTTAGGAAAAACAATGATGTGGAGCGAAGTAGCGAAGTCTTATGCTCAGTTATTTCGTGAAGTCATGTCAAGCAGTTACGGATTAAAAGGGAGTGCAGTTTAAAATGGAAAATATCATCGATTCAACGCCAACATCTACTCTATCAGCACACTATTTACGACGCTTAACCGATGATACAGGTATTTTTCAACATACCAAATTTGGTATTCCTGACCGTTCAAAAGGATATACTTCTGATGATAATGCAAGAGCATTAATAGCAGCGGTATTACTATACAAAACAAAACAAGATCAAGCGTCTCTGGATCTTGTTCATACGTATCTTGCGTTTATCTATCATGCTCAAAATGAAAATGGTAGTTTCCGTAACTTTATGGATTATAATCGTACATTTATAGAAAAAACAGGTTCAGAAGATTGTCAGGGCAGATGCCTATGGGCACTGGGTGTAACAATTGCTGAACCTTCGATTCCAGATAATTTGCAGAATACGTGTAAATTTATGATTAATCGTGCGCTTCCCTTTTTGGAAAATATCCGCGCGCCAAGAGCGATCGGTTATGCATTAATTGGTCTGACGACGATGTTAGAAACACCGGATGCACTAACCTATACATTCCCATTTGCTACAGGGGAAAGATCAGGCGCTTCTTTCTTGCCACGTGCACGAATTGAAGCATTGATTCAGAATATGGGTATTCGTCTGCATAATCTATATCAAGGGCATGCCAGTGCAGATTGGCATTGGTTTGAAGATAAAGTGACTTATGGTAATGCTATGTTACCGTGGGCTTTATTCAAAGCTTCGCAAGTTTCTAATACAGCCGCTTTTCAGCAGACAGCGCGAGAAAGCTTAGATTTTCTAGCAGACTTAACATTTACAGATGAAGGTTATTTCAAGCCGATTGGTAGTCATGGTTGGTTACAGCGTGGGAAGCCTGCTGCACCGTATGACGAGCAACCGATTGAAGCTTCTGAAATGCTTATGGCTTGTTATGAAGCGCACAAAGTGCTTGGCGTACAAAAGTATCATGATCAGGCTTTGCTATGTTATCAATGGTTCCACGGTCGCAATTCACGCAATGAATCGTTGATCGATCGTCAAACCGGTGGATGCTATGATGGTATTCATGCGGTAGGCTTAAATCTCAATCAAGGGTCAGAGAATATCGTCTCTTACTGCATGGCTCATGCGGTGATGGGTAATGAATAGATTTGCAACGATTCTGGCAGGTGGCGGAGGTACAAGATTCTGGCCTCTATCCCGTCAAGATCTTCCCAAACAATTATTAAATATCAGCGGTAATGATATTATGTTAAACGATACGATTCAGCGCTTTGATGGAGTGATTCCGATGGAGAATACCATTATCGTAACTCATCGTTCTTAAGCCGTTTTGCTAGAAAGTATTATGCATAATAGTGTGCAAGCTTCTAATATTCTCGTCGAACCTGTATCCAAAAATACAGCCGCCAGTATTCTGCTAGCGGCTCTCTATATCGAAAAAAATCATGGTGATTCATTAATGATTGTATTTCCTTCTGATCATCATATTACTCAAGAAGAAAAATTTCGCGCTAAATTAGAAGAAGCCTGCCAAATTGCTATGGAAACTGATAAAATTGTGACTATAGGAATTAAGCCTACTTTTGCAGCAACAGGCTATGGTTATATTTCATGTAAAAGTGAACCGATGATGAGTGTACCTTGCCCTGTATATGAAGTAGCTGAATTTGTAGAAAAGCCTACGTTTGTCAAAGCGAAGTCCTATCTGGAAACTGGTCATTATCTATGGAATAGTGGTATGTTTATCTGGAAAACGTCTACGATTATTGATAATTTCAAGCGTTTTCTACCGAGATTGTACAAAACGATGGTTCCTTTAATCGCTTATCTAGGTACAGATCAAGAAGAAGAAATGATCAATCAGATTTATCCGCTTTTGCAAAACATTTCAATCGATTACGGGATTCTGGAACGTTGCGATGAAGTGGTTGTGCTTGAAGGTGATTTTGGCTGGAACGATATCGGAAGCTGGGACGCATTAGGAGCTATTTTCCCACCGGATGAAGAAGGCAATATTGTCAAAGCTAATTATGTAGGTATTGATACGCGTAATTCGATTATTTATGGAGAAAAGCGATTGATTACTACGATTGGGATTGACCATTTAATTATTGCGGATACAGAAGATGCGTTACTGATCTGTGCCAAAGATCGTGCGCAAGATATCAAAGATATGGTAATCATGCTAAAAGAAAAAGGACTTCAGGAATATACCTGAGAAAGGTTGCCTCTTACCTCATGATGAAATTAGAATGGGATATCAAAACGTGCCGGGAACTACTGCTAGAATATACACCTGCTAAGGAGAAAGGAACTAAGATTCACTTTGCAGGAGTAGATGGTCTGGATGTGTATAATATTACAGCTCCGTTTTGGAATGAAGGCGAATTATATATTGCTGGACGTGTTGAAGCAAGAGATTCCGAAGATTCTGAAGTGATCTTTTTTACTCGTAATGGAGAGGTCTGGGAACCGAAAGAAGATATCACTCCGTTTCAACTACAAGATCCATTTATAACAAGGCTGGATAATGAATTGATTTTTGGTGGTGTTGAAATTTATCGTAACCAAGAACCAGATCACAAAATCATCGGCTGGCGTACTTTATTGTATCGTGGCAAAACGATTCGTGATTTTGAATATGCAGTCAGTGGGCCCTGGAGTATGAAAGATCTTCGTCTCAATGAAATGGCTGATGGTAATATAGCTGTTTTTTCTAGACCTTTTGGTGTAGAAGGGGCGGTAGCATTGATTGGATTTGGTATTTTTGAATCGTTCCAAAATTTATCAGAGTCTAATATTATTAGTGCTCCTGTATTTAAAGATCAATTTGATAAAAATGAATGGGGCGGCGCTAACGAAATTCATTTATTGAAAAATGGCTTATTGGGTGTATTGGGGCATATAGCGTATCGAGACGAACAGAAAATGCTTCATTATCATGCGATGTCTTTTGTCGTGAATCCATGGACACGTGAGAAATCTGCAATGAAAATTATAGCAGTGCGAAGTGATTTTCCTGAAGGGCCTGCTAAGCGTCCTGATCTGGTAGATGTTATTTTCAGTGGCGGAATGACTCGTGAAGCGAATGATCGTGCGATCTTGTATGTAGGTGCTAGCGATGTAGAATCGTATTGTCTGGATATTCCTGATCCATTTACAGAGTACGAGCAGATTGTACTGGCAGAAAAGAATACGTAGTAACCCATCCATTCATAATATGTTACCGAAATTGTATAGAAATAATAGTGCAACCAAAAGGCTATCTTACAATCAGTGATCTGATTAAAGATAGCCTTTTGGCTGTAACCATGTAGAATCAAAGAATAACGAATCGATCAGTCAGGTACTATAGCGACAGCTCTAATCCAGCCAGCACTAGCTTTGTCGATTTTGATAGGTAGCCCTATAAATTGAAAGCCGGTAAAAGGCAATTTCTCCAAATTACATAATTTTTCTATATGACAATACGTTTTCTCGATGCCTGCAAAATGCCCTTCCCAGATCAGACTAGCATCGCCTGTTTCTTTGTAGCGTTCTGCGATAGTAGGTAAAGGTGCATCCCAACTCCAAGCATTTGTACCCATCATTTTGACTCCTTGCTCAATCAACCATAGTGTAGCTTCGCGTCCCATACCGCAACCACTTTGCAAATAAGCGGGTGTACCGTAATGTTCCATAGCACTTGTGTGCACGAGCACGATATCACCTGCTTTGAGTGTATACTGGCGAGCTTCCAGATACTGCTTTACATCTTTAGCTGTACACACATAACCATCTGGACGATCTGAAAAATCGATCACCACTCCATTGCCTATACACCATTCCAAAGGAATCTCATCTATTGTTAGCGAACGTTCACCACCATTCATTGTAGGATGATAATGATAAGGAGCATCTAAATGGGTACCTGTATGTGTAGTCAATGAAATTTGTTCGATTGCCCATCCTAATCCTTGAGGTAAATCGCTAGCAGTTGCTCCTGGAAAAAACGATAACATCGTAGGCACAGACGCCTGATGATCAATATATTGGATAGTTGCCATCTGTGCAGGCGGATCAACAGGTAATTGAGATACGATAGATACGCTTAGATCAATAATCGCCATGATATTCAACTCCTTTGCATAGTATGCCATTATCATAACAAGCCCAGAATCTATTTGTATAGAAACGCTCTTTATAAGACGTACAGTATATAAAATAACTTATCTACAGTAAAACTTTATAAAAATCATTTTTTTACCGATGAAAATAATAGTGAATCTTATAAAACAATCCAAATTCCTCCAAATATTTATCGAAATGTGAACGAAAACAGTCATTGATTGAATTTTTATGGATTATTTTGAACGAAAATGATTGTTTTTTGTTAGGTTTGTGATACGATAGTGGAAGTTGGAGGAATGAATATGCTGACAGAAGAACGCTACCATTTAATTCTACAGCGCTTACAGGAACGAAGCATTGTTAAATTACAAGAATTAGTTGATATTTTAGGTGCTTCTGAATCAACTATTCGTCGTGATTTAATCGATCTTGAAAGTCGCCAACTGCTAAAGCGTATACATGGGGGAGCAGCCCTAGTTCATCAAAAAAGCCAGGAACCTGGTATGGATGAAAAAACATTCACAAACGTTCAACAAAAAGATGTAATTGCCAGATTAGCAGCACAAGAGCTTTTGGATGGAGAATGTATCTATCTCGATGCAGGTACCACTACGCTTGCGATGATTCCTTATATTGAAGCGAAAGACATTACAGTCGTGACCAATGGCTTGTCTCATGTGGAAGCGCTGGTTCATCAACAGATCCGCAGTTATTTGTTGGGAGGTATGATGAAAATGCATACAAAGGCCGTTATTGGAAGTATAGCGCTCCA
This sequence comes from Paenibacillus nicotianae, assembly GCF_042681745.1. Taxonomy (NCBI): domain Bacteria; kingdom Bacillati; phylum Bacillota; class Bacilli; order Caryophanales; family Paenibacillaceae; genus Paenibacillus; species Paenibacillus nicotianae. The sequence continues at coordinate 2,331,524 of NZ_JBHUGF010000010.1, read as the reverse complement.
AAATATGGACAACTTCCGCTTTGATAAGTGTTTTCTTGGAGCAAACGGTATCGATGCAGAAATGGGATATACTACTCCAGATCCTGAAGAAGCTTTAATTAAAAGACGTGCACATGAATTGTCCAGTCAGACGTATATATTAGCTGATTCTAGTAAGATCGGTGAGATTACGTTTGCTAAATTGTTTAGCCTGAATGAAGCTGTATTGATCACAGAAGCGATGCCGGAACAATGGCAGCGTTCGATTGCTCAAAAAACTAAAATAATCGAGGGATAACCATGATATATACAATAACGCTTAATCCTTCCATAGACTATATCGTGGAAGTGGACGAATTGAAGTTAGGTGACTTGAACCGAATGAAGCGCGATTTGAAGCTTCCGGGTGGGAAAGGCATTAACGTATCTCGTATTTTGAATCGTTTGGATGCACCGAATACAGCACTTGGATTTGTTGGTGGATTTTCCGGTCAATATATAGAAGATAAACTTCATGCAGAACACATCTCGACTGATTTTGTTCATGTCGCAGATGATACACGTATCAATGTAAAGCTCAAGCATGGTGAAGAAACAGAGATCAATGGTCAAGGCCCGAATATCAGTACCGAAGAAGCGGATGCCCTGGTAGCCAAATTATCTCAATTAAGCCAAGAAGATGTTGTTGTTCTTTCAGGAAGTGTACCACCGTCTTTGGGAGCGAATTTCTATGATCGTCTGATCGAAGTATGTAAGCAGACAGGAGCAGAATTTGTGATCGATACGACAGGGCCAGCACTGCTCAAAGCACTTGCAGATCGTCCATTATTAGTGAAGCCTAATCATCATGAGTTAGCAGAACTATTCAGTGTTGTGATTGCAAGTCGCGAAGATATTATTACGTACGGTCGCAAATTGCTTGAACTTGGCGCCCAGCATGTACTGATTTCAATGGCTGGTGATGGAGCATTATTAATTACACCGGATGAAGTCTATCATGCGAATGTACCGAAAGGAACTGTCAAAAACTCTGTCGGAGCAGGCGATTCTATGATCGCTGGATTTACCGGTACACTGGTATCGACTCATGATCCTATAGAAGCTTTCCGTACAGGTGTTGCTTCTGGTAGTGCCACTGCATTTTCAGATGATCTAGCAACACGCGCCAAAATCGAAGAATTACGTCCACAAGTAACTATTGTCAAACTATAGAGCTGTTGATTGAATCCAATAAAGGAGTGTAACCTAATGAGAATTACAGATCTGATGATCAAAGAAACGATGATCATGGACTTACAAGCGACAACCAAAGAAGCAGCGATTGATGAATTGATCGCTAGCCTTGCAACCAGTGGAAGAATCAATGATAAAGTGTTATTCAAAGAAAAGATTTTGAAGCGTGAAAGTGAATCAAGTACAGGTATCGGTGGCGGGATTGCGATGCCTCATGCCAAAACAACAGCAGTAAACGAGCCTACTGTTGTGTTTGCTAAAAGTACAAGAGGAGTAGATTACGAGTCTCTTGATGGCGAACCTGCTCATTTATTCTTTATGATTGCAGCACCGGAAGGAGCAGCAAATACACATTTGCGTACACTAGCTGCGCTCTCCAAGCTACTGATTGATAGCGATTTCATCGAAAAATTGATGAATACGACTAGCCCTGATGAAGTATCCGCACTTTTCGATGCACAACAAGCTGAAAAAGAAGCGGCTGAAAAAGCAAAAGCGGAAGCTAAAGCAGCAAGAGAGCAAGCCAAACAACAAGAAAATGCAACAGTGCAACAAGCAGAAGCTACTTTAGAAGGCAAAGACAACAAACCATTCGTAGTTGCTGTTACTGCTTGTCCTACAGGAATTGCTCATACCTTTATGGCAGAAGATGCTTTGATCAAAAAAGCGCAAGAAATGGGCGTAGAGATCAGAGTCGAGACGAACGGTTCTGAAGGTGCACAGACTGTACTAACTGACGATGAAATTCGTCGCGCAAGTGGTGTTATTGTAGCGGCTGATAAAAATGTAGAAATGGCGCGCTTTGATGGTAAGCCTGTGTTACAGAGACCGGTTAGTGATGGTATCCGTAAATCCGAAGAGTTGATTCGCAAAGCGATGAATGGAGACGCTCCTATTTATCACAGCACAGGCAAATCATCTTCTGATAGTTCTAGTTCAAATGAAAAAACAAAAGTAGGTAGCAAAATCTACAAAGACTTAATGAATGGTATCTCTCATATGTTACCGTTTGTTGTCGGTGGTGGTATTTTACTTGCAATCTCTTTCTTAATCGAGCAGACAGCAGGCGAGAATAGCCAAATCTTTAAGCTGTTGCAAACGATTGGTGGCGGAGAAGGAGCATTCTTCTTCTTGATTCCGATTTTGGCTGGTTTTATCGCAATGAGTATCGGTGATCGTCCTGCATTAATGCCTGGTATGGTCGGCGGTCTGATGGCGGCGAACTCTAATGCTGGTTTCCTCGGCGGTCTAGCGGCTGGTTTCTTGGCAGGTTATGTGATTATTGGTCTACGTAAGTTACTAGCTGGATTACCAAAAACGTTAGACGGTCTCAAACCGATTTTATTATATCCTGTACTTGGTTTGTTCATTACCGGTACGATTTCGTATTATATCTTTGATCCAATCTTTGGTGGTATCAATACATGGTTGGTTAACGTATTGAATAATCTAGGAACAGGAAATGCTGTTATTCTAGGTCTGATCTTAGGTGGAATGATGTCGATCGATATGGGTGGCCCATTTAACAAGGCTGCTTACGCGTTTGCGATTGGTGTATTCACATCAAGTGGGAATGTAAATGGTACAATGATGGCGGCTGTTATGGCCGGCGGTATGGTTCCTCCATTAGCCATAGCTTTGGCGACTACATTCTTCAAAAACAAATTTACAGAGCAAGAACGTAAGTCTGGTCTGACTAACTATGTGCTTGGATTATCCTTTATCACAGAAGGTGCGATTCCATTTGCAGCAGCAGATCCACTACGTATTTTAACATCTTGTATTATCGGTTCGGCGGTTGCAGGTGGATTGACTCAACTTTGGGGGATTAATATTCCTGCACCTCATGGTGGTATTTTTGTAGCAGCACTTGCTAACCATGCTTTGCTATTCTTATTAGCTGTTGCGATTGGCGCTGTTATTTCAGGACTGATTCTAGGGATATGGAAAAAGGTACTTGTAACTAAATAATATGGATTAATATTTAAAACCTCTGTGTGAAGATCAAGCTGATTGTATATAGCTATTGTTCTTTCCACAGAGGTTTTTTGCTGTATATTGCTAAAATCGTTCAGACACTTTCATTTATATCGCTTATAAATGTCGAATTTTGTATTGTATGACCATTTTAAAAAATAAATTGAGAAAATGAGCGGATTCATGCAAATAAATGTAAATATTAGGCAAGATAATGACGATATATAATCTATAACTCCTAGAATAATAAATAGTTCAAAAGAATTATAAAAATCTATTTACAGTCTATGAAAACGCTGTTATAATCAAAATCAATCAATACCAATCACAAATGATCACGAAATTTGTCGAAAGAAATCAACAAACGATCATTATCGATCATGAGAGTATGTTGAGCAAAATAATAGCTAATATATGTAGACAGGTGGAATGTCCCATGCTTTTTGAAGAAGAACGAAAGCATAAAATGGTTCAATATTTGCAAGAGAATCACAGGGCATCTGTTCAAGAACTAGGTGAAGCTTTTGGAGTATCAGATTCAACGGTTCGTCGAGATCTCAAAGAGTTGGAAGATGCAAGGCGATTGAAAAGGACACATGGGGGAGCCGTATCACTGCAAAGTGTCAATTTTGAACCTAATATGGTAGACAAAGAAGATTCTTTTCGAGAAGAGAAAGAGCGAATCGCGAAGCGAGCGGTAGAGATGATTCATCAAGGCGATACGATATTGCTTGACTCGGGAACGACTACTCTTCCGTTAGCAAAAGAACTAAAGCATATGTCGGGTATTCGAGTTATAACGAACTCAGTGATTGTTCTTAGTGAACTTCGAGATTGTCGGAATATAGAATTGTCTATTATTGGCGGATTGTTAAGGCCAGACACACTAGCGTTTGTGGGGCCAATAGCAGAACGGTCACTGGATATGGTACGTGTAGACAAAGCTTTTATTGCAACTAACGGTTTAGATCTCAAAGAAGGTGTAACCACCCCTAATCTGACAGAAGCTGCGATCAAGCGCAAAATGATTGATATTGCTAAGCAGGTCATTCTACTCGCAGATCATAGCAAAATTGGTAATATCGCTTATGCCAAATTTGCAGATGTATCCGAAATTGATCATTGTATTATGGATACTGGAGTACCGCTTCATATGATTCATCAATTGAAAAAGCTTGGTATAGGAGTCACGATCGCATAACTATATTCTTCTATTCAAAGCTTTATCATAGAGCATATTTGTAAGCGTTTTATTTAAAAATCATCAGCAGCATGAAATCGCAATAATATTTGAAAAATGTATTGTAAACGCTCCAGATTACGATTGGCTAAGGTTAGACCATTACTCATTATAAGGGGATATTACCATGAAAAAATTATTGGCTGTTACCGCTTGTCCAACCGGTATTGCTCACACGTATATGGCTGCTGAATCATTGCAAAAAGCCGCAGATCAAAAAGGTGTACCTATCAAAGTCGAAACACGTGGTGCAGTTGGAGTCGAGAATGGTCTAACCGCTCAAGAAATCGCTGAAGCACATGCTATTATTATCGCTGCTGATACAGATGTAGATGAAGATCGCTTTGCAGGCAAACCGGTTATTCGTGTAGCTGTTGCACAAGGGATCAAAGTTCCGGGGGAATTAATCGATCGTGCTTTAGCAAAAGAAGCTTCTAGTGGTCTTGCTGCTTCACCAACAGCTACACCTGAAGAAAATGCAGGTCGTAAGCCTAACATGTTCTACAAACATTTGATGAATGGTGTATCTAATATGTTACCGCTTGTTATTGCAGGTGGTCTGATTATCGCATTCTCATTCTTATTCGCTTTCACTAAAGGTGGAGTCGATCAAGTTGATGGTTCATTCGGAGCTGCTTTATCCACAATTGGTGGCGCTTCAATGGGACTGATGGTTATCGTATTGTCTGGATTTATTTCATTCTCTATCGCTGGTAAACCCGGACTTGCACCTGGTTTGGTCGGTGGTGTACTTGCTAAAGATATGGGCGCTGGATTTATCGGCGGTATTATCGCAGGTTTTGTAGCTGGTTATATTGCACATTACTTGATCAAAACAATCAAAATGCCTAAAAACTTTGAAGGTCTTAAACCTATTCTAATCGTTCCTGTCTTGTCTGTACTTGCTATTGGTCTATTGATGGTATACGTTATCGGTCAACCGATTGAATGGTTGTTGACAGGTTTGACAGCTTGGCTTACAAATATGGGTGCTGGAAATGCAATTATTTTAGGAGCTATTCTTGGTGCAATGATGGCACTTGATATGGGTGGGCCTTTCAATAAAACAGCGTATACTTTTGCAGTAGGTTTGCTAGGTGCTTCTCTTTATACACCAATGGCAGCAGTTATGGCAGCAGGTATGACTCCACCACTTGGTATTTGGTTAGCAACTGTTATTGCTAAAAATCGCTTTACCAAAGAAGAACGTGAAGCTGGTAAAGTCGCTTCGATTCTAGGTTTATCGTTTATTACAGAAGGAGCTATTCCATTTGGAGCGGCTGATCCAATTCGTGTTATCCCTTCCTTTATGGTAGGTTCGGCTGTAGCTGGTGCATTATCGATGTACTTTGGTGCAGGTCTACATGCTCCTCATGGTGGTGTATTCGTTCTCTTTATCCCGAATGCAATCGACCATTTACCACAATATGTATTATCTATTGTAATCGGTACAGTCGTTACAGCATTGATGGTCTTGTTGCTTAAACGTAAAGCACCTGCTAAATTATAAGTAATTATAATTCATTACAAGCGACCGGAACGATGATTTGTCCGGTCGCTGTCCATATTTACACTCGCCTTTAACAAAACAACAATAAGACATTGACTATTAGAAGGAGTGACACTACCTATGAATATCAGCGAACTATTAAGCACAGAAAGCATATTTTTACCTTCTACAGCAACAACACGCGAAGAAGCGATTCAACAAATGGCATCCGGTATGAAAGCTTCTGGAGCAGTCACTGATGAAGCTGCTTATGTAGATGCAGTGATGGCGCGTGAACAACAAAGTTCTACAGGGATTGGTTTTGGTGTAGCGATTCCGCATGGCAAATCAGCAGGGGTAGCCAAAGCTGCTTTAGCATTTTCACGATTTGCAGAACCGATTGATTGGGAATCTTTAGATGATCAGCCTGCTCAGATTGCATTTATGATCGGTGTACCTGAAGCGAATACAGGAAATGAACATTTGCAGATTCTAGTGGCTCTTTCTCGTAAATTAATTCATGAAGAATTTCGGGCTGAATTGATTAATGCACAAAGTAAACAAGAAATTATAGATATTTTAACTCGTACTATCGGTTAATCATCATTCAATATAATAGATATGTAAATAAAAGCGTATTGCCTATTTATAGGTGGTATGCTTTTTTTATAATGAATTGGCGTTAAGGTGGATTGATTCTGATCGGGGTATATATCATCGGTCTACGTTTGAAAGTCATACATACGGTTAATGAACATTATCTTATCAAAGTATATGAAGAAGAAAAATGAATCTAATTTAAAGGTGGAATATAATGAGTAAATGGGTAGAGTTTAGTCAAGCTTCACGATTGCATTTTGTACCTTTAATGGCGATCTGTGTAGTACAGGGAGCTTTGGCAGCATGGATATGGAATAATCAATTTAGTGTGTTGATCTTTCTTTTAACTCTAATTGGTTCAAGTGCAATACATATTTTTTCGATGATGATTAATGATCTATGGGATTATCGTAGTGGTGTCGATGTCGCTGCTTATCAATCAGAAGAATCGATTTCGACAGATTCAGGATATTTGACGACTGGTAAATGGAGTGAGCAGACATTTGCTAGAGTAACATGGAGTATGCTTGCTATCACGATTGTCTGTGCAGTAACATTATACTTTTTAAGTGGATGGGGCGTTTTACTGCTTGGAGGAATCGGCGGCTTGCTGGCTTTATTTTATGTTGTTCCACCGATCAAGTATGGATATATCGGTAAGGGTAGCAGTGAACTGGCACATGTATTATGTTTTGGCGTGTTTCCGGTAATGGGCGCTTATTATGTGCAGACAGGTCATTTTGATATACGGTTGTTCTTTTTATCGTTGCCTATGGGCTTGCTGACCACACTGACATTTTTCAATCATCATTTTTTACATTGGAAAACAGACAAACAGGTGGGTAAGCGCACACTGGTTGTTGTATGGGGAGAACGTAAATCGTTTCGCTTTTCTATTTTCTTGTTATGTCTTGCTTTATTCAGCATCTTAATCTGTGTACTTGTCGGTGGATTGCCAATCTACGGTATTCTTGCTTTGTTAACAGCTATTCCGTTGTGTCGTATGTACCAGCATATGAAAAATAAGCGTAATTTGCAGACACATCAGCAATTGCTGTGGTTGTCTTTACGAACTTCGCTACAATGCGGAACAGTCATGATTTTAGTATTGTTGGTCGGTCGCTGGATATGGTTTATATAAAATATAGAAGCTATTTAATCAAGGTAAGCAAAAAAGATATCTATTATAAGATGTCTTTTTTTGTTTAGTCTAACCGAATTCATTTTAGAGAATAGACATAATTACAAATTTTTTCTAAAATGTATGTACAAGTTGACTGTAAAAGCGCATAATTTAATAAATGATATGTACAAGTTAATAAATATTGTAAGCGGTATCTTGATTATACAAAAGGAGATGACAACATGAAGCAGCCATCATTATCTATCAACGAGCAAATTACAATGTGGAATCAAAAAGCGGCGTTACTTGCTGGCAATCAATCTTTTGAAACGATTGGTATTCAGATTGAATTAGAAGCAGGGGCTATTCGTAAATTACCGGCGTATATCCATAGAGAGCGATATCAACAGGTTATGGTCGTCTATGATACGTATACGTATGAAGCGGCAGGGCGACAAACGATAGATTTACTGCAAAGTATTGATGTAGGTATAACCGAATTGGAGTTGCGTGAAAATAAAGAAGGCGATGTGATTGCAGATGAAGCAACAATCGTGCAATTATTGTTAGCCGTTACTCCTCAGACAGATGCTATTATAGCAATCGGTTCAGGAACAATTCATGATGTTGTACGAATTGTTAGTCACAAAATGAATAAGCCATTTTTGTCTGTACCTACTGCGGCTTCTGTAGACGGATTTACTTCAGCGGGTGCACCGCTTATCGTCAATGGAACAAAAGAAACATTTCAAGCCAAAGCACCTGAAGCTATTTTTGCAGATATTAATATCCTGATTAATGCTCCACAAACGTTAACAGCCGCAGGATTTGGCGATATGTTAGGCAAATGCACTTCATTAGCAGATTGGAAAGTATCCCGCGATCTTGGACAAGAGCCGTATAATCAATTGGTATATGATATTACAGAAGAAGCGCTTAATCAATGTATCGAAAAAGTAGACTTGATCGCTTCAGGTAGTGCAGAAGGGATCTATACAGTTATGTATTCACTACTTGCTTCAGGGATAGCGATGTTGATCGCTGATCATTCACGTTCAGCATCAGGTGGAGAACATCATATTTCTCATCGCTGGGAAATGGAATTGATTAAAGGTGGACACAGACAAATTTTGCATGGAGCCAAAGTAGGGGTAGCTTCAGCACTTCTAGCCGATCATTATCGTCAACTAGCGATCGATCATCCAGAAGTCAAAGCTTTTGCCGCTTACAAAGATATCCCAACCAGCGCACAGATGAAAAAGTGGCTATCGGCAGCAGGCGGCCCAAGTGAATACGAGCAATTAAGCATGCCAGCCGAATGGTTAGAACTAGCTCTACATTCTGCTCATACGCTACGTAACCGCTATACAGGGCTAAAATACATGAATGAACATCAGTTGATCTAATACATTGTGTTTATGGTAAAATAAAATATCTATATATTTTTATCAACCGTTCGGAGGAATTATGGCTGCAAAATACAGGCAAGTTCGAGATGAAATATTATCGTGGATTCATTCGTCCAAATTATTACCAGGTAGCCGACTACCTTCAGAACATGAGATTGCTGATCAATTTAGTGTCAGTCGACAAACGGTACGTCAAGCTTTAGGTGAATTGGTGCGAGAAGGCTGGTTGAACCGGATGCAGGGCAAAGGGACATTTGTTGCTGATCCTGCTGTCAAATCAGTCGATGATAACAAAACGGTAGGCGTTATTACTACGTATATTTCAGATTATATTTTCCCGCAAATTGTGCAAGGGATTGAGACAAGACTACGTAGCGAAGGATATCGACTACTGCTAGCCAGTACAGAAAATGATCCAACCAAAGAGCGCGAGTGTCTTGAAATGATGCTTAATCAGTCTCCAGCGGCTTTGATCGTAGAGCCTACTCGAAGTGGAGAACGTAGCGCTAATCTCAATTATTTTCTTACGATTGAAAATCGTTCGATTCCTTATCTAATGATTAATGCTAGCTATGAAGAAATGGATTCTGCATGTCTACGAATGGATGATGAACGCGGAGGATTCTTGGCGGCACAACATCTGATCGAACTGGGACATCAGCGGATCGCTGGCTTTTTCAAAACAGATGATATGCAAGGCGTACGCCGTATGAAAGGATTTGTTGCGGCACATCGCAAGCATGGGATTCCATTGCAACCGTCTTTGATTTTTACTTACAATACAGATGACAAAACCACTGCGCCGATCGAACAAGCACAACAGCTTATTAAGCAATCTGCTCAGGAACGTGCGACAGGGTGGGTGTTATACAACGATGAATTAGCGATTAATTTGTTACAAGTTGTACGGGAAGCCGGTCTTTCTGTACCGAATGATCTATCGTTAGTCGGCTTTGATGATTCTTTTTTAGCTACGGCTACAGAAGTGAAATTAACGACACTCAGTCATCCCAAGCATGCACTGGGAACAGCAGCAGCAGAAATGATTTTGCATATGTTAGATGGAGAACAACGGGGCTTGGGCGAAAAGATACATACTCCCGAGCTGATTATTCGTGAATCCACTTCATCGCCTGCTGTATTACCGACCTAACTGTCTGCATAAGTGAATATATCTTGTCGTTAGGAGTGTAGGCATGAGAGCGTTAGAACAAGCATTAGCCCAATTAGCAGAGACTCACCGGCAATATGAAGTTAGCGGACAATTTATATCTGTACCACCGGATACCTTTCAGCGACAATGGCCGGATACTATTCCAAGTTCGTCTGAACTGGATTATTATCTACGTCATTATGAACCGTCCGATGTAGTTGTCGAGACTGGCTTTGCTCCGATTATGTTATGGTCTATCGATCAGTTACGACAAGCCTTAATCGGTTATCGCTGGGTAGGTATGTCAGAGCCTTTTGCAGAAAGCGATACATGGCGAGCAGACTTTGTGATTATTGCAGATGATATAGGCAAAGGTAATCCGATTATCGTAGCCACTAGCGAAAAGAGTACGCCTGTATATGCAGGTTATGATGCAGGAGAACCTTTTTTGATTGCTTCTACACTAGCAGATTTTGTTGTAGCACTAGCATTGCTTATTGAGATCGTATATGGCTCATTTGAGATTTTTGAAATAACAGATGATGATAGTATAGTGCTACCTGAATTTGAAAAGCAGTTAAAAACTGCGATTGAGCCGATTCTTGGAGCTGACTTGTTTGCGAATTTTTATGATTACTTTTACGGATAATTGTTCACAATCATAGGATATGTAAGATATCTATAGAAAAGACACAGTAAAAACTCCGCTTCTCACTAGATTCAGTGGGAAAGCGGAGTTTTTGTACTGCTTATTTGGTTATACCTATACATTCAATGTAAATATGCTGAATTACGCTTGAGATTGTTCATCTTCGCCCAATACACAATCTGCAAATAATACAGATTTGGGAATACGGAAAAATTGTTCGGTTTTTTCTTGAAATGCTGGTGAAGGCAGTGTAGCTTGATGTAACCATTTACGGAAAGTACCTGGATGAACACCAATCCAATGGCTCACATCGGTTACAGACAGATCATGTACCATACATAAACCTGTCAAAATATGATTGCGTACCGGTGAACGAGTAATCGTTCTTTTCATAAAGCGAGATGGTTCTTGCTGACAAATCACAGGGCTGTTATGAATCACCTGTTGGTTAAACAAAATGTGGTGCGGATATCCCAATTCCCGGCATACTTTTTCAAGATTGGCTTTGCCAGGGAGGCGGCCTTCATAGACCCAAGCGCTTACGCTTCGTGATGAAACCGATAACCGTTCTGCAAGCTCAGATAGTTTGATATCATTAACCATGAGCACAGCGAGCAATACTCGATTGCGGATTTGGCAACGTGTTGGTCTGCGGAATCGCTTAACTCGTACTCCTTTGCCGAGATACTTACGGTTGATCAGAGACCACGCCTCTATAAAGTGTCGTTCTGGTTGATTAGGCATATTTCCTCCGATTAATCTATTTTTTCTTGATATTAGGTTTAGTGTCCTTTCAACATCCTACAACACCCAGACGCTCGTTTCAAGCTGACATGGTCACTATTTTTGACCATTTAATAATATTTATCAAATAAGAATGATTATAAGCATTTTACTATACCTTAATCAGTCCTATCGATTGAAATAAGATCGTTTATTCTCAAATGATATATCAGATAACGATCAATATATTATCATAATAAGTCTGAACGAAATTGTAGCTATTGTTATCTATATAGCATGCAAAATAGCATGCGAAAAAGTGTATTTAATATCCTTTTTATGGAATATTCATCTTTGAAATTGATCAACTACGCGCCAAATGGAAGAAAAAAATGACATCTTTTTGCTGATAGACACATGTCTGCTTTTTCCTTGATACCACTCACTTTTGAAAGGTTATCGCTAAACATACAGGTTGTTATTTGAAAAAAATAAATCTATTTCTGATACATTTGTTGGTGAATGGGGTATTAAATAAGACGATAGCCGATTGCTTACTAAATCGGTTGCAACATTTAAAATTAATCACATAATCGTTTTATATTATTAGGAGGCCAATACTTATGAGTACAAGTCATGAAAAACTTACAGCTACAAAAAGAGAAAGTTCAAAACGTTCTGAAATGCGTGAACTTCGTTTAAAAGGACGCGTTCCAGGTGTAGTATATGGTCCAGATTTGGGCAGTGTTCCTGTACATGTAGATTCCAAACAACTTCTTGCTCACGTTAAACGCGGTGGAGCAGAAATGTTCTCACTTGCTGTAGAAGGCGGAAAAGAAGTACAAGTTCTTATCAAAGACGTACAACGTGTAGACGGTCGCATTTTGCATGCTGACTTTATGCAAGTTTCTGATACGAAGCCAATTCACGTAACGATGCCAATCGACTTCCACGGTGAAGCAATTGGTACTAAATCTGGTGGTGTGTTACAACACCAAGCAACAGAATTGGAAGTAAGCGGTTTGGCTAAAAACTTGCCAAGTAGCCTTGAAGTTGATATTTCCGCATTGGAAATTGGCGACAGAGTAACTGCTGGCGATGTTAAATTGCCTTCTGGCGTTACATTGGTATCTAGTGAAGAAGAGATCATCGCTTCTGTTATCGTACCTCGTGTAGCTGACGAAGATCTTGAGCCTACAACGGCTGAAGAATCAGAACCTACTGATGCTGCTACAAACGATGAAGGCGAAGAAGTTCCAGAAGTAGGTAAAGAATAATATTTGCATATATCAGTACGAATGCGTACTGTATAGTATAACGAAAAAGCTGATACTCTTTAGGAGTGTCAGCTTTTTTTATCAGCGCATCTATTAATCATTTATGATACGATAAGAAAGAAACTTATTGTCTATATAAAGGAGCTACTCTGTTATGATCAAACACATTGTCTTATTTAAGTTGAAAAATCCTACTACTGAAGTTGTGAATGAAACCGTCGCCAAATTGAGAAGTTTGGAAGGTAAAGTGGATTCACTGATCGCTTTGGAAATCGGGGCAGACATTTTGCGTACAGAACGTTCTTATGATGTTGCTTTAACAGCTACATTTGAGACATTAGAAGGTTTGCAAGCTTATCAAGTCCATCCAGAACATGTAAAAATTATTGAATATATGAATAGTGTAAGAGAAAGTTCTATTGCGGCTGACTATGAATACTAAGGTGGTGTGACTCTTTTGTACTATGTGAATCGTGAACAGATTGAACGGAGAATTGTAGCCTTAGAAGATGTATGCGAAGCATTACAACAAGTATCCACTCATTGGGATAGCAGTCTGACTTCTGGCTTTGTGCAAGAGCGTGCACTGCATCTAGCGATTGAATGTGTAACTGATATTGGTAGTTATTTGATTGATGGTTTTATTATGCGTGATGCCAGTAGTTACGATGATATTGTAGATATTATGCGTGACGAAAAAGTGATCGATCAACCGATGGGCGAAATGTTGACTGCATTGGTGCGTCTGCGTCGTCCACTGGTGCAAGAGTATTATGATTGGAATCGCACTGAACTTCATCCGCTGAGTACTCCTTTAGTGAAGGTCTTAAAAGAATTCGGTCAACGGATTCATACGTATCTAGATCAAGAATTAGATTCGTTAACAGTGGTAAATGTAGACAGAGCATCAGGTACTTCTACGTCTACATAATATGAAATCTATTTGTAAATATCTTGTTTGAAAAGATAGCTTTGGAATTTACATCGCTGAGTGGATACGCTACAATAGCGTTAATCCATAAAGGGATCATATGACCCTTTTCGCTGACCAAGCGGATCGGGTCATTTTTATTTTAATTTAGAGCAAGGGGGTCATACGATGAAGTCCCATCAGGAACCATCGACCCGGCGCAGTATAATGATTATGCTCAAAACACAAGGCCCTTTCAGTGTATCTGAGCTAGCACGGGAATTGAATATTACAGAGATGGCGGTAAGACGTCATATTCATACGTTAGATCAAGAAGGATTATTAATTACGGAAACGGTACGTATTCCAACAGGCAGACCGTTTTTGCGCTTTCGGTTAAGTGAACGTGCAGAAGAACATTTTCCTCATAATTATCATCAACTGGCTTTGGATCTACTCAGCGAGTTAGATGAGGAAGCAGTAGCTGTATTATTTGAAGGGCGTAAGCAGAAATTGTTATCTCGCTATCAAAGTATTGCAGATACTCAAGATCACAAAGAACGAGTGGCTGCTTTGACTGATATTCAACATCATGGTGGTTATATGGCACGTTATGAACAACAAAGCGAAAATCAGTATACCATTTATGAATATAACTGTCCGATCAATCAGATTGCGAATCGCTACGATATTGCTTGTCAATGTGAAAAGCAGTTATTTGAGCAGTTGTTACAAGCTGATGTACAACGAACAGAATGTATCGCTAAAGGTGGACGTTGTTGTGTATACCAGATTCAATTTCAATCTAATTCATCAGCACGTTCCAAGTAAAAGCAGATCGATTATCGGTCTGCTTTTTGATTTATCTTATGATGATCTATGAACAAGTGGGATTTTTAAGCGGTGTGTGGGTAATACACATATAGAAAAGATAAGTGAAACGAAGGAGAGATAACGATGCCAACTTATAACAAATCTAAAAGCTTAACATGTGGTATTTTGACAGGATTATTAGTAGGGGGATCGACAGCGCTTTTGTTAGCTCCCAAAGGTGGTCGAGAACTGCGTTCAGATATTTCGACCAATGCTCGAATTGCAGGCGCTAAAGGTCGTGAATTGGCAGAACTAAGCAGAGAAGTAGTAGGCGTAGTCAAAGATTGGAAAGAACAGATCAATATCGCAACAGCAGAAGTGAAAGTAGAACTAGCTGCGCTCAAAGCAGAACAAGCTGACCAACCAGGGCCACAAACGAAAGGGAATTATAGCGTCTAACTAAACGTTATATCTTTCACTTGCCACCTGGCATGTATACGGTATAATAGGTACAGTTTACGAAAAGGAAGCGATATGTACGTGCAACAACCGATAGCTATATTCGACTCAGGTGTGGGAGGATTAACAGTTGCAAAAGAAGTGATGCGACAACTACCACGCGAAAAAATTATTTATTTTGGAGATACAGCGCGTGCACCGTACGGCCCTCGTTCTCTAGAAGAAGTGAAAGAATTCACCGAGCAAATTGTGAATTACTTGATGACTTTTCAGCCGAAAATGATAGTAATTGCTTGCAACACCGCAACGGCAGCAGCTTTGGAACATATCAGTTCAAAAGTATCTATACCCGTTATTGGTGTTATTCATCCAGGATCACGAGCAGCGATTAGCGCGACCAAAACAGGCTTTATCGGTGTGATAGGTACATCAGGAACGATTAACAGTGGAGCTTATTCAGCGGCATTGAAGCAATTATCCCCTTTTGTACAAGTATATAGTCAGGCTTGTCCTGATTTTGTACCGTTGGTGGAACGTGGAGTGTTTTTGGATAACGAAGCTTATGAGGTAGCTCAGCAAGTATTAGCACCTGTGCGCAGCTATCCTATTGATTGTCTGATTCTAGGTTGTACACATTATCCATTTCTGACAGAAGCGATTCAAGCAGCAGTCGGATCTGATGTGAAATTGATTAATTCAGCCGAAGAAACGGCACGCGAGATCAGTACGATTTTGTATAACAAAGGAACGCTTGCTCTTACAGAAGAATTACCTGTACATGAATTTTTCTGTAGTGGAACCGCAGAGATTTTTCAACAGATTGCTCGTCAATGGTTAGGAGAGCAGATTAAGCTTACTCCGGTACTATGGCAAGTGTCACGTATGGTCTAACAGCATAAGTAGACTATCTTACAGTTCTAAAAGTACATAAAAAAGCTACCTTCATGTCATATCAGTTGAAGGTAGCTTTTTTGGTTGTTGTTTGTAGAGTTCAATTTATACTTTGGGAGAATAGTTGATCGTTGATTTGTATCATTCATACATATTATTCATTTGAGTAAACAAATTCATAAGCCTATACAGTTACGTATGGACGATAGATGCTCCTGTAACGACCTGTTGTAGCGCCTGTACGAGTTGTACAGGGTTCTGGTATAAAGAACGGTTAACGATAAAGTCACGTCCTAGCGCCGCTGCATTGCGCTTAACAATAAGCCTGTGATTATCTTCTACAATCGCTTCGATATCTCTTGCATGAGCCAAACCAAAAATGCGGCGCATTATTTCACTTCCAGCAAATCCAACAGCATCTTCAAAAATGTGTTGTAACTGATATTCTAGATAGCCTTGGATCGGTGCAAAATCTTCTACATTATGCTGTTGCCATAGAGTAGAGAATGTATCTACAAATATATCCCATACATTAGTGATATGGAATAACAGCGCGTCTCGTCCACTTTCTTCACGAGCAAGAGCAGATAATAATGTATTAGCGATAAAGAGTCCAATATCGAATCCAATCGGCCCGTAAAAAGCAAATTCGGGATCGATAACTTTGGTTTCCTCATCACTCGCAAAAATACTTCCTGTATGCAGATCGCCATGTAACAATGCTTCTGCATGAGTAATAAAAGTCTGTTTTAATTTGGCGGCTTCCAGTAAAAGTACTTGATCTCCCCAGATCTGCTCGGCAATTGGACGTAGTAGGGGCTCTACATCATTTGTCTCATGATCAAATAACGGATACGTAAATACAAAATTTTCTGTAATTTTACACAGTTCAGGATTATGAAATTGTAGAGCAAGTTCGCGTTTATTTTGAGGCTCCATTGCAAAATCGGACGTTGCAAAAAGAGTCTTTGCCAAAAACTCACCAATATGTGTAGACAGCAGTGGATAAGTAGAGCCACTTGCTAATCCAGTGCGTACAATCGTGAGATGAGACAAGTCTTCCATTACTGTAATCGCATACGTAGGATCGGTATAATAAATTTCAGGTACATATTGAGGAACATGTTGGGCAAAGTGTCGTAGCGCTTCGCTTTCAATCACAGCGCGATTCAATGTTAAAGGCCATCCTTCACCAATCACACGCACATAAGGAAGAGCTTGCTTAATAATAATGCCACGCTTAGCCGCAGGTTCAGTGATCCGAAAAACCATATTCAGATTACCATCACCAATCTCATGACAGATGAGATCAGCATCTGCATTGAAAAGTTCTAATGTTTTGGCAAGAGCGATTGCTGTTGTTTCTGTTAACGCTTCATAAGATGGTTCAGAGCGTGTCATACTTTAGATCCTCCTTTGAAATAAAAAGTATAGTCATTAATAATGAATACAATAAAATCAATCTAGATCAATTCAGTTTCATATAAACCTAAATCATGCTATATCACTTCAATAGCTCTAACTCAGACTTTTTGTCGTTTGCGATGAACAAAAGTTACTGCCAAAGCGAGAACAAGTACAGCTCCTTTGATAATATCTGTGGTGTAGTACTGCACATGAAGCATTGTCATACCATTAACAAGTACTCCCATTAATACAGCACCGAAAAAAGTACCGATAACATTGGGACGACCTGCACCAAATACAGAATATCCTACAAAAACAGCCGCCAGTGCATCCATTTGCATCGATGATCCTGCATCAATCTGACCGGAACCTACACGAGCCGCGAATAAAATCCCTCCTACTGCTGCAAAGATACCGGAAGCAACATAAGCAAGTGTACGTACACGATTCACACGTAAGCCGGATAAGCGTGCAGCTTCTTCATTACTGCCTGTCATAATCATTTGCCGTCCACCACGTGTATATTTGAAAAATAAGTGCATCCCAATCACTGCAACTAGCATCAGAATAACAGGAAAAGGAACACCTAATAATTTACCCTGTCCAATCCAGAGAAACGAATCCAACATCACACCAGGCGCTTTGGTTCCATCTTGAAATTGCATATTGTTGTAGATTGAGTAGCCTTTGGTATAGGTTCTATGAATTCCACTGACGATATACATTACAGCTAGAGTTGCTAGAAGATCAGGAATCCGAATTTTGACAATTAAAAAGGAATTTAATAATCCGACCAGTGCTCCAATAATCAAAGGAACAATCAATACCAAAACTAAAGGCATCTGGTGCCAGACCATCATCGCTGCTACTACTACAGTCGTAAGAGATACCGTTGAGCCAGCCGAGAGATCGAATCCATCCACAGTTAGTGAAATCGTAATGCCTATCGCTACAAATGTAACAATAGAGATTGAACGTAAAATATCACTGATATTGTTATATGTGAAAAAGTGTTGATTATAAATAGAGAAAAATAGTAGCACCAATCCAATAAAGATCAAAGCTCCATAACGATACGAAAACTGAGCGATTTTGTGATTCATACAAGTTCCTCCCGGCCAGCGCTGGCATAGTATAACAAATCTTGTTGTGAAGCTTCTCCGTAGTTAAAAGATTTCATGATTTTGCCATCACACATGACGAGAATACGATCAGCCAGCCCGATCGCTTCTTCAAACTCACAGGTGAGATATAATATTCCTTTTCCTTGCGCAGCCAATTCTCCAATTACTTTGAAAATATCACGTTTGGCGCCTATATCGACTCCTTTGGTCGGTTCGTCCAAGATAAATAGTTCAGCATCTGTCTGCATCCATTTACCGATGGCTACTTTTTGTTGATTGCCTCCGCTAAGATAGCCTGTTAATTGCTGGTCAGACGATGTTTTGATACCTAGTGATCCAATCAATTTATCAGCATGCTGTTTTTCGGCTGAGTGGGATACAATACCAAGACTTGTGATTTTTTTTAATAAAGGCAAGCTTAAATTATGCAATACAGACTCTTTGACCAGAATCCCTTCTTTGCGACGTTCTTCAGGAACAAGAACAATGCCAGCATTGACTGCATGATAAGGGGTTTTGGAATGAATAGGGCGACCATTCAGTTGAATAGATCCTCGTTCCGGTTGATCTGCTCCGAATAAGAGTTTAGACAATTCTGTTTTGCCTGCTCCGACTAAACCCACTACAGCAACCACTTCACCGCGCCGAACATCAAGATCGACTCCTTGTACATAGCGACCTGCGGCAAGATCAGATACGGTTAGTAAAGGCTCACCAATCGGGACAAACGTTTTGGGGTATTCTTCTGCAAAAGCTCTACCGAGCATCGAATGTACAACTTCATTCGCATTGGTATCTTTTGTAAGAACAGTGCTTACTTTTTTGCCATCACGCATAACTGTGATCTTATCACACACTCTGAAAATTTCAGGTAGTCGATGAGAGATGAAAATAACGCCAATGCCTTGATTCTTTAAGCCTTCCATAATAGTAAATAAACGTTCAGCTTCTTCCATACTAAGTGGAGCTGTCGGTTCATCGAAAATAACGAATTTGGCTTGTTCAGCCATAATACGTGCAATCAATACCAATTGCTTTTCGGCTAATGATAATTCGCTCACCGGTTGACGGGCTGAAATAGCAAATCCAAGCTTTTGCAAAATTTCTTCTGCTTGCCGGTATATGGATTTCCAATGTAGAATCGGACTGCCTTGAGAAGAAGTCAGATAACTCAGTAAAATATTTTCGGCTACTGACAACTGCGGAATAAGCGAAGTATCGACTTCTTGATACACACACTGAATCCCGGCTTGTTTGGCAGCGGCTGGTGAATCGATATGAACTTGCTGACCATGAATAACAATCTGACCCTGATCCGATGTATAAGCGCCGGATAAAATTTTCATGAGTGTACTTTTACCTGCACCATTGGCACCAAGTAAAGCATGAATCTCACCGCTATTCACTGTAAATTCAACGTCAGTTAATGCGGGCACATTAGCAAATGATTTGTAGATTCCGCTCATCACGAGACTGTCAGATGATGAATCGATAGGAGTAGTCATCGGATTCTTCCTTTCTGAATCTTGATCCATATAGACAAAATCCGGATCGGTCTCCTAAGAAACCGCCGGAATTAGAGTCTACTGTGAAGTAGAAATGAAAATATTTAATTATTGTCCAGCTACAGATTTTTCAAGTGCTTTTAAATTATCTGTATTGCCTTGATCACTTTCGCCCCAGCCTTTTACATATTCATTCAGATCGGCTGTTGTTACTTTTTTATCTTTCGGTAGATCATCACGCTGTACATAGACAGGTTCCAATTCTACTTTTTCATCTTTGGTATTGCCATCGAATCTTTGGTACAAATAACGAACTTGTACACGTCCGATAGTGGTTGGATCAACAGCAGCAGAAGCGATCCACGGACTATTTTTATCTTGAATCAATGTCAAATCTTCATCACTTAGATCGATACCATACACTTTGATCTCATCACGTCCAGCTTGCTTGATCGCATTGGTTGCTCCTTTAGCAAATTCATCCCATGCTGCCCAGACGGCTGTAATATCGCCTTTGTTTGGATATTGTTTTAAAATAGCTTCCATCTGAGTCTGTGCATCAAGTTGGGCATTATCGGCTGTACCAAAAGCAGCGATTTCTTTAATGTCTGGATATTTCGCTTGAAAAGCTTTGTATGAAATTTGACGAGATTCCATCGGAGGGAAGCCAGCTACCCAGATTTTGACGATATTGCCTTTACCATTTGCATCTTTTGCCAGTTGATCTAATGTTAACTCTGCCATTTTTTGATCATTTTGAGCCAGGTTAGTAACACCTTGCACACCATCCAAAGCAGAATCAAAAGCAACGATAGGAATATTTGCTTGAACAGCTTTTTGCACACCCATTGTTAACGCTCCTGCATCACCATGATCTAACAAAATTCCGTCAAATTCACCTTGATTGACCGCTGCATCTAAAGCAGATGCCATTTTGCTAAGATCATTATCTGCTGTAATAACCGTGACTGTACCGCCATATTTCGCTACTTGATCTTTTACACCATCTACATATTGAGCAGAAAAGGTACCATTGTTCAAACGCATAATTAAAGCAATATTTTTACCTTTGAGTGGCTGATCTGTAGATGAACCTGTAGAAGCCGCATCATTACTAGCTGCACCATTGCCGCAAGCACTTAAAGCGAGTACCAGAACTACCATTAATGTAAGCAAGCTAGCAATCTTTGAACTTTTTCTCATTTTCTTTTCCCCCTGTACATAATCGCTTTAAAGCTTTCAAGTAATTACTAATGTTAAAATTTAATATAGAAGCTAAAACCAAGTATGTCAATGGGTTTTATTTAATTTGCTGATTTTTGTCGAAAAAAAGTAATGTTCATTTCCAAATGATGATAGTACATGCAAAACAATACAGATCGTACAAACTCAATCAAAGGTTAAGTAATACCCAATTATACTTGTATGTTGTAAGTTCTAAAATCGCCAAAAAGCCCTTTAAAATATGGAAGGGCTTTGAGAGATATGAATAAGCAATGAAGTGAATATTTGCTATAGACGCAATACGAATAATGATATATCAAAAGTCTGCGATAAGAATAAATATTAATCCTAAAAAAGTATAAAAATGGATATCAAGCAGTAACCTGAAGGGTAATACATAAGTAATTAAAACGTTAACTGTTGCAATGATTGTCTGAACATACTTGTCTCAACATTCTTATATAGAAAGGAGGTGAAAGCTCCTATGAAATATCGAGTGTTAGCTTTATTGATTGCTTTGTTTTTGTATTATTTTACCCATCATGATATTGCTCATGCAGATGGAGAAGTGTCTACTTCAGAACCAACTTCGTCTCAGACATCATCTACTGCTAATGATTCTCCCAAAGCAACACCAAGTCTAGTCGGTAATATAGTTAACAAAACAACAAGTTCAGTTACAGATGTAGTCAAAGACACCGTTAAAGGTACAACAGAAACTGTCGACAAAACAGTAGATAATGTAGCAAACACAGTAAAAGATACAACAACTCAAGTATCTACAACTGTAGATCAAGTGACCACAGACGTAGATCAGGTTGTCAAAGACGCTGTAGATCTCCCTGCTCATGTCATTACAGAGGTAGACAAAGCAGCCAATGGACAATCTTCGGACGTACTGGGTAGTGTAACTTCTTCTGTAGATCAAACAGTAAATAATGTAACAGGAACAGTGCAAAATGCAGTTGGAAATACAACCAATACCGTAACAGGTGTTATTGACTCTACTGTTCAAACTGCTAGTGATGCTGTAACTTCTGTTGTAGATACAACGACAACAGTTATACCTGATGTAGTACCTGCTGTTCCAGATGTACCGGTGATCCATCTTCCGCCGATTGTACCGCAGCTTCCAGTAGAAGTTACACCTACTCCGGTACCGGATGATGTGACAGCACCGATTCCATCTAAGAACACTAACTCAACTACCCATCCTAAGAAAAATAGTACTCAAGGTAACCCGGCAACGCTACCATCTTCTCAACCGGTTCAACCTGCTGTCCCGTCGGTTCACAAAGCAACTGAGTCCCCATCAACAGAGGCAGTACAATCTTCAACGATTCATGAGTCTAACGATAAAGATCCGCAAGGTTTTATTCCATCGATTCAAAAAGGAACAACATTAAATATTCCTATTGTTCCACAACCAGTCCAACCAAAAGTAAAATCGCAGTATCCTGCATCCAATATAACTGCTGTTTCATTGGATGATGCTGTATCTACTGTATCGGATCTATCAGATACAGATGTTGTTACAACTCCAACAACAGTTCAACCTCAATCAGATAGTATTCCTACTCTTTCAGGTGAACAAGGTACACAACCTGTTTCTTCAACAGCAGCTATCTGGCTGGATATTAAAGGTATTCAAGGATTAATCGTAGCCGGTTCTTCAAACGTAATCGAATCGTCTAATAGTAATACTTCTAATTCGCAAAATGTATTTGTTAATAATCGTTTGGCTAATTGGAAGCATTATCGTATTCATCTATTAACGTATCGTGCTCAATCTGAGCATGGCAGTAATCAATGGACACATGCACCACCAGGACAACCACCGCAAGAAGCTCCCTATTTTATTTGAAAAAATAAAAAATTAAAGGGAGCGATTAACAATGAAATGGTCAATAAAAACAATGGTAGCGACAGGTTGTCTAGCAGCGGTATTGGGATGGTCACAAGGAACAGTATCAGCAGATTCAACAAATGATGCATTGCTAAATATTAATCTTCCTTCTGAAGAATCTTTATCAAGTACTGCGGAATCGAATGCAGTCATTAGTATTCAGACAGAAGATACAATACTGGGTGATGAATTAAATGTTGATATTTTGCCAGAAGACAATAAAAATACGACAACTGATCAACAGCATCATCAAGCTGTAGTCGATGTGACAGGAACAGATACCCTCGTAGCAGACGACTTACATGTCGGTGTATTGGATCAACATAACCAATCCACTAACAACAATACCAATGACCATGACGCAGTAGTAGAAATCAGCGGAACAGATACAGTTGTAGGAGACGACCTGCATGTAGGAGTGTTAGATAACAACAATTCGTCTACAAACACTACAGATACTAACCATGAAGCTGTAGTGGAAGTGAGTGGAACGGATACGATTGTAGGCGATGACGTACACGTAGGCGTGTTGGACAATAGTAATTCGTCTACAGACACTACCGATAGCAACCATGAAGCAGTAGTGGAAGTGAGTGGAACTGACACTATTATCGGAGACGACTTACACGTAGGTGTGTTGGACAATAGTAATTCGTCTACAGACACTACCGATAGCAACCACGAAGCAGTAGTGGAAGTAAGTGGAACCGATACTATTATCGGAGACGACCTACATGTAGGCGTGTTGGACAATAACCATTCTTCCACAGACACTACCGATAGCAACCACGAAGCTGTAGTGGAAGTGAGTGGAACCGACACTATTATCGGAGACGACTTACACGTAGGAGTGTTAGACAACAACAATTCGTCTACAAACACTACAGATAGTAACCACGAAGCAGTAGTGGAAGTAAGTGGAACCGACACTATTATCGGAGACGACCTACATGTAGGCGTATTAGACAACAACAACTCGTCCACCGATACTACCACTAATCATCAACAAGCTGTTGTAGAAGTAGCAACTACTGATCTGATTGTAGATGCGATTGATCTTGCTATTTTAGAAAATAGCAGTCAGCAAAATGCAGAAGGTCAGACAGACCATTCTTCTCTTATTTCTGTAGGGGTACTGGATAATGTATTACCTGGTATCGATCTAGCTGTATTAGAAAATGAGACATTTACACCGACACCAAATACAGAAGATCCAGACAATACTAATCCTGATAACAGTACACCGACAATTCCACAGCAACCAGATAACAATAATGGTAATGGAACAGAAGGTAACACTGGAAATAATGGGAATAACGGAAATGGCAATAATAGCAATGATGATGGTACAACAGGTGGAAATAATAACAACGGTTCTAATGCTAACAATAATACAGGCAATACCAGTAACAATTCTAATGGAAATACTAGCAATACTACCGACACTTCTAGTACAAATAATGGCATCTCATCTACAAGTAATGGTAGTAGTCTAGCAGTTGATTTATCCAGTGACACTACAACATCTAATCCTACGTCTACGCCAACTGAAGCTGGATCGTCTACGGTAACAACTGCTTCTACTACTGATCCTGTGCCAGCAACGATTGACGATATGGACGCAACAGCGTTGCCATCTGATATTATCAACGCGCATCAACCAGATAGTGTAATTACAGCTTCTGCTGATGTGCCACAATGGGTATCGTTATCTACAGATCAATCTTCACAGCCAGCACGCGGAATAGTTACTGCCGCTACTGTCAATGCTAATCATGCAGATACCACAACTGATATGTCTACACCTTCCTTATCTGTTTTGCCAAAAACAGGAGAATGGGCAGACTCGAAAGTGCTTTACACATTGGGTAGCTTGATGGTGATACTTGGATGGATCGTTCGTCGTCGTTCTTTACGCTTTAATGGTCAAGGACGGTGAGTAGCAATGTCCTCATTTGTAGCTAGATGTGGAACGTTATTATTATTGCTAGGTATAGCGACGATTGGCTATACACTGTATTCCAACTGGCACACGAATCAAGTACAAGCTTCGCTCAAGCAGACTTTTGCTACAGGATTGGATCAAGCTACAGAAGTTGAAACAAAGATACAATCTGTTGCAAGCAAAAGTAGCACAAATAAACAAATGTCTACGATAAGTCAAAAGGTAAATGGCCTGAATGTACAGGGAATTCTCACTATTCCTAAGTTGAATCTGGAAATAGCTATTGTAGAGGGTGCTAATCCAGAACAATTGCAATCTGCTCTTGGGCATATTAGTGGTGGCGGAGAAGCAGGTCAATTGAATAGTAATTATGCTATTGCAGGTCATCGGTCTAGTCGATATGGTAAGTTTTTTAATCGTCTGCATGAATTGAACAAGCAAGATTATTTTCAGTTACAGACGTCCACTGGTAAATATGCTTATCAGGTCTACACTATTCAGATTGTAGAGCCGGATCAAGTAGAAGTACTACAACCTGAATCAGGCCAATCGATTGTGACGCTGATTACGTGCTATCCTGATCATTCCAGTCAATACCGTCTTATCGTCAAAGGAAAGATCGTATCACAATCAACATAATCTGTGGCACAGATAGAGAAAATAGGCTTGGAGAGGTAAGATGATAAAATAGACCAAGGCTTTCTTCGAGTAATATGACGAAGAAAGCCTTTTTTATTATGTTATGTATAGATATATCCCATTTTATAATATGTTCGAACAGAGAATTGAAACTTTCTGATTAGTTTACCGTAATACTAGAGCAAGACACTAAAAGTGTCTGTAGATATTGGTTTGTTATAGAAAAGGGAGAGATGGATTGTGAAATGGAATCGATTTTTTTCGTTACAACAATGGTCGCATGTATTTAAAAGACTGCCAAGCTTGTTAACCTCCCGGGAATTACCTCTAGGAGAAAAATTATTGTTTCTTATACCGGTGTTAGCGTATTGGGTATTGCCTGATGTAATGCCATTTATGCCTATAGATGATATTGGAGTTACTTTGTTGATGATGAACTGGTTTGTAAGTCGGGCTGAACGCAAAACAGCCTTTGTTTACGAGCAAAAGAAAGTTCGCTAAGTAAAGTATTTAAATTACCAATAGCAATATAATTCACTGTGCAACGTCCAATTTTATATTAGAATAAAAGCAAGAGCGCTTGAGGTTCTAAGCGCTCTTAGTCTTGCGTATTATGCAGTAGAGCTATACAATAGTATAGGTTAAAGTTACGGAATAAGTATCTAAACCGATCATGAATTTGGACGTAAAAGAAACCCAAAAAAGAAGTATTGGGTTCATTTCTTTTTCAAAAAAGAATATAATGATTGGATATTCCAAATATGGTTCCTGCATACAGCAGGCTAGTCGATGAAGAGGAGCTGATCTTATGAAAGTCAAAATTACACGTAATGCAGCGAAAGTGATTCAAGCTGAATTGGATAAACCCGAAAATGAAGGTCTAAAATTGCGCGTATTTATTACGAATTCTCATGGTGATCATGTTCATTATGGTATGGATTTGGGTCAACCAGAAGGTGCAGAAGAATTAGTAAGCACAGATAAAGAAATTGATGTAGCTGTTGATCCGAATGAATCGTGGTTAGATGGGATCAAAATTGATTATTTATATTTGCCAGAAGAAGGTTTTGTCATTACTAACCCTTCTAAAGGCAATCATGGCGATCACTAAGACCGCTACAGAAGGGAAAGTATAATGGCTAACGATATTCGCGTATGTGATAAATGTAATCATGTTCGCTTGAAAACGATGATTCCAAAGTTGGAAAAAATGGCTCCTGATGCTGAAATTAAAATAGGATGTAAATCTTACTGCGGTCCTTGTGGCAAACGTGCTTTTGTCTATATCAATGGACGTTATGTCAGTGCACCAACAGAAGATGAAGTTCTAGAAAAAGCATCTAAATTCATTAAAAAACCATCTGTGCAAGCGTAAGAACAGGTATAACCAAGCAATACACTATATAAGAACAGATTGATCAGATCGGTATGCGGTTATGGAGCGATATATTCGTTTTATCGCATAGCCGTATAACATCACCAAAAAGCCTTTGTAGATCCCACATTAACGTGATGATCCACAAAGGCTTTTTTGATATTTATACATATAAATGAAAACGAATGATGTACACTCATCAATTGAAAATGAATTATTTGGCAGTAGTCTTTGCTTTATGAAATTGACGAATCAGATCGTAGGTGATGAGTTCATCCGATATATTCAGTCGTTTTTGCGCTTCATCGTAACTTGAACGAGCCTGTTCTACATCAGTTACTTCACGTGTTTTCATATCATAAGCAGTACCATTTTCAAATATCCCATCTGCTGAAGGAATATAGAATACTTTGCCATCGGTAAATGCACCGGTACGTAAAACGACAAGTTTATCTTCTTTCTGATTGAACATATCGTTACCCATCAGATAATAAGGACTTGCTTGAATACCAAGTAAATGCAAAATCGAAGGGGTCATATCTAACTGTCCGGCAGGTTCATCATAAGTACCTGCATGACCATCATCAGGTAAATGAACAAGCATAGGCACTTGATTCATCAATTGTTCCATATCTAGATCGGATAAAGAATGACCTAGAAATTCTTCCATCGGTTCTTTTTCTTTTAATGAATTATCATGATCTCCATAGAACATAAGAATTGTTTGATCCCATAATCCATTATCTTTCATTTCTTGTTCCATTTCACCTAGAGCGGCATCGACATAATGAAGCGATTGAATATAATCACCGAATGTGGTTCCGCTTAGATCGCCCATATCTAATTCTTGAACAGAAGCAGGCAAGCTAAAAGGATGATGGCTTGATAAAGTAATCAAAAAAGAGTAAAACGGTTGCTTGAGTTCGACCATTTTATCAAGCGATTGACGGAAAAATGATTTGTCGCCAAGTGACCAGCCCAGTGGCTCATCGATGGTGTAATCGGGTTTACTGTAAAAGGTATCATAGCCCATATTTTCATACATGATTGAACGATTCCAAAAGCTACTTTCATAAGCATGGAATACATTAGTACTGTAATCTTTGCTTTTGAGTATCTTAGGTAGCGTATCGAATTCATGATCAGGATAACGGATAAATACCGAACCTGTTGGCAATGGATGAAGAGAAGCATTAGAAGCCATATCTGCATCAGATGTACGACCTTGACCGGTCTGATGATAATACTGACTAAAATACATACTTTTTTTCATTAAGCGATTGATATTCGGTGTGATTTCTTGTCCGTTGTAGCTTTTGCCAATTACAAAGTTCATAAAGGCTTCACCTTGAACAACGATTACATTTTTACCTTTGTAAGCGCCGAATAGATCATCATCACCAGCTTTGGATCGGGTGGCTTGTTTGGCATCAAACCATTGTTTGACTTCATCTGTTTTGTCTGTCGACAATTGATCTTGAGGACCAAAATGATCCTCAGCATACCGATAAGCATCATATCCATGAAAAGCAAGTAGCCCTGTTACATTGTAAAGAGACATATTCCACCAGTTCCCTACAAACAGTCCTGTTGCCCATGTAGATGTAGCAAATTTGATCGGCCCTACTGTCAATACCAGACCAAGAACAAACACGATCATTCCTTGTAGCAACCGTTTAGAAAAGCGTTTCGTCCAACGATCATTATCCATAGAGGAATACGAACGATTCGATGAATAAGAACGTTGAGTACGTCTACCGATGCGACGCACAAGTAAAAATAACCCTACAATTAACAGTACAATCCAATCTGCAAACATCCATATATCTTCTACATAGATCAATTCCCAGATGCTATCTCCAAGCGAGTCTACTTGACCGGCTTGTAACAATACAGGAATCGTTATGAAATCTTGAAAATAACGGAAATATACCAGATCTGAAAAAATTAAAAAAGTTAATAATACATCTAAAACGATCAAAGCAATTATCCGTCCACGCGGTGGCAAAAAGATCGTCCAAAAAGAGGCAAGCATAATAGAACCCACAGCCGTAACAACATCAAGTGGGTTCATATCAATATTTTGCAAATGCAAATGACTATGCAAAATGATTAATTTAACCAGCATAAGAATTATAAAAATTATATAATCTATTCGACTAAACGACACCAGCCACTTCAGGCGATCAAGCCAACTGCCACGCTCTGAACGAGAAGTTAAGTATGGCAAAGCCAGACCTCCTTACTTTTAAAAAACGAATCTGATTTGTATAACAGGTTTGTTATGCTTCTACTTTCGGTTGACGCGGAGGCAAAGGTCCAAGATATTGAAGGAATTGACATTCAATCCGTCCATTGTATAGCTTGCGACGTTTGTCTGCTTTACGACCAAAATATTGTTCAAATTGACGCGTCGGGCTGATCGCAAATACAGACCAATCCGGTAAATAGATGGTGGCACGCCCTAGATCACGAATCATTTTTTCGACTTCTTTTACTTCACTTAAACGCTCACCATAAGGAGGGTTCGTGATAATACAGCCGAATTTTCCTTGAGGTTGAACACGAGATACAGGCATGACTTTAAATTCGATTTCGTTACCAAGCCCCGCACTTTTCGCACAAGCTTGAGCGATTTCGATTGCTTCTGGATCAATATCACTGCCGACTAATTGTAAAGGCACATCGTCTTTGACAGCATCATACGCTTCGTCACGCGCTTGTTCCCACAGTTCATCAGGAATAATCGACCAACCTTCAGAAGGGAATGAACGACGAAGTCCGGGAGCAATATTCCAACCAATCATTGCCGCTTCGATCAGCAATGTACCTGAACCGCAGAACGGATCATAAAGCGGGCGATGAGGGCCCCAGCGACTAAGTAGCACAAGTGCAGCCGCTAATGTTTCTTTAAGTGGCGCTTCAGTTGCATGTTTACGATAGCCCCGTTTGTGAAGAGAAGGGCCTGTAGTATCTAAAGTAAGCAAAGCGATATCATCGTATAAAGAGACATCTAGCTTATACAATGCTCCATCTTCAGGGAACCATTCAGTGTTGTACGTTAATTTAAGCTTTTCAACAACTGCTTTTTTAACAATACCCTGACTCGCAGGAACACTGCTTAATTGAGATTTTTGTGAACGACCGGATACAGGAAATTCACCATCAGCAGGGATAAATTGATCCCACGGTAACGCTTTGGTACCTTCAAATAACTCATCAAAAGTAGTGGCTTTAAACTCGCCCATTTTGATCAATACACGATCAGCGGTACGCAACCAGTAATTACAACGGCAAATATCAGCAAAATCACCACTGAACGTTACACGTCCATTTTCAGTTTGCGTATCATGATAACCGAGTAATTTTAATTCTCTTGCAACTACAGCTTCAAGTCCCATCGGACAAGTCGCTATTAACTTCAATTCTTTCATTTTACAATGTCAACTCCATTTAAACTTGTAGGGTAGTTCCGAAAACCATACAATCTAGTATAGGTGAATGAGGCTATACTTACAAACGTTTCTATGCCAATATAAATAAAATAAACAGGCATCATTTGAGGGCATATCGCTATTTTAAAAAGGATATTGCGCTTATATACGTGATTGTATAGGATAAGGTACTCCGCACATATTGATTTTAATTTCTATTGTAACAGGTTAACGCCATGTAAAACCAAACAAAAATGATCAACAGACTATAAAGTTTTAAATTATGATCATCATATCCAAAGGAGAAATAAAGATAATGACAGAACAATCACTGCACAATGCTGAACAATATATGGACGAATTGCTTCAAGAAGATCCATTATTAATTCAAATTAAACAAACGATTCGCGAAAAAGGAATGCCTGAAGTATCTGTAGCGCCGGGATATGGTCGACTGTTAACCATGCTAGTGCAGTTAACGCGTGCAGAACAAGTGCTTGAGATCGGAGCGCTTGGTGGCTACAGCGGTGTCTGTCTGGGTAGAGGATTACCGTCTACAGGTCATATTACTTCATTAGAGCTACAAGCGGATTATGCAGAGCTTGCCAGACAACATATGACACTTGCAGGTTTTGGAGAGCAAGTGGAATATCGTATCGGTGAAGCGATTCATAGTTTGGAGCAATTGAAGCAAGAAGGAAAACAGTTTGACTTCTTTTTTATCGACGCAGATAAAGGAAATTATTTGAACTATTTAGAATATGCAATAACATTGGCTCGTCCTGGTGCGATTATTGCAGGTGATAATCTGTTGTTGCGTGGACGTACACTGAATCCGGACAAAAATGGCCCTGCTGTACAAGCGGTACGCGAATTTAATCGCCGTATGGTGACTGATCCTAGACTTACCGGAACGCTGTTGCCTGCTTACGATGGATTAGCGCTGGCAATGGTCAAATAGAATAAAGTGAACAGTTACATCTAGATGAAAGAACCATCTGATTTCTTCCTGCTATCTTATCGAAGAGATCGGATGGTTCTTTGTGTATTCTATCAATCATCAATTCCCGAAGTAGTATCATTTTTTAGTATAGTTGTCTTGCTTAGAAGGCATTGCGCTTGATGGATTGTGTTTCAGTGCACCTGGCTTCACGTACAATTTGGTGCGCACCCATACCATATTTAATAATAGTAAGACCCCTGCCATAATAAAGAGCCCTTCAATCCCGATAAAGCCTGCTAGTACACCGCCCATAACGGCTCCTGTCATATTACCAAGTGCTGTTGTACTGCTGTTAAATCCAAATGCTCGACTTTCCATACCATCCGGTGTGTAATAACGAATTAATGAGTTGACGCTAGGCAGTAGACCACCCATACAGATTCCCATCATAAAGCGTACAATAATCAATTGTTCTACACTTTGGACAAAAGCTTGCGGAATCAGCATCAATCCTGCTCCTATTAATGAGAAGGTGAGCACGCGATGAGCTCCGTACTTATCACTGACTTTGCCCAGAATTGGAGCCATGAGCATATTCGATAATCCGGTAACGGCACTGACAAGCCCTGCCCAGAAAGCGACATTTTCGGCTGTACCATGTAATTTCTGTACATATAGAGGCATCAGTGTCATCGGACTGATCATCGCAAATTGTAGCAATAAAGTCACTGTGAATAATGCAGGTAATTGCGGAGTCAAGCTAAGTTCACGGAATCCAGATAATACCGATACTTTAGGCATTTTAGACGCAGCTAGACGGTCGAATTTTTCACGTACAAGGAATAGCGCTAACAAGGTCGCTATAAAAATACATGTTCCTGTAATATAAAAAATCGAACGGAATCCAACAGTATCAGCCATAATTCCACCAATCAACGGGCCAAGAATACTACCAGCGACTGTTCCTGATTGACTGATTCCCATTGCAAAGCCCATTTTTTCTTTAGGTGTACTGCTAGAGATCAAAGATATCGAAGCTGGATTAAAGCCGGATATCGTTCCGTTCAATAACCGCAGTACCAGCAGATGCCAGGGTTGAGTAGCAAAGCCCATCGCTGTAAATACAATCGCCATTCCGAATCCAGAGCGAAGCAGCATAACTTTGCGTCCATATTGATCTGATAATTTGCCCCATAACGGTTGGAACAAAAATGAAGTCACAAAGTTGGCAGCAAAAATAACCCCGGACCAGATTGCTACCCGGTGTTCACCTTGCACGCCAATATCTTGTGACAAATACAGCGCTATAAAAGGAATGATCATTGTAGTTCCGGCATTAACCAGAAATTGACCAAACCATAACACGATCAGATTTACTTTCCATGCTTGCATAATGTTTCACTTCCTTAAAAAAGTCCATTCATATAGTATACCATAATTGATCAGACTTTTTAGAGGTGAAAGCAAGATATTTTGCTATGTCAAAATCATTTTTGGTTAAGTAGGATAGTAGCACTTATTGGGCTAAGCGCTGAATTCATCGGATTGTCATGGGATGTTCATGGTTGGGGAGTTGTTCCACCACTTAAAAAAGGGCATAATTAATAGGTGAGGTTATAGACAGGAAAGATATTTTGCTACGTAAAAATCATTGTTGATTGAAGCAGAAGATATAGCGCTTATCATGCCAAGCGCTACCGTAAAATGATTTTTATTAAGCAGCGGAGGAAAAAAGATGACATATAATGATTCCTTTATACGCGCATGTCGAAAACAAGACGTAGATCGTTTGCCTGTCTGGTATATGAGGCAAGCAGGACGTTATGATCCCGATTATCGCAAAATTAAAGAAAATTACAGTTTGCTTGAAATCTGCTTACAGCCAGAACTTGCCGCAGAAGTGACAATGATGCCTGTACGCAAGCTAGGTGTAGATGCAGCCATTTTATATTCAGATATTATGAACCCTGTCGCATCGATCGGTATCGATTTTGATATTGTCAAAAATATTGGACCGGTAATTGCGAATCCGATTCGTAGTGCTGCTGATATCGAGCGCTTACGTCCGATTCAAGTAGAGCAAGATTTGTCTCATATTTTAGAAACGATTCAGATTTTGGATAAAGAATTAGAAGTTCCTTTGATTACATTTGCAGGTGCGCCATTTACGATTGCTAGTTATTTGATCGAAGGTAGACCTTCCAAAAACTATATTCGTACCAAAACGATGATGTACAGTGAGCCGGAATTATGGCATGCCTTGATGCGTAAGCTAGGAGATATGGTAGCGACCTATTTGCGTGCACATGTACAATATGGCGGCAAAGCATTCCAGTTGTTTGATAGCTGGGTAGGAGCATTGTCACCACGAGATTTCAAAACGTATGTATTGCCAACGATTCAATATATTTTTGAGCAACTTCAAGATTTAGATGTACCAAAAATTTATTTCCCGGGCGTCAGTTCAGGAGAATTGTTGCCGGAACTTCGTCAATTGCCTGTAGATGTGATCGGTGTAGATTGGCGTGTATCTCTTACTGAAGCACGCAAACGGTTAGATTATAAATATGCGGTACAAGGTAATCTTGACCCTTATTTGTTGACTGGCCCTTCTTCACTTATCCATGAACAAGCCAAATTGATTATAGATGAAGGCTTGCAAGATCCAGGGTATATTTTCAACTTGGGTCATGGTCTATTTCCAGAAGCTTCGATTGATAAGTTAAAAGAATTAACAGATTATGTCCATGAGTATTCAGCCAAAGTGCTTCGTCAACGTATTACTTCGAAGTAATGGATGTATAGGTAATCTAGAATAACGATACGATGTGAAGGAGAGAATAAATCATGAGTAAAAAAATTGGTGTTTTGGTTATGTCTTATGGTACTCCAGCAAGCTTGGATGATGTAGAAGCATATTACACACATATCCGTCGAGGGAATCCACCTGCCCCTGAACAATTAAAAGAACTAAAAGATCGTTATGAAGCAATCGTTGGCGGAGTATTTCCGCTACGTGAAAATACAGATAACCAAGTTCTCGGTATGCAAAATATGCTCAATGAACATACAAAAGATAGCGAATTGGAATTTGTATGTTACCAGGGCTTAAAACATGCTTTTCCATTTATTGAAGATGGTGTGGAACAAATGGTAGCCGAAGGGATTACAGAAGCAGTAGGTATCGTGCTGGCTCCTCACTATTCTACAATGAGCGTAGCTAGTTATATCAAACGTGCTAAAGAAACAGCAGAAAAGCACAACTTGCCAATCTCCTTTATCGAAAGTTATCATTTGCATCCTAAATTAATCGAAACATTATCGAATCGTGTAAATGCGAAATTAGAGTTGTTTGAAGAAACAGGAGCTACTCGTGAGCAAGTTCGTGTCTTGTTTAGTGCGCACAGTTTACCTGAACGTATTTTGACGATGGGCGATCCTTATCGTGATCAGTTGATGGAGACTTCCAAAGCGATAGCAGAACGCGCCAATGTACCTTCATGGCAGTTCACATGGCAAAGTGCTGGACGTACTGCTGAGCCTTGGTTAGGGCCTGATGTATTGGATACGATGCAAGAATTAGCGAAAGAGCAAGTCAAATATGTATTGGTAGCACCGATTGGATTCGTATCAGATCATCTAGAAGTTTTGTATGATCTGGATATTGAAGCACAAGAATTAGCAAGTGAAATAGATATGCGTCTTATGCGTATTGATTCTTTAAATACCGATCCATTGTATATGGAAGTGTTAGCAGACGAAGTTATTCGTAAATATAACGAGGTGCATGCGTAATGAGTCAATCTACTCGCCGCGTAGTTGTTATTGGCGCAGGGATAACAGGACTCAGTGCCGCGTACTACATGCGTAAATTTTTGCAAGAAGCAGAGATTACTGCACAGATCACGATTGTAGATCAAGATGATCATATTGGTGGAAAAGTGAACACATTACAACGTGATGGTTTTGTTATCGAACGCGGGCCGGATTCTTTTCTTGCTCGCAAAACAGCAATGGTAGATTTAGCAACAGAACTTGGGATGGAAGATGAATTAGTAACCACCAATCCTGATGCGAAAAAAACCTATATTTTGCATGATGGTCAATTACATCCGATGCCTTCTGGTCTGGTGCTTGGTATCCCTACAGAATTGAGATCATTTATGGAAAGTGATCTTTTATCTATGGATGGCAAAATTCGTGCATTGGATGATTTTCTTTTACCTGCCAAAATGGATGGCAAAGATGAATCGTTAGGTGACTTTATCGAACGTCGTCTGGGCAAAGAAGTATTGGAAAATGTAACTGAGCCACTGCTTGCAGGCATCTATGCTGGAGATACACGCAAATTAAGTCTACAAGCGACTTTCCCGCAATTTGGTGTAGTGGAACGTGAATATGGCAGTCTGATCAAAGGAATGAATACAGGTAGCAAACCAGTAGAAACCCATACAGGTACAAAGAAAAGCGCATTTCTAACGTTTCGTCATGGATTGCAAAGTTTGATCAACCGTCTTGGTGAATCACTATCCACAGCAGATTTACGCCTGAATACAGGTGTACAATCGATACAGCCTCAAGCCGATGGTACGTATATTGTATTGTTAAATGATGGACAACAAGTGGTTGCTGATCATGTAATCGTTACAGTACAGACATTTGCTGCTTCCAAATTATTAAAGTCTTTGGTAGATACCAAAGCGTTAGAGATGATCAATTATGTATCTGTAGCGAATGTCGTTATGGCATTTGATCGCAAAGATATTCAGACTGAATATGATGGTTCAGGCTTCCTTGTACCACGTAAAGAAGGGCGTACGATTACAGCGTGTACATGGACGTCAACCAAATGGCTTCATACCAGTCCAGATGATCGTGTACTGATGCGTTTTTATGTAGGACGTTCTGGTGACGAACAGGTCGTTGATGAGACCGATGAACAGATTACAGCAAAAGTGTTGAAGGATATGCGCGATTTGATGGGTATAGATGCACAGCCATTGTTTACCGAAATTACACGACTTCATCATTCTATGCCTCAATATCCAGTAGGGCATATGGATAATATTGCGATGCTACGTGCTCAATTAGCGGCACAATATCCAGGTGTATTAGCACTTGGAGCAGGGTATGATGGTGTAGGATTGCCTGACTGTATTCGTACAGCTAAGGAAATGGCAATCAAAGAAGCAGAACGTGTGACTTCATTCTCTAATAGTCATTCGTAATAATCTAATAGCTATATAAGCAACCTTCTGTTGTGCAAAGTCTTTGGAACATATCGACAAGTTGTATCTCGTATACACTTGGATAGATGTGTAATAAAGATCAAACACGACAGAAGGTTTTTTGTACAGACAGGTCAGCTTTTGCCGAACAACTAGAACCTGTTATAATAGACAAAGTGTAAAAACGCTACAAACAGTCTGGATGATTGGATTCATCAAAAAGACATGTAATATAGTAAACTATTTTATGCTTTAAAGGAGTTCGTTATGTACACAACAAGGTCTCAACAATCTCGTCAGCGTCAGCAAGCAAAAAAACAGCGTCAAAAACGTATCCGTAACTGGATCATGTTTAACACTGTGCTGGTTCTGTCTATTGTTGCGCTTGGCGGTTATTACTGGCTTCATATCAAGCCACAGGAAGTACAGCAAGCCTCTAGTAATCAGATAGACCATACACTAGATCCGGCAACTATCCCTTATCAAGATGGTACAGATCCTGTTACCGAACAGAATGATTCTTCTGATCCATTAGATCATGAAAATGCGAGTAATCCATCGCTTTCTGCAACAGAAGGAGATGTAGAACATTTAGATCAGACATCCACCGATGATACAGAAACACCATCTTCTGATTCGGAGCAAAATACAGCAGGAACTGACTCGGAGTCAACAGATTCATCATCAGGTGACTCTATATCAGCAGATGAAGTACCAGAACAGCCAACACCAGATTCATCTACAGATAAGAAATCATCTTCTGAACCGTCTGCCGATTCATCTCATCAAGCACTTCAACCTGCTACCAACACTACACCATCCGGTCAGACGGTGACACTTCATTTTGGCGGAGACGTAATGTTTTCAGGAAAAGTCGGTGAAAAGTTAGCGAAAGCAGGATATGATTATCCATATCAATATGTAAAAGGTCTATTTAGTTCAGATGATCTGACCGTGGTGAATCTAGAAACGCCTGTGACCGATTCAAATACAATAGCTGCTGACAAAACATATGCTTTTAAATCATCACCTGAAGCCCTTCCGCATATGGCGCAAGCGGGGATTGATGCAGTAAATTTGGCAAATAATCATATTTTAGATCAAGGCATTACAGGATTAACCGATACGATTACTCAATTAGATCAAAGCGGAATTGCTTATGTAGGAGCTGGCAAAGACAGCACTCGTGCGTATCAACCGGTTTATTTTGATCGTAAAGGCATCAAAATTGCTCTGTTAGGATTTAGTCGGGTGATTCCAGAAACCAGTTGGAATGCTGGCAAAAATCAAGTCGGTGTAGCTACAGCTTATGATGCAACGGCTGCACAGGCAGCGATTCGTGAAGCCAAAAGTAAAGCCGATCTTGTCGTTGTCGTCGCTCACTGGGGAGTAGAACGTTCAGATACGCTTGCAGATCATCAAAGTGATCTAGCGCATACTTTTGTCGATGCCGGAGCTGATCTTGTTATTGGTGGTCATCCTCATGTGTTGCAAGGGCTAGAGAAGTATAAAGGAAAATGGATTGCTTACAGTACAGGCAATTTTATTTTTACCCGTTCACTGGTTGAGAAAACATGGGATACCGGTGTATTTCAAGCCAAATGTACAGTCAACGGTGATTGCAGTATGCAGGTGATTCCGTATACAGCAGAGCTAGGTCAACCTGTACCTATGGCGTCAGACAAAGCACAGACATTACTGCAACGATTACAAACACTATCCAGTAATATTTCATTTGATACCAAAGGAAATGCTATCGCTAATTAATCTTATTTATTCATCATAATACTATTTATCACAGAGGAGAATGTACAATGGCTGCTATTCAAAACGTATATTGTGTAGGTCGTAATTATCGTCTTCATGCTGAAGAATTAGGAAATGAAGTACCGACAGAACCGATGATTTTTATGAAGCCTTCTCATGCAGCAGTACCTCTAGAACATGCTGAATTGGTATTACCCAAAGACAAAGGTGAGATTCATTATGAAGCCGAGTTAGTGATCCGAATTGGACGCGATTATGCACCCGATCTTTCGGTAGAACAAATGGTCGATGGATTGGCACTTGGAATCGATTTTACATTGCGTGATGTACAAAGTGTAATCAAGAAAAAAGGACATCCATGGACAGCCGCTAAAGGATTTAAAAACTCTGCACCATTGACTGCTTTTGTTCCTTTTCCAGATGAGACTACATGGTCTGAACAACCTTTTGCTTTGCTCAAAAATGATCAACAAGTTCAACTAGGATACACACGTAATATGATCTTTTCACTCGAAACGATTATTGCTCATATCGGAGACAATTATGGACTTACAGCCGGTGATATTATTTTTACAGGTACGCCTGAAGGTGTAGGCCCTGTAGCAACTGGCGATACTTTTGAATTAATCTATGCAGGCGCTTCTGTAGGCAAGTGCCGGATTGCTGAATAATGTTAGATTGGTTGATTGGTGCAGTGTGTGCTGGATTGATTGCTGTGCTTGCTTATAAAAAGCAATGGCTATCCGGTTCAGGTGCATATGCGGCAGGTATTATGGGTACCATTTATTATGGAGCAGGCAATCTACTCTGGTTTGGCTTGCTTATTTTGTTTTTTATCAGCGGTAGCCTGCTGTCCAAAATGAAAGGCGAACGCAAACGTAAATTAGAACAAGATTATGCCAAAACGTCACGTCGTGATGCAGGTCAAGTATTTGCGAACGGTGGACTTGGTATGATTCTTTGTCTCGGTCATGCTTGGATTCCTCATCCAGCATGGATATATGCTTTTGTAGGCGTGATGGCAACTGTTACAGCAGATACATGGGCAACCGAATGGGGAAGCCTTAGCCGCAAGCCTCCGCGCTCTGTATTGAACGGTCGTATATTAGAAGCAGGAGCTTCAGGTGGCGTATCGGTTCGTGGTACGGTCGCAGCGGCTATCGGGGCATTGATGATCGGTCTAGCAGCATGGGCATTTTCGCTATGGTCAGGTGTATCTATCGAATCAAGCAGCGTAGGCGCCAAAGATGGTATACTTACTATTGGTCTATTGCCACTGGTTGGATTGGTTGGCGGATTAGCCGGTTGTTTTGCCGATTCATTTTTAGGAGCAACAGTACAAGTCATGTATCAATGTGAG
This sequence comes from Paenibacillus nicotianae, assembly GCF_042681745.1. Lineage (NCBI taxonomy): Bacteria > Bacillati > Bacillota > Bacilli > Caryophanales > Paenibacillaceae > Paenibacillus > Paenibacillus nicotianae. Next base: position 2,291,742 of record NZ_JBHUGF010000010.1, on the reverse strand, counting down.
GTCTGCGGTAAAGTCGTAGAAACTAGAGTACACTGTAATCGTCCAACATCCTACTTACGTGGCTGGAGATGGATGAGTAATGATATTGTGAATGGGCTTAGCTCTATTATCGGTGGAGTGGTGGCATTGATATTTTTATGGGTATAGGAGAGTGGGCTAATGAGCAGCACCACAGGTGAAAAGTTAGAATTGATTTTGGATGCTGCTTACGATCTTTTTGGTTCCAATGGATTTTATGAGACCAAAATTTCAGATATCGCACACCAGGCTGGAATAGCAAAAGGCACTGTATATTTATATTTTAAAAGCAAAGAAGAACTATTTATGGCTGTTACTCGTCGAGATTGCGAACATTTTCTTGACGGTTTAGATACTAATTTGCAAAATTGTAGTACGATGGCAGAACGATTACTTGTGATTGCTAAGCATCATTCGATGTATTATTTTGAACGCAAACATCGTACTAAGTTATTTTTCCGTACGCCTAATAACGATCCTGAACTTATGGCGTATATGAAGCAGTTTATGTTGCGCTATATGCAAGCTGTAGAGAAAGTACTCACAGAAGGTGGGGTATCTCAGCCTGTATGGTGTGCAGAGTCCTATATTGGGATGCTGGATCGGATACGTATGGATATTTTATTCAACCCTGAATTTCCGATAGAACAACTTCATGAACGAACAGATTTTGTAGCACGTTTGTTTTTAGAAGGATGTAATCATTCGGTAGATCATCAGGATCAAATAGACCGGGATAATTCCCAAGAAGGTGAGTCACAATGAATATTATGACAGTGGAGTCAATCTCCAAAAGTTACGGTGAAAAAGTATTATTTGAAAATGCTTCATTTGGGATGGAAGATCAAGATAAGATCGGAATCGTCGGAGTCAATGGAACAGGGAAATCGACATTTCTTAAAGTGATTGCAGGTATGGAAAGTACAGAAAGTGGACGTGTTACGTTAAATAATGGATTGCGTATTCGTTATCTAGCACAGAATCCGCCGTATGATCCAGAAGCAACCGTATTGCGTCAAGTATTTGACGGTGGCGGAGAAGAACTTCAAATTGTCGGCGCCTATATGAATGTATTGGAACAATTAGAGACTCATCCTGAAGATGAAGCTGTATTAGAGCAATTGATTCATCTGAATCAAGAATTAGAACGTCTGGACGCATGGTCACTCGAAAGTGAAGCCAAAAATATTTTGTCCAAATTAGGCATCTATCATTATGATGCTTTGATGGGTACACTATCCGGTGGTCAACGTAAACGGGTAGCGCTTGCGTCTGCGCTGATCCAGCCATCTGATCTGTTAATTTTAGATGAGCCTACCAACCATATTGATCATGATTCGATCACATGGTTAGAGCAATTTTTGCAAAAGCGTCGTGGCGCTTTACTAATGATTACCCATGATCGCTACTTTTTGGATCGTGTCGCAAATGTCATGATCGAACTGGATCATGGTAGTCTATACCGGTATGAAGCGAACTATTCACGTTTTCTTGAGCTCAAAGCAGAGCGGGAAGAACGAGAAGCAGCGTCCGAAGACAAACGTCAAAATCTATTGCGTCGTGAGTTAGCATGGATCAGACGTGGAGCCAAAGCACGTACAACCAAGCAACAAGCGCGTATTAACCGTTTTGAACAATTGAAAAATGACGGGCCGGGTCGTCGTGATGAAGCGATGGATATGTCAGCGATCTCTTCTCGTCTGGGCAAGCAAATTGTAGAACTGGATCATGTATCATTGACACTGGGCGGTAAAGAACTTATTCATGATGTGACCTATCATGCAGTTCCAGGAGATCGTATCGGAATTGTAGGGCCTAATGGACGTGGTAAATCGACATTACTCAATCTAGTATCCGGTCGTCTGGTTCCTAGTGAAGGTAATGTAGTGACAGGTCAGACGGTTAAATTTGGCTATTTCACACAGGAGCATCAGGAAATGGATGAATCGATGCGTGTGATCGAATATATCAAAGACGTAGCAGAAGTAGTAGAAACAGCAGATGGTAGCAAGATTTCAGCTTCCCAAATGTTAGAGCGCTTCTTATTTACACCAGCGGCACAATGGACGCCAATCTCCAAATTATCGGGTGGCGAAAAGCGCAGATTGTATTTGCTACGTGTATTGATGGGTGCACCTAACGTATTATTGCTGGATGAGCCTACCAATGATCTGGATATTACAACATTGACCGTTCTGGAACAGTATCTTGATGAGTTCCCTGGCGTTGTATTCTCAGTTTCGCATGATCGCTACTTCTTAGATCGTACTTGTGATCGTATTTTTGCTTTTGAAGGTGAAGGTCAGGTTAGTATTCATGCAGGGAATTACAGTGATTATGAAGAGCGAATCGCTGATCTTGCCAAAAGTGCTAAAGCAGCTAGTGCGCCAGTCGTAGCACCCAAAGCTGTAGAACCTGTTAAAGAAAAAACACCTGCGCCGGACAAAAATGCTTGGCGTAATAAAGTAAAATTCTCATACAAAGAACAATTAGAATATGAAAAAATTGATGATGATATTGCAGCAACAGAGCAGAAGCTAGTCGATCTTGCGAGTGATATGGAGAAAGCGTTCAGTGACTCTGTCAGACTACAAGAACTGATGGCTGAGCAGACAGCAACTGAAAAGCATCTAGAGCATCTTATGGAGCGTTGGACGTATCTCACAGAACTGGCTGAAAAGATAGAACAAAGTCAGAACCAATAGGATTGAATTTTCCAAAAATGATACGGTGTAAAATGGGGATTAGGTTATACACTATTAACATCATTTTAAATAAAAAACCCTTCTTTCTCGTCAGATATGATAAGAAAGAAGGGTTTTTTGTTGTTTACTATAGTTATCGACTATGACTATAGAGATTTTCTAGTTACTAATACGGGATCGTTTATTTGGCAGTAATATAAGCACCTAGCAACTTGGCTGTATTGATAACAGCATCCGTATGAGTACGCTCCATAGAATGAGAAGCATGTACGCCCGGGCCAATTAATGCTGCGCGAATATTATGACCGGCACGTAGAGAAGCAGAAGCATCTGATCCATAGTGAGGATATACATCAACAGCATAAGCAATATTGCCTGCTTGAGCCAGTTCAATTAATTTGCCTGTCATTTCATAATCATAAGGGCCGGAAGAATCTTTTGCACAAATAGAGACATCTGTTTCTTTACAGCTTAGATCGTCTCCAATACAACCCATATCGACAGCGATCATTTCATGAATACCTTCAGGAATATAAGCTGTACCATGGCCCACTTCTTCATAATTGGAAATAAGAAATTGGGTACGATACTGTGGCGTCCATTTCTGAGTGAACTGTGATTCTAGCAGTCCTAGTAAAGCAGCAACACTTGCTTTATCATCCAAATGACGGGATTTGATATATCCACTTGGTGTAACAACAGGACGTGCATCAAATGAAATATAATCTCCTACTTGTATACCAAGTTGTTGTACATCTTCTTGGGAAGCTACCAATTCATCAATCCGAACTTCCATATTTTCTTCTTCACGTTTGAGCCCGCGAGCTTCATCGTATACATGCACAGAAGGTTGAATAGACAAAATAGTACCTGTATATGTTTTACCACTGCGTGTATGAATCGTGCAGTATTCATTTTCAATACTGTTCATACTGAATCCACCTAGAATGGTAAAGCGAATCGTTCCTTGTGGCTTAATCGCACGTACCATCGCACCCAGCGTGTCCACATGTGCACTTAAAGCGATTGTTTTGGAATCATCCTGACCGTCTAATGTCAAAATAAGACCGCCTTTTTGATTGTATTCTATAGAGACACCGAATTTGCCAGCTTCTTCTGCAATACGCTTGATAATATCGTGAGTGAATCCGGTAGGGCTAGCCGTAGATAATAATTCGGTAAGCAAAGAGATTGTATAATCTTGATTAATCGTGATCGTCATAATAAAATGTCCCCTTTATAGTGCAACCCATTTTAACAATATTTAGTATCTATACATAAAATCATAATACTACAGATGAATGTGGATCAATCTATAATCCATCGTTACAACTAACGATCTCAAGCTACTTTTTCCAATAATGACCAACAAAAAACCACTTATCTATTGCCTCAAATCAGACAACAAAAGAGAAGTGGTTTTTCATCTTGATCGGCAAGTAATTATACGTAGTTTCTCAATAATAATTACTTACGGTTAGAAAAAGAAGTTGCAGTCGTATCATTATCAGCATACATCGGTTTAAGCGGATCATTATCTACAGATGATGTAGTTAATGGAGTTCCAGCAGTTGGAGCTTGAGCTAACTCTGCTTTCAACTGTTTGATCTCACGCTGTAAACGGTACTGACGATAGATACCATAAAATCCTACAATTAGACCACCTAGCAAAGCGCATCCAATAATCAAAAGAATTAAAGGTACTTGTACTACATTGAAATAAAGATTTACCTGTACTGGATTTACATTGATTACGGCAAACACCGCGGTAATCAGTGCAAATATCAAACCTAAAATAAGCATCCATTGCATTTTCAAAATAATAACCCCCTCGAATTAGCATAAGGTCAAATCTATCCTTATCTAATCTATAAAACGCAATCAGTCCTATTGTAAACATGTCTTTACAAGTATTAGGCGAATTTTGGAGGAAATGCAAGGTCTGGTTGTGATTCACCGATGTTCAATACTTATTTTGCTAACTGTTCCATTTCGGTAATAAGAGCTTCAAATACACTCATCGCTTCACGAATCGGAGCTGGAGTAGACATATCAACACCTGCTTTGGCAAGAATATTGATAGAATAATCGCTACCACCGCTTTTTAGGAAACCTGTATAACGATCTACCGCAGATTGTCCTTCTTCCAAAATTTGTTTGGAGAAGCTAGTTGCAGCCGAGAATCCTGTCGCATATTTGTACACATAGAAGCTGTTATAGAAATGCGGGATACGTGCCCATTCCATTTCGATATCCTGATCCACATGCATACCTTCACCATGATATTTCACATTCAAATCATAGTAGATTTTGGATAGTTCTTGTGGAGTTAAAGATTCACCAGCTTCTGCGCGAGCATGTGTAATCATTTCAAATTCGGCAAACATCGTCTGACGGAATACTGTGGTACGGAATTGATCTGCATAATACGTTAACAGATACATTTTTTCTTTCGGATCTGTCGATTTTTTCAAAAGATAATCCATCAATAGTGCTTCATTTGTTGTCGAAGCGACTTCTGCAAGGAAAATAGTATATTGTGCATCACGATAAGGAAGAGCATTGTCTGAATAATAACTATGCAGCGCATGACCCATTTCGTGAGCCAGTGTAAACATACTATTCAGATTATCTTTGTGATTCAGCAGAACGTAAGGATGGACACCATAAGCACCCCAGCTATAAGCACCTGTACGTTTGCCTTCATTTTCATACACATCGATCCAGCCTTCGTTATAACCGGCTTGAAGTGCTTGTTGATAATCTTCACCGAGTGGCTTGAGACCTTCTGCTACAGTCGCTTTTGCTTCTTCATAGGTGATATCCATTTTGAATTCATCTACAAGTGGAGCAAATAGATCATACATATGCAGTTCATCAACACCAAGTAATTTTTTGCGTAACGCGATATAACGATGCAGTAGAGGAAGTCCCTCATGAATCGTATCAATCAAGTTCGTATACACTTCTTTAGGAATATTATCTCCATAAAGTGCTTTTTCCAGAACCGATGGATATTTACGTACGTTCGCGTAGAAAATATTTTTATTGATATTGGCAGTTAATGTAGCACCAATCGTATTTTTTTGACGAGCATAAGCACTGTAAATCGCTTTGAATACACGCTCACGTAGTTCACGATTCGGATTTTCCAAAAATTGAATATAACGTCCATGAGTAAGTTCCACTTCATTACCATGTTCATCGATAATATTAGGGAATTTCATATCTGCATTATTCAACATTCCGAAAATCGTTTGTGGTGCTTGAGACAGGTTGCCTACTTGTGCTAACAAAGCTTCTTCAGCTTGAGATAACACATGCGCTTTTTCCCGTTTCATTTCTTGCAATGTAAAGCGATAAGGAGTTAGAAGAGGAGACTCTAGCAATTCATCTAACTTTTCATCAGACAGACCTAAGATTTCAGGTGTGATAAAAGAAAGAGCTTGTCCCAGTTCTACGCCTAATTTTTTAACTTTTTGCGACAATGCCTGATATGTAGGATTCGTTGTATCTTCATCCTGATGCATATGAGCATACGCATATAATTGTTCTACCTGTAGACCGATACGATCTTCTAGCTCAAATGCTGCTTTGACCGCTTCGGCTGTATGCAGTTTACCTTGTAATTGACTCGCTTCAGGCAATTCTTGTTTTACTTTGTCATAGGCTTGATCCCAAGCTTGTTGATCTGCGAACAGATCGGATAAATTCCAGCAATTTTCCTGTGACACTTCAGACCGTTTGAGTACTTGCTGCATAAATAAATCCTCCTCTTGAGCCATAATTAATAGATATTTGAAATGAATAGCACTGATTGGGGTATATTCCATTCAGCGCCAGAGTACATTGATCTACATCAAGCTATATTAGGTGTTAGGGTTAACGGCAACTAAAAATCCGTAGATCATTAAGAAGAACGCAACCAATAACATGACAATCGCAAAAATAGCAAGCCAGCGCTTCAAAGGCGCTGGAATGGTTTCCTTATAAGCAATCAGTACAAACCCTTGCAAAAAAGCAAGAATAATAAATATGATAATCGCTGTATAATTCATGGGAAAGGGTTATACCTCCCGGAAAGCATTCATAATTTCTTCCCATTCCGCTTCTGTCTCAAAGCGTTCTTTAGGAAAACGATCACTTGCCCATTGCATCAAAGCTGGACGACTCAAGAAATCATGTGTTTCTTCGCCCCATTCGTCAGAGATTTCTCTCAGCACGATTTTGCGTCCTTGAACTTCAACAGTCATCATGTTCCAATTGTCTTTTTTATAAATCTGGTGTTTTTTTATCATAATAGTATTCTACTCCCTGTTCGTTTGCTAAAATCATACCCTTTGCCTTCATTAATTGCAAATCATAACCGTTGTTTTATTTGCTATTTCACAACAGGTACGTTATACTAGGTTCATGCGTCATATATGGCGATATTCTAGGAGGTTTTTTGAATGAAAGGTACAGTTAAATGGTTTAATGCAGAAAAAGGTTTCGGATTTATTGAAGTTGAAGGTGGAGAAGACGTATTCGTACATTTCTCAGCTATTCAAAGCGATGGTTTCAAATCGTTAGATGAAGGTCAAGCGGTAGAATTCGACATCACTGAAGGTAACCGTGGTCCTCAAGCAGCTAACGTAATTAAATTATAAGACCGATATCCGGTAACGGATCACTTATATATTGAACATTCATTGTAATGTTCATCTCTATGTTAGTAAAAGCGCAAGTTCTCTTGATTCATTTCAAGAGACTTGCGCTTTTTTTAGTTATAAACGTGAGATAGATATATGATCAGTTATTAACTTGAAGCCCGGAACGTCGACCTGTACGTCTGATAACCAGTGTAATAATAGCCAATTCAGCAGCAAGCCCTAACGATTGTGCCAAAGCCCCAATCACGCCATTCCATGCAGGGAATATAAACAATAATACGATTAGAACAATAAAGGTACATATAGCATTCGCCATTTGAGAGCGAAACATCGCTTTGGTTTGTCCACGTAACAGAATCAATCCATTGGAATAATCTAACCAGGGCATAACAAGTGCATATAATACAAAAGCACGAAGTGTATACAGGCTTTGAGTTAATAATTCTCCATTTACATTCATAATATGCCCGAGTACCCAATAACTCATTGGTGTATAAGCAATCAGAGCTAACAAGGTCACAGGAATGAATCCGGTCACCAATCCAAACCGACGCACTTTTTTGGGATCGATATGATAGAAATTTAGTACAATCTGATGAATATAAGTAAAAAAGCTAAGCATCAACTGTAATAGGCTACTTGCGATGGCAAATGAAGAAATAGCCAAAGCAATCCCATCTGTTTTACCAAGTACTACGTTAATAGCAGGGCCAATTAACATCGCAACAAAAGAAGAAAAAAGCAGTGGTTTATAAAATTTAAAAACATCTGCACGCGTTTCTACCGGATGATCAGGACGTTTGTGAGGCATGGTTTTAGCGATATTCCGTCCTTCGCTATAACTGACGATCGCTTCTATAATCATACCTGTCAAAAATAGAATAGCCCCGACTGTACCGCTTGTAATGTGATGATAATAAATAAAATAAAGCGATAATGAATACATTCCTGCCAAACGAAACACCATTCCAATCGTTAACCATTTGGTGCGATTGTTCGTAATAATAATACCTTGATAAATATTTCGAATCACTGAAAAGATACTGACAAACATCAAAATAGCATACACATCAATAACCAGCGGAACCATAGTATCTTTGATACCGAACAATGTACTAAATATCCATTTTCCTATAGGCGTGTAGACAATCAAGATTCCGATTGCCAAAACAAAAGCTAAAAAAATCCAAGTCACTTTAAGTAGTGCTTTAAATGAAAGTCGATCTCGAACCAGAGCAGAACAAGTCTGGCGTAACAAAGTAGACGGTCGCTCTGTAATAGTCACCAGACTCATTGCTAAAGCGTAACTAGCAATAACCACTTCAGCATCAACAGCAAAAGCAAGTGTACGATTGATAATGACATGTGAAATAGTGACCAGTGAAGCTGAAATTCCAAGTGGTACAAAAAATGAAAACAACCGCCTCCATGAGAGCGGTTCTTGTGTAGACATATGTAATCTTCTCCCTTTGGTCTATAAAAATTATCGTTAGTATATCATAACGCTTTCAAAGAGAGTATGATTTATCGAACAAAAAGTTACATTTCTTTAAAATTATATCTATTTTTATACATGTTTGGCGGAGGATAAACGTTGGGACACTCTATGTGGAAAAACAAAACAAAAAGTAGTGTTTTTGATCCGATTTCCAACATTGAATATCCTTTTTGTATTCTATTCAAAGACCATACTGAAAATAAGAAATATATGACCTTAAAATGAATAGCAAAATGATCAAAACCCATATAGGGCGCGGTGTGATAAATTCAATTGTACGTTGTGAGCACTCTGAATATAATGTATGATAATACTGATAGGTTCAACAGACAACTATGTGGAGGAAGCCCATTGAATGATATGATGAAAGTCCGTTATCCGTTTCCGCGTAATGCTGTTTCTTTGATGAGACGCGTATACAAACACGGAATACCGGAAGTCCGTAAAGAGTTTGCTCGCTGGCGTGAACAGGCAAACTTAATACCTGATGCAGAATTGCGATACCAAGCGCTCGATAGCCTAAGCAATAAGCAATTCCACTGTGATGGTGGATCAGTATATGCCGTAGCGAATATGGCTCAATTTCATAACTTGTTACCTTTAATTGTAGCCTTCCAGACGATTTGTGATTATGCAGATAACTTATCTGATCGTCCTCAATGTACAAATGTTGAAGATTTTCGTCTATTGCATCAAGCTTTGTTGGATGCGATTGTGCCGGGCGTAGAACCAAGAGACTATTATGTATTTAATAGTGAAAGTGAAGTTGGTTATATGTCTACACTGGTAAAAGCTTGCCAGGGATATATTAGTGAACTTCCAGATTACGATATTGTATATCCTTATTTGCGTGATCTGGTTGAATTATATTGCGGTTTACAAACATACAAACATATCGCTCCTGAATTGCGTCAAGCAACATTGATGGAGTGGTGGTCTGAGCATAAGCATCGTACACCTCATTTATACTGGCATGAATTTGCTGCTGCAACAGGTTCAACTTTAGGTATATTTATGATGTTTTTAGCAGCGAGTGGTCTTCCGGGCATGAATGATGCGGCTGCTAAGCAAGCACATGCTGCTTATTTTCCAAATGTATGTTGCCTTCATATTATGCTGGATTATGTAATTGATCAGGAAGAAGATCAGCATTCTGGCGATCTTAATTTTTGCGATTATTATGACCCATCTATTAAGGTCATTGATCGTATTGAGAAGATCGTTGATTGGGCGCGTGCAGATGTACAACAACTGCCGGGTGCTTCATTCCATCTTATGATTGTTGAAGGTTTAGTCGCACTATACTTAACAGACCCCAAGGTCAAAACACAACAAGAAGTGCGTGCTATCTCTAAACGGCTATTGCGAAAAGGTCCTCCTATGCGTGCCTTTTTTATCTTGAATAGCCAGGTGATCCGCAAGTATTTGTAAACATATTAACAAGGGGGCAATTTGAAATGTCAGCAGTCAAAAAAATTGCAGTACTAACAAGTGGAGGAGACTCCCAAGGAATGAACGCTGCGGTTCGTGCAGTTGTACGTAGCGCACTTTATTTCGGTCTTGAAGTATGCGGAGTTCAACGTGGATACCAGGGATTACTAAACGAAGATATTTTCCCTATGGATCTACGTAGTGTAGGCGATATTATTCAGCGCGGGGGAACTGTACTTCAATCTGCACGTTGTAAAGAATTCATGACACTTGAAGGTCAACAAAAAGGCGCTGATATTCTGCGCAAACACGGTATCGACGGATTGGTCGTTATCGGCGGAGACGGATCTTATCAAGGTGCGAACAAATTGAGTAAATTAGGTATCAAAACAATGGCATTGCCAGGAACAATCGATAACGATATTTCGTATACAGATACAACGATTGGTTTTGATACAGCAGTAGGTATTGTAGTAGATGCTGTGAACAAATTACGTGATACGATGTCTTCTCATGAACGTGTATCAATCGTAGAAGTAATGGGTCGTCATTGTGGCGATATCGCTCTTCATTCCGGTCTAGCTTCTGGTGCAGAGACAATCCTTGTTCCTGAAGTATCTTACGATTTAAAAGAAGTAGCTGATCGTATGCATCACAACTTTGCTTGTGGTAAACGTCATAGTATCGTAATCGTAGCTGAAGGAGCAGGTCGTGGAGAAGATATTGCAGAACAATTGCATATTCATTATCCGAACCTAGAGCCTCGTGTAACAGTACTTGGACATATCCAACGCGGCGGGACACCAACTCCTCGTGACCGTAATCTAGCAAGTCGTCTAGGTGATTTTGCAGTCCGTAAATTAATCGAAGGTGAATCCGACAAAGCTTGCGGTGTAATCAGAGGCGAAATCGTATTGACTGATATCGATAAAGTAGTAAACAGCAAAAAAGAGTTTGATCACGAAACATATGAACTTGCACTTCGTTTATCTCAATAATTAGTGTTATGGTTAACAAAAAGTAGATATTTCAGTATATATCTTTAAAAAGCGTGCTAAATCTTACGTAATCTTCGGATTGCTAATATTTGTGCGCTTTTTATTTTACTATAAATTGTTTTTAGATATCACTTTTGTAAAAAATATGATAAGAAATGGTAAAAATTTTGAATTAAAGATTAGAAGTAACGGTTAAATTATTGTACTATAAGGGAGTAAGTCATTTATATCCTCACTCCGTAGGAACTGGAGAGACCAACTAGAAGGGGGCTACCATACATTGGCGAGAGAAAAAGGAGCAAAAGGAAGGGAGAGCCGTTTACGTTTGCTACACGCTGCTGCTAAACAATTTGCTATTCATGGTTTTCACGAAACGAAAGTGAGTTCTATTGTTGCAGAAGCCAAGCTTTCACAACCCGCATTTTATTTGTATTTTGAAAGTAAAGATGCTGTTTTTGAGGAGTTAGTGAAGCTTTTCCATGTTCGCTTAACGACGGTTATTAACGAAAGCCGTCTTCCTGAAATTCATTCAACCGATGGGGTATTGAATCAATTATGTCATACGTTGACATTGATGTTTGATTATTTTTACGCTAACCCTTATTTAACTCGGATAGGATTTCATTTAGCACCACAATCACAAAATATGAAACAAGAACTGGTTCAATGGGTTGAGCAGATGTTATCGGGTGAACAACGTTCTGGACAATTCAAATCTGAATTTCGGATGAATATGGTCTCAGAATGTCTGGTAGGCACGATCGAACGTATTGTATTTACACAACTTCTTCCTGGTAAAGTTGCACCAGAACAATTAGCATTAGATATTGTGAATTTATATGTATCCGGTATTGGGATGAAACAAAGTAAAGTGTAACGGATAGAGCTAGGAGGTTCATTTTCATATGATTACTGTCGGTTTAACCGGTTGGGGAGATCATGATTCTCTCTATCTGACCAAAGAAGCAAATAAGAACAAATTACCCACTTATAGCTCTCTATTCCGCACCGTAGAGGTAGATAGTTCATTTTATGCGATCCAGTCCCGGCGGAATATGGAAAAATGGACCGAGGAAACACCTGATTCTTTTCGTTTTCTTGTCAAAGCTTTTCAGGGTATGACAGGGCATTCGCGTGGCAAAATCCCGTTTGATAGTGAAGCTGAAATGTTTGAAGCATTCCGCTTATCGATTAGTACTATGGATCAAGCTGGCAAATTGATGGCTGCTTTATTTCAATTTCCACCCTGGTTCGATTGTAATCGAGAAAATGTTAGAACACTTCGACATATTCGTGAACTGATGAGGGACTATCCATGTGCACTTGAATTTCGTCATCAAAGTTGGTACACGCCTGAAATGCGAGAAAAAACAATCCAATTCATGCGCAAAGAGAACTGGATTCATAGTATCTGTGATGAACCACAAGCAGGAATCGGTTCTGTACCTATTGTAGAAGAAGTGACAGATCGTCAATTAACAGTCGTGCGTATGCATGGTCGTAATGAATCAGGCTGGAATTCATCGGGTCAACCGAATTGGCGCGAAGTCCGTTATCTGTATCGCTACAATGAGACAGAATTACAAGAATGGGCAGAACGTTTACAGCGATTAGAACAGCAATGTGATGAAGTGTGTGTGATTTTTAATAATAATTCTGGCGGAGATGCAGCAGATAACGCCAGACAATTGATGGCAATGTTAGGACAAGACATACCCCCGATTCCAGAAGAAAAGAAAGTGGAAATGGAACAGATTGATCTTTTCGACTGGAGTGGACAAGAATAGAAAAGCGGCATTTTCCTGATAGAGGAGAATGTCGCTTTTGTTTTTTTATAAATGAGGGGTAGTTTGGAGGTAAATAGTTACTCGGTACTATTTGGATTCAGAAATGGTTACACGTATCGCTTGCCGTTGTACCCATAACAAACGAGATAGTAGAGTGATAGCACCTACAGCGAGTCCTATACTAAGACCAATCCAGTATCCAAAAGCAGCATAATCGGTATAATTAGCAATAATGTAACCCACAGGCAATCCTATAATCCAATATGAGATAAATGTTAAAAAGAAAGCAGGATTCACATCTTTATATCCTCGTAATGCTCCTTGTACAGGTGTAGCAATAGCATCTGATATTTGATAAAAAGCAGCATAGATCATAAAATGAGCAATCAGATCAATCAATACAGGATCAGCGGAATAAAGTGCTGAGACCGATTGACGAAAAGCAAGCAAAATCACTGCTGTACACAATGACAAAGCAAGAGCTAATCCAAGACCAAGCTTCGTATACTGCCTTGCATCTTTCAGACGCTTAGCACCGACCTCGTAACCGACGAGAATAGTTAACGCTGTACAAATACTTAACGGTATCATATAAAGGGTTGCAGCAAAGTTCTGAGCCGCCTGATGAGCTGCAATCGTCATCGTATCGTAGTTGCTCATAAATAAAGTAACTCCAGCAAAAATAGCGACTTCAAAAAAGATGGCAAATCCCATCGGAATCCCCAATTTCAAAATTTCGCTCCATTTGCGCAAAGAAGGAGAATACCATGTACTAAAGATCTGATCTTGACGAAAAGGTTCTGCTACACGTATCACTAACACTGCGATCAAAAACACACACCAGTACGTAATCGCCGATGCCACACCAGCACCAACGCCACCCAATTTAGGAAATCCAAATTTACCGAAGATCAATAAATAATTAATAGCTACATTGATCGGTAAAGCGCATAACGTAATCATCATTGAAAATCGCGTTTGACCTAGAGCATCGATATAACTTCGTAGAACAGTGTAAGCAAATAAAGGAATAATCCCTATCGATAAACATACAATAAAGCCATGAGCCACTTCGCGTACATAAGGTTCCAGACTCATCAGATCCAGAATCGGATTTAATAACAATCCACCAACAATAAGAATAATAATCGATACAACAACCGATAATAACAAGGCTTGAACAACATTAAAACTAACTTTTTTCCGTTGATTGGAACCAATGAACTGCGACACAATCGGTGTAACTGCTACAAGAATACCGCTAAGTCCAGCTTGAATCGGAACCCATAGACTAGAGCCTATCGCTACGCCAGCCAAATCTTCTGCGCTAGCATGACCGGACATATTCGTATCAAAAAAAGTCATCAGAGATAAAGCAATCTGTGTAATCAAAATAGGGAATAATATTTTCAAAAACTGACTAAACTTTTGTAACAATGTAACAGTAGGGATCATAATCTAACCTCATTCACGATACTAAAATCGTATATATTTTATGTAATTTCCAAATCAGTCCATCAAGAAATGATTGTACAGGATATCATTTATTTTGAATAGGCACAAAAAAGAACTCGGATCATGATCCGAGTTCTTAGTTATTCGTACATATACTCACAAATACAAAGCGCAGACTAATGATTAATAATCAGCATTAGCTGTATAACGGTTACCAGCGTTCCATAATAGATACTCGTCAATTCCTTTTTCATGCATAGCACGAATCTGATCATTGACTTCTTTAGCACCGTATTGTGTATAATGACCGCTACCTAACCAGCTTGCTGTAAAGTCTTGAATCCATGGACGAATAATAGGCGTTTGATCACCCAGTGGTTTCAATTTTTTCAATGTGTCTTCCATAGAACCTTTAATCGTTGCATAAGGGTTTCTATCAGGATCTTTCACACCGAACCAACCGGTAGAATAGTGACTTGGATATACCATTGGACTAATAACATCTACGTTTTCTGAAATTTTGGCAAAATCTTGTCCAATACCTTCAGCAGCAGGGACAGAAGCCGCATAACCGAAAATATCTACAGATACACGTACACCCAGTGGAGCAAGTTCTTTACGAGCATACTGTACAAATTCAGCAATTACATCAACACGAGATTGTTTGGTTTTGGTAAATTTCAGCTCAGCTTCATGATTTTCAAATCCTTCAGGGAAACGAACGTAATCAAATTGAATTTCTTTGAAGCCCATTGCTGCTGCTTCTTTAGCCAATTCAATATTGTAATCCCATACATCTTTGTTATATGGATTTACGAAGTTATCACCTTTACCATTACTCCATACTTGTCCGTTGCTTTTAACAAAAGAAAGTTCAGGATGTTTTTTGGCAAGAATAGAATCTTTGAATACTACGATACGAGCAATCGGATAGACATCATGTTTTTTCAAACGTTTCATCATAGCGTCTGGATCAGCGATAAATTTTTGCGGGCTTCCCATTTCTTTTAACTTGGCATTTTTCGTTTGATACGTTATGTATCCAGCATCATCTTTTAGATCAATAACCATAGCATTTAGCGCTGTTTTATCCAAAAGATCAAGCAGGGTAGTCATACGTGAACCACCAGCACTATAAGCAGTAACATACACGCCTTTGACTTTAGGTGCATCAACTTGTGGATCAATTTTGGCAGGAGGATTATCTGCATCTACCTCTGTGTTACTTAATTGACTGTGAATAGCGGCCTGATTCAAAGCAGATTTGAGAGTGGTTGTCTTTGCTGTAGCTTGTCCATCTTGACCACCACTAAGCGTTGTCGATGCGAGCAGCATAATTGCCCATAAAATTTCCATGTGTTAGCTCCTTCTCTGTATGTATAATCATGACGTTAGAATGGATTTACTTTTTAAGTATAACGGATGTCCATGAACTGTAAAGCAACATAATTGTTACCGTTAGTGCCTAAAAATACCCATCTTCACTATTTAAACAAGTAAAAGCATAGCGAAACAAGTATATTGACATCATAAGTATACAACATAAAAATGCCACTGCAATCATCTATAAAAGATGTAACAGTGACATTTTTAATATCGTTATCAATCAATTTTATTGCATGAATTGCTGACTTTGATTTTCGCAAATACTGTGGTGAATAATTTCCATTGCATCCTCTGGTTCCAAAATACGCAACCCATCACGTAAAACGATAACAGCGTTCAATTCTTGCTGTTTTAGGGAAGGCATCATATCAGGAAACCATTTCATGACGATTTGTGACAATTTGACCGTTTCCATTTCCACAATAATCACCCTTTCCTATTCTGGAATCATTACGCTTAATGAACGAAATCATTCTAAATGAGAACTTTAGGAAAAGCATGGCTGTGTAACAAAGGTTAGGGACTGAACACAAACTGCAAATAATAAAAGGTAGAGGTGGCATGTTTTTAGTCTACTATATATTACGACAAAAAGCGACTTTCAGTGTATAGCAAAACCAAAATAGTTTACATTTTTCTAATAAAACTTTAATACCTATCTGATCAATAACTATTAGCCTTTGCGGAAAGATCCCATAACACCAACCGTTTCAACCATATTGACAAAAGCAGCAGGGTCGGTTTCTTTGATAATTCTACGCAGTTCTGCTAATTCATAGCGTGTGGTTACTGTCATCAACATATCTTTGGGCGTATGAGAAAATGCGCCTTCTGCTTTGATCATTGTCACGCCGCGTTGAAGAGGCATTAATTTTTCAAGCAACAAATCAGTATGATTGGATACGATAAATAGGGTTACTTTGACATGGCTGACATGAATAAGGTCAAGCACTTTACCTGCGATATAGATCGATACCATAGAAGCAAGTGCGATATTCCAGTTATTAGACCAGTAACCCATAGCAAGCACAACAAGACCATTTAATCCAACAATAACATTACCAACTGGGAAATCCCGATAACGAGTAATAATCGATCCCAAAATATCGAATCCACCGGAAGAACCGCCTACACGGAAAGAAATACCCACACCTATTCCGATTAATACACCGCCGAATACAGCAGATAGCAATAAATCCGGCGCTGCGGCTTCAACAGGAATAATAGTCATCATCCATGTTGTTGCTGCAACAGAGACGATACTAAGCAAAATATAGCGTTTGCCTAGCAAAAACCAACCCGCGATTAATAGAGGTATATTGTATACAAAGTAAAGCAGACTAATATTAAACGGTGTAAAATAACCGGTTAACATAGCAAGTCCTGATACACCACCACTTAATAATTGATGGGGAATCAGGAACAGGTTAAACGCAGCAGCTGTGAATAAGGAGCCCAGAAAAACAACGAATAGGGCACCGATTTTTTTTGACACAAAAATCACCTCGGGTTGTAAGTTAGTAAGTTATGGAAAGTATACCTGTTAATTTATAAGAAGTATCTTTCACAAAAGTAATTATATTATGATTCAGCTAGTAATCATTGTGTATTTTGTGATATAATGATTTAGATATTCTTGAGTAGGGATGTTTTGCTGAATTATGTTGACTATTCTATAAACGCAATACTGATTTATTTCATCATAGAAACTATTGAACAAAGGTATAGTTTATACTAACTACTGAATTATTCAATAGTTCATAACAAAAAAAGAATAAGTGGCGGTCCACAAGGCCTCCTGCGATGCAGGTATATACTACTCATTTGCTACTTAAGAATACAAACAAGTTGGTGGATTGTCCACAATATAGAAGGAGCACGAATATTTTGACTAAATTTGCAGATTTCGGGTTAGATGAAAAAGTACTACAAGCGGTAATGGAGCTAGGTTTTGAAGAATCAACACCTATCCAAGCACAAGCTATTCCTATTGCTATGAGCGGCAGTGACATGATCGGACAAGCTCAAACAGGTACAGGTAAAACAGCAGCATTCGGCATACCCCTCATTAACAAGATCGAACGTTCGGAAGATAAAATTGTAGCATTGATTATGGCACCAACTCGTGAGTTGGCGATTCAAGTAGCAGAAGAAATCGAGAAATTATCCCGCTTTAAAGGTATCCGTTCATTGCCAATCTACGGTGGACAAGATATCGTTCGCCAGATTCGCGCTTTGAAAAAGAAACCTCAAATTATTATCGGTACACCTGGTCGTTTGCTTGACCACATCAACCGTAAAACAATCAAACTAGACGATGTACAAACTGTAGTATTGGATGAAGCAGATGAAATGCTTGATATGGGTTTCATGGAAGATATCCAATCTATTTTGAAACAAGTTCCAGAAGAGCGTCAAACAATGTTGTTCTCAGCAACTATGCCTGCTAACATCAAGCGTTTAGCGCAACAATTCTTGAAAAACCCTCAACATGTTTCTGTAATTCCAAAACACGTTAGCGCACCTTTGATCGATCAATCTTATATCGAAGTGAACGAGCGTCAAAAATTTGATGCATTGTCTCGCTTGTTAGATATGGAATCTCCTGAGCTAGCAATCGTGTTCGGACGTACAAAACGTCGTGTTGATGAATTAGCAGAAGCTTTGCAAAAACGTGGCTATACAGCTGACGGTTTGCATGGTGACTTGTCTCAGAACCAACGTGATAGCGTAATGCGTAAATTCCGCGACGGTAGTATTGATGTTCTAGTTGCTACAGACGTAGCAGCACGTGGACTTGATGTATCCGGCGTAACTCATGTTGTAAACTTTGATTTGCCACAAGATCCAGAAAGTTATGTTCACCGTATCGGTCGTACAGGACGTGCTGGTAAAGAAGGCGCAGCTTACTCTTTCGTAACACCACGCGAATTAGATCATTTGCACTTTATTGAGCGTGTAACTAACCAAAAAATCGCACGTAAACCTCTTCCATCTTTGGCAGAAGCGATTGAAGGTAAACAACGTATTACAGCTGAGCGCTTGCTTGAGCTAGTACAAGACGATACAACTCCTTTGAACGAATACAAAGGTATTGCTATCCAATTGTTAGAACAATATGATTCTGTGAACTTGCTTTCTGCAGCAATCAAATTGTTAACTGGTGAGAAAAAAGATGCACAGGTAGATTTGACTCCTGAAGATCCAATTCGTGCAAAACGCCGCAAACCTGATGTTCGCTCTGGTGGACGTAAACCAGGCGGTAGCTATAACCGTGGTGGAAGTAGCACAGGCGGATACAAAGGCAACAACAGCAGTGGCGGACGCGGTGGATACAGTAGCGGTGGAAGCTCTAGCGGTGGCGGATACAAAGGTAACAAAGATGCTGGACGTGATCGTAACAAACCACGTACAACTAGCAGCGAAAACCGTCGTCCAGCTCCAAAACGCGACGATTCTTTCAACGCATAATTAAATTAGATACAGTATAGATAAGAAAGTCAGGTCTAATCGCCTGGCTTTCTTTTTTTATTTTAACTGAGGGAGAACCTCTCAATTCTCGTACATACTCAATAGACACTGGTATTATAATGAAGAGTTAGGTATATTTAATATATGTAGGTTCAGAGAAAATAGGCATAGAACCAAATGCTGATGCAGACGCGAGGGGGAAATTGATTTGGAATTTAGAGGGGTAATGGGTGGGATATACAGGCTATCCGAGTGGATTATGCGCTTGGCAGGTAGCAACCTATTATGGGTCATTTGTTCTTCACCATTTTTGTTTTTTTTAGTAATGCGATTTATTTTCGGTCAACCAGGTTTTACGGCTAATGATATTCTGCAAGCAAATTGGGGAATGGGTATTATGGCGCCGTTCACATTATTTCCAGCTACTGCGGCTCTTTTTACAGTGGTTCGTAAATGGGTGATGGGTGAAGGGGACGTATCTGTTTTTAAAACTTACTTTAGAGGATATAAAGAAAATTATAAACAAAGTATGTTAGGTGGATTTTTCTATACGTTGCTGTTTGTTATTATGTACGTAGATTACACCGTCTATATGAACCAATTCCCGAATCTGCAACTACTCGGAATTGTGATGTTGATTTTCTTATTAGTATTATTTGTATCGTTATTTAATTTCTTTGCAATGATTGCTCATTATCATATGAAATTAAAAGATATTATCAAAAATGCCATTTTGCTATCGATCGTAAGACCGTTTCGCTTATTCTCTACCTTACTAGGTACAGTAGCCTTGTTGTTTATCGGTACAAAGTATCCAGTATTATTTGTATTCTTTTTAGCGTCAGGTATCGCATGGTTTGCTTTCTTTAATTTCTACGGTATGTTCCTCAAAATGCAAGAACAATCCGAAAAGCAAGCTTTGGCAGACGAAGAAAAAGAATTAAAAGCAGACGAACAATTAGTAATTGGCGATCAGTCTCCTACCGAGCAAGCGCAACAGATCAATGTGGAACAACAACCTACTTCGATGAACGAGAACGTTAAAAAAAGTTTGACCAAAAACAAAGAGCGTTAACATAGCGAAAACATTACCTTGATAATACATCGATTTTCTTCTGTATTATGGTATAAAAATAGCTATCAGGAAAAAATTGGTGTAAAGGTTTACATTTCTCGTCACCAGGTTTATAATGAATTTACATCCTGCAATGTACGTTTTGATTATCTGTTGTTTTGAACCAATAACAATGTCTTGGGAGATTCAAATTGAACTGTAGCTGACCAGCCCTATCCATTGGATGCGGGGACTTCAAAAACAGTTTTGCGATCACCCACCTGCTACGCAGGTTCGAAGACAATGTAATCAGACGGCATATGCGGGACTTTTTAGTAGATTCATCAGTAAGCAAGAAGTTGGTGTAATACGAATGATCCACACAGTAAATACGAGAACGCTCTAGCTACAATTCTGAATCAGAATTGATAGAATAGAGCGTTTTTCGTGTGCGCTTACATAATATTAGTTTTATTATTCATATACTAATGATACACTTAGAATAAGGTAGGTTTTACACGTAAAGGAGGAAAAATCTTGTCGTTAAAAAGAACATTAGTGGGGATTATACGTAGCCAAGAAGGAACAGGCGATCGTGCTAAAGATCCTCAAATGAAAACAAGATATTACAATCTATCCCGCGAAAGAGCATGGGAAGAAGTTTCTTCAACACTCAAAAAAATTCCGGGTTATAAAGTATTACATGAGGTTCCAAGTGTAGGCGAAATTATACTGGAGAAAAAAACAGGTTTTGGACGCACAATGGATATTACTGTGTCGATTGTATCTGTAAGCCCTGTGCGTAGTGCGATTGATATTTATTCAGCTTCTCGTGGATCATTAGGTGATCTAGGAGCGAATTACCGCAATATCCTGAATCTTTTTGGTTCGTTGGATAAAAAACTAGCACAATACAAAACAACCAGTACTTAATGAAGCCAGATGCTTCATACATACGTATTTGGTATACGATTAAAAAAGCTTCCTTTTCACATCTCATGTGAGCAGGAAGCTTCTTTTTTTGAAACGTTAATAAGCTTGTATCGTAATATTAAGAATTAGCATGTTGAGATACAACCTATAGTAATAGAGACTATAATAGATTTTTTACAGCTTCGACAGCTTTGTCGTAGTCTGGATGTTCTGCCATTTCGGATAGATATTCTACGTATTGAATAACGTTATGTTGATCAATCACAAAAATAGAACGCATATCGATCACAAATTCTTTAATTAATACGCCATATGCTTTGCCAAATGAATTATCGCGATAATCAGATAAAGTGATTACTCGATCTACTCCTGCTGCTCCACACCAGCGTGCTTGCGCAAAAGGAAGATCAGCACTGATTGTGAGTACGATCACATCGTCACCAAGTTCAGAAGCGGCTTCATTAAAACGGCGTGTCTGTGCATCGCATACACCTGTATCCAGAGAAGGAACAACACTAATCAATTTGACTTTACCTTCATAATCGCTAAGTGTTGATTGTTCGAGTAGATTTTTACTAAGATTGAAGTCAGGCGCTTGATCGCCTACTTTAAGTTCAGGCCCAATAAGAGTAATAGGGTTTCCTTTAAAAGTAGCTATACCTGTACGTTCTTGTACCATATGTTATTGCCTCCTTATTCATTGCTATCATTTCGCAATCGTAACCAGAATTCATTATAATAGAGTAAGGGTAATAAATCAAAAATGAGATTCACTACTATATTCAGTAAAGGAAGATCTTATGTTATTTGTCCGTTATGAGAATTGGAAAAGTTTTTTACGGTATTATCCAGTCACTTCTTTGATATTATTGCTCAATGTTGCTGTATTTATCTTTTTAAGTTTTAAAGGCGGTTCTACCAATCCACAGACGTTAGCTGAGTATGGTGCTGTTACAAATGTGCCAC
This sequence comes from Paenibacillus nicotianae, assembly GCF_042681745.1. NCBI lineage: Bacteria > Bacillati > Bacillota > Bacilli > Caryophanales > Paenibacillaceae > Paenibacillus > Paenibacillus nicotianae. The sequence continues at coordinate 2,269,388 of NZ_JBHUGF010000010.1, read as the reverse complement.
CGTATGATCAATGGTGGAGAGTGATTACAGCTATATTTCTGCATAATGGATTCAGTCATTTATTATCGAATAGCTTTGGACTGATTGTATTTGCTCCGCCACTTGAACGATTGATAGGTAGTTGGCGTTATGTAGTTCTGTATATGGCAAGTGGTATTATCGGAAATGTAATCAGTTTGGAATTATATCAACAAGCGGCTAATAGTGTTGTGGCTGTAGGAGCATCAGGAGCGATTTATGGTATTTACGGGGCATTCCTCTATATTGCACTATTCCAACGTCAAATCATGGATGAGGCTTCTCGTAAGACGATGTACACGATTTTGATACTAGGACTTATTTTCACCTTTGTGGTTCCTGGTATCGGCATCTGGGCGCATCTAGGCGGTCTAATAGCTGGATTCTTCATTTACGGATTAATGTTGCGCTTAACTGGATTACGTGGACGGTGGAGACGTCTAGCAGAAGCGTACGCCAAAGCACTATCAGAAGCAGATCATCATAACAAGACTGAATAATCTTTAATGATATCTTTGCAATTGGTTTATGCCGAATAACTACGTTGTAAGCATAGATATGATGAGTGTGAACATCAAAAAAATGTACTATTGTTTATAATAAGGTTGAATGAAATAAACAGTTCGTGCAGATCTACTAAATAAACAATATTGAAAAACAAATGAATAAATAGCAAAAACCACTTTCGATCTATCAAAAGTGGTTTTTGTTTTGAAATATTTAGTTCAATGATTAGATCATCATCTTGTTACAACGCTTTTAGTCACGGTTACCTACAAACATAAATACTAGACGTAACAATTCAAGTACAGATAATAAGGCAGCAGCTACATACGTAAGAGCAGCAGCATTCAATACTTTACCAACACTACGTTCTTCTTCATTTGTTACATAACCTTCAGCGACCATAATATCTCTTGCACGATTACTTGCGTTAAACTCAACAGGTAATGTAACCAATTGAAATACAACAGCAGCCGAGAAGAAAATAATACCCAATCCCAACAGACTAAATGAGCTAAAAATAGCGCCTGCAAGAATTAAGAATGGTGCGATACCGGATGTAAAATTAACAACCGGGAAAATACGGTGACGAAGTGCTAGCATCGGATAATGCGTTTTGTGCTGAATCGCATGACCAATCTCATGACAAGCTACAGATACAGCAGAGATACTGTTTTGGTAATATACATCTTCAGAAAGACGTACAACCCGGTGAACCGGATCATAATGGTCACCTAGTGAGCCGCGCGAGCCGATTATAGGTTCGATAGGAACATTTTGTAGACCATTACTATCTAACATATGACGGGCTGCTTCATAACCGGTAAGACCGCGGGCATTGGGCACGTCAGCGTATTTTTTGAAAGTACCTTTAACTCTAAATTGTGCCCAGATCGTTAATCCGAACGCAAGAATAATTAAGATCCAAAAGAAAGCATTAATACTCATTTCTCATTCCTCCATAGTATAGACAAATTACATCATGCCTGAACTTTGACCTAGCAGGAATTTTAACGCCTCGATACAGGCGGCACTTTGAGGAATCAGATTAACAAATGCACGTTTGGCTTGATTAGGCTTCATTTGAGAAAGTAAAGGTTCGAGTTCACGTACTTCACGTTGTAATTGAAGCATGTGTTGTTCCAACTCGGTAAGTCGTTGCGTAACCTGTTCTTCGTCTGAAACCCGATCCCAGGCGTGCAATTTATCTCTAATTTCATCAAGAGTGTATTTATCCTGCTTTAACTTTGTTATACGTTCCAAGCGTGTTAAGGTTTCAAAACTATAGAGCCTATAGTTTTTTAAGGAACGACTTTCTGGTTGTATTAATCCGAGCTTAGTATAGTAATCTACTGTTCGCTCACTGATACCGGCAGTTTTGGCTAATTCGCCAATCCGGTAAAGCTTCATATCCCCAAGGTATCCACCCCCATTTATAGTCATGATCAAAACAGGATCCCTTGAGTTTGCATCCTGTTTGTTTATATTACAGGAATACAAACGTTACAGTCAAACCATACAGTTTAACGTTATGCTTACTTTTACATATTCTGTAATTATTGATTAGGTATCTATTAATTAGTATAATCATTGTCCCTTAAATTTAGATGAAAATGATCTGAATACTATATAAGTACGACAAAAAAGAAGCTAAAAATAAATATAAAAAAATCAAGACAAATAGTAGAGTCAAAAGCTCAAAAGCTTGATGAATCTAGACTTTGACGATGTTAAACGGTGAAGAATTAAAGAATGAATAGATGTAACAAAAAAAGTATTTTCAAAAATTGAAAATTAACTCTTGTCATTCTTTCATTATTCTGATTATAATGACATTAAGGATTTCACGACATGTGAAGTAATATTACATAAGGAGAGTGGGTTATATGAGAAAAAAATGGGCCGTTATGGGGTTAGCGGCATCAACCCTTCTTGCTTTTCCATTAAGTGCTTTTGCAGCAGCCGAGGTAACAACGGCTGAAGTATCCACAGGGTTAAACACGTTCTTCGTGTTCCTTGCGTTCGCACTGGTGTTATTCATGCAAGCTGGTTTTGCACTGTTAGAAGCAGGTTCAGTCCGTATGAAAAATGCAGGACACGTTGCAGGTAAAACAATTCTTACATTGGGTATTGCTCTTATTGCTTTCTGGGCTTTTGGATTCGGTCTTGGATTTGGTAATGGTAATGGATTTTTCGGTTATGAAGGATTTTTCTTGAGTGGTGAAGGAATGATGGGGTCCTTTGATGCACTATCTGGACTCGGTATTCCAATCTCTATGATGTTCCTTTTCCATCTTGCCTTTGCAGCAGTATCTTTGTCAATTGCTTTTGGCGGATTTGCTGAACGTGCGAAGCTGAGTGTGTATATTATCTTCGGTATTTTGTTCACTGTTATTATTTACCCGATCGTTGCTCACTGGGTATGGGGTGGCGGATGGTTAGGCGCTATGCAAATGCAAGATTATGCAGGTTCTACTGTTGTCCATTTGACAGGTGCAACCGCAGGTCTAGCGGCTACATTGATGCTCAAGCCACGTCTTGGTAAATATAATAAAGATGGTAAGCCTAACATTATTCCAGGTCATAACCAGATTTATTCTGTAGTCGGAGTATTTATTCTCTGGTTCGGATGGATGGGCTTTAACCCGGGTAGTGCATTATCTACATTAAATGACGGATTCTTCACTTATGTTGCGCTGACGACTAACCTTGCAGCAGCAGCGGGCGGTGTAGCAGCTCTATTAATCTCATGGGTTGTATTTGGGAAAGCAGATATTCCAAGTATGTTAAATGGTGTATTGGCTGCGCTTGTAGCAATTACGGGTTCTTGTGCTTTTGTCGATGTATGGGCAGCCATCGTGATTGGTCTAGTAGCAGGTATTGTCACATTCTTTACAGCACAATGGTTTGAAAAAGCAGGTATTGATGATCCAATCTATGCGTTCTCTGTTCATGGTATTGCAGGAATGTGGGGAGCGATTTCTACAGGATTCTTCGCTACACCAGAATTAGTAGAAAAAACAGGCGTAGGTTCTCCAGGATTATTCTACGGTGGTGGATTCCATCAGTTGGGTGTTCAGTTGCTAGGTATGATCGGTACATTTATCTTTGTTCTAGTTATCTCTCTTCTGATCTTATGGGTGATGAAGTCGATCAATGGTATTCGTGTAACGGAAGAAGAAGAAATGATGGGCTTGGATATTAGTGAGCATGGTTCTTATGGTTATCCTGAGCAAATGAGAGCATTAGGCGAAGACGCGCGCAAATAACGCTCTTTTCTCCAACATCATGAAGAAAGAGCAGTAGGGGATGAAGCTAATGAATGAATATTCTTTTGATCTTCCCTTGCGTGATCTTGCCGATGCTGATACTCCGCAATTATTGAAAGAAAAGCGCATATTGATGCAGACTGAATTGTATCAAGCTTTGCCTGATAGTGACACACGTCAATGGGTGAAGCAGGTCAATGAGATGCACGATCATGTGATGCAACAGGCAGTGATCATTTGTGAAAAACAATTGAGTGAGGCGGGCTACGGTCCGCCTCCTGTTGCATATTCTTTTATTGTTTTCGGTAGCGCAGGGAGATTGGAATCCACATTGTGGAGCGATCAAGATAACGGATTGATTATAAGTGACGAACCTCATGAGGGCAAAGAAACTTATTTTAAGCAATTCGGAAGTATGCTTGCAGATATATTAGAAGCAATAGGTTATGAGAAATGTCAGGGTAAAGTCATGTGCTCTGAGCCAATGTGGCGCAAAACATTAACTGATTGGCGTACGCAATTAAATAATTGGCGTAACGATCTTAGTTGGGAACCTGTTCGTAATTGGATTATCGCTTCAGATATGCGTCATATGGCAGGTGATGCAGAACTTTCAGCGTCATGGTTAGAGACATTGTATAGTGGAGTAAAAGAAACCCCACAGTTGCCAGCAGCGGTACTTCGTAATACGGTTCGCCATAAAGCTACCCTTAATGTATTAGGTCAGGTGGTCGCAGAACGATTTGGTGAACATGCAGGTGATTTTGATGTGAAGTATGGCATTTATATTCCGCTGGTGAATGCATCGCGCTACTTGGCGTTACAGCATGGTATCTATGAATCGTCTACATTGAAGCGTCTAGAGCGATTAATTCAATTAGAAGCTGCTACGTTATCATTGCTTGAAATGATGCAAGAAGCTTTTTTGACAGCACTTCGTATGCGCAATTCGACACCTGTACAAGTAGTCGATGGATTGTATATCAGTACTGGATTTATGCCGCAAAAAGATTGGAAACAAAGACCGTTTTTTCACGAACTTCGAGATAGTCTGGGAACGGTTAAAAAAGCACATCGTGTGCTTCAACGGCAATTACGCTTTTTAGAAAGGAGACGCTTATGAAAGAGCCAGTGAAAACAGCGAACAATGGTTTTTGGAGAAGTCTGCGTAGTGGTGGGGTTCCATCTGCTATTGCTTCCGTATTCGGTGCACCTTCTGCACAGCAAATGGCATTTATAAGATCCCTTTCTCGTGAACAGCGTCGCCCTGAAGTACTCTATATGCCACTTAATAAGCTGGAAACCGTCGTTTTCGATCTGGAGACGACGGGATTTCATGCGCAACATGGAGATGAAATATTATCGTTTGGAGCAGTCAAAATGATCGGTGACGAAGTGACAGACGAGCACTTTTATACTTTGGTCAATGCGAAAACAAATGTACCTGAAAATATCACAGCACTTACCGGTATTACCCAGGAAATGATTGAAGATGCTCCATCTTTAATAGACGGTTTGCATGACTTTATGGCTTTTGTAGGCAGATCTGTGTTGATCGCTCATGGTACAGGTCATGATAAAGCATTTCTAAATGCAGCCTTATGGAAAACATCCAAAATTCAATTGACCCACCGAATACTGGATACAATGATGATTGGTAAATGGCTCAAACCTTCACTTGGTAGTTACGGATTAGATGAATTATTGGAAGAAGCACGTATTCCGATTACACTTCGCCATCATGCACTAGAAGATGCTAAAATGACAGCGTCTTTATGGGGAGAGTATCTTCGTCTAATGCGTCACAAACAGGTGGATACCCTTGAAGATTTGTATGCTTATTTGAGTAATTTTTAAAATAAATTGTAAAAGAAATAGAATAATTTAAATTAATTGTAATGTGGCAGATTGTAAAGTATACAAAGGCAAATGGGATAAAGTGTTATCCCTTAGATGGTTATGGATGGCATAATAACCTGCTACAGTAAAAGGTTGCGTATGATTCTGCTCTAGATTCGAAATCCATTTTTTATTCAGCGCTTGTCTATGATCTATCCAAGAAGTAGATGGTGATCCAATAAGATAAATAGGGGTCAAAGCACCAAATGACTGTAACTGATGAAGATCGGTTGAAGAAGGAATAGGAGCTGACCATGGGTGAGAGTGGAAAATGCCAATAAGATCCGATTCTTGATAACAACATTGAACCCATTCGATAGGGTCAAAAAGGAAGTGGTGCAGCGGGTCAGGTGCAACGTTGCGTAACTTTCGATAGGAGTCGATGCGCATACCGCCCGCTGCTTTTCTACCGAGCAAGACCCCGCAGACTTCTGAGGATAGGGAGCTACTCATATGGTCGGTCAGTAGCTGTAGGGCTGTTGGACGAATGAAGATGCTAGTCTCCCTATCAGTGCACAGCAGGTCTGCCATTGTATTTACCCCTCTCTTTATTAGACTCTCCATACGATATGGGGAGTCACTTTTTTTATTATATTTGATGTTGTCATTATCTTTTAGTGAGATTTCATCAAATAAGGTTCTAGAAGTATACCTCAAAAAGATATACGATCCAGAACCTTATTTTTAATATCTACTATACAAATAACCAATACAGATATCGACCGCAGTCATATGTCGTATCATCCAATCAAATACAAAGCATGCAATAACACCTTGTAACGCTATGAAGCATTACAGTGCGAAGTTATCTTAAACATACTTAAATGTAGTATTAATGATTAACGATTCCATGTACAGAAGGGCTATGTGAGACATTTTGATCCGGTAAAGCTTGGCCGATCAATGCATAACGAATACTGTCTACCAATGCTTCCCAACTGGCTTCGATAACGTTAGCAGATACACCAACAGTACTCCATGTGTTACTTAAATTCTGCGATTCGATCAATACTCGAACTTTAGAAGCGGTTGCGTCTGCTTCATCCAATACTCGAACTTTATAATCAGATAGATGCATTTCACGCAAATTCGGATAATGTTCGACCAATGCTTTACGAAGTGCATTATCTAGCGCGTTTACAGGTCCATTACCTTCTGCGGCTGTATAAATACTTTCTCCACCGATTCTGAGTTTGACAAAAGCTTCAGATACAACAGCAGAACCTGCATTTTTTTCGACTAACATTTTGAACGATTCAAAAACAAACAGTTCTTTGATCTCACCATTGGCTTCACGTAATAGCAATTCAAGAGAAGCGTCTGCACCTTCAAATTGATATCCTTGATGTTCCAAATTTTTGATTTTGCCGATGATTTGCTTGGTATTTTCATTTTCAGGATCAAGGATCAGATCCATTTCTTTTGCTTTGGAAAGAATATTGCTTTGTCCGGCTAATTCAGAGACTAAAATCCGTTGTTTGTTACCAATTTTCTCAGGTTCAATATGCTCGTAAGTTCTGGAATCCCGCAAAATAGCAGAAACGTGAATACCACCTTTGTGAGCAAATGCAGCATTACCTACATAAGGTTGATTCACAGGCATATGGACATTCGCAATTTCACTTACATATCGCGCTGTGTTGGTAAGTTGAGACAATTGATTATCAGTTATACAGGTGTAATCCATTTTTAATTGTAATGTCGGCAAAATCGAACACAGATTAGCATTACCACAACGCTCACCATATCCATTGATCGTACCTTGAATCTGTCTTGCTCCGGCTTGTACAGCGCTTAATGTATTAGCTACAGCTAGTTCGCAATCATTATGTGTATGAATTCCTAGAGGAGCGCCGCCTAGTTCAAGATCTAATCTGGATACGATTTCGTAAATTTCATGAGGAAGTGTACCACCATTGGTATCACACATCGTTAACCAATCGGCACCAGCTTCACGCGCAGTACGCAATACCGATACAGCATATTCAGGATTGTTTTTATATCCATCAAAAAAGTGTTCGGCATCAAAAATCAGTTCCATACCCTGTTGCTTCAGGTAAGAGATCGAGTCTGCAATCATCGCTAGATTCTCTTCGAGTGTAGTCTGAAGTGCGGTGTGCACATGGAAATCCCAAGATTTGCCGACCAATGTAGCCGCTTGCGCACCTGATTCGATCATTCGTTTGAGATTATCGTCCTGATGGGCAATACTCCCCTTGCGACGTGTACTACCAAAAGCTGTAATTTTGGCATGTAGTCCAAGTGTCTGTACTCGTTTGAAAAACTCGATGTCTTTACCATTACTGCCTGGAATACCGCCTTCAATATAATGAACACCAAGCTCATCAAGTTTTTTGGCAATTTTGAGTTTGTCATCTGCGGACAAGCTGATACCTTCACCTTGAGTACCATCACGAAGCGTAGTGTCGAAAATCGATATAGACTTTGACATAATGGGGAGTCCTCCTTCATTTGTGCAAAAAAATGAATAATTGTTTTTAGTGTTTCGTTAATCATTTGTGAAGTGGGGTGTCAATAAACCATTGTTTTTTAGTATAATTTATTATTATATCACCTGACTCATGTAAGGGATACGATAATTTTGATTTTATTTAGTTTACTAGGAGGCATTACAACATGCAATTACATATTCAAAAAGTTGAACAAAATAACAAGGTATTCACACTTTATTATACGTCTGAACAACCATTACCTTTCGATCCACACGATGTTGTGATGGTATCTGCGGGTGATTATGTTGTGGCAAGTGTACGTGAATTAACAGCGGATCATATTCAATTATATATTTCGACAGATGAACCGCTAGAATGGGGCGACCAAATTGTAATTCAATTGGCATTTTCGCCGACTGTATCGATTGTAGGGAGTAAGGATGTTATTGCAACATTGGGTCATTTCCCTGATTTTGAACATGGAATAATTACCGATCATGAGATTGGCAAAGATCAAGTGAAACTAGATATTCAGCTTGCTGAACCTTTTGCAGATCATACGGTTACCCTTACTTTTTTAGAAGCGACAGAGATAGAATTTTCTGCACCGGATGTAGAAAAAAATGAAATCGCTGCAATAGATTTTCGTTATGATGAGACATTAATGGTTGTAGATATTGAAGCGGCAAGAGGAATGTCAGGCAGTTTCTTCTGTGGTGGAATCAAAGCAGAACTCAAGTCATAATTATTATTAAATTGAACTGTAACCTGATGTTAGAAAAATAAATACAAACGAAATACAGATTTGTTATGAAGCTAATTAGATGAGTGCTGATGTAGAGGAGATTAGATTATGCCTAATTTAGAAGATAGTAATCGACCATTGTCTGATCAAATTGTGCATATGGTTGAACAAGGCAATAGACTACAAGAAAATCATCAGTTTGATCAAGCGTTAAAAAAATATGCGGAGGCTTGGGAATTGCTCCCAGAGCCTATCGCATACTGGGATTTAACCGAATGGATAGCTTCGTGTAACACAAGTATTTATATGGAGCAGCAGGATTACAAGCAAGCACTCCAATGGGCTTTGATTGCTGTTGAAGCAGTCAAAGATAATCCGAGACATACATCAGCCAAAGTTACTCTCGGAATCATTTGTTATGAAACAGATGCCAAGTCAGAAGCATACACATGGTTTGAGCAAGTGTATGATTTTGGTGGTTCGCGTGCTTTTCAAGGATTTGACCATAAATATTTACAATGGTATACGCAAATAAGACAAAATGAGATAACCAGAAAAGGGTGAAGCAAAATCGTATTATCTATGGATCAATTAACCGTTCAAGATATTCCGTGGAAACGTATTACAACGCCTTATGGTCGAGCAACAGAAGTACCTCAAATGCTTGCAAAACGAAATTATAGTGGCATCGCTGATATTGTAGAGCATCAATCCACACTATGGCAGGTAACACCGTGGGCATTATTCTTTTTATTAAAAGAATTACCTCTCCAATCGCCAGATGAAGTGAGTGCTGTTGAAATTGATTTGTATGCTACTATCATTGAAGCGTTATCTGTCCATGAAGAATTGGAAGATACAGAGCAGACATTAATCGATATGCCATTGTTATTAGAAGAACAATACCTTTGGGATGAAAATAGTGAAGAAGATGAATTGGAATGGGAAAATGAACAGCCACGTGGCTATGATTCAGAAACCTTTTTTTATTATTATGTCTATAGTTATCTGCTTCTAAAACAAGCGCTACCTGCATTTGAACATATTTCTCGTCATACCAAAGATCAGGATATGCAACAAGTATTACAAGAATGTATGGAGTATTTAGAGTAAGGAGGATTGGTTGTGGAGTACATCAAATCATTTTTTGAAGATGAGATTTATTATTTTGAAATAGATGATCAACAGATTGCTTATCGCCAAATGGTAATAACCGATAATCAATCCAAAGTATCGATTGCACCTGATTTTATGCTAGCTGAAACGGAAGTTGAATATGAACCTCATGAAAAAATCAGCGTAGTTGAATTTGAGATAGCCTGGGAATCGGCAATTTCTACCTATCGTAAACAGTGGGATTATTACAAACAACAGTATCTACCGGGTGATTCAGTAACAGGAGTATTACGGATGTTCTATCCGCAAGGATGTATTATTCAATTAGATGAGCATACGTACGCGATTGCAGATAGAGCTATGTTACCTGAACAGATTGATGGACTTCCGCTCGGGATAGGGATTGCCGTAGCAGGTCGAGTTAGCGGATATGATGAGCAGAACTTATGGGTGCAGTTGGATCAGTGTACTATTCATCATGTATAAAATGGCAATTATATAATGAAAGGAGCTTGCTACGATGATCTATATAACCGGCGATATTCATGGTACTCATAGTGTGAATACACGTTTTAATACTCGGAATTTCCCGGAGCAAAAAAAGTTGAATAAACAAGATATTGTAATCGTAGCAGGTGATTTTGGATTGGTATGGAATGGAGACAAAGAAGATCAATACTGGTTGAAATGGTTAGATCGGACTAAGTCGTTTACAACGGTGTTTATTGATGGGAATCATGAAAATTTTGATCTGTTAGAACAATATCCTACCGAATTATGGCAAGGCGGATTAGTACATCGAATCAATAACAGTGTATTACATTTAATGCGTGGACAGGTATATGAGATAGAAGGATTAACCTTTTTTACATTCGGAGGGGCTGCTTCACATGACAAAGCATTTCGACGTGAAGGAAAGTCATGGTGGGCTCGTGAAATGCCTAATGAAGAAGAATACCAATTCGGACTATCCAATCTGGAAAAGTATCAATGGAAAATAGATATCGTAATCACTCATACATGTACCGCTCAAAGTCTAACTTGGATACAACAACAGTATTCAACAGAAGTGATTGTTGATGAAATGCATAAGTACTTTCAAATGATCCACAATCGACTAGATTATGGTCAATGGTATTTTGGTCATTTTCATCAAGACGTACAATTACCGGATCGTCAGAGATTGTTGTATCACGACCTTTTGATGATTTCTGAACATCATACTTAAAAGTAGAACTCATAGAAATAGGAAGGTGAACATATGAGTGGCATCAAAAAGAGTAGGCGTATATCTATTGGTGTAGAGTATTTGTTAGATCAATTGTATGAGCAAGAATCGGTAGAAATTTTTGTTCATATAAAAGAAAGTGGCGAGTTTGCTGCTATTCCTTATCTCAAATCTTTTTTATTCTCACAATCACCTGAGATTGTAAGGGCTGCTGAAAATGCAATTAGTGATCTGTTACTACAATGCCCTGTAAGTGAACTGATCTGGTTAAATGAACGTTGTCGTGAAATACTCCCTTTTCATTATCAACAGCGTGGCAAAGCATGGATTGAACTTCAACCAGAAACAGTATTGCATTGGTCTAACGATATTCATCCTATTCAGATTATTATGGCTAGCTTTCATTGGGATGGATATGTGCGGGAAGTCGCTGTACGACGATTAAGTCAATTTCAAAATGGATCGGAAATCCCATGGTTACTGATTCGGTTGAATGATTGGGTATCTCCTATTCGCTTCAAAGCTTATCGTGCACTGAAACAAAAAATACATATCCGCAATATCGAATACTTTATTCAATCGATCTGGTTAGTTCAGCGATTAGTAGGACGTGGTAAAGAACATCACGAATTGTTAAATACTCAGATTCAACAGCTTATTGCTCAGCCTGAAGCCCAACTCGCTGTGACACATCATTTGCACTCGCCTGATGTCTATATTCGTAAGTTTTGCTATAGCATGATGTTGCAAACAGAAGCGGCAGATCAATATTTTTTATTAACTTCTGCTTTACAAGACCAAGCATTAGCGATTCGTTTGTGGGCTGCTCGTCAAATTGATCGAATGATTGAATTAGATCAGTGTTCATCAGAGAAGATATCCGATCAATGGTTAGATATCGTGTATATGATGTTAGCGGATCATTTCCCGGCATTACGTCGTCTGGCACTGGATATACTAAGTTATCATTTTCCTATGCAAGCAGAGACTGCATTAATTGCTGGTCTGCTGAGTCATAATCTGACGATCCGCGAGACAGCACGTCGTCATTTATCCAAAATCAAACCGATATCTTATGTTGAATATTATTTGGATCAGATATGGAATGGAGACGAATCATCTCTGGCTATAGCGATAGCTGGGTTGGGAGAAACGGGAAGCGCAGAAGATGCTGAGGTCATTGCTGAATATAAAGATCACACACAGATTAAAGTACGTAAAGCTGTGTTGATTGCTTTGAGTAAATTACAGCCTACCGCTTATATCGATGTGTTCTCTCAAGCGTTAGAAGATCCACAACCAAGTGTATCCAAAATCGCTAAGCATACTCTTATCCAATACACATATATGCTAGATCGAGAGCGATTGATCCAAATTGTGCTACATCGTCCATTGTCTTATATTACGCAAAATACGCTTCGTATTCTTTTTAATTTCGACTTCTGGCAGAGTCTCGATAGTTTGTTACGAATACTATTCCAAACAGAACATATCATAGTACAGAATATGGTGAAGCAGTTGCTAGACAGTTGGATCACCAAAGCTAATTCTCAATTTCGAGTGGAACTTTCAACAGAAATGAAACAACAACTTTTAGGTTATATAGATCAAAGTACGAATGTGTTAGACCAACAAAAGCGTCGTACACTAGAATGGATTATTCAATTTGATAGCAAGTAATCTCTGGCAAACGGTCAGTAAAAGTGGGGGACTACCACATGAATAAATTTCTAAAAGAACAAAATGATCATCGAGATGGATCTTTACGAGCGATAGAAGTGAATCAAGCCGAGATTATTGCGTTTCAAAAAGCGATGTTGTATCTGAAATTCTCTTGCGAAGAAACAGATTCACTATTGTATGCAGGTAGCGATTCGCTGAATAGTTTACTATATAAAATGATGAAAGCAAGTGATATGGCTGAGAGTGAAGCTTCTTTCTACAACAAATCGTTACCGGTGAACGAAGCATTTGTTGCACAAAAAGTAAAACGGCTGGAACAAGAACAGCCGTATGTACAGCCACCATCTCCAGAACAAGCCAAAGAAATCATGAAGTCGTATATGTATCCATTTCTACTTTCCAATCAAACATAAATTGTGAACAGATGTCATTCAATACGAAATGAGGATGAACAAATGAGAACGATTACGTATAAGCATAGTAAAGCTGATGGACTACTGGGATATGAATTATTGCCTGCACGTTATGGCGAAAAGTGGGATCAGATTCAAGCAGATTCTGTTTTTATTTATGCCGGTGATTTTGATTATTTGATTCCTTATTTGAAAAAGCATTATCCTATTGTTGATCCAGTAACCAATGATCGGTACGGTTACTTCGATACATCCGGTTTTAATCCGATAGCCAAAGCACTCTGGACAAATATATTAGCAGAAATGAAAGCTTATCAGACCAAAGATCGTGAGCTCAAAGCTTTTATCCGCTCATTAGTTACATGGTTAGAGATTCAATTAGAATGGGCAGATGAGATTATTATTTTCGGAAATTTATGAGGTGAGTTATAGTGGGTTGGGAATACGGTATTCAATGTATAGCAGATGATAGCAGAAGTAAAGAACAGCAAGCCAAGCAGTTAATGGAGCAGTTAAGACAGGCTTTTACGACGTTAGATCTGGGTGACATGGTAATAGAGCAAGTAGAAGATGGATTGGTTATCACAGATCCTTCTCATACAGAGTGGCCGCATATGGCACAGATTCAAGTGGAGCAGGCTGATCTAGCAATCGAATCCATAGCTGAAGGCGAAGTGTATATTTATTGTTTGTTTCATCGACATGACGCACCTGTACGGCGAATAATCGATACGATTCAACAGATTATTTCTACCGAAGATCAGTGGATTGAATTGTAAATGATCACAAGAGTATTGGAAGAGATGAGATTGTAATCAGGATCAGATGTGCACATGATGAAATGAGTATAACCAAGGGAGGAGCGATCCGATGTCTAACCAAATTCAAGTCATTACAGATACAGCAACATTATGTATCTATGATCTTCAAGCACTGAAGCATCGATTGGAAGATACAGCAGATTGGTGGTCTATTCCTGAAGATGAATTATTAGAAGTGAATTTAGGAAATATCGCTTTTCTAAACGTAGGTGCAGATGGATTATACACGATGGAACAGGTAGAAGAGATCGAGCAACCCGTAGTTCAATTATGGATCAATGTTCCTTCGGGTCAAATCTATGCAGGAGCAGCGGAAAATGTGACAGGGGGCGAGCTAGAACCAGAAGATGGGGACAGTGGACAGTATATAACGGTTGAGCCGGGCGTATATCATTTGAAAATAGCAATAATACAGCAAAATATTGAATTTGCTTTGTTACGAACTGAACAGGCAATCGCTAAAAATCAGTTTGAAGATTTGATTCGTATTGGATAAGGAGGTCAGTATATATGTCTGGTCAACATTATGCTAGTACAAGGGATGAAATAGAACACCTTGTACAACACTATCGTATTCCAGCCCCTCGCTTTCACGAAGTAGGTAAAATGCAGTGGTCATCTATACTTTCAACAATCACACAAACGTTTATCATGTCTTCACATGCAGGAAGCGAATCTGCATTAATGCGAGGATATAATCATTTGCAAGAACCGTATGTAAGTTATCAGGTAGGGGCAGAAGGGTACCAAGAGATTGCTAAACTGATTGATCGCACCGAACAAGTCTGGTTTCTCGCTCCTGAACGCTTTTATAGTGGTAAACAATATTGGGTGTATGAAGCTTATGTAGATGCGATTCAATGGATAATTGAACAAACAGGAATGACTGAATATTATATCGTCTCCAAAAAGCTACAATGGTTATTATGTGAGACTCATCATGAAATCATCATCGGCACAGGTGAACCAATAAGTGGACGTATTCAGAAGCGTAAAAAAGAGCTAGCTGATGTTTAAAAAAGTAAAATATAAAGCAGGCGATATTTTGGTTATTCCAATAAAAGACAATCGCTTTGCGATTTGTCAGGTTATCAGTGCTCTGTATCCAAGAAGATCAAGTCTATCGCGGTGAGCAACATAACGACAGGTCGTCTGATAATTCCAGTGATCTGTATTAACAGTATGTTACAACTTCAGCATCTAATATCTCATCGAACCAACTCCGCCAATTGTAATATTGTGTTAACCACGAATTAGCATGATCTCCAAGTAGAATAAAGTTTTGAAATGATCCACATAACTCTCCATATCCAATATCTATTTCAATAACTCCGAACATTTGTACTTATTTTTGCGTGATATCGTAGGCTAAATGAAACAGATACGATATAATAAAATCATACGATATCTGTTGTAGATGATTCGGATAGTAGAGCACAATAAATAGGGTAAAGTCTGCACAGGCAAGGAGGATGATCAGCTTGAGGCAACATGCCAATTACTACCCTGCCAAAGGAAGAGTCATTCTGCATGTGGATATGAATGCTTTTTATTGTTCTGTTCATACAGCGGAAGAACCAGAAAAATATCAAGGCAAGCCAACAGCCGTTGCAGGTAGTGTCGAACTGCGCAAAGGAATAGTCGTTACTTCTTCATATGAAGCTAGAAAGCGTGGCGTAAAAACAGGAATGTTGGTTCGAGAAGCATTGCAGAAATGCCCGAATTTAATCTTAATTTCGCCTGACTTTTATTTATACAAACAGTACTCAATGGCATTCATGAATATTGCGTATAGTTACACACCGATGTTGCAAGCAACGTCCATTGATGAATGCTACTTGGATATTACAGGTTCAAGTCAATTTGGCACGCCTCCTCAGATTGCTGAACAGTTACAACAACGAATCTGGGAAGAGTTACATTTACCTTGTTCGATAGGGATTGCTCCTAATAAATTACTGGCAAAAATGGCTTCTGATATGAAAAAGCCTAAAGGTATTTCGATTTTGCGTATACGAGATATGCCCAAGTTATTATGGGATAAGCCATGCGGACAATTATTCGGAATCGGCGGGAAAACATCTGCCAAATTAGTAGATATGGGTATTCGTACGATAGGACAGCTTGCGGTGGCAGATGAAGCTAGATTAACAGCTAGATTTGGTGTGATGGGAAGCTGGCTAAAACAAGCGGCAAATGGTATAGATCATTCACCTGTAGAAATTGATCGTGAAGTCAGTAAATCGATCGGGCATACTACAACCTTACCTGCTGATATTCAAGATCGCGATGATATTAGAAGAGTGATGCTGAATTTAAGCGATCAAGTATGTCGCCGATTGCGTCGTCAGAAATTAATAGCTCAGACGATTCAGATTACGATTCGTACACCGGATATGAAAACGATCACTCGTTCCAAATCACTAGCTGTTCCTACAGAAACTGCCGATGAAGTGTATCGTGAAGCTTGTACATTATATGATCGTCATTGGGGTGATCGTGCACCTGTACGATTATTAGGAGTAGCTCTTCAGAATTTGCAGCCCAAAGAAGAAGCAGCCCTGCAAATGGATTTGTTTGATTATAATCGTCAACCGGTGAAAGAACAGTTAAATGAAGTCATGGATAAGTTGCGTGATAAATTTGGCGAAAGTGCGATATTAACAGCAGGTATGTTAGGCAATGATCCATCGGTGCTGATTCGCAATCACAAAATTAGAGGGACTTCATTGCAAAAAGACGGTATGATCTTGCCTGGTATGGAAGAATAATCAATAATAATTGATTCACTTTCTAACAATATAGTTTAAATTTTAGTGAATATTGGATTAGTCGCACAGGTGTGTTACAATTTGTGTACTGGTAATTGTTGGTTATTCATTTGAAATAATCAATCTTTTATATTATATTGTGAGTATATGTACACTGGTGTCGGTTCTCAAAAAGACAACTGGTAAGTAACGATAGGAGGCATATATAAAGATGGGGAAATATAGTTGGGTTGACAAAGATACATGTATCGCTTGTGGTGCTTGTGGAGCAACAGCTCCAGACATTTACGATTATGATGATGAAGGTTTGGCTGAAGTAATTTATGAAGGTGACGCTAACCGCGGTATTATGGCAATTCCAGACGATATGTTTGATGATTTGCAAGATGCTTGTGATGGTTGCCCTACAGACTCAATTAAAATTGCTGATGAGCCTTTCGCTCAATCTGAATAAGTTATACAATTGTACTGTATAAGCAGTACATGGTCCGATAAAAGGCGTTGAGAGACACAAATTGTCTCTCAACGCCTTTTATAATCCCATTTTGCAGTAACTTGAAGAAATACACAGATTAACCGATATACATAGTAATACATTATATTTTAAATATAAAAATAGCTATCCCTAAACTATACATACTATAGAGACAATATAGAATATTGGAGCGTAGTGTCCATGCTGGAGGTAATCAATGAAAAATCTACTGTATCTAAAGCGTTATGTAAAAATGCACCCCAACAACAGAATGGGCTGGTATTTGCTTGGCAAAGAATATGAATCAGATGGACAAATGGGCAAAGCTAATTATTGTTATAATCGCGCTGGAGATGTATATGAAGCTTTTGAACATAGTAAAGTACCGGCAGATATTTTAAAAGATTACGAAGCCAAGCTTATGGAAATGGCTGAAAAAAGAGATCGTAAAATTCGTCGTTGGCGATACAGTATATTTGCTATCTTATTGCTATTTTTGATGATGTTACGTTCTGTAGAAGCTCCTCATGCCACAGATCAGACGATTGCAGATCGATCGTCTCAACATATGACCAAGCCACCAACCAAAGTAGCATCGTCTATTCCTAAAAAAGATGTATTCAAAGGATACTCGGCCCCGCTTAGTTTTACAGCAGAAGCTTCGCTCAATAATACCAATGCTTCATTATCAGCCGTCTCTAAATATATGCGGCAACAAATGTTAAAAACAGCACCACAAGTTGCCGCAGTGCTGGGTATGGACAAGCAAGATGATTGGTTATTGTGGACACCGAATATGCCTGTTCTTTATACGATGGCAGCCACCGATCAACCCGGACAGATCGATCTTCAATCGTATGATCCCAAAGCATGCCAGTGTAAACCCGGAGAGTTGGATCATTATCCCACTGAATCTGCGGCTTGGGTACAGCAACAAGAACAATTGATTGTGATGAAGACCGCGATGATCAATTATATAACGGCAAAAGGAAATCTTCCAGAGCAGATGAGTCAATTGGAATCTCCTTTTCCAGGGAATTGGTTAGCCGGTAATTCGGATACGATGAATCAAACGTTTACAGCTTTGAAGAAGCTACAAAGCAGTGGTAGCCAAAGTACTGACGATAGTGGCAATACGATCGGAGACGAAGTCTTTTCATCGACACTTGGGAATCATCCTTATTTTACAAAACCGCTGGAAGTGATTGTTGATAAACAAAAGCATCGTTTAGCGATAGTTAGCGGATCGATTATTTTACGCAATTATGAAGTAGGGCTTGGTGGAAGTAAAACGCCTGAAGGTACTTTTCAAGTATCGATCAAAGTGATGAATCCAAATGGCAAATCTAATGGAGAATTTGGTAGTCGGGGTATGCAGTTATCCGATACTAATTATGCTATTCATGGTACCAACGATCCTGATAGTGTGGGGCAAGATGAATCGTTAGGATGTGTGCGGATGGATCAAGCCGATGTAGAAGAATTATTTGATATGATTCCGTTAGGAACCAAAGTAACCATCGCCAGTAATGTATTGCCGGGAGACACTTCTGTACCCTCTGTGCGTTTCCAGACAAACCGTACACAAGATCAGACAGATCCTTCTCGTCATTATCACTGGTTAAATTAGGATCGTTCCTTGTAGCCACTGGATTGATTCATTATATACCGTTTGAGTTTATGTACACAGTGGACGCTCTTTTCAAATGAGAAGAGCGCTTTTCTTTTGTCCCCGAAAAGGATAAACTGGTATAGAGAATGATTTTACAGGTTAATAGATAATAATCCCTGCAAAATCATGCATAAAGGCTTTTTGCAAATGCCAGGAACGGAGTGAATGTAACTTGCTTTATCGCAATGTTTTCAAACCTATGTTATTTCGGATGGATCCGGAAAAAGCACATCACATGGTTATTGGAGGTCTGGGCGCGGGGGTGCGTATACCAGGCACATTAGCTGCGATGAGGTCGATGTATGGAGTGACAAGTACACCTGATATGACGACTGAATTGTTTGGACTTTCATTTCCTAGCCCTGTAGGTCTTGCAGCAGGACTAGACAAAAATGCTCAGGCAGTTCCAGGATTGTCTGCGTCAGGCTTTGGATTCATGGAAGTCGGAACAGTAACACCCAAAGCACAGTCCGGTAATGAATTGCCACGTTTGTTTCGTTTGCCTTCAGATGAAGCGCTGGTGAACCGAATGGGCTTCAATAATGAAGGGGCAGCAGCAATGGCGGGAAGATTACGTTCGTTATCTTCTAGACCTATTCCAATAGCAGTCAATATCGGTAAAAATAAAGTCACTGCAAATGCGGATGCAGCTAGCGATTATGAAACTTGTATTCGTACGTTGTATCAATACGCTGATTTTTTTGTAGTGAATATCAGTTCACCTAACACACCTGATCTGCGCAACTTGCAACATGGTGATGAATTGAAAGATTTGCTTCGATTGGTAATGGGTGAAATGAAGCGCCAGGCGAAGCAAAATGGCACTTCCAAATCTGTACTGGTCAAAATTGCACCGGATGTCAACGATAATGAACTTGAACATATGGTCGATACGATCGCTGCAAGTGGGGTAGCCGGATTGATCGCTACCAATACTACATTATCCCGCGATGGATTAACCCATCAGCATGCAAGTGAAGCCGGTGGATTAAGTGGAAGACCACTAACAAAGCGATCGACAGAGATTATATCTCAAGTATATCGTCAAACAGAAGGCAAACTGCCTATTATAGGTTGCGGAGGAATTTTTTCGGGACAGGATGCTTATGAGAAAATCAGAGCAGGTTCAAGTCTGGTCGAAATCTATACTTCATTTATCTATGAAGGACCGGAAGTGACCCGGAAGATACATATGGATATCCGGGAGCGTATGCTACGTGACGGATTCACGCACATTTCCCAGGCAGTGGGAGCAGATCATCATTAATCCAATATACCCTCGACTCAAGGAAGAGGTCATAGACTGAGGAGGCATGAAGATGGACGGAAGAGACTGGGGATTATTCTTGCTTCCCTATGAGCAAGCGGTTGAAGAATTAAAGGTCAAGTTCAAAACGATGCGTGCAGAACTGAAAAAACGTCAGGAGTATGCACCGATTGAATTTGTAACCGGTCGTGTCAAAAAGATATCGAGTATTCTAGATAAAGCCAAACGTCTGGATGTACCGATGGATCAGCTTGAAACTGGAATCGAGGATATCGCTGGCATCCGTATCATGTGCCAATTTGTAGAAGATATTCGTTGGGTTGCCCAGTATGTTCGTTCTCGTAAAGATTTAACAGTGTTATACGAAAAAGATTATATTACTAATTTCAAAGATAGTGGATACCGTAGCTTCCATATGATTGCTGAATATCCGGTGCAGACCGCTTTCGGGCAAAAAATGGTGCTTGCTGAAATTCAGATTCGTACACTTGCGATGAATTTCTGGGCAACGATTGAACACTCTTTGAATTATAAATATCATAATAGTCTACCCGATGATATTCGAAGCCGACTCAAAACGGCTGCGGAAGCAGCGATGGTGCTCGATAACGAAATGTCTAGTATTCGCGAAGATATTTTATCAGCGCAGAAGAGTTTTGAAGATGATTCCAGTATCGTCCATCGGATTCTGACAGATATTCATAAGCTGTATTTCTTCCATCTGATTGTAGAAGCAATAGACTTCCGCAAGCGATTTGATGAACTATGGCAAGAACATGATTTTGAAGGACTCAAAGAATTATCCAGCGATATCAAAGCTATGCTTCGAGCAGAGTCTGTTAAAGTAAGTGGAGAAGAAGATGAAAGCCAATTTTGAACCATTGTATGTAGCTTACCTGGTGTACTTTAATCGGGATCGCGATTACTTTGAATGTCATGAAGTGCTGGAAGAGTTATGGCTGGAAAAGCAACGAGAACCGGTATATCAGGGATTGCTACAAATTGCTGTTGCACTATTTCATTTCCGCAATGGAACAGTGAATCATATGTATAACAAAATCGATGGTGCTGTCAAAATGATGAAGAGCAGTTATCGTAAGTTACTGCCTTATCAACATCACGCGCTAGGGATCAATATGGAGAAGCTAATGGCAGATGTGCAACAGTATATCGAGCAACTAGAACATTATCAAGAACAACCATTTGACTTCTATGATCTTAATATCGAAATCACTGACCCATTATTGCAAAACGAAGTAGACCAAGCGTACCAAACGATTCAACCGAATCTACCGATGCGTCTAGGCTACGAACGAGGCCCCAAATCAAAAGAACTCTAGCGCTTGGCAGTATAAGCGCGACTCAAGTTCAATGAAAAATGATTTTTGCAAAGCAAAATATCTTACATCTAGCACTTGGCAGTAAAAGTGCGACCAAGTTCAATGAAACAATGATTTTTGCAAAGCAAAATATCTTACCTTT
Organism: Paenibacillus nicotianae; assembly: GCF_042681745.1. Classification (NCBI taxonomy): domain Bacteria; kingdom Bacillati; phylum Bacillota; class Bacilli; order Caryophanales; family Paenibacillaceae; genus Paenibacillus; species Paenibacillus nicotianae. The sequence continues at coordinate 2,247,572 of NZ_JBHUGF010000010.1, read as the reverse complement.
AGCGCTTGGCAATATAATCAAGTACACAAAAAGCTTGCCGTTATGGCAAGCTTTTTGGTATGAATAGCTTTAAATTATGGTAAAATAAAATGATGTTTGTCTACATCGACCCAAATAAGCATATCTATTATCAACCCCACTTAAAGGAGAACGACCAATTATGGCTTTGCAACTCCCGCCGCTATTTGTGCAGCGGATGCAAGATTTGCTCGGTGACGAATTCCAGTCTTTTCTAGACAGTTATCAAGAATCTCCCCATGCAGGTATACGCATCAATACACTCAAAATTTCAGATCAGGATTTTCAACATATAACGCCATTTGCGTTGCGTTCGATCCCATGGTGTCCTACCGGATATTATGTGGAAGAAGGAACACGCCCGGGCAAACATCCGTATTACCATGCAGGACTTTATTATATTCAAGAACCGAGTGCTATGGCTCCTGTAGAAGCGCTAGAGGTACAGCCGGGTGATCGAGTACTTGATCTATGTGCGGCTCCGGGAGGCAAGTCTACACAGATTGCAGCGGCTCTACGCGGGCAAGGAATATTGGTTACCAATGATATCAGTGCAGATCGTACCAAAGCACTTGCTAAAAATATGGAATTGTATGGTGTACGAAACGCAGTCGTTTTGAATGAAACGCCAGAGCATATTGCTACTCAATTCCCCGGATTTTTCAATAAAATATTAGTAGATGCTCCTTGTTCTGGTGAAGGCATGTTCCGTAAAGACGAAGATATGGCACGCCAGTGGGCAAATCATTCAGTCGAACGTTGTGCGATTATGCAACAAGATATTCTGAATATTGTCGCTACAATGTTGGCTCCAGGGGGACGTATCGTCTACTCTACCTGTACATTTGCTCCCGAAGAAAATGAGCGTAGTATCGCTGTATTTCTAGATCAACATGCTGAATTTGAAGTGACTACACCGCGACAAGCAGAACATTTTGCAAGTGGTCATAGCGATTGGGCACATCAAGTAGAACAAGAATTACAAGCAGGGACTTCAGTATTAAGCGGAACAGCTTTGGATGCAGATCGTGATACCCAATACCAATCGATCTCGACAGCTTCACTAGAACAGACAGCAAAAAGTGCTAGATTGTGGCCTCATCGGATCGAAGGAGAAGGTCATTATATCTGCGTACTGGATCATCAGGGAGAAGCAGAGACGATTGAACAGCATCCTTTTATACAAGTGACCCAACAATCGACACTTTCCAAAACGTACACCGAAAAGCCCAAACGTACAGATAAGCGTCAATCTGCTAAAGATCAACAAGATTGGAAAAGTGACCGTCGTTCAGGTAAAAAAGGCAAAGAACGTCGTTCAGATAGTAAGTTTCCATCTGCCGATCAACATGAATCGTTATCGATGATTGAAGTGATCGAAGAATTTACAGCACGTGAATTACAGTTGGAATGGTCACAGAACTGGATTCATTTCGGTGGACGTATCTATCAGTCTCCCATTACAGAGCAACAACTCAAAGGTCTCAAAGTGGTACGACCAGGTTGGTTTGTAGGGACAATCAAGAATGGACGTTTTACGCCTTCGCATGCGCTTGCTACCGCATTACATCCTGTAGAAGCCAAGCGCTGTATTCAGCTACAATCCGACTCAGCCGAAGCCATTTCTTATTTAAAAGGAGAAACGTTAACGATAGATGCAGAGCGAGTAGAGCGGTCTACAGACACTTTGCCTAAAGGATATGTACTGGTATGTATAGACGGTTATTCGGTCGGATGGGGAAAATGGCTAGACGGTATGCTCAAAAATGAATATCCAGCAGGATGGAGATGGACATAAAATTTATGAAAAAAACAGTCAAAAAACAGCGCGTAGACAAAATATTAGGAAATCTAGGTTACGGTACAAGAAGTGAACTCAAACGTGCCGCCAAGCAAGGACGTATTAAAGTCAATGATGAAGTGATTAAAGACAGCGGATTACAGATCGATCCTTATCAAGAAAAGCTAGAATTTGACGGAGAACAAGTGAATTATCGCGAATATATTTATCTATTGATGAACAAACCGCAAGGGGTCATCTCAGCTACTGAAGATCGTCATGACTCTACGGTGGTTGATCTATTGGATATCGAATATCAGGTATTTGAACCATTCCCTGTCGGTCGCTTGGATAAAGACACCGAAGGATTGCTACTGATCACCAACGATGGTCGATTAGCCCATGAACTGCTATCTCCACGCAAACACGTTCCCAAAACATACGAAGCTGATGTATTGGGAGAAGTGACTGAAGACGATATCGTTCAATTTAGCAAAGGTGTTACGCTTGAAGATGGTTATGTGACGTTGCCTGCTGAATTACAAATTCTTAATCATACGCCAAGTCCAGAAGGAACCATGTCCCAGATCCGCCTCACCATATCGGAAGGCAAATTCCACCAAGTGAAACGGATGTTTGAATCGATAGGCAAAAAAGTAACATTTCTCAAGCGCGTTTCTATGGGTGCTTTGCAACTAGACCCGGCTCTACCAACTGGTGAGTATCGCGAACTTACTGCTGAAGAACTGGTTCAGATTGGGCGAGGAACAGAATAATAAATATGAGGACAGGTGAACAATGACATACCGTTTAATTGCACTCGATATGGATGGAACTCTTTTAAATGATCAACATGAGATTTCACCGCAGACCGCAGCATCGATCAAGCAAGTAGCCGCTCAAGGCGTGGAGATCGTCTTTTGCACAGGAAGAACACCAATTAACTCGATTCCATATATGGAACAGCTAGGATTACATGAAGACGGCTATGTTATTGTCCATAATGGAGCAGCCACTGTTCATGCAGGTACACGAGAGATTGTGCATCAATTTCCGTTAGCCGCGCAAGGGCTTGATCCTTATATTCAGTACTGTCAGCAACATGATATTCATTTTGATATCAATACAGCATTTGGATTATACGTAGATTCGATAGATAAATTACAAGCAGATGCTGGTAAAATGTATGATAACTTTCTGATGACACCCCAAGTGTTGCCACCATGGAGTGAATTTACAGAACCGGTGCTCAAGCTAAGTGCTTTTGCTTCGATTGAACAATTAGATCAAGCGTATGCAGAATGGAGTACATGGAATCCAGAGTTCAATATGTTACGCAGTGGCGAATTTTTTATTGATCTGATGCATCCTCAATCTTCCAAAGGAGCTTCACTTCAAGCACTGGCTGAAAGTAAAGGGATTGCTTCTTCCGAAGTGATAGCGATCGGTAACTATTTCAATGATCTATCAATGATTACCTATGCTGGACTAGGAATCGCTATGAATAATTCTCCTGCTGAAGTCCAAGCCGCCGCAGATGAAGTCACGTTATCTAACAATGAAGATGGAATTCATCACGTTCTGGTCAAGCATGGACTGATATCTGCTTAAATTTGCCAAACCGCTCGATACTTTGAGCGGTTTTGTTGTGTTGGTTGACTTCAATACATGGTACAATCAATAATTATGAGCATACAGGAAGGAGGAACAATTTTGAGATTGTTGCAAGCTTTGTTTTTTCCTCCTGAACAGCCAGGGGGCGTATCGTCCATGATCCCTTATTTGCAGGAACGGTTCAGTTCTGCACGCTGGGAGATGGAATTATTTTCTCTGCCCAAACGGATTCGCAATAAAGGAAAAGAAGACGTTGTTTTTGAAACGTTTGACTGGACGATGTATAGTGCAAGTCCTATCGTGCAAAAGTATATTCAGACGTATAAAGATTATCGTTGGTGGGCAAAAATGAGATTGAATAAACCGTATGATCTTATTCATTCTCATCATCCACTGGTCGGTATGGTGATGAAAGAAGTATTTCCAGAGACACCATTAGTACAGACGATTCACTCCAGTTATGAACGTGAATTGATTTTGAATGGCAAAATCGAACGCGGTGGATTGGAAGATCAGTTTTTGACATCGTTGTACCGAGAACTCGAACATAAAGCAGATATTTTGATGACGGTGTCTCATTCATTCCGTCAATACTTAACACCTTTTTTAGATCGTCCTGAACAAGTGAGAGTACTACCGAATGGATTTGACGAGAAACGATTCAAGCCGATCGCTCATGAAAATGAAGTGGCTCAACTGATCACTGTATGTCGCCTTGTGCCTGCCAAAGGGCTAGATACACTGCTGGAAGCTTGTGCGCTTCTCAAACAGCGTGGACAAGCGTATGTACTGCATATTATCGGAGATGGCCCGAGTCGTACCGATCTTGAAGATTTGGCGAAAAAGTTAGGCATTTACGAAGAAACGATTTTTTACGGGTATACATTACATCCAGAAGAATTTATGCCTTTCTTTGATATTTTTGTTCTGCCTTCGCGTGCAGAAGCATTCGGTTCTGTATTTGCCGAAGCCGCACTTTGTTGGTTAGCACTGGTAGGTACAAATGTTGGTGGAATCGCCGAGCAGATTGAAGATGGTGTCAATGGATTACTTGTTCCACCGGAAAACGAAGTTTTGCTTGCAGATGCGCTTGAAAAAGTGATCAATGATCCTTCGTATCGGTACGAATTAGCACGCACAGGCTGGGAAAAAGCCAAAACACAATATTCATTAAGCCATATTGTAAATGAACTCAAAAAGTTATACCTTGAATTTCAACCTGAAAATTCAGTAGAATCGGTATCCAATGTATCTATATTACCGACTGAGTTGGAATAGAAAAGCCAATCGTAGTACTAAATACATGATATGATGATAGTAAGGCAACACAAGAATACCGGTGATGGGGGTCGGAGAATATGGAAGAATTAAAAGAACGTATTTTGGCAGAAGGATCGGTTATGTCTAACGATGTGCTGAAATTAGATGCACTATTGAATCATCAAGTCGATCCGCAATTGATTATGCGTATGGGTAAAGAATTTGCTGATCTGTACCGGACAGAAGGAGTGACCAAAGTCGTCACTGTAGAGTCCTCAGGGATTCCGGTTGCTTTTACGACTGCTTTTGAATTAGGTGTACCACTTGTTTTTGCACGTCGCAAAAAAACATTGCTAGCTGATCCTGATTCTTTAATCGAGCGCGTACCTTCATTTACAAAAGGGATTGTGACTGATATTATGCTTTCCCGTCAATTTGTAACCGAGCACGATCGTATTTTATTTATCGATGATATTATCGCTAATGGAGATGCAGCTCGTGGAATGATTCGTATTATTGAACGATCCGGTGCAACACTGGTTGGTGTAGGGATTGTGATCGAGAAATGTTTCCAAAGTGGCGCACAAGCGATTCGCGATCAGAATATTCGTCTGGATTCACTGGTCAAAATCACTTCACTTCAAGATGGACAGATTACATTCGGGTGATCCAAAGCGATATCATACACGTAGTTATGATGTAGATAGACAATTGCCAAATAAGTTTCTAGTTGAATCAAATTTGTTGCAACAAAGTCTTATATTCGGTAAAGAAGATTCCGATATGTTACAATATAACCCATATTCTTGTTTGGTTGTACAGACGCAACTCATAGTTATCAACAGATAAATGATCGACACATCTGTCACTACATTTACAAATATCTTTAACCTTTTGTTGAAAATATGAGCAATCTCTTTCCAAATGGGGTATATTTGTCTTATAATAAAGATATGTTATCGAGGGGAGGCAGACCAATGGGGAAAGAACCGATTACTGAAGAGTTCTTCATCAAAAAACTAGCCGATGCAAAAATTCACTTCGAGCGTGCGTTAGATTGTAAGCACACTGAATTTGATGACCTGTATCCCTATATGATTGAACATCCTCAGTTCTTTTGGTATAAACGCTATGTTGCCTGGTCAGAACTATTGACCATTGTAGGATTGTGTAAAGACCTAGATTTCGCTTGGGAGCAAGAATTTTCAGCTCATCAAGTAGAATATGTAGAACAACGTGTGATGTCAGCTAAAGTGCTTGATTTTTGGTTCGAGAAAAATGATACCAAAGAACCTGCACAGCGTTAATCCGCTTTAGGAAAATCCTTTGTCGTTACAGTCAACTAGAATCTACAGACATTTCAACAAATTATCAGACCTAAATGGGATTTCATTTAGGTCTTTTTTTGTACAAATAAATACAATAGAAAAGAGGGTGACATTATGATTACAGATGATGAATTAGATGCGTATCGTGTATCCGGTGAGAAAGTACGCGTCGTTCGTGATGATATTCGAGAAAATGATATTCGCGGTATTGTAGTAGCATGGGATGATGAACAGGTATTGATTCGTCGCCCGAATCGTAACGTTGTCAAATTAAGTCGTAGTTATATCTACCAGCCTTCCAAAGAAGAGCGTCGTAGCCCGTTAGATGAAATGGATGATAACGCTACTAATCCAACGGCTGAATCATAAATTATTGTATTTGCAAATATCATACAGCATCATTCTAAAGCCAAATAATTAGGTCATGATATAATCATGACCATCTACAACAATCTTGATCATTTTCGATATGGAAATACTAGATACCTATACCAAGCATAAAAAAAAGCATCTATTGATCGTCTGAATACAAGACAGATCATAGATGCTTTTAGTATATAAAAGCCATTCAAGGAGTTGAATGAGAATATAGTATAGCGAAATGTGTGGTTTCACTAACAATAGCGTTGATTGAATCTAGGTCATATATCTGTTAACCCCTAGAACAACTGTAATTAACCAAGAGTACCTGTACGATAAGGACGATAACCAGAATAACGTGAAGGTTCACGTAACTTGGTATTGGTAGATACTGTTGCAGGATGTGGAGAACCTTGATCTTCATGGGACGAAGGTGTATGAACAGCGGGAACAGGAGACAATCCCAGATAAGCACGCATCCGCTCGTTCGCTTCTTGATGAAATTCAGTTATTCCTAGTTGAAATACACCATGATGACCACTGCAAAGAATCTGAGCTTCAATATGAGTAGTAGATTGATTAATCTCATATAACCGTAAATTATGGTTACGTAGATCACGACGAACTTCTGACAACAATAGATTAGCGCGGTCAATTCCGCTACGAATCACTTCCATATATAATTCAGCCGACGGTAGTTGGTTACTTTCCTCTAACGACTTCGCATCACGATCAAATTTCTTTTGAATATAAACAAGCAGCAGATAGCTTTTTACCAGAGATCGCTCTTCTTCAGATAAAAATACAGCCATTCATATCACCACCTAGTATAAGAACTTATGTTCTTATTATATGGTATAACTTGTAAAGATGCAATACTTTGTTCGTAAAAAAGGCGAACAAAATAAAATATGATTCGCTGTTAGCAGAACTTTATTGTTTTTACATTATTTATTTGACGTTACTTATATGGATTCTATAATTCATTCCATCTTTTAACTGAAAAGGAGAAAGCTAATCTTCTTAGTGTTCATAAAGGTCAGTTTTGGTGAAATTAGAAGAAGAGACTATTGATCCGCGATTACCGATTCCTCATCATCAAGATGAATAATGAGCAAGATTTTTAATATAGGGAAGTATACATTCAGGTACATAGCGGAGTAATAGGATCGATTCGACCAACTATTTTATGAATTGGAAGGGGAAGATCTTCATGACAGAACGCATATTTATCAGCCCGGGAAAATACGTACAGGGTAGAGATGTTACCGACAAAGCAGGAGAATATGTCAAAGGAATTAGTGATGGCAAAGCATTGGTGATCGCTGATGATATTGTCTGGGATATAGCAGGTAATCGAGTATTAGAAAGCTTGGACAAAGCAGGTGTGCAATATACCAAAGCTGTGTTCAATGGTGAAGCTTCAACCAATGAGATCAATCGTCTAGCTGGATTGGGTAAAGAAGGTCAAGCTACAATCGTTGTTGGTGTAGGTGGTGGTAAAACGCTCGATACAGCCAAAGCAGTTAGCGATCAATTAGGCGGTTATAGTGTTATTATCCCAACAACAGCGTCTACAGATGCACCAACCAGTGCGCTTTCAGTGATTTATTCGGATGAAGGTGTTTTTGAAAGTTATAAATTTTACAACAAAAATCCCGACTTGATTCTAGTGGATACCAAAACGATTGCAGGCGCACCACCACGCTTCTTGTCTTCAGGTATAGCAGATGCACTGGCAACATGGGTAGAAGCTAGAGCAGTGATTGAAGCACGCGCTACAACAATGGCAGGCGGTCTAACGACGATTGCTGCTGAAGCGATTGCACGTAAATGTGAAGAAGTATTATTCGACTATGGTGTCCTTGCTTATGAATCGGTCAAACGTAAAGTAGTAACTCCTGCGCTTGAATCGGTTGTTGAAGCGAATACTCTATTGAGTGGATTAGGATTCGAAAGTGGTGGTCTAGCAGCCGCACATGCGATCCATAACGGATTCACTGTACTAGACGGAGAGATTCATCATATGACACATGGTGAAAAAGTGGCTTTTGGTACATTGTCGCAACTAGCATTGGAGAAACGATCTATTGAAGAAATTGAGCGTTATATCGCTTTCTATATTAGTCTGGAATTGCCAGTGACATTGGAAGATCTACATTTACAAGATGCAAGTGACGAAGATCTTTATCGTGTAGCAGAAGCCGCGACCAAAGCAGATGAGACGGCTCATAATCTTCCGTTCCCTGTAACTGCGGACGATGTCAAAGATGCGATTATCGCTGCGGATCAATATTCCAAAGCATTCAAAGCCAAATTAAAAAAATAAATAAAATTGTATCTACTATATACTGCTTCTAGTGATGCCTATTATAGTGTCTTTATAATCGTGTACTGTAGAAATTGTATAATATAGAAGTCAGCGTATCCTGATAAGAATATTTGTATAACAAATAAAAGCCTGCTTTTGCCATTGATTTGGTGAAAGCAGGCTTTTTTACTTTCATTATTCGACATTTTCTGATAGGGTAGAAAAGATAGGATATAAGAATGTAGAGATAGCGATCTATTTTTTTATCGAGTAAATAAAGATGGTTGCGTAAGTGCAAGGAAGGTTGGGAAGATGAAAAAATTTGCGTTTGCTTCATATCTAATGTATTTTCTAGCAGGATTAGTCGTGACAACTATTGGAGCAATTATGCCGCAGTTACTCGGGCATTATAATCTAAGCTATACAGAAGGTGGGACACTGGTATTTATTGGTTCGATCGGATTCCTGATCGGAGTTCCACTGTCTGCTTATATGATGCATCGATTCGGTGAAAAGGTAACACTGGCAAGTTCGGCACTTATTATCGCGGTAACGCAGGGGATAATGCTCACTTTACCGCAGTACTCATGGATTACTGTATTGAACTTTTTTAACAGTCTCAGTGTCTCTGCGATTGAAGTGGTTGTTGCGGCTCTAGTGATGGAGCGATTTGTAAGTCGTAGAGCAGTAACAATGAGTTATTTGGAAGTGTCGTTCGGTCTTGGGGCGTTAGGTATGCCTGTTTTTGCAAGCGGTTTTATTGCACTAGGGCACTGGCAATGGGTATTTGCAGTCACAGGATTGATCTCGCTTGTGATGGGGATTGTATGGATGCGAATTCAATATTCTCGAGAAGAAGAGTCTACATCTAATCAAGCGGTAGATGCCGTAGAAGTTGCACCTTCTGCTACGGTAACAGGAAGACATAAAATAGTATTATTAAGCATATTTTTGTTGATGATTTTTGTGTATTGTGGAATAGAAGGTAGTCTGAATAATTTCTTATCTTCTATCTTTATTACGTATTTCGGCAGTTCAGAATATTATGCTTCGATCAGTATAGGTGCATTCTGGGGAGCGATGGTCGTTGGACGACTTGCTACCGGTTGGATTATTCGCCGCGTGAATTACAGTCGTTTTCTATTAATCAGTATGTCGCTTAGTCTGTTGATTCTGTTAGCATTCCTTGTATTCCGTCAAGAATGGGCAGGATACTTATTAGTGCCATTGCTAGGATTCACGATGTCGGGTGTCTATTCTATTACGATGGTCTATGCAAATCATACACTACCTGGTATGGCGCGCACGGTTACGAGTCTGATCACAGGATTTGCAGGCTTTGGTAATGCGGTGTTCCCTGTGTTGATTGGCTATACGATGGATCGTGCACCGATTCAAGTATCTTTGATGTTGATTGCAAGTTATGCGGTAGCCTTCTTAATTCTGTTATCGATCATTATGGGCAATTATCGCAAATGGAAACGTACCGATGCAGATGCAGCAATCAAGATATAAAGCAGTCCAGATGATTTTAGAATAAATCAAATCATAAAAAAACTATTCAACATCAATAAGGAGGCAGGACAGACATGAGTAATCTAGGGGTATGGGAAGATGCAGAACCAGGGGTGAAACGTTGTATTCTTAATGCCAATAGTGGATTAATGATGATGGAAGTTCATTTTGCCAAAGGAGCAGAAGGATCCCAGCATCAACATCCTCACCAGCAGATGAGTTATTGTTTGCGTGGTTCATTTACATTTACGATCGATAATCAGCAGACCACACTTACTCAAGGACAGTCGATTAATATTCCGCCTAACGCTAGTCATGGAGTGGTAGCTCTAGAAGATGATTCTGCTCTGCTAGATGTATTTACTCCGATTCGTGAAGATTTATTAAAATTGTAAACGCAGATCAAGCTATCTCTTTACATTACGTGAAGAGGTAGCTATTTTTATATCTGTAGTGACTTGATAAGCATACCTAGAACATATGATAGAATTTCTGATTTCTATGGATTAATATGGTAAAATTAAAAAGAGTGTTTATATTCATTATTCTGCTAGGTATATAGCTAGTATATGGTACATCATGTGTCGTTTTTACTCTCATTTTACGTTATATTTAGAAAAATTTACAAATAAAGCGATTGAATTTAAAATTTGAAACAAACTTGTGTGATATAAATGGTAAAGAGAACTCTTGTTACCTATAATGTGCGTAGGACGTTATAAGTTAACAACGTTCATCCAATACAAGCTACATAGGAGGCAGGAAAATGAAAAGATTTTTGTCCACAGCACTACTTGCATTGATGTTAACGGTTGTCTTCTTTACCGGCTCACAAGTTACACCTGTTGCACAGCCAGAAAAAGCTTCAGCAGCAACGTGTACGATTATCAACACATTTACAGGTGTATCGAATTACATCAAAGCCAACAAAACATTGCCTTGTAACTTTATTACCAAATCTCAAGCATCAGCGCTTGGATGGGTGTCTTCTAAAGGAAACTTGGCAGATGTAGCTCCAGGTAAAAGTATTGGTGGAGATGTATTCAGTAACCGTGAAGGATTACTTCCAACAGCAAGTGGACGCACATGGCGTGAAGCAGATATCAATTACACTTCTGGCTTCCGTAACTCCGATCGTATCTTGTACTCTAACGATGGTCTAGTGTACAAAACAACAGATCACTATGCTTCATTTACAAAAATGTAAAAGATGAACGTTGTTCATACGCGTATGCCAGAGCAGATCATTGCTTCTGGCATATCGCTGTGAATAGCACTTTAAGATGTAAAGGATGATTGAACAATGAAAATGGTAACGATCAATGGCGAGGACTTTCATACCATCGCAGAATTACACGAGACACTACAACAGAAGCTAGAATTGCCTGAATTTTACGGAAAAAATCTTGATGCGCTCTGGGATTGCTTAACAGGCATGATCGAATTGCCACTACAGATGGAATGGCTGAACTATGATGTAAGCCGTCAACGTCTAGGCGACAAAGCCGATCAGGTGTTAAGTGTATTAGAAGAAGCTCAAGCGGAAGGTAATGGCTTTCGGATATGGGTAAGGGATCAAGTGGAAGAGTGAATATAGAAGATTAGGATAGGCAATATAGAGATTTCATACATCACCAAGAAGGTAAAAAGAAAAGCTGTTGCTCTTAGGAGCACAGCTTTTTTTGTATTTGTTTACCGTTAGATTGCTATAGAAGTACTGAGAGTTAGAATATTATGAGTAAAGCTTATTATTTTAAATAAATTAATTTTTGCTTAATGATATGTAAATTAAATAAGAGCAAATGCCGTTAATAAAATAGTACTTATTAGTAATAAAAACATACATAAAAGGGGTTTGTACATGAAAAAAGTATATGGATTGATTATTAAAGGAGTACTTGTAGCAGGGCTACTCGTGCAGTGTTTGCCTGTGTCTACAGTTGCTTACGCAGATAGTGAAAGCAAAATGGAGGCATCTCAATTAGAAGCATATGTATTACAAATTAATAATGGTAATCAACAAAACGTGAAAACTACAGGCTTTATACAAGATGGGTTATTAATGGTTCCAGCCGCAGATTTATTTAATCATACTGGATTTAAAATAACACATACGCGTAAATGGATGAACGAATACAAAGTAGAGCGCAACGAGTTTCTTTCAAGTACTATTTTTAACACTTTAGAATTTAGCGATCATACCTCTGATATAAATGTGAAATTAAAAGAAGGATTTAATCAAGATGAAACAGATGAATTATTATATATGCCAACATATGCTACCTTCAAAAACGGACGTTTGTATGTGCCTCTAAAGTTTATAGCCTCTATGTTAAATTATGATGTAGTTTATGATCAATCAACACATTTAATTAAGCTTAATTACTGGGGCGATCAAAATCTAGATGAAACGAATCAAGTTAAAGATTTTGTGAATCATTATATGAAAGATTCGGTAGATGGCTATAATCCTGATCATTCGTTATATACAACAGATTATTTGGATTATGAAGCAGATTGGCTGGATTCTACCTTTTCAAATGGAGAATGGCCAGAACCAAATCTCGTATTAAAAGATTGGAATATACGATATTTATTTTTCATGTCTAAAAATGAAGCAATAGTTAAAGTTCCGTATTGGGCTGAAGGTAAAGCTTCAAGAAAAGTCGGCGGAATATGGCTCAGTATTTTAAAAGTAGATGGAAAATGGAAAGTAGATAGTTCTAGAGCATGGTCACAATTATTATACTTAAAAAATGTTAATCAAATTATAGAAAAAATGAAGCTAGATTCGCCTGAAATGGTGAAATCAGTAACACAAGCTGTATATCATTCATTTGCTACAGCTAATGCCAAAAAACAAAAGATTGATGGAACTAAAGTGAAATATAAAACATTCCCTAAAAATATGGAAGTATTGTATGGAGATGATCATATTGCATACGTATATGCAGAATACAATTGGTCATTTAAGCCAACTAATGAAAACTTTGAAAAGTACGAGGTCAATACTTATGAAGATTTTATTGTGATGGAGAAAAATAAAGAGGGACAATGGATTTTTAAAGATCATTATAATTCAAATTTAAGTAATTCTCGACCATGGACAAGCCTTAGAGGAAACTATGAAGGTGGTAGATATATTGCTTTTATGGCTTTTGATGATTATTACTTGAATGATCCTAGTGTAAAATCTTATATTTCATTTTTTTAATATAGGATAAAAATTAAATTAGAACTCAATAACTTTGAAAAATAATGTTTTAAAGAGGAGTATCACATGAAAATTTGGAAAATAAAACCTAATAACAGTAGTATTAGTTTAGATGTTTTTGATCTACAAAAGTCTATGGAATTTGAACTTCCTTATTTTGATGGAGAAATACTACCTGTACCATGGCCAGAAGAATATAGGTTAATTACAGACAACCAAAAATATAAATACAATGATTATGCTATCTATTTAAATCATATTTCTGTTATTAGCGAGAAGGTATTTAAAATTGTAACACCACTTGTTAATGATTTGGTTCAATTTCTTCCTGTACAACATTCTGATTTTAATTTTTATATATGCAATATTATTAATGTGATTGAATGCGTAGATGCTGAAAAATCTATTCCTGATACTATCCTTGATGGAGAGATAAGAAGCTATAGTAAAATCTCTTTTTTAGAATCTGTACTAAAAAATAATGAGAAAAGGCATATATTTAAAATACCTGGATTGACTAGATTGACGTATTTTGTATCAGATGAATTTAGAGAATTGCTTTTAGCCAATAATATTAAAGGTATTGATTTTATAGAAATTTGGGATTCTGAAGCTGATTTTGAATTAGAGCAACAACACGAACAACGTATAAAAGAAGCATACGATGCTCATATTATCAAAATTAATAATCAGCCACATGATCCATTAAGTTGGAACGAAGCCATCGAAAAATTAAAACTGGGTAAAGCAGCAATTAGTGCAGATTGGAAAATTCAATACAATTCCAAAGGTGATATTTTAATTGGAGAATTGAATAGAAATCTAGAATATGAGTTTTTTAGTCCTGTGTATATACCACCTATATTGCTTGATCTTACATGGCAAGAAGTCGATAAAAGTACTATTTAAAACTATATTTCATTCTTTAATACACAGTAGCAAACCAAGTAGAAATCGTAGATTGATAAATGATTTCTACTTGGTTTTTTAGATAGAAAATGGATAAGAACCTAAAACTGTATAATTTACTTTAATTTGTCGATATAGAAATAAGTAAGAGAATTACATAGTTTAATTGTTGATTCAACGTGTTTTAAATTTTGATATGCAAAGAAATAAAATCAAATACAGAAAGGAATTTATGTGAATGGAAGTTTCACCAGTCATTCTTTCAGCAGTTATTTCTGCTGCTATTGCTATAATCACACTAATTATCTCAACATCAATAACACTTCGTAAAAACATTCATGAAGAACGAAGTTACTTTGAAAAGAGTTTAAAGGAAAAATTAGAGAATATTTATTTACCTTTAAACCTAGACATCGCTTCTAGAAAAATAGAAGAACAACTGATTAAAGAGTCCAATCAAGAATTAGTGCACAGATATGGTTATTTATTAAGTCCAGAACTTTTAGATGAACTAAAAGACTTGATCCATATTGAACGAAATCAGGAAGATTATGTGGATACAGAAGAATATATGGCTTTGCGAAGTAATGTGATCGAAGGATTTAAAAAAGAGTTTGCAATGTTACAGGAACTATATAATAGCCATTTTGAAAGTTATCGTCAGAAATATACGGCTACAAATTTCTTGAAAATAAAGAATATTGTATTAAAAATATGTATCACTATTTCACTTGTTATTTATTTAACAGCTATGACCTTATTTGCTTATGAATATTTTAATAGCAAGCCTAGAATGATTGAGAATCCCATTTTAAATGCTATTATCGTATTCATGATGTCTATCACTCTTTTTACTACAGGATTAGGTATAGGAACAATAGTGCTTAAATTTCTAAATTGGCTAGAGAACAGAGTAGGCAAGATAAAAAGAGCATATAAGTTTGATGATAAAGTTCCAACTACAGGGGATTATCTCTGCGAGGCATGTAAAAAGGTGAAGAGAAAAATTCAACATACTACGTTTGGCTATTGTGAAGATCACACAATGAAGCAGAAGTGGAAATCTATTTTCACTTTTGGATTATGGAAAAGAATATAGTGAAACAATAATTAAAGGAGTGATTGTATGTTTGTTAGTAAAAAAAGATATAATGATGCTCTTTACAAAATTAATGAATTACAAGAAGCTAATGAATTAAAAGATACACAGTTATTAAAGAATGAAGAAATGATTATATATTTAAAAAAAGAATTTAAGCTTATTACTCAAATATATCGAGATACTAAATCAGAACTAAACAAAACTATTAAATCCGCTAATACTATTGAAGAATTAAAATCGCAAGAAGAAATTATTAAATCAGATATTTTATATGAGAGTATAAAACTTTCTGATTTAAAAGAAAACATAGTATCAATAGAAAAAAAATTAAAAACAATAGATACAGAAATTATTAAAAAATCTAAATTTACAATTCCAGATTTACAGAATTCTATCAAAGAATTAGAATTTCAAGAAATAAATATTAAATCAAATATTTCACATGAAAATATAAAACTTTCTTCTCTAAAAAAAGAAGCTTTATCTATAGAGAAAAAATTAAAAATTTTAGATAATGAAATAAGGGATAAAAATAATGAAAAAATGGACATCGAATTAGATTTAAAGATATCTATTGAAGAACTAAAATCGCAAGAAAAAATGCTTAAATCAATTATTGTATGTGATAGTTTGACAGTTGATTCCTTAAAAGAAAACAGTAATTCCATCGAAAGAAAAATCGAAATTCTAAACAATGAGCTTATTAGCAAATCAAATTTAAAAATCAAACTAAATTTAGATATAGAAAATATAACAATAAAAAAAGAACATCTAGAAAATTCTATTGAAGATTTGTTGGAAAAACATGATAAAGATAAAATATTATTAAATAAAGAAATTGAAAAAATAAGTAATAATAAATATTTACTAGCTTCAACTTTAGAAAGAAAATTGTTACAAGAACTTAAACAAAATGTTATTTTATATGAGAAGACTATTAATAATTTAAATGTAGAATTAGAAAAATTAGATAAAAAATTAATAAATAAAAATATTGAATATGAAGAATTTAAAGAATTAAAAAAATCTCTTATTCTACTTAGAGAGGAAAAAGATCTTCAAGAAGTAGCATTTTATAAAAGTATTTTTCCATTTAATACTACAGAAAAATTTAAAGATGAATTATTTGAAAATAATCTAAAACAAAAAGAAATGATAAAATTAAAAAAAGTAATTAATTCAGAGATTGATTGGACTGTCAATGGTAGTGTACGTGAAGGAAGAAAGATGACAGATTTAAATATCAAATCTATGATACGTTCTTATAATACCGAATGTGATAATGCTATATCCAATCTAAAATACTCTACTTTTAATAGTACTGTTACTCGAATAAATAAATCGCGTGATGCTATTAACAAACTTAATGAGAAAAATGTTCTATCAATAAGTGAAAGTTACCATAAACTAAAATTAAAAGAATTAAGATTAGTTTATGAATTAAAAATATTTGAAAAAAATGAGAAAGAAACGTTAAGAATATTTAGAGAAGAAGAAAGAGAAAGGAAAAAGGTGGAACAAGAAACAAAAGAGAAATTATTAGAATTGAGTCTTCATGAAAAACAAGTTGAGAAACAATTAGTCGATTTAAATAAAGAATTTATACAGACAAATGGAGAAAATGTTTCTCTATTAAATAAAATCAAAAAATTAGAAGATTCATTAGCATTAGTGCTGAAAAAAAGGGAAGAAATACATCAAAGACATCTTATTGGAAAATCAGGATATGTATATATTATTTCAAATATAGGAACATTAGGAGAAAATATATATAAAATAGGAATGACCAGAAGATTAGAGCCGTCAGATAGAATTAAAGAATTAAGTGGAGCAGCTGTTCCCTTTGAATATGATGTACATGCAATGATTTTAACAGATGATGCCCCTCGGTTAGAAAACCACTTACACTCAGTTTTTCATTCTAACCGTGTTAATTTAATAAATAATAGAAAAGAATTTTTCAATGTGACTTTAGATAAAATAAAGAAAGAAGTTTTTTCTATAATAGGAAAAAATGTTGTGTTTGAAGATATGCCTCAAGCTTTACAATATTTTGAAACATTATCTATAAAAAATGGAATTTATAATGAAGTACAAATACCAGACTTTTTATTTAATAGTAATAGTCAAATTGTTTTATAGATGAGTTGTAGTAAAAATTAATCCATCCCTTAACCCCTGCTCATACATCACCGACTCTGCTATTCCTTGTAGCAGAGTCACTACATTACAATAATCCATCAACAACTTCATTCCCTCTGGTTTCACATATGTACATAACTCGGTAAACAGCCGATCACTATCTATCATCAATTTCTTATACTCTTCTGAACTATAAATAGTTACATTTGCAATGCTCTCCATACGCATTGACTTAAACTGATTAAAAGCTTTCTCAAACTCATCCATTAGTTTACCTCCAAAGGTGATGTCACTTTCAATAATTGATTTTATTCTAAAGTGATATCACTTAGATGTCAAGGTGATCGTATATGTGATTAATTCACAATGATACAATAATGACATCACTTTTTGAGGAGATTTCATTCATGGCTACAGATAAAAGAGTGTTCACCCTAAGATTGAAAGAAGAGAACTTCGAGAAAATTAGAGTGATTGCTGAGAGAAATAAACGTTCTATAGCGATGCAGATCGAGTATCTAATTGAACAGCATATTGAAGAATATGAAAAAGACAAAGGTACAATTTCTTTGGATAAATAAAATGACGTGTAGATGCTACGCCCGAATAAAGCGTAAAATCTATACGTTATTTTTTTAGCTTCGTAACTATTATTCTTTTAAATATAAGCTGTTGTATCGACTGAAATCGTATTTGTGTAACTGATGCTTGGAGAACCTAGAAAGTCTATGTAAAACAAAAGAGTTCTATTAAGGAGGATAAACAAATCTTTTTTGAAGGCTATGGGGATAAGATCATTGATAATGATGATTATAATTATTTTGTAAATGGGTTGTATGAGTTTTTTTAATATACTTTTTCAAATGTACATTAAATTATAATACATTCTTATTATAAAGGAGTCATTACAAAGCCATGACTATCAAACGAGATGAACAAACATTAGTGAATTTAACGAATACATTTCTGCAAAGAATCCAGTATAAGGATTTTGTTTCTGCTCCTGTTACTTTGATCGAATTAAGAAGCATACCTAAAAAAGAACAAGCTTGGTCTAAACAAGCTGGTGTATACTACTTTTTGCAAAATGATACTGTGAAATACGTAGGTAGAGCTACTCCGAATGTAGGTCTAGGGAATAGAGTATATCAACAAGCTAATGCACTAGGAGGTTTAGATGGATGGGATGATGTTATTACTGATCCTAACACTACGTATGGATTGATTATTTTTGAAGATAATGAAGATTGGCATTGGTTAGCAGCATTAGAAGTTTTCTTGATTGATAAGTTAAGACCGCAATTTAATAAACGTTTTTAATTGACTAGAAGATAACGTATCAGATAATACAAACACAACTCCTATTAAAATTTAATAAAGGCGGTACATCACATGCTATGGATCAGTGGAAATATTCGATTTGAACTCAACATCTTACATTATGATTATCCACCAGAAAAAGTTGAAGATATGTATGATGACTGGCTAACGGTGCAGTTGATCGCTCAAGATGAGAATGGATTACAGTGGGAGGCGAGCAGTTCTTGTATGCTAGCCAAAGAATTGCAGGACTTACGAGATTGGTTTAGTTCGATACGAGTACAGAATGTGGTGTGGCAGACCTTCTTTTTTATGGAACCTGAACTAAGCTTTACATATATTCCAAATGGAACAGTAGAAATAGGTATATCTCAATCTTTTTATCCTAAAGCTTTAATGAAGCATGGTAGGCAAACGGTAGAAAAAAATCTCATTATGGAATTGCCGGAAGAGGTTTTGTACGATCTTATACAGCAATTGGATCACATGATTGTAGAATTTCCACAGCGTTCCACCAAACAATGAGTTAATTATTAAAATGAAATCAAAGGGAATTTCAAGCATTACATAAAAGTAGATATGTGCAAAATAACTGAGGTCGAATAATTAAATGCTGAATTCATTCGTTTGAGGCAGCATAAGGAGAGTGACATGCACGATGATAAGTATAGATCGAACATTTGCCATAAAACTTAGTATAATGATTCGAAGCCAATTAATAGATTATCAATATTATTACCCTTTTTGTGACGCAATTATTGAAAAGAATGATAAGACGCCTTATTGGATTATTGAACTCAGTATGACTAAAGATCCAGAAATAGCAGGGAATATTGCTTTATTATATGCTAGTTTTGATTCATGTGAAGAATTTGATATCCGCTATAAATGTAATCTTTACATTGCTTGTTTGTATGTGAAATATGTAGAAGAGCATCTATCTTGGTCGAATTTTCTATTGAACGCTGGAATGTACACTGATGGTATGCCATATGCTAACAAGAATTACGATTATTTTTTTAATCAATTAAATGTAGTTGAAAATAATAAACATCATACATTGTTGCTTGAACAACAAAGACAAGAGGTTTTTTCTATTTTTGAGAAAGAAATTAACGAAATAAGTACACAATTAGAATTTTTTAAAAATATATTATAAGCCATACTTATCCGAATATAATGAAACTTAGCGTATTCATACATGTTATCTGAAAAAGCCAGTTCAACCTAGTCAATTAGAAACGGCAATAAAGGCGAATAAATGTAGTAAGCAAAAAAGGGTAAGAATAGTTTTTATCTATTTTTTTACTAATACCATAGTCACTATGAGAATTGTAAGGCTCCATTTCTTCATGCGGTGTCAAACCGTATTGTTTCATTAGGCGTTCTTTGAGTACAGAATCGCTTTGATTAGATGGTTCAGCATAGATAGGCTGAGGTTGGATCATAGTGATAAATAAAGCCAGACTAAACACTGTAGTTAGTAATACTATTTTGAATTTCAATAGAAAGTACTCCTTTTAAATTATAATCAATCATTTCAATGTTCAATATGTAAGAGGGCATGCATTTGATAAAATCATTTCACCAGTATACCGCAAAAATGTTCTATCACCAACCTACATCAATGCTCTCTAAATAGGGTATGTTATCATGAAGAGTATATAATCAATCACAACATAGAGAGATCGAACAGGGGGCATTTTTTTGAAAAAGATATTATCAGGTATTGTATTAATCCTTGTATTGGGCGTCATCTTTATCACCCAGTTGCAAGATGGATCGTCTACCAATACAAGTACCACAGCATCTAACCAGACCGCACAGGTAGATTCGAATGATTCGCAGACATCGAATGGATCACCAAGTAAATCGACAAACAACACTAGCAAAGCCCAAAACAACCAGAGTAGCAATACCAGCAAGTCTAATTCATCGAACACTTGCAAAGTTATCAATACCTTTGACGGCGTTGCGAATTATCTGAAAGAGTACAAAAAATTACCTTGTAACTATATCACCAAGTCTCAAGCACAAGTGTTGGGCTGGGAATCGTCGAAAGGGAATCTGGATAAAGTAGCACCTGGTAAAAGTATTGGCGGCGACTATTTTAGTAACTATGAGAAATTGTTGCCAACTTCCAAAGGACGCAAATGGCATGAAGCCGATATCAATTACACGTCTGGTTTTCGTGGAGCCAATAGGATATTATATTCTACCGATGGCTTAATATATAAGACAACCGATCACTATGATTCTTTTCAGCAAATCAAATAAATGTGTCTATACAACTTCATATTTCATCATCGAAGATCGACAATCATTGTCGGTCTTTTGTTATAATGATAGCGATCTCATAGGAACAGATAATAGATCGAATCAAGATTGAAGTATAGGAACAACAAGTTGAAAGGAAGAACCAAGATGATAAATACTCAGATGCAAGAAGCGATTCAATTACGTCAAAATGGACAAGCCGAAGAAGCGCGCACGAAATTGCTGGCTTTATTATCGGACAATCCACATGATCCTGTGTTGTTATATCATGTCGCATGGACGTATGACAATTTAGGATTAGAAGCAGAAGCTGTTCCGTATTATGAGCAAGCGATCGCTAATGGACTACAAGGTGACGATCGCCAGGGAGCGATGCTTGGACTGGGTAGTACGTATCGCACATTGGCTCATTATGACAAAGCAGCATCTCTTTTTAAGCAAGCGATTCAAGACTATCCTGAAGCACGAGAATTTAAAGTGTTTTATGCAATGGTGCTGTACAATCTAGAACAATATGCAGAAGGCATGCAGTTGTTAATGACTGAACTTGCCGAGACTACAAATGATAAAGGGATTGAACGGTATCAGCGAGCGATATTATTTTATGCCGATAAGTTAGATCAGGTATGGGAATAAGCAGGTATAGACAGAATACATATATAAATAAAGGAGTTGTTTGCTATGTATACATGGAGTATCCGGGCAGTGACCGCAGACGATCAGGCTTTTTTATGGGAAACATTATATTTATCCTTATATGTGCGCGAAGGGGAAAAACCGTTTGATCGGGAAGTGGTTAATGAGCCGCATCTAGCGAAGTACCTAGAAGATTGGGGTCAAGCTGGAGATGTCGGCTATATAGCAATCAATGACCAACAACAACCGATTGGAGCTGTAACGGCTAGAGTATTGCCAGCAGACAATCAAGGATACGGTTATATTGACGATGTGACACCAGAGTTAGGATTAGCTGTATTGGATGAGTATCGCGGACAAGGTGTAGGTACAGCGCTTATGCAAGCTTTACTGACTGAATTGCGCCAACAGCAGATCGCTCAAGTCTCATTAAGTGTTGATCCGAGCAATCCTGTTGTGCGCTTGTATGAACGATTAGGATTTCAAGAAGTTAGTGTTGTTGGTACATCGATTACGATGTTATTGGTTTTGTGATTTTTTACGATTGAGCATCGAAAATATCCAAGATTTTGGTTATAAGCAATCAAAGGATCTTATCTATTCTTATTTGAGTTGATAAGATCCTTTGATATTCATTTATCTGAGAATAGGAGTCACTATGCGTAAAATAATAAGTAGTTTATCTATAAGCAGTATGATTTTACTTGCTAGTTGTACTACACCTGCCTACAGTGTAGATCCTAAGCAAGAAGTAGAGAAAGCGCTATTGCAAGATATTTATACATACCAATTCAATACCATTGAGCCACAACATCAAAAGTCTATTCATGAATGGCTACAGCAATCTCGTGCCGATCATTCTAAAAATCATATCTATTTATATACGATTGATAATGGTGATTTGAAGCATGGTTATAAGTATATGTATGTATTTGGTAAAGGCTATCAAACGATTGAAACCGCATTTATGTATTCACAAGACAACAACAAAAATAATAACAATACTACTGTAAAAAGAGAAACTGAAAATATAACAGACGAAGGAAAAGGGACTCTTTATATTAAAGGAGTGAAAGGAGAAGCAACCGATGAAGTCATTTTGTGTATTCAATACAATGCAGAATATGTGAGTAGTATAGGAGTCGAGAATATGAAGAAAAAAATAAGAACGATTATCGTTAACGAAAATACATATGTATACGTTCTAAAAGATTTTTATCAAAATGGACAATGGCAAATACGTCTAAAAATTACATTGCAGAATCAAAAAAATCTGGCACTAATTTATCATTTTACAACTTGGGATGATGTGATTGCAGGTTGCCCTTTATTAATAGGAATCGAATTACATCATTTTAAGGAGCAAGAGAAGATACTATACAATTTGAACCATCCCGCTAGAGTAAAAGAATTAATAGAATACGGACTTCACCAAAAATGGACAGGGGAACAAACGGTAGAGTATAAAGATGGTCTCACGATATTAAACAATATCGGTTACGATAGTGATATTCTCAGACCTAGATAATGACAGGAGATATAACTTTAATTAGTCACCCTGCACTTTTTGGAGAGACCAGTTGAATATCTTCTAACTTGGGATGGCGTATCCAGTCTGAATGATAGCGGATAAAGTAAAGCTGGTCGATCTGTACCAACTGCATAATATCCGGTGTTGTTTTGAGATTAGCAGTTTCTTGCCCTTGTTGAACCACAATACCTTGATCGGTTACGCCGACCACGCGGAATACACCTTCTGTTGTCTTAATACTACTTACATATAGAAACGTCAAAGCCACTACGGCAATAGCAATCAATGTGATAATCTGTCGTGTACGTCTGATCGGCTTGCGAAGAATGGGCATATCTGACACCTCTTTCACGAAAAAATGCGATATAACCAGTATAGTCGATAGCGAAAGATACTTCTACGTTAGATCATGTTGAATATCAATCTAATAGATAAAAAGGTAATCTAACGCCAAATTCTGAGATAAAAGATGAGTACGTGAAAAAACTCCCTAATCGATATAGAGAGTTTTGAAATAAACATGTATTTTTTTCCTATCCTTATACATTCAATTACTGCATAGATTCTATTACTGTGGAATATTTCCTCCAGCAATACGATCTCCTGAATTTCCTGTCGGATCAGTCATCTCATCATCAGGAGCAGCGTGAATAATAATCGAAGCCCCTAAAAGAGAGTGTTTAGCTCCTTTTTCTAAAGTCGCATTCGGCAACACCATTGTCGTATTAGCTGTACCATCTGCGGCTACTTCTAAGTTAGGTAGATCGCCTGTATGTTGTCCTTTGGGATTGAGTCGACCATGTTCATGTCCTTCTGGATTCAGATGCGATCCTGCTGTAGCAAAGTCGTTATTGGTGATAGCTGATTGGTGAACATGAATTCCATGTTTACCGACGGGTAAATTTTTCACATCAACTTTGATATTCACATTATTTTGATCTTGTGTAAGGATAGCCGTACCTATCGATTCACCTTTACTATTTTTGATTTCTACAACAGGACTGTTAACAGAGATCGTTGCAGATTGAGGTTCCCAGTACATTTTGTTACCTAGCAGATCGCTAACATGGCGAATAGGTACATACGTAGTGCCGCTATACCTGAAAGACTGTGGAACCATACTACCCTGATTATTATATTGAGCAGAAGTAATCTTTTGTTCGCCATCTACATAAAATTTTAAAGCATCTGTATTCGGAGTGACTGTTGTGGCATCCGCCGCGAACGAAATGCCCGAGAAAAATAAAGCTCCACCCAGAAAAGAAAGTACCATGTGCTTTTTACCTAAAGGCTTTTTCATACGTCAAAACTCCTCCTTTGAATAAATAGGTTCTTTTTACATTTATACCCTTAAATTTACATTGTAAGCAGGAGTACTCAAAGTTATCTGGAATATATAGATACAATAATAGATAGCATATGTAACCATTTTTGTATGAAAAGAAGAGACTCAATTGATTTCAATATTGGAGGTTGTATGTGATGCGACAAAATATTTATGATGATCCTACTTTTTTTGAATATTATAAAAAATTACGTAGCACAGGCGTTACTTTTAACGATTTTATCGAGCAACCTGCTTTGAAAGCATTATTGCCTGATCTGCAAGGATTGAACGTACTTGATATGGGTTGTGGATTTGGTAAGTTGGCTTTAGCTATGGTAGAGAAGGGAGCGGAGCATGTAACAGGCGCTGATATTTCAAGCAAAATGTTAAGCCTTGCTCCTAAGATTCCGCAAATTACATATATTCATGCACCGATGGAAGAATTAAATTTTGAAGCAGAATCGTTTGACTTGATTGTTAGTTCTTTGGCTTTTCATTATGTGGCTGATTATGATCGCCTGATGGTACAGATTGCGAAGTGGTTACGTCCAGGAGGAACATTAGTCTTTTCAACCGAGCATCCGATTACGACCGCCAAGTTAGATATGGAAGGTTGGATAGAAGATGAACAAGGGAATAGACTGCATTATGCGATCGATAATTATGGAGAAGAAGGACAACGTAGTACTCACTGGGTCGTGGATAATGTGATTAAGTACCATCGCAAAGTATCGACACTGGTAAATGGGATGATCGCTCATGGACTGATCGTACAGCAGATCGAAGAACCTGAATCGATTCCAGAGGGTCTGGAGAAAATGCCAACGCTTGTGCATGAGCGGAGAAGGCCTTCTTTTATTTTGTTTAAAGCGGTCAAATCGTAAAGCAGTAAAGGAAAGCAAAAGTGAATGATCGTTTATTTGTGATGACAAACATGAGAGTCAAAAACAACCATTCCTACTTTCTAAGGAATGGTTGTTTTGATTTTCCAAAAGCTAAAAGTAGTCTACATCTAACAACTTATCTTCGTTTTTCAACCAATTGTAATGCGTAATCTAAACTTTCCAAAGTCATAGAAATTAGCCCATACATGTAATCTTGATCAGGTTGTTCTAACATATGAAGTTCTGCCATATGTTCTACAGGAATATATTCCAGACAAGCGTTGTATAAATCTTTAATCTGTTCTGAGTGCACTTGATCGCCTGTTAAAGCAATCTTTTCCGGGTTGATCGTAGCTATTAAATTGACAAGCATTTTGGCGGCTAAAGGGATAAAAGTAGAAGACTGATGAAGTTGAGCATATTGTTCTTCACGTGTTATTCCGAAAGCAAGAAAAGAGATTTCGCCTGCAAACCGAGTATTGCCTTTGTGAATATGTCCATCGATCATTAAGCCTGCACCAGGGAAACTTCCTTTAATAAAAGTAACTACCGCTATTGTTTTTTCTTGATCATATTGTTGTTTTTGATAAAATCCATAAGCCATCAGATTCATATCATTTTCAATAATAATATCGATGCTATACTTTTTTTTCAATTGAGGTGCTAAAGGAACCTGAATCAGCTCTTGAGCATCACAGATCTGAATAGTACCTTGATGTGCGACACCAGGAATACCTATACCAATCGCTTTGATATTTCCATAGGTATGAATCAATTGTTCAATCAAACGATCAATCATGGTAGCATTTACAGAAGGCATTTCTTCATATCCGCTTTCTATATGTTCACCTATTGAATTGGCTACTGTATACGTAAGCGAATGACTAAATTCCTCTACTTTAATATAGATACAAGCGATATAAGAAAAATGAGCGTTATACATAAACCTTTTCGCAGGACGTCCACCATGAGAATCTTCTTGTTCATCTTCTAACACTTCACCGGTTTCTAGTAATTCATTAAGTATTGTCCCACATGTAGCAATACTTAATCCTGTAGCTTGGGCTAGATTTGCTTTGGTAGCAGAAGTGAGTGCTTTTAGAGTTTTTCTGATCAATTCAGTATTAATTTGTTTTACATGTATAGTGTTATGAATAAACGGTTGTATAAGTACCACCTCTAGGCAATTTTGATATTACTTATTAAAAGTATTATAATAAGTAATATTATAATTTAATACACCATACATGTCTAATTTTATAAGCAGATATAGGTGGATATTCAAGGAGGAACATACATATGCCAACAGATAAAGAAAGAATGTTAGACCAGAAATTATACATGGCTGGTGTAGGCGAATTAGCAACAGATAATAAGAAATCTCGAAGGCTTACCCGGTTATTTAACAACACAACCGAAGAACAACAGAAGTATCGTATCGAATTACTTCAGCAATTATTTGAATCGGTAGGTGAAAAAGTATTTATTGAACCACCATTCCGTTGTGATTATGGTTGTCACATTACAGTTGGTAATAACTTTTATGCCAATTTTGATTGTATTATTATTGATGTAGCCAAAGTGAATATAGGCAACAATGTGTTTTTTGGACCTAGAGTAGGTGTGTATACAGCAGGGCATCCGATCGATCCTGATGTACGCAATACATTATTAGAATTTGGTAAAGAAATTAAGATTGGTAATAATGTCTGGGTAGGTGGGAATACAGTGATCAATCCAGGTGTCACGATCGGCAATAATGTCGTTATCGGTTCAGGTTCTATTGTTACCAAAGATATTCCTGACAATGTAATCGCGGTAGGGAATCCTTGTAAAGTACTGCGAGCAATAACAGCAGAAGATAAGCAGTACTGGGAACAGCAAAAAGCAGAGTATGAAGCAGATATCGAGCATTAAGATAAGATTTGAATAGGTCATTTTAAAGAAATACCACATCAATAGAAAAGGCATGAATACTCGGATTACATCCAGAAGTACTCATGCCTTTTTAGTGTTGTTTATATACATTTACATATAGTATCTACAAATTTCTTATAGAGTAGATTTAATAAACTGTCTTAGACAATACGTTTGCGAATCCAACCAGAGATAAGATCAGTTAAGATAACAAGGATAATAATTCCTAAAAGAATCACACCGACTCGATTCCAATTACGCATATTTAATGCGAAAATCAGTGGCGTCCCGATACCGCCCGCACCGACAAGACCAAGTGTAGTAGCAGAGCGAATATTAATTTCAAATCGATACAACGAATACGAGAGAAATTGAGGAATCACTTGTGGCAATACAGCAAACCATAGAATCTGCAATCGACTTGCTCCAGCAGCGGTTAATGCTTCACTAGGGCCTGTATCTATACTTTCTATCGTTTCTGAAAATAATTTGGCAAGCATTCCAATAGAGTGAATACCTAATGCTAATACACCGGCAAAAGAACCAGGGCCTACAGCTTTGATAAATAAGATTGCTACGATCATTTCAGGAAAGACGCGAATGACACTCAGGCTGAACTTCCCTGTTCCAGAAACTGGACGGCGACGACTCATATTGGTCGCTGCCCAGAAAGCAAACGGAATACATAGAAAAGCAGAAATAAATGTACCTAAGATCGAAATGACTAAAGTATCGAGCAATCCACGCAATAAATCTTCGCCCGCAGGATCATAGACAAATGACCAGTCAGGATGCATAAATCCATCTAAAATTGATACAGATACACTTTTGGCAGTCGATTGAATTCCTTCGAATTGTAGCCCATTGAATGCCCAGATATACACAACAACCAGAAAAATAATCCAACACCACGGACGAATTTTGTGCCAGAGTGGCTTAGCAGGTAACGTATGATTCATAGTAATTTCCTCCGCAATACCGTACTTCCGTAATCAATCACCAGTACAATCACAAGCGTTAGCAAAATAATCATTGCCGCGCGATCATATCGGAACAATCCAAGAGAACGATCCAGTAACAGACCAATACCACCAGCACCCACTAGACCGAGTACAGAAGCAGCCCGTACATTAATTTCAAAAGCATACAATAGATAAGACATATAATAAGGTAGCGCTTGAGGAATCACGCCAAATACGA
Organism: Paenibacillus nicotianae; assembly: GCF_042681745.1. Taxonomy (NCBI): domain Bacteria; kingdom Bacillati; phylum Bacillota; class Bacilli; order Caryophanales; family Paenibacillaceae; genus Paenibacillus; species Paenibacillus nicotianae. Next base: position 2,218,927 of record NZ_JBHUGF010000010.1, on the reverse strand, counting down.
TCAATTGAATCTTATTCGCGCCTACAGCAGTCATCGCTTCCATCGGCCCCGGATCAATCGCTTCGATCGCTTCAAAGGTAAGCTTAGCAATCAGTCCGAAAGAAAAAAATAAGATAGCTAACATCCCGGCAAACGGCCCTATTCCAAAAATCGCTACAAAAATAGCAGCAAATAATAGATCAGGAATCGTACGTACCAGATTTAGAATCAATCGTACAGGCAAAGAAACCAATCGACTTTGTACAATATTGTAAGCACACAATAACGATACAGGAATTGCTAATAGTCCACCTAGCATCGTGCCGACTAAAGCAATCTGCACCGTTTCAACCATCGGCTTCCAGATTGTAGGCAAGTAACTCCAATCAGGAGGGAACATTTCACCAAGTAAAATACCCATTTGCGGTAGTCCACGTATTAACTGATAAGGCGTCACTTCGGTCTGAATACTACATAAGACAAGCACAACGATAAAGAATAGCCATGTTAATATCTTTTTATATTTTTTAGGAGCTGTCGGTGCTTCTATGGTCATATTCATAATGATTCTCCAGAAGTGGCTTTGATCTCGGAAGCATCTGGAATAACGGTAACGATATCTTCACCTGGTGCATTAGCGCCTAATACTTCATCACGATGAATCGGTCGTCCGTAAATATGAGAAAATACATCGTCTGTTGCTTCAGCCGGTGTACCATCGAATACAATTTCTCCTGCCCGTAATCCGATAATACGAGTCGCATATTCACGAGCGAGATCGATAAAGTGTAGATTAATAATCGTAGTGATTTTGAGTTCCTGATTAATACGTTGAAGATCGTCCATCACCTGACGGGTTGTTAATGGATCTAGAGAAGCAACCGGTTCATCCGCTAGAATAATCTGTGGTTGTTGAGCAAGAGCGCGTGCAATAGACACCCGTTGTTGCTGTCCACCGGATAACTGATCTGCACGACTATAGGCTTTTTCTTGCAAATTAACACGAGCCAGAGCATCTAGAGCAAGTCCGTGATCTTCTTTAGGAAACATACCGAATACGGTGCGTAATGTGGAGTGATGACCGACCCGTCCAGATAATACATTACGCATCACTGTAGAACGCTTAACCAGATTGAAGCTTTGGAAAATCATCCCGATACCACGACGGATACGGCGCAATTTGGCACCGGAAGCAGATGTGATCGATTGATTGTTGATCTGAATATCACCTTCACTAATATCGATCAAGCGGTTAATTGAACGAAGCAATGTAGATTTCCCTGCACCGGATAGACCTACAATTACAACCAGTTCACCTTCATGGATCGTAAGATTAATATTTTTAAGCCCTTTGGTGCCGTTAGGATAGACTTTGGAAACGTTATTGAATGTAATCATGATTTGCCAACTTTCTATATTCAGAATAATAATTTCATGATGATGTCCGCGAAATAACTACGTTTTCGATCCAGTGTGCTATGTAAAATAGCAAACACCGCCCGTAAAAAAAGGACGGTGCTGCTAAATGCTCACTACATGCTTTGTTTACTTCGTAGCTTGACCTACAGCTTCAGCATATTTACGAACAGGTTCGAAGTTTTTATCGTCGCCTTTTTCATAACCTACATGACTGTAGATTTCTTGGATAATTTTGCTACCTTCTGGATCATTACCGATATCGATAAATGCTTGACTGATTTTATCGCGCCATGCTTGATCCATATCAGAACGTACGCTGATCGTATCGTTCGGGATCGGAGCAGTGAAGTGAAGGACACGCGTTTGTTCAAATACGTCTGGAACATCTTTTTTCACATTGTTACGAGCATCTTGGAATACAGCGACAGCATCAACTTGTCCATTTAACAAAGCCATAACTGCTGCATCATGCCCTTTGATCGTTATGCCTTGTACATCGGTATCAGGATCAATACCTGCTGCTTTCATTTCAGCCGCCGGGAATACATAACCAGCAGAAGAGGTTACATCTTGCCAGCCCATTTTTTTGCCTTTAAGATCAGCAAGTGTTTTGATATCTGAATCTTTTTTAACAATAATCATTGATTTGTAAAAGTTTACTTTATCTGTTGTAGGTTGACCGGTCTCATCATTCACACCGAAACGAAGTGCTTGTAGCAATAGATCAGCCGCTTTGCGATTGTCATGAGCTAATACGTAAGCATTCGGTGGCAAGAAGCCAACATCAATTTGTTTGGAAGCCATCGCTTCTACGATTGTATTGTAATCAGGGGAGACTGTAACTTTGACAGGAATCCCTAATTTGTCGCCTAATAATTGTTCAAGTGGTTTGGCTTTGGCTTCTAGTGTATCTGCATTTTGTGAAGGTACAAATTGTACTTTCAATTCAGTCGGTACATAGCTAGAAGATTGAGCGGCATTACCTGTTCCTGTAGATGCTGCTTGATTACCACAAGCGGCAAGCCCTGTTGCTAGAGCAACAGTCATACTTAACATTAATATTTTTTTGAACACTTTTATTTCCCCCTAGAAAAGTAGTCTTACTGGTTGTGTAGGTAAAGCTGTGCATGATATAGACTGTAGGCACCGTTTGAAGTATGCAAAACTCCCTTATGTAATCATTTGCAGGTTAGATATTTACTATTTACGACAAGCTAAGGTATAACTATGATAGTTAATATCACTTTTAAAGTTGTTATACATTTGTAAATGGTGATTAATAACCCACAAAAGCTATTCTACTTTTTTATCGGATGTAAAGGGTCAGCGCAAATGATGACTTCTGTCAATTATTTGTAAAATATTAAACAGTGGTCAAATGTTTTGTAAAATGGTTGCTATTATGAATATGAAAGAAGGAGTCTATCATGAATACCATACAACCCGTAACCGCTCAGTTGCGTTTATTAGGAACTACTGATCTACATGTAAGTCTTATAGGATATGATTATTATCGAAATGTAGAGACGGTAGATATTGGATTATCGCGTACAGCTACTCTTATTCATCAAGCACGTAAAGAAGTGAATAATCATCTGCTTTTTGATAACGGAGACATTTTGCAAGGAAATCCGTTAGGTGACTATGCTGCTTCCAGTCGCTTCTGGCAACAGGATTCTTATACAGAAGATCAGGCAAATGTTCATCCGATGTATCAGTTAATGAACAGGTTATCTTATGATGCAGCAACAGTAGGTAATCATGAATTTAACTACGGATTGGATTATTTACAGCAGTGTATCGCAGGAGCGAACTTTCCATATACGAATGCAAATATATATCAAGCTTCGATTGAGGGTACACATTCGCCAACAGCTATAATAGAAGGAACAGCAGATACATGGCTACCACCTTATCTAATCTTAGAGCGACAAATTGTAGATGATCATGGGGATATACATAATATTCGTATCGGTGTTATTGGTGTCGTGCCACCTCAGATTATGCAATGGGATAAAGCACATCTCGAAGGTAAAGTGACGGTTCAACCTATGCTAGAAGCTATAGAATATTGGATTCCGCAGATGCGTGAAGCAGGAGCCGATCTGATTATTATGCTTGCACATACGGGATATGTAGATTCAGAAGATACTGGTGTACTTAGCGAAAATGCGGTGCTACCTATTAGTCAGATGAAAGGAATCGATGCTATTTTTTTCGGACATGCGCATAAGTTATTTCCAGGCAATGAATTTGCAGGTAAGCAAGGAGTAAACCTAAAGCGAGGAACTATTAACGGGATACCTGCTGTAGAAGCAGGAGTATGGGGAAGTCATCTGGGTATTATCGATCTAAATTTACAATATGACAATCATAGCTGGACTGTTCAATCTGGGTCTTCTCAGTTACGAGCTATTTATCAGCGGGAACAAGGACTTGCTAGTGTAGAAGCCGATACTGAATTAGAACAAATAGCTTCGGTTCCTCATCAGATCATACTGGATCATATTCAGACTCCTGTAGGTGAAAGTGATATTCCGTTATACAGTTATTTTTCACTAATAATGGATAGTGCTTATGTTCAAGTGATTAATAATGCGCAAATATGGTATGCAGAACAAGTATTAGCAGATAGTTCGTATCGACATCTGCCTATATTGTCTGCTGCGTCTGCTTTCAAAACAGGCGGACGGTATGGGCCTCAATATTACGCTGATATCGAAGCAGGCGAAATGACACTACAGCATACATCAGATATTTATAATTACGCGAATACGTTATGTGCAGTCCGTCTAACCGGAGCAGAGATTCGAGAATGGCTAGAATGGTCTTCAGGTCTATATCAGCAAATGGATCTACAATCTACAGCAGAACAAGCACTGATTAATCCTGATTTTCCATCGTTTAACTTTGATGTGATCGATGGAATAACGTATCAGATTAATGTCTGTCAGCCGCCACGTTATCATCCAGCAGGATATATATTGGATGAGCAAGCCCGTAGAATCGAACGCTTATGTTATCAGGGAAAAGAAATCGAAGACGATAGCGAATATATAGTAGTCACCAATCAATATCGGGCATATTCTACGCCATTTGCTAATCCAGATGGGGAGCGTGTTATTTTAGACGTACCTGTAGAAAATCGAGAAGTGCTAATTCAGTATATTCGACAGCAACAGGTGATTCATCCAGCAGCCGATCACAATTGGTCGCTTACACTGGGCATATCCGAACAAGAGCGATTGTCTTTACCATCACAACCAACGATAACGATATTATCTTCACCGGATGCACAAAAAATCCTATCCGCTTATCCACAGCTATCTTATAGTGGAATAAACGGGGAAGGATTCGCTGTTTATCGTTTTACATTATAGATCAGGATCAGACTCGGGCAATACTGTACCTGGATTGAGAATACTATTCATATAATGACGAAGTGTAAAATCAATAATTTGCTGTTTATAAGGGGATATACTGTTGTCTTTTTTAGACGGTATATCCTTTTGTTCGGTCTGTTCTGCTGATTGTTGCTCTTGACCAATATGCTCGGAAAAGCTAGATAATGTCGTAGTCAGCCCATGTAACATCGCCCAGAGAGAGCGTACGATCATATCTGCTTCCGCACGTACAATATAATTTTGATCGATAGCAATCTGTACAGCTTCATGGAGAAACGTATATCCATTAAGTCGATCGTTGATATCAAGTTCAGAATTAGATACCGCTTCAAGATTACTGATAAACATAATATCGTAATGATCGGGATGTGTAATACCATATTCTACATATGTTTTGGAAACCAGAAATAAGCGAGCTGGAATATCGTATCCATTTTCTTCTAATTCATTCGCTTGCTTGGTTAACACGGTAAAAAATTGAGAGTACACTTCACGTAATAATTCTTGAACAATCGCTTCTTTATTCGCAAAATAATGATAAATCGTGGTTGGTGAATATTCAATACGATCTGCAATTTTACGCATAGACACATGAGCATATCCTTCTGTAACAAAAAGGGTACGTGCGGCATCCATAATTTTGCTTCGTAATTGTTCATTATCTCGTTCACGTCTAGCATGGTGCTTCATGATCGTTTAATTCCTTTCTTCAAATAACAGTTAGCGATACAAATAGCGTACATACATGGTTAAACAAAACAAAAAGTTATTAATCAGTAACATTTTTTGAGGAGAAAAGACTACAATTTATCTATCATACTGCAATTGATCGTACTCATGCTAATCGCAAATCTGTAAATCTCCTATATTTTGATAAAAAATGACAAAGGTAGTACTGTATATTTCGGCATATAGTCGACATTTGTAAAGTGATAAATCAAGCTTATACAAATATTTAATCGCTTACATGATAAAAAATAATTGGGAGTGATATCCATATTGCTTTAAAATACAATGTAAGATCAATACTATCCTATTCAAATAGTGGAGGTTAATGTTATGGATATCTATACTAATATATTATCTAGTACCCGTAAGCAATTTCTATATTATAAAACGCTCGGTGATAAAGCGATGGCTCAGTTAGAAGAAAATCAGTTATTTATGATTCCAAATGAAGAAAGTAACAGTATTGCGATGATCGTCAAGCATTTATGGGGCAATATGCTTTCACGATGGACAGAGATATTTACAACGGATGGGGAGAAAGAGTGGCGAAATCGAGATGCAGAATTTGAAAATGATCTTGTTACAGCGGCTGACGTTATCAGCAAGTGGGAGGAAGGATGGCAATGTTTATTTAATACGCTGGATCAAGTGAAACCTCAGCAGTTAGAACAGATTATCTATATTCGTAATGAAGGGCATACATTGCTTGAAGCAATCAATCGACAGCTTGCTCATTATCCTTATCATGTAGGACAAATAGTGTATATTGCCAAAATGCTCAAAACCAGTGAATGGACTAGCTTATCCATTCCTCGCAAAAGCTCTGCTACGTACAATCAAAACAAATTTGAACAAGAAAAAGGGATACGCCATTTTACTGATAGTGAATTAAAACAATAATCAATTAAAAATAAATCGATAATCAGGTTGTATACATCACGCTCTAATTACCATACCAGTGTAGGAACGAAACGGAAGGATGCACGCCAGGGAATAGCGACTCCTTACCGGATTCCTTTTCGAACCTAACACTATGATGGATAAGAGAAGGGTGGATATTCAAATGGCAGGATCACCGAATCTAAAATTTAACACACAAGGTAATGTATTATTTCGTCGTAACGCAAACAATGTAGGGTATGAAACGAATGTTTCGCAAATTCCTTCACTTGAAGGGGTCGCCTCAACTGATTTGTATATGACCAAAGGTAATATTCGTGAGCCACACTGGCATCCCAACTCGGCGGAATACGATTATGTTATTGAAGGCGAGCTAGAATTTGTTATTTTCGATCCTGTATACAAACAGTTGCAGAAATATCATCTTAAAGCTCGGGATGTGCTATTTATTCCACAAGGGTACTGGCATTGGATTACACCACTAACAGACAAAACGCATATTCTGGTTGTATTTAATAACAACGAACCTACGACAGTTGCCGGTTCCGATATTTTAAGATTTACACCGGGAGAAGTGTTCGATCTAGCGTATGGTATTCCAGCAGAAGATTATGAAGAATTGGTGTCTCCGATCACAAGTACGGTAGTGATTGGCCCTGCTGATCCAGAAACAGATGATACACTGAAAGTAGGCACAGATACCGATAATGATCCACGCTCGGATGAAGACACCGATGATAAAGACAGCAAAAAATGCAAAAAGTAAGTAAGGTTTACTATCAGTAAGCACGCTCTTTCTGACTAACGGTACTCAAATACCCGATATCCTCTGGAGTCATCTTGCAGAGGATATCGGGTATTATTATGTCTATATATTTGGATTAAAAACGAACAAATAAGATCATTCCTATATTTTCTAGAAACGATCTTATTTGTTGTTTTAAAAGCCGCTTAAAATAAGTTCGATCAGTGCAAGCTTCAGAGTCTGCAAAGCATCTTCCTGGGGCATTTTAATAAATCGACTTAATGCAATCATTTCTTGTTCAAACAAATCAATAACCTTTTGCAAAGCATTTTTGTCGGATGTAGCTGCTTGACGAATCAATTGGCATAATTCATCTTCTGATAGATGGATTGAAGTGCTTTCTTTTTCCATTTGCTCACCGCCTGTTGTGAAATATTAAATTGTTGGGCAACTTGTTTTTCGGTTTTTTCTTGAATAAAGAGAGAATGTATAATTTCTTGTTCTTTGACAGTAGGTAGAGAATGAATCCACTGCTCTACCAGTAATTGAGAATCGACTTCTTCTGTAAAAGAAGGCGAACTACTAAAGTCATATAAGATAGGTAATTCTTTGCGGAGGCGTGTATGGGTACGATATTGTAAGCGCCACGCGATCCGCTGAAGTTGTTGCTTATAGCGTTCGTACGTCTGATTGGTGGTTAGGTCTGACATGATGTACCTCCTTTGCGATAAAATAGCTTTCATATCTATAGTAAAAATTTGGATAAAAATACAACTTGAATAAGGAAAAAATTACATAATAAAACAGAAGTACCTTATCATCCAGTTGATATTTTTAACACATACAATTGTGATATAGATAAATAGCTTGCTCATAGTTCTATCGCAAAGTCATTTTATTTGTAAAATCAGGCAGAGGAAATGGTAGGAAAAATAAGAGGATGTCATGTATACTATGGGATAACACATATCAACAAGGAGTGCTTGTAAATGACAAACGCGAATATAGGAACTTGGGATATTACATTAGAAGATGACAAGCATGATCAGGTACTGCGTTTGCAATTTGATGATCAGATTCAGTTGCAGAAATTTATTCTTTCCTTAACGGTAGAACAATTACTTACTTCTCATATCTATGATCCAGATCAGCGTAGTATGAATGGCAAAACGTATCTGTATCATTGTTTTCAGTAGCATACTTATATCGAGAGAACGGAGAGAGAGCTATGGAAATGTTGTTTCGTTATAACTGGCAGGTACGACAAGAATGGTTCGACTGGTGTGAATCATTATCCCAACAAGAATTATTGCAACAACGTACCGGCGGAGTCGGGAGTATCTTGTATACGCTCTATCATATTATTGATGTAGAATATAGCTGGATTAATGATTTGAGAGATCAACACAGCTTGCTTACTGATTTTGCAGATTATCAGACGGTAGAGCGATTACGCGCGTTATCGTCTCAATTGCATATAGAAGTAGGCGGATATGTAAAAGCATGGACATCTGATCAAGAAACGAAGATTCTGCATAATGTACGTAAAGATGGTTCTACAGAACAATTAACATATGGAGAAGTGATGCGTCATGTGATTGCCCATGAGATTCATCATATAGGGCAGTTATCGATCTGGGCGCGCGAAGTAGGGCGTGAACCTGTCAGCGCCAATCTTATTCGTAGAGGATTAACAGTATAACAAAGCAGGTATAAGACTCTTTTGTTGTAAATCAAGTATATACCTGTGCTTGTGGAATGATCACATTATTGGGATAGGAGGAATATAATGCTGAAACGCAAAATTATCGAAACCCAGTCTTATTGGGGAACAACATGCAGACATATACATATCACACAAGGCTCTTCTACACTTGTGATTTTATTTCCGGGTAAAAGTTATTCTTGCGAACGTTCTTTACTATACTATGCGACACAAATTGCTCTGGAAAAAGGAAACGATGTTCTTCAATTAGAGTATGGCTATCAAGCAGCTCGAACCGAATTGGAATCCGATCAAATGGATATTCTGGTCAAAGAGTGTACAGAAGTGATTCGTCAATCCAATGTGCATGACTATACCAACTATATCAGTATTAGCAAAAGTCTCGGTACATTAGTAGCAGGAGGAGTATTTGACCAATATAAAGCATTGCCTGTGCGTCATTTGTTTCTAACTCCGCTCGATCAGACACTGACTTATATTACTCAATCGCAAGGGTTATTGTTATACGGTACAGATGATCCAATGTTCAGCCAGAGCAGTCGTGAAAAAGTAAAACATCTGCAACAGATGGAGACTATTGTGTTACCAGAAGCCAATCATTCTTTGGAATCGTCCAATACAGAGAAATCGTTACACTTTTTGAGACAAGTGGTTATCCAATATAATGAATTTTTATAATAGAAAATAGTTATCGATATAGATGAATGATCTGATAAGTAAAGCTTTCTATACCTCTTTGATTGGCAGTTATCTTTCAAAGGAATAGAAGGCTTTTTGGTGTAGAAATATACTCAAACAAATAAAATTAGAAATGTTTAGATTCATAAAAGCAAATACTATGTTATATTTATAAATGAGAATTATTCTCAATAAATCAAAGGAGTGAAGAAATGAATTTATTATCAATACGTACATTGTTATCTGTATCTATCCTTACCCTATGTATAGTTATAGCAGGCTGTGGTGCTACAGGTTCATCTGACTTATCAACAGCTACAAGTAAAACTGATGATACACAGACTCAATCGGTAGAACATCTATTCGGAACCACAGCGATTCCATTACATCCTAAACGTATCGCTTCATACAATCTTGAAGATATGTTACTTTCGCTCAAAGCTCCATTAGTGTTAGGAGTATCGGTTGGCGAAAATTATTATTTGGAAGATCGTCTCAAAGCACAACAGGTATCTATTCTAAATATGGATAGTGGCTTAGCCAATCTAGAAGCTTTTGCCGATGCACAGCCTGATTTGATCGTAGCCAGTGCCACGATTGATCGAACTACATATGATCAGTTGAGCTTAATTGCTCCTACGATTGTGTATGATCGTGAAGATTGGAAAAGCTCTATAGTTAAATTAGGTAAAGCATTAGATCTGGAAAATCAAGCTCAACAAGTCATAACCGATCATAATGATCAGGTTCAACAAGCCAAAGCTGATATTACTCGAGCTGTGGGTGATAAAGCAACGATCGCTTTTTTACGGACAACAAGCAAAGATATACGCTTATATCTGCCAGGGTATCAGAATAAAGAAGGTCAAACATTACCTGGCTATGCAGGCATGTTGTACAACGATCTTGGACTGCAACCTATGCCACTGGTATATCAATTGCAGAAAGACAATCCAGATAAGCAAAATGTAAATCTGTCGACAGAAGTACTTCCTGAAGTGAACGCTGATTATGTATTCGTTACATCAGGCAGTGCAGGAGGAACAAGTGAAGATTTGCAAAAAGATCAGGCAGAATTTGCTGAATTGCAAAAATCACCGATCTGGCAAGCGCTACCTGCTGTACAAAATCATCATATGTATTCTGTAAATGCAAAGTACTGGATCAGTACAGGGCCGATTGCAGATGAATTGAAGATCAAAGATGCTGTAAAACAGCTAACCACATCGTCATAACATCAACAAAATCAGAGATAAGCACAACTTTTAGGTCAAGCAAAGCGTACACACTATGACGATGTTTTTGGATCAATTGCATATTTCATTGTGGATTCGCCTTGCTTGTACGAAGGCTGAACTACTATAATAGATATTGCTGCATATTATCGGCTACGTGAGCATGCGTTTTAATGCTACATCTGATTTAGGAGGATTTTACCGTTATGACATTTGTTAAAAAGAGCAATTGGGTATCCTTAGCGACCAAATTGTTAATCGTTTCTGCACTTACTGTTTCTATTGCACCTGCTTCGCATATCGCTCCCAAAGCTCAAGCAGCAAGTACAGACAAGCCTGCTGTAATTACGATTGCGGGCAAAGAAGTGACTTGGGAAACTGCACCATTTGTAACTAAAGGCACAACATTGGTTCCTTTACGTCAAGCTGCTCGTGAATTAGGAGCAACAGCGCAATGGGATGCATCGACTCGTTCTGTTGTTATGTATAGTCATGGAGATAAGGTTGTACATACGCCGAATACCAATAAGATTACATTAGATGGATATGAGATTGAAATGCCAGAAGTCTCTCGTAATGTATACGGTACGATGATGGTTCCGGCACGCTTTTTGTCAGATTCACTCAAAGCTAATTTGACAGTAAGCTCTACACCTGAAGTAACAACGATTAATTTGACGCCAGATCAATCTACTGTATATGCAAGCTCTGCCAAAACAGTAGATACGTATTTACAAGCTCAAAATTATTCAGGTCTAGCTCTAGTAGCTTATAAAGGAAAAGTGATTATGCGTAAAGGATACGGATTAGCTGGTGGCGAAAAAGCAACACCACCTGATGGCAAATCTCGTATCGCTTCATTAAGCAAATCATTTACTGCATCAGCCGTTATGAAATTGATCGAAGATGGCAAAGTAAAATTAACAGATCATCTATCCGATTATATTCCAGATTTCCCGCGTGGTAATGAAATTACAGTGCATATGCTGTTATCTCATACCGCAGGCTTTAACTCTAACTTTACCCGTACAGAAGGCATGACGCTAGAGCAGACTGTGGATGAAATCAAAACAAAACCATTACGTTTTGAGCCAGGTGAACGATTTAACTATAGTAATCAGGGTTATGTATTGCTAGCTTATATTATTCAACAAGTATCGGGTGAATCGTATGGACAGTATATTCAACACACATTCCTTGATCCATTGAATATGAAAGATACTGGCGAGACTACACCTGCAACCAAAACGATCACTGGTTATGTCAAAGACGGCGATGCGTGGGATGAAGCAGGATACTATGTTTCTCAATCCGGTACAGGTACATTTTATTCGACACTGGACGATATGATGAAATGGTACAAATCGTTTGATAATCATACGATTTTGAGTGAAGATACAGTCAACAAAATGTTTACAACGTATTCCGATCTGAAGCCCTATGGCTACGCCTTTTTGATCAAAAATGTAGATGGTAAACGCACCATCTATCATAATGGTAGCGGCACAGGTTATGCGACAGGATTTACGCATAATTTAGATGATGATGTGCTTGTGATCCTACTTGGCAATCATTATGGTATGGATATGCAAAAAATGCTGGCTGATACACAAGTATTAGCGAATAAAGCACTTGTAAAATAATATTTACAATGAATCAGGATAGGAACAGCTTTTGAAAAAAAACCACCTTTTAGCATATAGAAAAAGGTGGTTTTTTTTATATTCTGCTAATCATTAAAGTGTATAATTGGTAAAATAGAATACTGAGATTACAAATCATCTATATCGAAAAGGAGCTATTCCATGAAATCGATCATCAATTACGCGCACAGAGGAGCTTCCGGATATTGCCCGGAGAATACAATGGCGGCTTTTGAGAAAAGTTTGGAATTGGGAGCAACCGGGATTGAGACGGATGTACAAATGACCAAAGATGGACAGCTTGTTCTTATTCATGACGAAAATTTAAAACGTACTACCGGTTATGATAGTCAGATCAAAGATGTAACTTATGATGAAATTAAAACATTAGATGCCGGTTCATGGTATAGCGAAGAATTTGCTAATGAACATGTGCCATTATTGAGTGAATTACTAGCATGGATCGCATCCACAGAGATGATCCTTAATATTGAGATCAAAAATAATATTGAACCGTACATAGGGATCGAACAGAAATTAGTCGATGCTATCCATGAATATGGTCTAGCCGATCGTGTAGTGATTTCAAGCTTTGATCACTATACACTTGAAACTTGTAAGCAATTAGCACCGGATATACAGACAGGTATTTTGTATGTCGAAAATCTAGTAAGACCGTGGAATTATGCGAACAGTATAGGCGCTACCGCTTTACATTCTCATTATGCTACAGTGACAGCAGAAGCTGTTCAACAAGCACAACAAGCAGGTGTTATTTACAATGTATGGACAGTTAATGACCCTGCTATCATGCGTAAGCTGATCGATATGCAAGTAGGCGGTATTATCACCGATTATCCTGATATTCTCGCCCAATTATTAAAAGACAAAATTGTGATATAAATGTAACCTATACAGCTATACATTTCCGAGCGCCTAATGCCGTTATCATACGGAAGGGCGCTTTTTGTCACGTTTCGACAAAATTCATATAGTCAGACTTTCTTTACGTAAAAGAACGAGTTACAATAAGGAATACTGACATGGATAAGGCTCTGATTGGAGGTCCTGATGAAAAAAATTCACCCGGGACGATTTTTGAAATTAAATATGATTCGCCTGCTTCGCTTAAAAAAAGGAGCACATCAAGTAGCTATAGGTTTTTCGGTAGGATTATTTCCAAGCTGGTATCCGTTAATTGGTATCGGTCCCATACTATCGTTAGGATTAACGCGTCTGTTCAAAGGAGCGATGCCAGCAGCGATTTTTGCTGCTTCACTGGATTCTTTTGTATGGCCATTGACGTTTTTTCTCAATTACCATACAGGGCATTTTTTGGTGACCTTGTGGCGTTCTTCTCGTCTTCCTGCAAGTATGCCTAATATTGATATTCCAGACTGGCCCGAAGATTATATGCAACCGATACACCAGTCTCATCATTGGCGTGATGCAGGGGTTGATTTTATTACAGGTGCTGCTGTAAACAGTGTTATTTTTGCTATTGTTATTTATATTGTGATCAAATGGGTGATGTTAAAGTATCGTGTACCGCTGCTACGTAGACTGCGAGGCAAAAAAGTTCATCCTTCTGCTTCACAAAAGGACTAATCTGGGGTAATACTATATATTCCACTATTTTCGCAACAACTATTATACTCAAAGATTAATCTACTCGAACCCGTATCATTCAGAAGGAGGAACACATGTGAATTTTGGAGCCCGCATGCTCAAAACCGGAATTGCGGTTACGCTTGCTTTGTACATTAGCTCCTGGCTTAATCTGACGCCACCGGTAATTGCTGCTGTTGCCGCTATTTTTGCGATGCAGCCATCGATTTACCGCTCTTTTCGTTATTTTCTGGATCAGATTCAGACCAATACATTAGGAGCCATACTAGCACTACTTGGAGGGATGTTTTTCTCTAATGAGCCGATTGCGATTGGCTTAATGTGTGTTGTGGTGATTATGATTTGTTTGCGTCTCAAAATGGGAGATACGATTGGACTGACGCTAGTTACTGTTATTTCGGTAATGGAAGCTTCAGGTCAATGGCAATTTGCACTTAATCGTTTTTCACTCAGTATTATTGGTATCGTATCTGCCTTTTTAATTAATATACTGGTTGCACCACCTAAGCCATTAGAACAATTTAAAGGGCAGATTGAGAATACATTCGCTAAATTATCTTTGCTATTACGGACAGCCGTTTCAGATGAAATCAAAGAATCTGTATTTCGCGAAGAAAAAAAAGCGCTGGAAAATTCGATCCAGTCTTTGAGCGATAAGTACAATCTGATGGAAGAAGAACTGAAAAAATTAAAACGAGCTTCTTTCAGCCGACATCGACACATTGTTGTAAATAAACAAATGCTAACAGCGCTTAGGAAAGGAGTAGATGTACTAACTGCTATAGAGCAACATTATTTTCAAGCAGAACGTACTCCACAATTAGATGATTATTTCGACAATCATCTGGAACAGTTGATTAAGTTCCATGAGCATATTTTGCTGAAGCTAGATAATAAGATTAAAAATGATGGCCATGAGGCTGAAGAAGTAGAACAAGCAAATGATCAATTTTTGGATACCATGATTGATCGTTATCAAGAAAATTTTAGCGGTGTGCTAAGGTTGTCTATTGTAGCCGCTGTGATGTATGATTATGGCTATCAATTAGAACGCCTTAATCGCTTAGTAGATCACACCAGTTCTAAACATGATGCAGTTGAAAAAGAAAACGAAGAGAAACAGGAACGCAGAAATTTTCCGACTTGGCCTTGGAAGTAATACTACCCAAGTCGATACATCGAAGATGACTGTTTAAAAGGAGACTTATGGGAATGACAAATATCCCCTACACATTAGAGAACTCAATTGGTTACAAACTTTCTATCGCTACACGTCTGGCACACAATCGCTTAAATCAATATTTTCGTGACGGTGGCTATCCAGTTACACATGAACAATGGATTTTGATTTCATTCTTATGGAGACGGGACGGGCAGACACAGAATCGTCTTGCACGTCTGTCTCGTAAAGATCAACCCAGTGTATCGAGGTTAATCGATAATATGATCAAACGCGGGATGGTGGTACGCGTACCTCATCCTGATGATCGTCGTACCAATCTTATTTATTTGACTGATTATTGCCGTAGTATTGTAGACGATCTAGGCGATAAAGCCAGTCAAACGATCGAAGAAGTATTTAATGGATTTACAGTAGAAGAACGTAATACAACTATCAAAATGCTTGATCGTATTATCGATAATTTGGATTAAAGTTCCACATAGTATTACAAATTTGTACAATAGTTATCATTCGATGTGAAGAAGATACCTATTTAGTCGTTATCTATGTAACTGTAAACTGGATAAACATATAGCTGATGTTTACATCAACTTATATCAAGTGTTAGTTGCATGGCAATCGATTGTCATATCAATTAAAAAAGAGAAAGGTGATGCCTTTCTCTTTTTTTTATGGTGTTTATCAGATATAATAGTAGATCGTTGTTAGACATGTTTATTTGTAACCTGATCAGATTAATTATACAATATAGAATATGGTCTAGAAGATGAATCAGGAATGATACAGAAGTGCGACACGAAGTCGCCGACAAAAACGGGTAAACATATACCTGCTTATTTGTCGGCGCTTCCTGACGTTTACGACAAAGGAGAAAAAGATATGATTGCCAAAACAGAACAAGATATCGAAGGATTAAAAAAAATAGGTAAAGTTGTTGCAATTATTCGTGATGAATTAAAAGAAATGACCAAACCAGGAATGCGTACGATCGATCTAGATCTTCATGCGGCTAAATTGTTGGAACAACATGGTGCATTATCAGGTCCTAAAGTGACGTATGATTTCCCTGGATTTACTTGTATTAGTGTAAATGAAGAAGTGGCTCATGGCATTCCAGGTGATCGAATTATTCAAGAAGGCGATCTGGTGAATGTAGATGTATCTGCTTCGTTAGATGGTTATTTTGCAGATACAGGTGTATCATTTGTAGTCGGTAACGGTGATCCCAAATTAACACAATTATGCGAAGCTTCTATTCTGGCATTTGAAGCTGGAGCTCAAAAAATTCGTGCAGGTTCTAAGCGAAGCAATGCAGGCAAAGCTACTTACAATACAGCCAAAAAATTAGGATTCAAGATCATTACTAACTTAACCGGACATGGTATCGGAAAATCATTACATGATGATCCTGAATATATTTTGAGCTATTACGATCCTACTGATAACGGACTATGGAAAGAAGGAATGGTTATTGCTTATGAGCCATTCGTATCTACCAAAGCGGAAGAAGTAGCAGAAGGTAATGATGGTTGGACACTCAAAACAGATGATGGTAGCTTTGTAGCTCAATACGAACATACGATGATTATCACCAAAGGCGAGCCTATTATTTTGACTAAATAAAAAAGATATAAAGGCAAGTATGTATCAAAAAAGCCGCATTGCTGGATGATTCCAGACATGCGGCTTTGATATTTGCAATTTGTAATAGATGAGCGTACAATAAAATTTGGTCTGCAAAATAGCATAAATATACCAAAATTATCAATATAGAATTAACATAACATAATTAATATATATTGTCAAATGTATATTTGCATAGAATATTTAGATAGAGACAAAGGAGATGATCTAATATGGCAATAGATGATCAGGACTGGAAAGATGAACAAGCACGCGTAGATGATGTAACGACCAAAATTAATCGCAAAATGGCTGTGCTTGAACAAGAAGTTGGAGCAGCGCGTGGCGATGTAGTCGGTATGCGTAAAGACTTCTGGGATGAAGTTACAGTCAACTTCAGTGAGCCGGATGATGTAGGGGAAACGTCAACAAGTCTACGTCAGCAATCACAGGTATTGACCGAGATCGAATTAGCTCACAAACGTTCCAGTCTTACATTGGATAAATTGCGTCGTTTGTCAGGTTCTCCTTATTTTGGACGGATCGATTTTAAAGAAGTGGGTGAACCTGCAACAGATCATATCTATTTGGGAATTGGTTCTTTTTTAGATGATGATGAAGAGACATTCTTGATCTATGACTGGCGTGCTCCGGTATCCAGCCTTTATTATGATGGAGCACCTGGAAAAGCATCGTATCGGACACCTGTAGGGAATATCGAAGGGCATATGGAGTTGAAACGACAGTTTGTGATTCGTGATGCCCAAATAGATGTATTGTTCGATACAGGGGTTACTATTGGCGATGAATTGTTACAGCAAGTACTGAGTCATACCGCCGATAATCAGATGAAAAATATCGTAGCAACAATTCAAAAAGAACAAAATAGCGTCATCCGTAACGATCGTAGTCGTCTATTGGTTGTACAGGGAGCGGCAGGAAGCGGTAAAACGTCAGCAGCGTTACAACGTGTAGCTTACTTATTGTATCGCTACCGAGATAGCTTGCGCGCCGATCAGATGGTACTCTTTTCTCCGAACTCGATGTTTAATAGTTATGTCTCTACCGTATTGCCAGAGCTTGGCGAAGAGAATATGTTACAGACTACATTTCAGGCGTATCTGGAACGTCGTATCGGAAGAGAATTTGATCTGGAAGATGTCTTTTCACAAATGGAATATTTGTTAGCCTGGAGAGATGATCTGGAACATGATGCACGCGTGCAAGGAATCCGTTACAAATCATCAGCGACTTATCTCAAAGCGATTCGTCGTTATACCGAGCTACTATTAACAGAAGGCATGGTATTCCGTCCGATCCGTTTTCAAGGTAGAGATATCGTAACCCGTCAACAGATGCTAGACAAATTCTATGGCTTTGATTCGGCTGTCAAATTAGGTAATCGGATTGAATTGATGCGTGATTGGTTGCTTAAAGAAGTCAGTCTATTTGGACGCAAAGAGCGTAAAGAAGCATGGGTAGAAGAACAAGTACAGTTGATGAGCACCGATGATTATCATCGTGCATATACAATGATGCGTCGTAAGCAAAAAGGTAAAATGCCTTCTTTTGATGATTTTCAATTAGAAGCAGAATTAGCAGCACGTATGGTTGTAAATGATTGGCTCAAACCATTACGTAAATGGGTCAAACGACTTCGCTTTGCAGATATCAAAGCCGTTTATCGCAAAATGTTTACCGATGAAGTGTTATTTGCCAAAATCAACAATGGTCTATTGCCTGAAGGATGGGAAGATTTTGCCCGTCAAACGGTGAGTCGTCTGGATCAAGGAGAATTGGGATATGAAGATGCAACACCTTATCTCTATCTTAAAGAACAACTACAAGGATTCCGTTCCAACCATGCGATTAAGCATGTGATTGTCGATGAAGTGCAAGATTATTCACCGTTCCAGTTGGAATTTATGAAACGATTATTCCCGCGTGCTCGCATGACTGCATTAGGTGATCTGAATCAAGCGATTTATAGCCATAATTCTGTGTTTGATGAAGAAGATCCGTTATTAGAGCTATATGGTAAAGAAAACAGTGAGATTATTCGTTTGACGCGCAGTTATCGTTCGACATATGAGATTGTAGATTTTACCCGTGGTATGATCAAAGGTGGAGAGCATATTATTCCATTTAATCGCCGCGGAGATAAACCTCAAGTCTCACTGTATGATGATCGGGAATCGATGCATAACGATATTATTCGAGATATTCATGGACTTCAACAACAGGGTTATCAGTATACAGCGATTATTTGCAAAACAGAAAGTGAATGTGAAGAAGCTTATCAAGTGCTTAAAGAACAGATTACACTGCGCAAAATCACTAAAAATACGCCTGCTTTTGAAAAAGGAACAGTTATTATTCCGGCTTATCTTGCTAAAGGTGTAGAATTTGATGCTGTTGTACTATACGATGCTTCCAGTCAACAATATCATCGTGAAGCAGAACGCAAACTATTTTATACAGCGTGTACGCGGGCGATGCATTTGTTACATTTATATGCTATCGATGAAGTGACCCCATTTATTACAGATATGGAAGCGGAACGTTATATACTCAATGATCATCGCGGTTAAATATAGTAGATGATGATATCAGAGCAGTTCAATAGAAATATGATCGCTTAATAAGTAAACAAGCCATACACTATAGGAGGACATCAGTAGACAATTACTGTTGTTCTCCTTTTTTGGTAGATCGTGATCCTATGATCTTATCTTTATTCTAGCCGGCTTTTTTGCAATTCAGTAATCAATGAATTAGAGACACCATTGGTCTGTTTACGATATTGAGAAGGAGTAGAACCTCGATGTTGCTTGAATACAGAGATAAAGTAACTCAAGCTATCAAATCCCACTTCAAGAGAAATATCGACAATTTTGCGATCACTGCTTTGGAGTAACCGGCAAGCCTGTTGCGTCCGATACCGATTGATATAATCGATCGGGCTTTTTTGAGTGAGACTTTTGAAAAAGCGACAAAAATGCCCTTCGCTCATATTGATCTGTTCAGCTAATTCTCGCAAACGTAACGGTTGCTGATAGTTATCATGAATATGACCGAGTACTGTTTTGAGCCGTTCTACTTTATCACTCGGTGCAGGCAAAGGAGTGACCTGAGTATCCATATGTTCAATCATTTGTGCAAAAATAAGATAAAGATACGCTTTTGTCGTCAATTCACATGTCGCTGTCTGTTGTTTGTTGATATCGACAATAGCGGTTAATAATTTCAACACTTCGTGTTCCCAGACTTCCTGTCCGCGAATATGCACAGGTAATACTATTTGCTTGCGTACTAAAGGATCGATAAATCGCGCTTGTACCATATCATACCCTGCACTATTTAACAGCGACATACTGAATACAGTCGCTACAAAGCTACAGGATTCATGCTCGATCTGATACGCGGTATGGATCTCACCACTATTCACAAATATTGCTTCACCCGCATGTACTTCATAAGGAATCGTTCCAATCTGAAACAACGCTCTTCCTTGTGTGACCAAAATCAATTCCGGTTCTTCATGCCAGTGACACTCCAGCACTGTCTCTTCTTCAATATCATCCATAGGATACACACTCACTGGATACATCAGACTCCCATGAATCCGATCTTCTTTTAACTCTTCCCGCAACTGCTCCTGAATCAACGACCTCACCGCCTTAAATATTATAATATTATATGCATTAGAGCGGCTTCACGCCCTACTAATAGATCATTCTTACAATCACTGTTGTCATTCAATCTCTTTTATCACACTCATTAGCTTCTGTAAAAATTAGATTAATATTTCAATTATCATGTTCATGTTCAAAAGTACCTATAGTTTTTTTGAAAATTACCTTTTATTTCCTCAGAACTTTCTTTTGTTATATCTATCATTAAAAGCTAAATTCCATATCACTATTCATATGATTAGCAATCAACATCTCGCTTGCCAATTTCATTTTTTGATTCTTATCCATTCCCACTACTCACCACCTTATTGAAATTTCCTGCATTCTTGTGAGAAGTGGATGATCTCCCACCACGAGCGGAGGGAAGGAAGCAGTGCTGAAAGAGCGAAGCGATCGCCTTTGAAGAAAAATGCTAACTGCTACAGCAGTGATTCAAAGCATTTTCCTTCACCAGCGACGACAAGCACAGCTTCCTTCACGCAGCACCCCCACATCAAAGATCATACACTT
This sequence comes from Paenibacillus nicotianae, assembly GCF_042681745.1. Taxonomy (NCBI): domain Bacteria; kingdom Bacillati; phylum Bacillota; class Bacilli; order Caryophanales; family Paenibacillaceae; genus Paenibacillus; species Paenibacillus nicotianae. Next base: position 2,197,829 of record NZ_JBHUGF010000010.1, on the reverse strand, counting down.
CTCACCATATCAGCCAAAGATCAATATCCTTACACATATGATCAAAATAAAAGAAGAAAAGCGCTTTCTTTATCAATATTATTATAACTATAGGCAAGTGATTTGCACAAATACATTTTAATGATCAAATGAAGACTATTGGAGGAACTAACATGAAATTTACTGATGGTTATTGGATGACACGCAAAGGATATAGTATGCAACATCCTGTAGATATTCGCGATATTGTGAGCAAAAATGATGAGTTAACTGTATATGCAGCTACCAAAAAAATTGTACATAAAGGCGATACGTTAAATGGAACATTGCTCAAAGCTTCTTTGAGTTCTCCAATGCCAAACGTGATCAAAGTACAATTTAATCATCATAAAGGTGGAATCAAAAAACTGCCTGAATTTGAACTGGCTCAATTAGAGACTGATATTCAAGTGATCGAAGATGAAGAACGTACTGTATTTCAATCAGGTGATTTGACAGCAACTATTCGTAAAAATAGCAATTGGGGCATTAGCTTTGATTATGCAGGTCGTCATTTAACAGGTAGTGTTCATCGGGGACCTGGTTATATTAATGGGCCTGAAGATACCGTCTTTTTCCGCGAACAATTGGAATTAGGGATCGGCGAATATATTTATGGATTAGGTGAACGCTTCACACCGTTTGTCAAAAACGGTCAGGTTGTTGATATCTGGAATGAAGATGGTGGTACGAGTAGTGAGCAAGCGTACAAAAATATTCCATTTTACCTTTCTAGCAAAGGGTATGGTGTGTTTGTTAATCATCCTGAAAAAGTCTCATATGAAGTCGCTTCTGAAAATGTATCCAAAGTACAATTTAGTGTAGAAGGCGAAAGCTTAGAATACTATATTATCGGTGGTCGAAATCCAAAAGAAGTATTGGATAACTATACGACACTTACAGGTAAGCCTGCATTGCCACCAGCTTGGACATTTGGACTGTGGTTAACGACTTCATTTACAACTGATTATGATGAAGCCACTGTAAATCATTTTGTCGATGGGATGAAAGAGCGCGATCTTCCATTGTCTGTGTTCCATTTTGACTGTTTCTGGATGCGTGAATACCAATGGTGTGATTTTGTCTGGGATGAGCGGATGTTCCCGGAACCGGAAGCCATGCTTACTCGTTTGAAAGAAAAAGGGCTCAAAATCTGCGCTTGGATCAATCCGTATATCGCAGAGAAATCCTATTTATTTGATGAAGGTATGGAAAATGGATATCTAGTCAAACGTAAAGATGGAAGTGTATGGCAATGGGATCTATGGCAAGCTGGAATGGGCTTAGTCGATTTTACCAATCCAGAAGCAGTCGCATGGTATAAGAGCAAGTTGAAAGTGCTTATTGATCAAGGGGTAGACTCATTCAAAACAGACTTTGGTGAGCGTATTCCGACCGATGTTGTCTATTATGATGGCTCTGATCCTGTAAAAATGCATAACTATTACACTTTCTTATATAACAAAGTGGTATTTGAACTATTAGAAGAAACGCTAGGCAAAAATGAAGCTGCATTATTCGCACGTTCCGCTACAGTTGGTGGACAACAATTCCCTGTACACTGGGGCGGCGATTGCTCTTCTACATTTGAATCGATGGCAGAATCGCTACGTGGTGGATTGTCTCTAGGAGTGTCTGGTTTTGGATTCTGGAGTCATGATATTTCAGGGTTTGAAATGACGGCTGCACCAGAAGTATATAAACGTTGGGTACAATTTGGTATGTTGTCTTCGCATAGTCGTCTGCATGGTAATGAATCGTATCGTGTACCGTGGTTGTTCGATGAAGAGTCTGTTGATGTATTACGTGCATTTACCAAGCTGAAATGTCGCCTGATGCCTTACCTATTCGATGCGGCTGTTAATGCGTCTGAACAAGGTGTACCGATGATGCGTCCAATGGTACTGGACTTCCATGAAGATCCAACCACTCATACGTTAGATCGTCAGTACATGTTCGGGGATTCCTTATTAGTGGCACCGATCTTTAATAGCGAAGGGTTAGCGACTTATTATGTACCTGAAGGCAAATGGACAAACTTCTTAACAGGAGATGTGGTACAGGGTGGACGCTGGTATAACGAGACATTCGACTTTATGAATTTGCCTTTACTGGTTAAGCCAAATAGCATTATTGCATTAGGCGCAGAAGAGAATAAACCTGATTATGATTATACCGATGGTGTAGAACTTCATATTTTTGAGCTAGAAGAAGGACAATCCACTTCAATCCGTCTTGTGAATATGCAAGGTGTTCAAGAAGCGATAGTCACGGCTTCCCGTCAAAATAATACGATTGATATTTCTACAGAAGGTACGCTCAACTCATGGTCTATCGTTCTACGTGGTATTACAGATGTAAGCGGAGTAGTAGGAGCGAATCAATTGACTGGTGAACACGGTATAATTTTGAAATCACAAGATCAAAAAGTAACGGTTACACTATAATACGCATCATCTGATTGTGGTAGGTTAAGAAATTATCACAGATATCTGTTAAATGATAATAATCTAGCTATCGATAGAGATAGATTGATTACGGATAAAAGAATACAAAAAAGACTGCTTCTACATTTGTAGGGGCAGTCTTTTTGAGTTGTCATATAGTTTTTATTTAATTTTGATATGAATACTATGCTGAGTCTGAGCAGGCGTTGTTTTGGCTTTGACCATATATACAATACCGACCACAATATAAAGAACGATAAATAGCGCAGAGAAGCGGTACATAGAAGTGTAACTGGTAATACCTGCAATCGTACCTAAGATCATTGCCCCAAGCGCTACACCCATATCAAGCGAATTCAAGAACATACCGTTAGCCATTCCACGTTGATGTGGACTGACCACTTGAATCATCCATGTCTGCATCGTAGGTTGCAATGCTCCCCATCCAAGACCATAACAGATTGCTGAAGCAAATAATCCCCACGTAGAATGAGCAAAGGATAATAGCAATAGACCCGCAATTAACATGACTGCTCCGGGTACAATAAGGGCTTTGGGCCCTTTACTATCATAGATTTTACCGGAGAATGGACGAACAATAATAACAGCCAGAGCGTTAAATAAGAAAAAGTAACCCGGGTTAGCAAGATGAGCTTCTTTGCCAAATAAAGCGATAAAACTGACAAGCCCACCATAAGTTAAAGACATTAAAAAGTTTAACAAACTAGGTAACAACAATCTTTTCTCAAAAGCAGAAGCTTTGGTGACAGGAAGTGGGCTCTCTGTTGTTTCAACAACTATTCCTTCAGAAGCGGCTTTAGCTTGTGTAGCTAATTTACGCTGATCGGCAACTATTTTTTGCGCAGCTATTTTTTTATCTTGTCCTTTGACAAGGCTATAAGCAAGAGGGAATAGTATCAAAATAAATATTGAGCCAATAATAATAAGCGGTGTAAATCCATATTGTTTTTCAATACTCATACCGATAAGTGGCCCCATCGACATAGAAATTGTAGTCGACAAACCAAAGTACCCCATACCTTCACCCATACGCTTGCGAGGAATAATATCGGATACCATTGTTGGGAAGGTTGTACTGTACATCCCGAATCCAAATCCAAAAATAACACGCATCACCAGCAATAAAATAATCGTCGCACTAAAATAGTATCCGACTGTACCGAGTAAAGCGATTAATAATCCACCAAACAAAATAACATTTCGTTTACCAAGTTCTAGCGCTCTAGCCGAGAATAGACGCGACACTATAGCAGCTAATGCCATTAAGCTTGTACATAGACTCACATAGAAATCGCCTGCATTGAAATGCTCACGCATATACAAAGGCAGGGAAGATAAAATCATATGCAAATTCAAAAAAACAAGCAGATTACAAGCGGTTAAAATCAAAAATTCTTTTGTCCACAGACGAGAAGGCGCATCTGTATCTATATCTGCTACAGGTGTGGTCTCTATTGAGGATGTTGATTGTTGGGATGGAATATTTTCTTTTGATAAAAGGTTCTCTTTGTTAGTATGCTCCATAGTCTTTATTTCTCTCCATTTCTTTAGCCAATCCTATACTTTACTGTTAAGCGTTTCATGGGTATCAGGATCTATCTCTAATTTATTGCGTAGCAAATGCAGTAAATGATGAAGTTCTTTAAATTGCTCTGGTGTTAGCAGATTTGTTAAATCTTGATTATGCTTTTGTTCTATCGCATATATTTTTTCCATCAATTCACGCCCGGCAGGTTGAGGATAAACTAAAAAAGCTCTCCGATCTTGTGGATCTGTTTCTTTACGGATTAAATTTTTGCGATGTAATACATCCAAAATACGAGCAGTGGTCGGTTGATCTTTGAACACATGCGAAGCCAGCACTTTCTGATTCATGCCTTCTTGCGCACAGACATAATAGAGAACACTCCATTGTTCGGGTGTAATATCATGTTCTTTTAAATGAACTGCTAACGATTGACTGACTTTGCGATAAGTGGTTCCTAACACAAAACCAATCGATTCTAATTCTTGCATAATAGCAGTACTCCTTTCAGCGTATAAAATAACGATCTAAAATAGATGTTATAGCAATTATATCTAAGACAATTAAAATTTGCAATAGATTTACTATATAGAAGAAAGGAATCAAATAGAGGGAATATATTTGAATATCCTTGTTTATGACATATATGTTATATAAAGAAGTAGTTTAAAAATATGTTGTTGACCGAATAAATATAGTTCAGTAGAATTTGATCATTGATAAAGAATCTGTCTGTAATAGATGAGATTATTCAAAATAGAAAGGAGTACAAATTTTTTTGTGTATAAAACCAAGTATTCAGATGAGTATTATTAATAATACAATTAGGGGGAAATAAAATGGTGAAACAAATCTCTCGGTTTCAATGGATCAGTGTATTGGCTCTTGTGCTTTTAATGTTGGCGGTTACTGCTTGCTCTAGTAGCGGTTCAACAACAACGAATACAACTGCTCCTGCTTCTACAGATACAACAGCAACAGATAATGGACAACCGAAAGACGGAGGAAGTCTTATTATTGCGGTAGCAGCAGACCCACAGGTGTTAAACCCTAACTATGCAGGTGATCGAGTCAGTCTAACAATTGACCAAGCACTATATGCACCTTTATTTCAAGTTAACAAAGGCAAGAAAACTTTTTACTTAGCAGATAGCTTGGATTTGTCTAAAGATAATCTAACGTATACGCTCAAACTTAAAAAGGGATTAACATGGCATGATGGAGAAAAGTTGACAGCAGATGATGTAGTATTCACTATCGACAAAATTTTAGATGAAAGTCAACATAGTTTTTTACGAAGTAGCTTTGTTATCGGTGGTGAGCCTGTACAAGTCTCCAAAGTAGACGATACAACTGTTCAATTCAAATTGGCTCAAGTCAGCCCTGCTTTTGAAGCAGCACTTGTTCAAGTAAGTCCGATACCTAAGCATATTTTTGAGAACGAAACAGATATTGAAAAAAGTACTAAAAACAATAATCCTATTGGATCAGGGCCTTTTAAATTCAAAGAATACAAAACAGGTGAGTATGTAACTTTAGAACGTTTTGATAACTATTTTGGAGGAAAACCTCATCTGGACTCTGTTACTTATCGTATTGCTAAAGATACAAATGCTGCTAATCTAGCTTTGCAAAACGGTGAGATCAATGTGAAATACCTTGATCCACAAGATGTAAGCACGATTCAAGCAACAGGTAACTTTGATATTCAAGCCTATAGTGAAGGTCGTCTTGCGTACTTAATGTTTAATGAGAAAAGTGATACTGGAGTCTTAAATAAAAAAGAAGTTAGACAAGCAATCTCATATGCGCTCAGTCGCGATGAAATCATTCAAGTTGCTTATACATCTACTGATTATGCAGAGCCGGCTCGTTCGCCATTTACACCGGATGCTCTGTATTTCGATAATGATGTAACCACCTATGATAACAATATAGAAAAAGCCAAACAATTATTGCAACAAGCAGGAGTAAGTAATCTGAAGTTGAGATTCATCGTATCTAGCGGTAACAAGTCACAAGAAGCACAATCGCTTTATATTCAGCAAAAGTTAAAAGAAATCGGTATTGATGTTGAACTACAAAATATGGATTCTTCTGCATGGTCTAGTAAATTTGTAGATCCGAATGCTACAGATTATGAACTAGCCATCTCTGGTTATATTATGGGTTACGATCCTGATGCTTATCGTATTCTGTATACTTCTACAGAATCGTCTAACTACACTCATTACAACAATAAAAAAGTAGATCAGTTGTTTGTTGAAGGCTCTGCCGAAGCAGATCCGACAAAGCGTGCCGCTATCTACAAAGAACTTCAAGAAACCATTGCAGCAGATGCACCAATTTATCCTATGGCATATACCAAAACGATTGTAGCGATCGACAAAAAATATGGTGGTCTAGATCAAGCGGTTCTAAAACCTGTTGTTATTTTTGAAGATTTATCCAAAATTTATCTTAAACAATAAGGGAGACAGGTATGAAATCGACTATAGTCAAACGGCTTATACAGATCATACCGATGCTTTTATTCGTTTCGATTATTTGCTTCGGGATGATCAAGTTAGCTCCTGGTGATCCTGTGCTGTCTTTTGTAACTCCAAATATGCACCCGGAAGATATTGAACGGATGCGTCAAAGTCTTGGTTTGGACAAACCTGCATATATTCAGTATTTATTATGGATCAAAGAAGCATTATCCGGTAATCTAGGATATTCACTTATTAATCATCAACCTGTTTTAGAGCAAATGCTAGATCGTTTACCTGCAACAGCCGGTTTGATGGGGATTTCTATCCTCATCTCGGTTGTTCTTGCTATTCCGATCGGTTTGGTAGCGGCAGCTCATCGTAATCGTTGGATAGATAAAGTGATTAATATACTATGTTATATCGGAATTTCAATTCCTGTATTCTGGTTAGCTATCTTGCTAATTTATGTATTTGCGATCCAATTGCACTGGTTACCCAGTGTTGGTATGCGCACGATAGGTGAAGATTCATTCTGGGATATCGTTAAGCACGGCATATTACCATGTACAGTGTTATCGTTCGGCTTTTTAGCAGTGTATGTACGTTATATTCGCTCCAGTACACTCAGCCAACTTAAAGAAGATTATGTGCAAATTCAATTGGCTTACGGTTCAAGTCCCAAGTTAGTGTTGTTTAGACATATACTCAAGCATGTGCTACTTCCTATTATTACATTACTCGGGATGTCTTTAGCTGATCTAGTTGCAGGGGCTATCGTCACAGAGACTATATTTTCTTGGCCTGGAATCGGGTCACTTGGGATGACTGCGGTCAAAGGTATGGATTACCCAATGATTATGGGAATAACGTTATTTTCATCGTTGATGTTGATTCTAGGGAATCTGATTGCAGATATTCTTTACCGATTCGCAGATCCAAGAATCAAATCAACGAGGTGAATGATAGCATGAGAAATAAATGGAAACAGGTGAGTAGCGAGATAACGTCATCACCTTTAGGATGGTTAGCAGTTATAGTATTGATTGTATTTTCGCTCGGCGCTATATTGGCATTTTTATCTCCCTATGATCCAGACCAGTTAAATGTTATGCAGCGGATGCAACTGCCTAGTAGTGGACATTGGTTTGGCACAGATGATTATGGTAGAGATTATTTCACGAGAGCATTATACGGTGGACGTGTATCACTGTTGGTGGGCTTTTTATCGATGATTATCGCTACTGTGATTGGTGTAGGAGTGGGGGTGATCAGTGGATATGCTGGTGGATGGATCGATAATTTACTAATGAGAGCTTTAGAAATTTTGATGTCTATTCCTTCCTTTTTGATTATTTTGTTGTTGAGTGTGTATTTGAAGCCAGGCATTGGCAATATTATTCTGATTATTGCTTTGTTAATGTGGATGAATATGGCGCGCATTATACGTGCAGAGACGCTGACATTAAAAGAACGAGAGTATGTATTGTATGCTCAAGCATCCGGTCAAAGTAATATTGGTATTATTATCAAGCATATTTTGCCGAATTTGATTCCACTTATTATTGTAGGAGCAACCAACAATGTTGCTTCGGCTATTATGATGGAATCAGCCTTGAGTTTTCTAGGATTTGGAGTGCAACCTCCGAATGCAACCTGGGGAAGTATGCTTAATAATGCGCAGGGTTATTTAGCGCAGGATCCTTTACTGGCTATTTTTCCAGGATTGCTTATCTTTTTAACTGTACTTAGCTTTAATATTTTGGGCGATTTATTACGAGCAGGCTTTGAACCCAAGTTGATCCGTAGATAATAGTCTTTCTTAATTGATATGTAATTAGCTGTTGTCCTTCACTTTTAGAATAGATTTGTATATCGATAAGAAGGGCTTTTTTTGAAAAGAGGTGAATATTCGATGACAGAACCTTTACTATCGGTGAATAATCTAAAAGTTTCATTTGATACCAAAGAAGGAGAAAATCAAGCACTTCGAGGAGTTAGCTTTGATATTTATGCAGGAGAAACGATCGGTATCGTTGGTGAATCTGGCAGTGGGAAAAGTGTAACTGCCAAAGCAATCTTATCTCTGATTACACCACCCGGACGTATCTGGAATGGAGATATTCGATTTCGTGGACAATCACTTATCGAATTAAACTCCAAGCAATGGCGTAAGATTCGTGGGAAACAAATTGCAATGATTTTTCAAGATCCGATGACTTCTTTGAATCCAGTCAAAAAAATCGGCGATCAAATGATTGAGATTATACGTCGTCATCGTGGTATGAATAAGCAGGAAGCGCAAGTCGAAGCAATCAAGCAATTAGAGCAGGTAGGAATAGGGCAAGCAGAAGCAAGACTCCATCAATATCCACATCAATTTAGTGGTGGTATGCGTCAACGGGTTATGATTGCAATCGCTTTGGCTTGTCAGCCAGAACTGATTATTGCGGATGAACCGACTACAGCATTGGATGTTACGATTCAATCGCAAATTCTGTTTTTGCTCAAGCAGTTAAAAGAACATTCTGATACGACTATAGCTTTGATTACTCATGATTTGGGCATAGTTGCTCAAATCTGTACGCGTGTCATTGTAATGTATGGTGGCATGATTATGGAAGAAGGACTGGTTGAAGATATTTTTTATCGTCCTCACCATCCCTATACCAAAGGACTACTTCGTTCACTACCTAAACGGAGCGAAGGATTTCGAGAGAGGTTGATTCCTATTGAAGGATCACCACCTGATTTGTTGCATCCTCCTAGCGGATGTCCATTTATGGAGCGTTGTCCGCAAGCACATGAACGTTGTGCCATACTTCCACCTGTACATCATTTATCTGAAAGTCATCATTCGATGTGCTGGTTAGATCAGGAAGGAGCGTATACAGCAGATGAATTCAATATACAAGTCTGATAACCGAGTAGATACGACTCCATTAGTAAAAGTAGATCAACTTAAAAAACACTTTGTAACCAGTACTAATATTTGGGGGAAAAAAGAACAGGTTCTCAAAGCTGTAGATGGAGTTAGTTTTCATATTAATCGGGGCGAAACATTTGGTTTAGTAGGTGAATCAGGGAGCGGTAAATCCACAGTAGGGCGCTGTCTGTTACGTCTATATGATTATACAGATGGGGACGTTCATTTTGATGGGCAAAATATTTCTCGTATGTCAGCCAAACAGCTCAAGCCATATCGCAGACGTATTCAATCTATTTTTCAAGATCCTTATTCTTCCTTAAATCCTGGGATGAATGTAGTTGAATTGATCAGCGAACCGATGAATATTCATCGTATGTATACAGGTAAAGAACGCAAAGAAGCTATTGTATCTTTATTAGAAAAAGTAGGTCTACAAAGTGCACATCTATATCGCTACCCACATGAATTTAGTGGAGGGCAACGGCAACGATTATCTATTGCAAGAGCGTTATCTGTAAATCCTGAATTTATCGTGTGTGATGAACCTATCTCAGCGTTAGATGTTTCGATTCAAGCGCAAGTCATCAATACACTTGAAGATTTACAAGGCGAATTAGGATTAACATATCTTTTTATTGCACATGATCTATCGATGGTTCGTCATATTTCTGATCGAATTGGTGTCATGTATGGAGGACGTTTGGTAGAAGTGGCAACCAGTGATGAATTGTACAATAATCCGTTGCATCCTTATACACAGGCATTGTTATCTTCTATGCCTGTTCCTGATCCGCGTGCAGTCATTGAGCCTATTTCATATAGTCCTGCACTAACAGATCATGCAGAACCGGAACCTGTATTACATGAAGTGAGTCCAGGTCACTATGTCAGTCAATACTAATGTAGAGCAGTAAATACCATCTAATCTAACAAGTCTTGCTCTTCACCAAATCATAATATAAAAAAAGAACGGGGAGCATAAAAAATGCTCGCCGTTCTTTTATTTATAAAGGAAAAGAAGAATTATTTAGTTCCAGCTTCTTCTTTAACTTGTTCTTTAGCTTGAGGAACAGATTCCCAATCTTTCAAGAAACGTTCGATACCACTGTCAGTCAATGGGTGTTTCCATAGAACTGGAACCAAAGTACCTGGAATAGTAGCGATGTGAGCACCAGCAAGAGCAGCTGCTTCTACATGACCTACATTACGGATACTTGCAGCGATAATTTCTGATTTCAAACCATAAGTGTCTAAGATTGAACGAAGATCGCGAATCAATTTCATACCATCAACAGCGATATCATCTAGACGACCTACGAATGGGCTGATGAATGTAGCGCCAGCTTTTGCTGCCATCAAACCTTGTGCTGCGGAGAAGATCAAAGTTACGTTTGTTTTGATACCTTCTTTAGAAAGTTGGTTACAAGCGTACAATCCTTCTTCAGTCATAGGCAATTTAATAACAACGTTTGGTGCCCATTTTGCGATTTCGTGAGCTTCTTTTAACATTCCTTCAGCATCAAGGCTTACAACCTCTGCGCTTACTGGTCCTTCAATAATCTCACAAATTTCGTCGATTACATCTTTAAATACGCGACCTTCTTTAGCGATCAATGAAGGGTTAGTTGTTACACCATCTACGATTCCCAAACGTGCAATACGTTTGATTTCTTCAAGGTTACCTGTGTCTAAGAAAAATTTCATTTCTCTTTTCCTCCTCGTAAAATTCTATAATTTTATCGTACTAGGCATTAAAACTGCAATTTGCAACATGTATCTACAACACGCTTAGAAATAAACACCTATCATTCTATTACCCAAAATGATCGATATGTACACTTTCAAGCGATTGTTTATTATCCAAGACAAATTGCTGAAAAACAATGTCTATGTATCATTTTTACCATAATTAAAGCTTTCACACAACTGTTCCTTTTGGTTTTGAAGTCAAATGAGAGCGAACCAAAGACAAACCCAAATCGATATGTTGATTTTAAGAATAACAATAAACCATATATAGTAGAAAAACACCCTTATTATTGTCGAAATGAGACTTTCAAAAGAAATAAAAAATATTTTTAAAATGATAGATTCATTATGTAATATACAATAAATATGAACATTGCTATTCATAAATAACTTGAAAATGACGAAATTAAATTATGAGCAACTTATAATATGAGGAGTGAACAACTTGGCTGATACATCTGCACATGCAACAAATGATTCTGGTAATTTTTCTGTTTCAGGTCATGGATCGATAAGTATTATAGATATGATGGTAATTTGCATACAGTATTTTGAGAAAATTGTAGGTAATGATATTATGCTAGGCGTATGTGATATGACAGAGTTCAAATATTACCGTCCTGCGAGAGAGTTAGATCTGGGGTTGCGTCCGGGTACCCCTATTTCACCTGATGATAATAATTTGCGGACAGCATTAGTAGACGGCAAATCGTCGGTTACTCGTGTGCCTGCGTCCGCGTACGGATTTGAATTAGATGCAGCCGCTGTGCCGATCAAAGACAGCACTGGTAAAGTAGTAGGCGCTCTAGCAACAGCATATACACTGCAACATAACGAGCTTTTGGGTAACTTTACGATAGATCTTGAAACGATCAGTGGACAGTTGAGCGACATGGTGCAGACAATTGCTGCTCAATCCGAGCAACTATCTGCAACTACAACAGATATTCAGTCCAATACACGTCAAGCTGTTGAAAATTCTAAAGATGTGAATAAAGTAGCCGGATTTATCCGCGAAATTTCAGAGCAAACGAATTTGTTAGGTCTGAATGCAGCGATTGAAGCTGCGCGTGTAGGCGAAGCAGGAGCAGGGTTCGGTGTAGTTGCTTCTGAAGTGCGCAAATTATCTGTAGATACCAAACAAGCTACACAAAATATCGAAAAATCATTATCTAGTGTGCAACAATCGATTCAGTATATGGAACAAGAGATTTCTGCCATAGCTACATCATCTCATGAGCAAGCACATTTAGTTAACGAATTTAGTGAAGTGGTAGATAGCTTGACTCAAATGAGCCATAAATTCAAAAAGTTTACCGATGAATTTTTGCAATCTCGTCTGTAAGATCGAACTTCAATTCATAGATTTGATCCTATTGAAATAAATCAAAAATAGTAGTTTTCTTCGGATAGATGAAGAAACTGCTATTTTTTGTTATGGTTAAAAAAGGTTAATACTATAACAATCTAATCCATGAAAGGAAGAACGTTATCTATGACTGCTATTTTTCGCAACGATTGGGCAGATGTATTAGAATCGGAACTGCAAAAACCATACTATCTTGAGTTACGCCAATTTTTGGCACAAGAATATCGTACAGCCACGATCTATCCTGATATGTATGATATTTTTAATGCTTTACATTATACGTCGCTTGAATCAACCAGAGTCGTTATTTTGGGACAAGACCCTTATCATGGCCCGGGACAAGCGCATGGATTAAGCTTTTCGGTAAAACCGGGTGTTTCTATTCCACCTTCATTACATAATATTTATCAAGAGCTGTATGATGATCTAGGATGCGCTATTCCCAAGCATGGATCATTGATTCATTGGGCTGAACAAGGTGTGCTGTTATTGAATGCTGTACTCACCGTAAGGCGTGGACAAGCAGCTTCTCATCAGAATCAAGGTTGGGAGACATTCACAGATCGTATTATACAAGCGGTGAATGAACGAGAAACACCGGCTGTATTTATATTGTGGGGAAGTCACGCACAGCGCAAAGGAGCGGCGATCGACCGTAACAGACATCATGTGATCACTTCTCCGCATCCAAGCCCATTTTCAGCGCACAAAGGATTTATGGGGAGCAAGCCATTTAGCAATACGAATCAATTTTTGCAGTCTCAGGGAATGGAACCGATCGATTGGTGTATAAAGGATTGATTTGCAGAGCATGTAAGCGTTACAATCATAGAGGTTAATCTTTAGCAGCAATATGCTAATCTGTCCTACTATTTTACAGATGATTTGATCCAAAGGAGGATTTTGTCGAGTGGAATACCGTGTAGAGAAAGATACAATAGGCGAAATTAATGTACCTGCTGATAAATTATGGGGTGCACAAACACAGCGCAGTAAAGAAAATTTCAAAATCGGTCAAGAAAAAATGCCCAAGCAAGTGGTCTATGCTTTTGCATTACTTAAAAAAAGTGCAGCTCTTGTCAATGAACAATTAGGTAAATTATCGACTGATAAAGCACATGCGATCGCTCAAGCCGCAGACGAGATTCTAACAGGTCAATGGGATGAACATTTCCCGTTGGTCGTCTGGCAGACCGGAAGCGGTACACAGTCCAATATGAACGTCAATGAAGTGATTGCACATCGTGGTAATCAGTTGCTTGAAGAACAAGGCAAAAGTGAACGTCTACATCCGAATGATGATGTAAATATGTCACAAAGTTCAAATGATACATTCCCAACTGCATTACATGTAGCAGGAGTATTAGCTGTTGAAGATCATTTGATTCCCGCGATAGCGAAGCTACAACAGACGTTTACACAGAAATCAGAAGAATTCAAAGATTTAATCAAAATCGGGCGTACTCATTTACAAGATGCAACACCACTTACACTGGGTCAAGAAATCAGTGGATGGGAAGCTATGCTAGCGAAAAGTACGCGTATGATCACACATAGTGTAGAAGAAATGAAAGAACTGGCTATCGGTGGTACAGCCGTTGGAACAGGGATCAATGCACATCCTGATTTTGGACGATTAACATCTGACAAAATTTCAGAATTAACAGGCAAATCTTTTGTAACAGCACCGAACAAATTCCATGCGTTGACCAGTCATGATGAAGTTGTCTATGTACATGGCGCTGTTAAAGCGCTAGCGGCTGATCTGATGAAGATTGCTAATGATGTGCGCTGGCTTGCTAGCGGGCCTCGTAGCGGACTAGGAGAGCTTACAATCCCTGCTAATGAACCAGGTAGCTCTATTATGCCGGGTAAAGTCAATCCGACACAATCGGAAGCAATGACGATGGTTGTCACGCAAGTCATGGGGAATGATGCAGCGATTGGTTTTGCTGCAAGTCAGGGTAATTTTGAATTGAATGTATTCAAGCCTGTGATTATTTATAATTTCTTGCAATCGGTGCAATTGCTTGGCGATGCGCTGATCTCTTTCAATGATCATTGCGCTATCGGGATCGAAGCGAATGTAGATCAAATTAAACACAATCTGGATAATTCATTGATGCTTGTTACAGCGCTTAATCCGCATATCGGTTACGAAAATGCAGCTAAGATTGCCAAACATGCTCACCAAGAAGGATTGTCTTTGAAAGAATCTGTTTTGCAAAGTGGATTATTAACAGAAGAAGAATTCGATAAGTATGTCAACCCTTCTCAAATGATTCATCCCAAAGCATAATCGCTAGAGTGAGTAAAAGCAGATCGTGAACTACAGAATTGTATCATAAAATGATTCCACTAAGTCTTTTTCGAGTGATTTCTGAATTGATCTTCAGAGTCGCAAGAAAAAGGCTTTTTTCTGTTGACCGATAGGGTGCAATAAATCCGTAAGCTTGAGTTTATATCCCGATTATCCGCATAATTGTGAATGTATCTGATGTGGTTTAAATTTTATAGACACAGATTCGCCATAAATGCTTGCCAAGTGAAATTGAATAAGCTACAATATCGATACAAGTTAATTGATAATAATTATCATTATCAATCGATAACTAAAAATTTGAAATCAAGGAGGGCCAGTGTGAATATACTATCGGATTGCCTTTCACAACTGACAGAACATCTCCGTGGTGATTCATCGGTGAAAGGACTGTTGATTACCGGTTCAGTCGCTTATGGTTATTCTTCACCTCATTCAGATATGAATATTATGATTATCGTATCCGATCAAGAATTTGAAGAACGTTTTCAATCAGGTTCGCTACATTATGACGGAACCGAATGTAAAGTAGGACGTTCTTTGCACAATATAGATGGCAAGTACATCAGTATGGCTTATTTGGAAAAGGTAGCTCGCTTTGGTAGTGAACCTGCGCGTTTTGCTTTTTTGGGTGCTATTGTCGTATTTTCAGATATTCCAGAATTGCGAGATGTATTAAATACGATTACCGAGTATCCGATGTCGCTCAAGCAAAATAATATTCATCGATTTTATGCTCAATTTGAAGCCTGGTATGGAGAATGTAGACAAGCATTGAAGCGTGATGATGCATATTTGCTACATCAAGCAGTTATGAATATGGTGTTATTTGGTGGGCGGATGGTACTTGCACATAATGAAATGTTATATCCGGGACATAAGTGGATGATGCGCGTTTTGGAAGGTGTTAGAGAAAAGCCTGAACGGTTACGTGAACAGATTCAATCGTTAATGTCTGAGCCTAAAGAAGCGATGATCGAGCAATTTTATCGTCATATTACCGAGTTCCGTAATTGGGGGATTGGAGATATGAAATGGGCTGATTATGTCATTCGGGATAGTGAATTACACTGGATGCAAGGAAGCTTGTCTGTAGCAGAATTATAATCTATCTTATCTATATAAGAGTGGTAACTAAAGAATAACCAAAGAACAAAATAAAAGCGTCGTGTCTCTGGCTGAGAACGGCGCTTTTATTTTTGGATGAGCACAGGTATAAACCTTAGCTATTTGGATGCATATAATGATTTGATGTGGATCAACATAATACTATATGAATAGAGTAGGTTGTAGTACATAGAAGCTGCGTCATCAAGTGCAAAACAGGGAAAAGTATTCTCTATATGAACATGTCAACCTTTCAAGGGAAAGCGGACATGGGATCATTAATTAGAAGCAAGAATAGATGATTTACCTAATAAATGCTGGAAGCTGATCATACCGTTACCATACAAATTGTCTTTGCCTGTTGCGCCCAAATCAATACTTCCTTGATCTAGTGCTTGACGAATCTGTGTATTGGTACTACCTGGATAAGCTTCTTTGAGAATAGCCGCCATACCTGTTACAAATGGAGCTGCAACAGATGTACCGCTACGAAGCTCATATTTACCATTACTAGAAGTACTTACAATGTCTACACCTGGTGCTGCCAGTTCAATCTCAGAACCACTAGAAGAAAAATCAGCACGTTGTAGATTATCATCTATAGCTGCTACAGCAATAACATGACTGGATTTGGCAGGGTATTGAACAGTATCTGTAGACGCATCAGCAGTACCTTTGTTACCGGCTGCTGCAATCAGCAAGATTCCATTTTGATCAGCAGAAGCAAGTACTTGTTCTACAACAGGAGAATCTTCAGGAAAAGCGATAGACATATTTACAATATCCATATGGTTTTGAATAGCCCAATCGATCCCTTTTGCTAGATCTTCAGTAGAACCATTACCTTGACTATCTAGAATTTTAACTGCGTAAATTTGAGCATCTGGCGCTTCGCCTACAAGACCTTTACCGTTAGATTGAGCACCAATAACGCCTGCTACAAAAGTTCCATGTCCGTTATCATCAGCATAAGACTGAGTGTAGCCCACTTCAGATACACCGCCGGCAATATTTAATTCAGAGTGAGCAGAAATGCCTGTATCTAAAATCGCTACTTTAACGCCTTTACCTGTATAGTTATCGTTAGAAGCGATTTGAGCATCGATTGTGCCGTATCCCCATGAAGCTTGTTCATTTCCTTTTACATTTACTGTTTTGATATTACCGCCAAAAGCTTGAGCAGCAGAAGTGTAGGTTGTATTTTGCTCGATACTTGTAATGCCTGATTGTGTAGCAAGGTTATTTTTTTGATCATTTGTCAAATTGACAGCTAACATATTAAGATGGTTAAAGGTGTGGATATCATTAGATTGACCGGCAATATTTTCGATATTTTGTTTGCCTTGAGTATCCGAGTAAGCAACAAGATAACGATGAGTTGTTGCGTCTGCAACATTCATAGATGGTGTATATAATGAAAGTGTCAATGGAATAGCTAAAGTGGCAATCAGTGCCGTTAATTTTAATTTAGTGTTTTTAAAGTTCATTAGTCTTAGGTCTCCCTACTTATATTTAGGTATTAAGTATTATATATTTAACCAGATTATACACTGCGAAACATATTATTACAATAAACGACAAAATTTATTTTGTTTTATTTTGTCTTAAAATGTCGTATTATGTATTAATTATATCGGTATTATATCTAGAAAGTTTATAGTTTTCAATTAAGTTGTGTAAAATCTTTTAAAAAAAGTAAAAAACCCGGTGTATTTAGCCGGGTTTTTTGTGTATTTATTGCTTATTTATAATGCTACCAATTAATAATCGCTAGAAATCATTTTGTCTATGACGATATCTTCTTTAACAGGTGCAGTAGGGAAGTAACCAATACTGGATGCATAACTCAACATAGCAGATATAAATTCATAATCTGGTTTGGTGCAGAGTACACCTTGTTGTTCTAGTCGTTGAGCCGTATTCGGATTAGCAAGACGATAAGGAGAATCTTTGGCTCCATCGCCGTCTAATTGTCCCATCGCAAGTAACAGCGCTTCGGGTTGTTTTTCAATCGAAGAATCTAATAACCATTCAGCATATTGTTTAGCAGGTAACACATCGACAGCATATCCAAATTCTCTAATCATTTCAATCAAATGATCATAATGAACTTGTTGCGGATTGCAGATATGAAAGAGTTGTCCGGCAGTATCTGTTTGTAGGGCAAGATGAATAATAGAGCGACCTGCATAATCGATCGGTGTAAAGTCCATCCATTGATTAGCTGCGGGTGCTTTGCCTAACAATAACATTGCTTTGATCATGCGATACATTGCATTGCTGTCTATATTACGCTGGAAACGACCTGTTACTGATTGACTGGATAAGTTACCCGCGCGATAAATATTGACCGGAATTCCACGTTCTCCAGCTTCAAATATTAATTTTTCTGCTTCCAATTTACTATTGGTATACATATTCTCTGTTTGTAGACCATCGAGAAGAGCACCGGATTGTTTGACCTGATCCCATTTGCCTTCTAACGATAATTCTTCAGGGATTCCCATTGTAGAAATATGATGGAAACGAATACCTGGACGTGTGCTAGCGATAGAGAGCAATTCAGCCGTTGAATAAATATTTGATTTGGCAAATTGTTCTGTGTCCCCAAAGTGTCTTACATCTGCTGCACTATGGATAATAGCATCAATGTGATCGATAATCATTTCGTAATCATTATCACTTAATCCCAGACGTTGACTTTCCAAATCTCCTTCTACAGCAGTAACACGATCTTCAAATTGATGCAAGATTTCTTGCCCAAAATACAATTCCATAGTGCCTTTAAGACGCTCTATACTAGCTGCACTACCTGTTTTGCGTACCAGTGCATACACATGAGCATCGCTTTGTTGTAACAGCTCATACAATAAATGCGACCCTAGGTATCCGGTAGCTCCTGTTAGCAATACATGAGTAGTATTCAAAACTTCTGGATGATGATCATGAATACGAGCAGGATATTCAACGAGATCAATTGTTTGTTCCATAACCATTTCTGCCGATTCGGTTATCAATTCATCAACAAGTTGTGTTGCATACTCTTCTAATTCAATAATAGTTTTGTATACAAAAAGGTCAGCAATTTTTAGATTCGGAAATTGTGGTTTTAACAATGTAAGTACATGAAGTACTTTCAGAGAATCTCCGCCAATTTCAAAAAAGTCATCGTGAATACCAATTTGTTGCTTATTCAAAACTTCTGACCAAGCGTTAGCGATCAATTGTTGTGTTTCATTTTGAGGTTCTACATAGTTTGTTGCTGTTTCTTGCATTTCGATATGATCATAAGCGATCAATTTTTTGCGTTCTGCTTTGCCTGTTGGAGAAATTGGAATCTCGTCTAACTGGCATACAAATCGTGGAACAAAATAAGAAGGCAATCGATCTGATAAAAATTGTTTGATTGCTGCTGGCGATAAAGCTGTACCATCAATTGTTGTAAAATAAGCAACTAACATATTTTGACCGGTCTCGTCTACTTTAGGAACCACAACTGCATCTTGCATATTTGGATATTTGTTTAAGCTGTCTTCGATTTCTCCAATTTCTATCCGGTGTCCCCGAATTTTGATTTGAGAATCGCGTCTGCCTACATATTCAATCGTGCCATCAGCTAACAATTTAGCAAGATCACCAGAACGATAGATTTTTTCACCGTTACCGGATGGGTCTGGAAGAAAAGCGGCTGCTGTTTTTTCGGGTTGATCCAAATAACCATGTGCAAGACCTACAGTAGAAATATAGATTTCGCCAGTTACACCGATAGGAGCAAGCATTTGGAACTCATTCATAATATAGACTTTGTAATTAGAAAGAGGGCGTCCAATAGGCACATTCACGATATCGTCGCTTAATGTTTCTTCGACTTTATGCATTGTTGCACATACAGTGCTCTCTGTAGGACCATACGCATTCACAACTTGGATTGGTTTGCCAAATTTCTGCTGGAATGTACGCACGCGCTTGCCGTATAAGGCTTCGCCAGCGGCTGCAATCAACTTGAGACTGGCTAAGCGAGCATAACCTTCGTCAGACAAATAAGCTGATAATTGATTAAAAAATACAGTAGGCAAAGCTGTCACAATAGTTGTTTGTGTACGCTCAATCGCAATTGCAAATTCCTCGATAGACACTCGTTCTTCAGCATCTAATAAGAATAATGTAGCACCGTGGAAAAGGGCTGCAATTGTTTCCCAGACAGAGCCGTCAAAGCTATAAGTAGCAAACTGAGTCATGATATCTTGAGAAGTTACATTAAATTCTCTTTGCAAAATTTCGCCTAGATTGACAACTCCACGATGTGCTACTAATGTACCTTTAGGCTTGCCTGTAGATCCAGAAGTATAGATAACATAAGCAAGATCATCTGGAAGTACGGTAACATTAGGATTGATCCAAGATTGTGGGTCAGAGGTCATCGTCAGATATTCAATATCGATAATTCCGCGTAATGTAGTAATACCTTCTGTTAATTGAAGTACTTTGTTGTTGTATTTATGTTGAATCAATACAAAGGCAGATCGTGTATCTTGTACAATATAATGATTGCGTTCATCAGGATGGGAAGGATCGACAGGAACATATACACCGCCGGCTTTCATAATCCCAAGCAAACTAATCACACTATCCAGACTACGATCAATATACATGGTTACAAATTCACCAGATTTTAATCCTTGTTTTAACAACAAATGCGCAACTTGATTAGCACGTTGATTCAACTGTTCATACGTATATTCTGTGCCTTGAAAGGATATTGCGATATGTTGAGGATATTGGCGTGCGGCTGCTTCAAATGCGCCATGATACGTTTGCTGTTGTTGATAAGGAAAAGCTGTATTGTTCATTTCTTGATATACGGCTTGATCTTGAGCGTTTAATATATCAATAGAACCAATTGGAGATGCTGTATGATCTAATAATCCTTCTAACAAACGGATATAATAATCTGCAAATCGCTCAATAGTTGCAGCCGTTAATAGAGAATCGTTATATTCGATAGCAATAGATAAAGAAGTAGCATGAGCTTCTAAATTCCAGTTCATGACTTGTCCAGGTTGTGCAGGAATCTGTTGACCAAAATTAAACACCGTTTCACTTTTAACTGGTGATGTAGCAGGGGAAGTATCAAGTTGAGAAGCAACATAATCTACTAAAGATTGAAAGTGAGGATAATCTTCAATAGACAGAGAAAACGGAAATAATCCTGTTGGTGATGCAGATACAGCATGTATCTCATGTTCACCAGAGATACGGTAAAGCCAGCCAAGATAAGCAGAAAACAGAACAGCTTGACGCTCAATAGGGTTGACTAATGTCCCGATGTATAAAGCAATTTTGGCACCAAGATCAAAACGATAAACAGCAAAAGTGTCTTTTTGTTGTTGTCTTGCTTTATCTAGTGGAATTTGCAGGGCAGGCAGTTGAATATAATCGTTAGGTAAAAAGGCATTTTCCGACAGGGACATAAAACATCTCTCCTTTGAAGTTGATCGCTGTAATGGTAAATACAAAATGATAAGCGATATATGTGAATTAAATATGACGATCTAACACAAACAATAAAAAATTCTTAACATAGAGATATTAGGATATAAATTGAATGCCATCCACAATTTCTGTGGAAGGCATTCTTCCAATACATATTTAAGGATTAATCGATTTTGCGTACATGGAAATGAGAAATCAATTCTTGCAATTGTTCAGCCATCGTAGAAAGCTGATTAGCTGCATCTGTTGTAGAAATAATCGAAGATTTTTGACCTTCTACATGCTGAGATACTTTAGCACTATTTTCTGCTGCAACACTTGCGGTTGTTTTAAGATTCTCTGTAGTTGCAGTCATTTCTTCTGTACCTGCGGAAATTTCTTGAGTCGCGCTAGAAATATCTTGAATTTGCTCGGTTACTTGTTTGGTAACAGATTGAATTTCGGCAAATAGTTTGCCAGTTTGGTCAGCAATCGATAGACCATATTCGACTTCTTCTGTTCCTTTTTTCATAGCTGTAACAGCATTTTGAATCTCGGTTTGAATTTCTGTAATCAAAGTACTGATCTGGTTAGCTGATTGAGCCGATTGTTCTGCAAGGTTACGAACTTCGCCAGCAACTACTGCAAATCCACGTCCATGTTCACCTACACGAGCCGCTTCGATAGACGCATTCAAAGCAAGCAAATTCGTTTGACCAGAAATACCTGTAATAATACCTAGAATATTACCAATTTCTTGTGAACGACTTTCCAACAATTCCACTGCTTTGGAAGTATCATGTACAGAATTAGAGATCAAAGTCATTTGCTCGGTTACTTGATTGACTACTTTATTACCTTCAACTGACTTTTGTTCCATAGAATAAGCTTGATCTGCTACATTGGAAGAATTATTTGCTATAGAGTGGATAACTGTTGAAATCTCGCTCATTGCTTTGGCTGTATCTTCTGTAGCTTCTTCCTGATATTTCATACCATTCGCAATATCTTGAATATTACTAATCAATGTTAATGAACGTTCACTATTATCAGATGAAGTATCCATCAGCATTTTCGCAGATTCAGTAACTTGTTGAGAAGCGGATTGTACATTCACGATAACACTATTCATTTTTTCAACCATTTGGTTAAATTTATGATTGATAATACCGAGATCGTCTTTACCTGTTTTGATATGAATATCCAAATTACCTTTACTTACATCTTCAATTCCGCGAATCAATTCACGAAGAGGTGCTAGTGTTCTACGAACAACAAAGAATTGAAGTAGGAAGATAACGATAAGGAATAACACCATGATTGTAATACCACGTACTAACAATTGATTTAGACCTTCAGGAACAGCACTTGCATCAGCATCAACGCCAAAATAAGCAACAACTTTACCGTCACCATTTTGGATCGGATACAAAATAGTTGTCCATAGTCCAAGATCATCTGTATAGAAACTTGTAAATGTAGGTTGTTTTGTTTTTAGCATTTCTTGAATACCATTTACAATTTCAGTAGGTTGTTCATACAAATATCCGATATTGATATTTCCTTGTTTCAAAGCTTCCATAACTTTAGTTGGAACAGCAATAAGAGATGTTTTGTTGCCATCTGCTAGTTCTGTACCAAAAATATAAGCTTGAGAAATATTAGGGTTATATTTGTTGATGTTATCTAAGTAACTACGGATTTCTGTTTGTTTAGCACCGTCATAACTTTTTTCTGCTACAAGTTTTTCAACATCAGCAAGAGTAATACCTTGAGCAAAAGTATCTGTTACCGCCTGAACTTGACCATGTAGTTGATTGATTAAGATCGTTTTCTGCGTAAAGTAGCTGCTCACTAGCAAAATAACACCAATAAGTATGATGCTAGCTGCTGAAATTAATAAGTTTTTGGCGAAAAAAGATAGTCTGCTAATTTTCTTCAATGCTCTCACTCCTATTTTTGATTGGTAGATCTAAGATTGTGTGCCCCTATAAAGCTTATCGGTCAGGATAGCCAACAACCTAAGATTTTTTAGATTGGATTATAGGACCGTTACAAAACTGTGGAGAACAGCGAATAAGAAATAAAAGTGACAAATTACTCCAAATAAAAATTAAGCAAATTAGGTATTTAGTATGAATATCAAATTTGCTGATATAGGATAATTTGTCGCTTTATTTCCAAAACACTGTAAAATATGGCACAGTAACACTCAATTCTATATGTCGGAATTTGTATTCCAATAATTTATAGTTAAAATTAATTTTCTTTTAAATTATAAACATAGTTCAATAGAATTGAATCAAAAGACCTAAAATAATTTTTAAAAATGTATAATTTGTCACATTTTGCAATAGAAAAGGTAGGAATTTTAGAGAGGAATTACTTTTGTAATTCTGAATTGATTCAGATAAAATAGAATGTAGCATGATTACGCATGATATTTTCCTAGAGGTTCATTCAGTACCCATTCCAACATACTGGACATATCTTCGAGACGAACGAGTTGTTCATTGAGCGAGGTATAAGAAGCAGTTTCAGGTGTTAATTCGGCAAGACGAGTTTGGATATTTCGTTTTTGAATTGTTAATTCGTTGAGTTTGGATTTGATCTGGTTTTCGGTTCGCATGGTTAGTAAGCTCCTTTTAATTTGTGAATGTGTATAGTATGATGCTAAGAATATTCACCCGTATACAGTATAGTGCAAATGTTACATGAAATCTATGGATGGTACTCATTCTGTTATTTCATATCGTGAACATAGTATTCAATAAATTATTAGACTAATAATGGAGTGAACAGGTAATGAATATTAAAAAGTTAGCTGCGGAAAAAGCAGTCGATTGGGTAGAAGAGGGCATGATGGTTGGTCTGGGTACAGGTTCTACAGCCGCTTATGCTATCGAAAAAATCGGTGAACGTGTGAAGCAAGGACTACATATACGTGCAGTAGCGACATCAGTTCAATCTGAGAATTTAGCTCGCAAATGGTCAATTCCTATTATTCCTTTTGCTGAAGTTGGTGAAATCGATCTGACGATTGATGGAGCGGATGAAGTTGATCCTGATCTTAATTTGATTAAAGGTGGCGGGGGAGCATTATTGCGTGAAAAGATTGTCGCTGCTCGAAGCCGTCAGGTGATGATTATTACAGGCGAAAATAAAGTAGTGCAGAAATTAGGGGCATTTCCTTTACCTGTAGAAGTCGTTACATTTGCTCATGAATGGACTATCGAGAAGTTAGCCAGCTTTGGTTGTAAGCCTGTTTTGCGCCAGACAAAAGAAGGTGATATTTTCAAAACAGACAACGGCAATTATACAGTCGATTGTCATTTTGACGTGATTGAAGATGCGGCTCGCTTACATCATAAGCTTAATAATGTACCGGGTATTGTAGATAATGGGCTATTTATTCGTATGGCTAGTGCTGTAGTCGTGGCTTATGAGAGTGGTGTAATTGAAGTTCTACGCGCGCCATCACGTCGTTAATGCTCTAAAGTGTAGATCCAAACATTGAATAACCGTCTGATAGAGGAAGCCTTCAGGCGGTTATCTATATATAATGTTCACATATGCACTATATAATTTATAGTTGACAAAATTCTATTTATCTATTATCTTTAAATTAAGATTTATGAATTGATACTATTACAGTGTCCAAATAAAAGGAGAGATTTTATCCATGTCTAAAGTTCTTTTTGTCAAAGCAAACAACCGTCCTGCTGATCAAGCAGTCAGTGTACAATTATACGAATCATTCCTAAACAGCTACAAATCGTCTCATCCACAAGACGAAGTTGTAGAACTTGATCTATTTGCTGAAAATATTCCTTACTATGATGCTTTTGTACTGGGTGCTAACTTCAAAGCTTCTCAAGGTATGGAAGTATCTGCTGAAGAGCAAGCGGCTGTAGATCGCGTAAACAAATACTTAACTCAATTTTTGGATGCAGAAAAAGTTGTAATTGCTTTCCCATTGTGGAACTTTGCTGTTCCTGCTGTATTGCATAGCTACTTTGATTACTTGTCTCAAGCTGGCAAAACATTCAAATATACTGCTGAAGGTCCTGTAGGTCTTGCTGGCGGTAAAAAAGTAATGTTGTTACATGCTAGTGGTGGTGTATACTCTGAAGGTCCTGGCGCTGATATCGAATTGGCTGTACGTTATGTACAAACATTGCTTGGCTTCTGGGGTATTACAGATGTTGAGAAATTCATCATCGAAGGTCACAATGCATTCCCGGATCGTTCACAACAAATCGTTGCTGATGGTCTTCAAAATGCAGCTACAGTTGCACAAAGCTTCTAATATTTCTTTAATAAGCATGGAATAAAATAATAAAGCGTCTGCGTATATTTTTCTGGATAAATAATGAAAAAAATCGCAGGCGCTATATGTTTAGAATATCACTATTTCTACAGTAAGGAGGTTTTCAGCTATGACACACTCATCGTTACAACCTGGTTCCAATACAGAAAGTGATGAAGAAAAAGAATCACTTCATTTACTGATTATTTTATCACGCGCTTATCAAGCTGTTATGAATCAAGTAAATGATGATATTCAGAGTTACGGTCTAAATCCAACTGAATTTGGCGTGCTAGACTTTTTGTACCACAGTGAGAATCCGCAGCCATTACAGAAAATTGGACAAAAAGTATTGATTTCAAGCGGGAATATTACGTATGTTGTCGATAAATTAGAAAAGAAAAAAATGTTATGCCGCAGAGCTTGTGATAATGATCGTCGTGTTATTTTCGCAGAGCTTACAGCAGAAGGTAATCAATTTTTTGAGAGTATTTTCACCGGTCACAAACAAGCGATTATGAAAGCTACTCAAGGTCTAAACCATAATGAAAAGTTGGAAATTATTCCACTGCTCAAAAAGTTAGGATATGCGGCTGCTAATAAAGAAGTCTAATCAGGGATTATACCACTGATTAGGCTTTTTTTATTTAATAGATATAAAACCTATCAATTTGGTATGAATAATCGTTGACCTCTGAGCATCCAGAAGGTATATTAAATAAAAGTCACTTTTTGTCGCCTGATGAAATGGTCTAAAGTTCGTACCTTATACCATTATATCAGTTCATAAGACAATTGAGTATGAAATACTAATGATAAATAACCATGATTACACTTACATTAATATTAATCTTTGATGTTGTACTATTATCTGCTCATCAGGAGGAAAACATGCGAACTTATTTTCCACAACAATTTGAGAAAGTTTCTCCTAAAAAAGTTAGTGATTTTATTTTTGATCAATTAGAAGAAGCAATTATTTTAAAAGAATTATTGCCTGAAGAACAACTTCCTAATGAACGCGATATGGCGGTGATGTTCAATGCTAGCCGATTAGCTGTACGCGAGGCTCTTTCTCGATTAGAAGAAGAAGGATTGATCGAGAAGCGTGTAGGCGCCAAAGGTGGAACATTTGTCTTGCCATTAACGCTCAATTCGCATCGTCGCCATCATGAACAAATCGCGACGAATTGGGAGTCATGGAGCAAAGTATTTGAATACCGCCTTATTATTGAACCAGAAGCTGCTTTTTTAGCGGCAAAGCGTATTCAAGCAGAGGAATTACATCAATTGCAATTATATTTGGAGATGAGTATTGAACAAGATTGTTCACGCGAGTTATTTCGTGCTCTGGATGTGAAATTTCATTTGATGATTGCTAAAGCATCCGGTAATTTATATTTTGAAAAAGCAGTTCGAGAGATTCGTACCAAAATCAATCCTGCTCTTGATCTTATGCCATATAGTCAGGAAGTACGGGTTCGCAATTCAGATAGTCACTTTGAATTGTTAGATGTGCTTCGTGCCCATGATAGCGAACGTTCTCGATTATTAATGCGTCAACATATTGAGCAGTCTGCTTCTTCTATCTATCATCGAGTATTTAATCAACCGGTATCGATTCTGGAAAAGGAGAGTGAATCATAATGGATTATTCTGATCAGCAAGAGATACAGACAAGACTCGCACAGTTATTACCGGCTGCGCAGTCTATGCAGGAGACGTTAACGGCATGGCGACGTGATCTACATATTCATCCTGAGATCGGATATGAAGAAGTACGAACTTCAGCGATTGTCGCTGAGCATTTACAACGTCTGGGACTTGAAGTACAGACAGGGATTGGCAAAACAGGAGTTGTCGGGCTATGGCGTGGATTAGAACCCGGCCCAACGATTGGATTGCGGGCTGATATGGATGCTTTACCGATTCAAGATGCCAAGCAAACGAGTTATGCTTCACAAACGGAAGGCAAAGCTCATCTGTGCGGTCATGATGCTCATACCACGATGCTGATGGGTGCCGCTGAATTGTTGACTTCTATCGGTAGACCGGCATCCGGCAATATCAAATTTGTTTTTCAACCGGCAGAAGAAGGATTAGCAGGAGCAGATGCGATGATTCAAGACGGTGTACTAGAGCATCCTCATGTGGATGCAATGGCTGGTCTACATGTTTTTCCGAGTTTGCAGATAGGAGAAGTATCAGTATGTAAAGGGGTAGCTTTTGCTTCGGCTGACTTTTTTACTCTTCGTATTATCGGCAAAGGAGGACATGGGGCGCGTCCGCATGAAGGAGTCGATGCGATCACTGTATCTGCTCAAGTGATCTCTGCCTTGCAACAAATCACAAGTCGTATGATAGACCCTCTGGAGACAGCAGTTGTAAGTATTGGTCAGATTCAAGGAGGAACGATGGCAGCAGCTATCGCTTCAGAAGTGAACATGCTAGGAACTGTACGTACATTGTCTGCGGAAGTTCGTGCGCAAATGCCGATCAAGATCAGGCAGGTTATAGAAGGCATTGTCTCATCATTTGGCGCTGATTATGAGCTGGATTATCAAATGAATTATCCTGTTGTCAAAAATGATAATCAGATGGTTGATTTTTTAACAGCCACTTGTGATCTGATGGCAGCAGGGCCGGAGTGGCAATATACACGCCCTTCTACAGGTGGCGAAGATTTTGCTTTTTATGCAGAACAAGTACCAGCAGTCTTTTTCCGCTTAGGGACAAGCAATGGACAGCCAGAGACTTCTTATCCACTGCATCATCCGATGTTCGATCTGGATGAATCGGCACTTCCTTACGGTGTGGCTATGCTGTCTGCTATTGCATTACATTACTTGGATCAACCAGTGAATCACCACACATAAAGATAAATATGATCTCAAAAGGGGTAGGAGTGAACAATATGAAAACAAAGTCCTGGATAACAAGTACAGTATTACTACTTATAGTAGCAGTGGTCGTAGCAGGTTGTGGTAGTAGCAAAGGAACATCTACTGATTCCGCTACCAACAGCAAAACATTAACTATCGGCAATGCAACTGATATTGAAAGTTTTGATCCGCATAATAATAACAATACGTCTAGTGAAGCAGTACTGGTAAATATGCTCGATTATTTAGTCAAAAATGATAATGAACAAAAGAAAGTACCTGTACTGGCGACTTCATGGGAGCAGATCAATGATACAACATGGAGATTCAAGCTACGTGAAGGTGTAACATTCCACAATGGGGATCCTTTTACAGCGGCAGACGTGAAATATACGATTGATCGTGTCGCCAAAGACAGTGCCCTCAAACAAAATTCGTACTTCAAATCTATCCAACAAGTTAAAGTGATTGATGATTATACAGTAGATATGATTACCGATGGCCCTGATCCATTGTTATTAAATCGTTTATCCAAAATGGGTGCAGGAATCCTTCCATCAAAGTATATCAAAGACAAAGGAATCGATGCGTTTCTTAAAAATCCAGTCGGTACGGGGCCTTACAAATTTAGCAAATGGATCAAAGATGATCGTGTAGAACTGGTTAAAAATGATAAATACTTTGGAGATGCACCGAAATGGGATACGGTTGTGTTCCGTTCGATTCCAGAAGCTTCAACACGTGTATCAGAATTGTTAGCAGGTGGTATTGATATTGCTTCAGGTATTCCTTCAACAGATGTCGAACGTATTCAAAGTGAAGAAGGCAAACAAATTGTCAAAGCTCCTATCCAACGTGTATTGCAATTGATTTTGCGTGAAACCGAAGGGACAGTAACTGCTGATCCTAAAGTACGTGAAGCGATTGACTTGGCTATTGATAAGCAAGGAATTGTAGATAGTATTGCAGGCGGAGCAGGAATTGTGACACGTACCTCTGTAACACCGGGTAATTTTGGAGCTGATCCTTCATTATACAAACAGACCTTATATGATCCAGCCAAAGCCAAACAATTATTACAAGAATCAGGGCATACCGGAGCAGAGCTGAATATGACGGTATCTTCTCAATACAAAGAATATGCGGAAGTAGTAGCAGCGATGCTTAATGAAGCAGGATTCAAAGCCAATCTAGAAGTGCTTGAACCTAGTGCTTTTAGTGAACGTTATAGCTCCAAGTCATTTAAAGAAATCTTTATGATTGGAATTGGTAATTCGTTATTCGATGCTTCTAATAACTACAATCGTTATCTCAAAACAGAAGCAGCAGGCGAAACAGACTATAACAACCCTAAAGTGGAAAAGCTGTTGCAAGATGCACTTGTAAATATGGACCCAACAGCACGTGAAAAACAATACCAAGAAGTACAGCAGATTCTGGCAGAAGAACGCCCGGCAGTGTACTTGTTCCAAATGGAAGGCATTTATGGAGCAGATAGTCGTGTGAAATTTACGCCAAGAAGTGATGAAATGTTCTATGCAGATGATATTACACCTGTGAATGGATAACAAAATGAAGCAGGGATGGCACTGGATCTTCCCTGCTTTTTGTTATCGTCATTATTGAAATGTAAGCACTATATGCTAGGTACGGAGGTGATTAGCTTGAAAAGTTATATTGTGAAATCACTACTTCAAATTATTCCGGTATTGCTACTTGTATCGTTAATCGTTTTTATTTTGGTACGTGTAACTGGTGATCCTGTAGCTTTGATGTTACCCGAGACAGCGACAGCAGAAGATTGTGCTGTACTTACAGAAGCATTGGGCTTAGATCAACCATTATATAAGCAGTACATTACATTTTTGGGCAGTGCGATTCAAGGCGATTTTGGGACTTCGTTTCGTTATGGAGAATCGGCATTACCACTTGTATTAGAGCGCTTGCCAGCTAGTTTTGAATTAGCAGTCGCAGCGATGATCTTTGCGATTGTAATGGCAATTCCGTTAGGTATTTTGTCAGCAGTAAAGCGCAATACCTTTACTGACTTATTGATATCTGGTATTTCGGTTATAGGCAAAGCGATGCCGAACTTTTGGATGGGTATTATGTTGATTTTATTATTTTCAGTCATATTAGGTGCTTTACCTGTATCGGGTAGAGGTGGAATCGAACATTTAGTATTGCCTGCTTTTACACTGGGTATCGGTATTGGAGCACAGATGACGCGATTGGTTCGTTCCAGTATGCTGGAAATTTTGCATCAAGATTATATAGTCACAGCCAAAAGTAAAGGATTAGGCCCGTTTATTATTGTGATGAAGCATGCTTTTCGCAATGGCTTAATTCCTGTAGTGACTATTGTAGGTCTACAATTTACCAGTCTAATCGGCGGAACATTGATTACAGAGACTGTGTTTGCATGGCCAGGATTGGGGCAACTTCTAGTTACTGCTGTTAATACACATGATATGGCTATTGTACAAGCGGCAGTATTTGTAATTGCACTAATTGTTATTATAGGAAATCTATTAACTGATATTACGTATCGTCTGCTTGATCCTCGTATTACATACCGTTGATCAGGAATGAATGGTAGAAAGGATGATAAGATATGCCTGATCAAGGAATGATCCGTCAATTGTTGAAAAGTAAAACCGGTACGTTGGGATTACTTATTATTTTGGCGGTAGTGTTATGTGCGTTGCTGGCACCATGGCTGGCAACTCATGATCCTGCTTCAGTTGCACCGCTCAAACGACTCAAGCCTCCGGTATGGTTAGATGGAGGAGAATCTAGCTACTGGTTAGGTACAGATAATCTAGGTCGTGATATTTGGAGCCGAATTGTATACGGAGCTCGTGTATCTTTAATTGTCGGTGTAGGCGCAGTACTGGTATCCGGTATGATTGGAGCGGTATTGGGATTATTATCCGGTTATTATGGCAAATGGATCAATGCGATTATTATGCGTGTTGCAGATTCATTTCTAGCGATTCCTTCAATATTATTAGCGTTGGTTGTACTTGCTGTCACTCAGCCTGGACTGCTGACTTTGATTATTGTAATCGGGTTAACTAACTGGGTGTCGTATGCGAGAGTGATTCGCAGTGAAGTGTTAAGTCTTAAAGAACGCGATTTTGTCAAAGCTGCGCAATCAGCAGGAGCAGGGCAGGGTCGCTTACTATTCCGTCATATTTTACCGAATGTGATGTCATCATTGATCGTTATTTCCAGTATGAATGTAGCGACAACGATTCTAATGGAAGCGTCGCTTAGCTTTCTTGGACTGGGCATCAAACCTCCTGATGTATCTTGGGGTGGAATGCTTAGTGATGGCAGACAATATATTGCGACCAGTTGGTGGGTGGCTACTTTTCCAGGATTAGCGATTACATTTACAGTACTGGGCGTTATTTTTCTAGGAGATTGGTTACGGGATAAATTAGATCCTCGCATTACAAATGATCAATCTTAATCTATAACAAAAGCGATAAAAAAACTCTAATATCAATCCTTATTACATCTGTAAAGGAGCCTATTCTGATGAGTCAAAAGACGATACAACCTGAAGATTTATACAAATATAACTGGGTCAGTGATCCTTCTATTCATCCTGATGGGGCTGTAGCTTATGTACACAAAATCATTGATCGTGAACGCAATCAATACAAAACGCATATCTATTATCTATCCGCCGATCGCACGCAAAAGAAAAGAATAACCGATGGCGATTATGATACAGCACCTGGCTGGTCTCCAAATGGAAGATATTTAGCCTTTATTCGTAAAACAGATAATAAGCCACAATTGTGGATAATGGACATGATCGATAGCTCAATCAATCAGTATAGCAAGCTTGAACGTGGGATTGGCTTATTTCGCTGGTCTCCAGATGGACGGTCTATCGCTATAACAAGTCGTGTGATCGGAACACATGAAGTAGAAGCACATGTACCTGATCGTGGACAAATTATAGAGCGAACTACACCCAAAGCAGAAGGTTCTGGATTGTGGAATGGAACATATCAACATCTGTTTTTGCTTGAATTATCAACTCGTCATATCCAACAGATCACAGAGGGTGATTTTGATGCTTCGGCTCCTGTCTGGTCACCGGATGGAACCGAAATTAGTTACCTTGCTCAAAAAAACTCTTCTATTATATATAGTGATATGGATCTCGTTTTTTATCAAGATTTGTACACATTAGATCTGTCTTCTGGACATACAGAAATCTATACAAATCATGATCGGATGATTACTCAATTAGCATATGCACCGGATGGAAAGTCATGGACATGTATTGCCAATGATCGAGAATATGGAAGTGGTACTCAGAATCAGGTATACCGGATCGATAGATCAACCAAACAAATACGTTCATTAACACCACAATCGCAGATCCAGTTCGGTAATTTTATACTGAATGATATGAAGAATGCGGCTGCTATCCCCGGGCCGATCTATAGTGCAGATGGACAATCTATTTATGTATTAGGAACTTATCAAGGAAGTGTAGATCTATATCGTCTTACTGAAGAAGGAATATGCACGCCGATAACAACAGGTGGAAAAGATATTCATCAGATTGTCTATGCTCCACAACAAAATATAATGGTGGCTTTGGTTGCTGATGCAACTCATCCATATGAATTTGTTGAATTTCCATTTCTTCCAGTATCTAATATCCAATGGGAGGAAGTAAAGCCATTAACAGACAATCATCAATGGTTAGCTGATTATAACGTAGCTGTACCCGAATTATTTTGGTATACCAATAAAGAAGGTATCCATATTCAAGGATGGTTTATGAAGCCAACGCATATAGCAGATAATGATTCTAAAATTCCATTGATTTTACAGATTCATGGTGGGCCACATGCGATGTATTCCGATGCGTATAGCCATGAAATGCAGACATTAGTATCACAAGGCTATGCTGTAATGATGGTGAATCCGCGTGGTAGCTTCGGGTATGGACAGCATTTTGCTCAAGCATGTCGTCAAGATTTTGGTGGTGGCGATTATCGTGATCTGTTAGAAGCAGTAGATGATGTGTTACAACATCATCCCGAATGTGATGAACAGCAATTAGGTATATGCGGTGGTAGCTATGGCGGGCTTATGGTGAATTGGATTATCGCTCATGATCATCGTTTTCGTGTAGCTGTTACACAACGTTGTATTTCCAATTGGATTTCCTTTTATGGAATAAGCGATATTGGGATTTCCTACACAGAAGGGATCATTGGTGGTAATCCATGGGCAGATTTTGAAAAGTTATGGTCACAATCGCCATTAGCTCATGTTCAGCATATAGAGACACCTCTACTAATTATTCATGGAGAGCAGGATATGCGTTGTCCTATTGAACAAGGAGAACAATTGTATACTGCACTCAAACGTCAAGGCAAAGTGACGAAGATGGTTCGCTATCCTGATTCTAACCATATGGTACTCAAAAGCGGTAAGCCTAGCTATCGTGTAGACTTGTTAACCCATGTGAATGATTGGATCAAGCATTATATCGATATTCCAGCAGAGGTTAATTTATGACAGAGTCCTTTTTGGAAAAAGTGAAGTTGTCATTACCAGTAGGATTATGGATTGAGAATTGTATGAGCAGTGGATTGGATGCAGCAACTATCATTTCATCTATTCATAACCAAGAATGGACAGCGTTATTAGCCAAAGTCGCTGATCCACAAATGGATATGGTAGACCGTCTACAGATAGCTACCGATATGAACGATCCCTGGGAACAAGCGATCATAGAAGGGTATAGATTCAAATTTATCCATATTGGCGGTGTCAAACGACTTTTACACTTCCGATTTCAACTGCAAGAACATCGTGATTATACCCAAACCGGAAACAAATTATCTGGATTAGTATTACATTCAGATATGATATCGAGTATAGAAGAAAAAATCGGTATTCAGTGGGAAATTGTGACCGATCCGCAAACGTTATCAAATCAGTTCGCTCTACAAATACGTTTAAAAAACGAAAGCTGTTGATTCTTAACAGCTTTTTCTGTTTTTTTACATTTATATATGTAGGAAAAGTGGGTTTTGTATGCGAAATGCAACCTATAGAACTTGCTTAATTCGTCAATCTATGGGAAAATTTCAGCAAGGTATACATTCTGGATATAATCATAAGCTGAATAATCAGCAGTTATAAACACATCTTACGATCTGTGCAAGCGAATTGATCCTCGTAAGGTCTTTATGACAGGGAGGTCAGCGCGATGGCACTACAACGAGAAGGAACAGCAGGACAGCAATTAATATCGCAAGCAGATCGATTTGCAGAAAAAGTAACACAGATGCAGTATCGCCAGCAACCGGATTTAATACAACGATTTGGACCCAATGGCAGAATAAGAACCAAGCAAGATTCTTTATATACGATTAGCTATTTAGCTGAAAGTGTACTGATGAAAAGTCCAAGTTTGTTTATGAATTATATTTCATGGCTAAAAGTACTGTTACATGGATATCGAGTCTCTGAACAAGATTTATTGATAAATTTATATGCGATCAAAAAAGCGCTTCAAAAAAGTTTTGATCATCCTCATAAATCCAATGTAATTGATTATCTGGATATGGGTATACATCATGTTCAAACAAGTGAATCGCAAACATCGTATATGGTGGATACCTCGTTATTAGGAAAAGAAGCGAAACAATATCTAGATTGTTTGCTACGTACAGAACGCAAAGAGGCCTACGCGCTTATCGTACATCTTCTTGAAAACGATACTCCTATCAAAGATATATACATTCATATATTCCAGACTGTACAATACGAGATCGGTCGATTATGGCAAATTGGTGATATCAATATTGCTCAAGAACATTTTTGTACAGCAGCAACACAAAGTATCATTTCACGTCTGTATCCATATTGGATAAGTGCAGGTGAGGAACGATATCGCTTAGTTGCGGCTTGTGTGGGAGAAGAACAACATGAGATCGGGATTCGAATGTTGGCTGATTTTTTTGAAATGGAAGGCTGGAATACCTATTATTTAGGTGCGAATGTTCCAGATCACAGTCTTTTACAATCCATTGTGCATCATCAGGCGGATGTAATTGCTATTTCTGCAACAATGACCTTTCACGTTCATTTAGTGCAAGACTTAATTGAAAAAATTCGCGCTGAAGAATCAACCAGATATGTCAAAATCATTGTCGGCGGATTGCCGTTTAATATTGACAGGGAACTGTGGAAGCGAGTTGGGGCAGATGGTTTTGCACCTGATGCAAATGAAGCTGTTGAAATAGCGACAAGCTTAGTAGCCCTGAATGATTCAGGCAGCCAGCCCTCGGTAAAAGGTTGAATAGCCTTTAGAAGGGAAGATGAACGCAATGACGAATGCTGAACAAGAAATTACTATTTTGCGTAAAACTATAGAAGATCTTTCCCATAAGATGATCAAAGGCAAGTATCAAGAAGAACAAATATTAGCTGAATTTTCAGCAATGAATAATGAAATGGTAACGCTACAACGTCAGTTAGCCAAAACAAATGCTGAGTTGAATGCTGCCAAAGAAGAAGCTATTCATGCCAATCAAGCACGCGCTCGATTTTTGGCGATTATGACTCATGAAATACGTACACCGATGAACGGAATGATCGGTATGTCCGAAATTCTGATGAGTTCTGGATTATCGACAGAGCAACAGCAGTCTGTGATGTTAATTCAAGAGTCGGCTGAATTGTTGCTCAGTATGATTAACAATATGTTGGACCTTTCCAAAATGGAAGCCGGCAAAATGCGATTGCAAGAAGAGCCTATCGATTTGCGATTATTATTGGATCATATTATTCGATTAAGTGAACCCAAAGCGCAAAAAAATGAAAATGTGATTTCGGCTTTTATTGATTACCGGGTAGAGAATGAGTTAGTAGGTGATGGCGGCAGAATCAGACAAATTTTGCTTAATTTGCTCAGCAATGCTAATAAATTTACCAAACAAGGAAAGATCGAAGTCAGTATACAATTGAAACATAATAGTGCAAATTCACAAGTTCTTCACATCGAAGTTACAGATACAGGAATCGGCATCTCAGAAGAAAATCAAAAAAATATGTTTCAGCCTTATGCACAAGCTGATCAACCTGGCAAAAACGATGTGGAAGGAACGGGGCTGGGGCTCTCCATATGTAAATCATTTGTAGAGCTGATGGAAGGAACGATTGATTTGAAAAGTGAAGAAAATAAAGGGTCAACTTTTTGGTTCGATATTCCGCTCAAAAAAGTTCAAGCTTCTTCGGACACTCAAGAGTTAATCCATACGAGTCTCGATGAACAGCAGATCGATTATAATCAACTTCCTTCTCATTTGCATCATAAACAGACGGATAAAGCGATATTAATTGTAGAAGATAATCCTATCAATCGTCAGGTGATTCAACTACAACTGAAAAAGATGGGAATGGAACAAGTTCATACAGTCAGCAACGGGCAAGAAGCCATCTCCAGATATCTTGGACAAACGTATCATTTAATTTTGATGGATAACCGTATGCCTATTATGGACGGTCTGCAAGCCACTCACAAAATTCGCGAATTAGAAACAGCAGAGATGCGCTTACCTGTACCCATTATTGCTCTAACAGGTAATACAAGTCAGGAAGATCGGCAGAAGTGTCTTGATGCAGGGATGAATGATATTTTGACCAAGCCGGTTAATCTTGAAAGTCTAACGGTCATGATGCGTAAATGGCTTCCAGATATCGTCCATGAAAAAGCATTAGATATGAGTGTTATTCAAGAAATATTGGAATTGAATGATGATGGTGATCCAGAAGTATTGCGAACACTAATCGAAATGTACAAAAGTGAGACTCCTACTAAGCTAGAACGATTAAATAAGTTAGTTCTTCGTAAAGATGCAGCCGAATTGTCTGAAGCCGCACACGAACTCAAATCGGGTAGCTTGAGTATAGGAATTAAATATATGGCGCAATTATTGCATCAGATTGAGACTCTAGCTAAAGAAGATGATTTGCGAGGAGTTCAAGAGCTTGTCCAATTGCTGGTTCCTGCTTATGAACAAGCATGTCGGGAACTAGAGCATTTAGTCAAATAAAAAAGAATTACAAAGGAATCTGCACTTTGCAGGTTCCTTTTTTGGTATACATGAATAAATAAATAAGCGTTCCCCTTTAGAATATGTGATTACTTGGGTAATGGTAGATATACCAATTGAAGATAAGGGGCGATACCTGATGTGCGCAGCATTCGATACAGCTAGAGAGTCGGAATCCGATTACCATGAAAAGTTTTATGAAGAAAATAAATTATTTGAACCCGGCACATGGATGGCAGGGCCTACGCCGATTGTGATGGAGCTGTTAGCACGTCTGCAAAAATATACACCGGCACCAAAAGTATTGGATATGGCTTGTGGAGTGGGGAGACATACAATTCCAGTTGCTCAACAATTAACTGAAGGCGGTGTGGTAGTAGGAGTAGATTTGCTGGATTCCGCGATTGAACAATTGCAGAGATATGCGGAAGAATATAAAGTCGCTGATCGGATTGAAGCTGTTACCAGCGATGTAGAAAGTTATCATATTGAACCTGATGAATACGATTATATGATTGCTACCGGATGCTTGGAGCATGTGTCATCCAAAGAATCGTTGCAAAAAGTTATTCATAGTATGCAAGCAGGTACTCGTACAGGCGGTATTCATTTAATTTCTATGACTTCTTCTGTTCAGCAAGTCGATCAAAAAACTCAAGAAGCAGAAGAAGGCAATATTGAGCTGAATTTGACGACAGAACAATTGTTAGAGCTTTTAAATGAATATTATAAAGACTGGAATATTATCGAACGCAAAGCAGTAGCACAAGCGATCGAAGAAACCAAAGATGGCAAAGAGATCGAACTGCAAGGCAATTGGATTACATTTGCAGCGTGTAAGGAAGAGGCTCAAGCTCATCCTGAAGTATTACAACAAGTACAAGAACCTACAGATCAATAATAGCTAAACATTATTATCATAGTGTACTGTGTAGCTGTTTGACACATCATGTAAAATAGAGAAGTAGTCAAGCAAACCGTACAGGAGGAATACATTGTGTTAGAACGGATCGATCAAAAATTAGAACAACCACAATTACAGGAATTATTATCATATGCTGTATTTCCTGATCCAAAAGTGTTGGAGGCTGTGATTGAACAGTATCATACACAGGATCAGATGCACTTATATGGATATCAAGAAGATGGCGAATGGATTGGCGTGATCGGCTGTGTTGAACAAGCAGATACAACGGACATTTTACGTATTCGTCATTTAGCCATTGCTCCGCATGAACGTGGTAAAGGATATGGACGCGGTATTTTGTTAGAATTGTTAGAAACAGCTCAGCCTTCTGTTCTGCTTGCTGAAGCAGATGATGAAGGAGCAGAGTTTTATCGTAATATTGGCTTTACAGTTATTGGTAATGGAGAGCTGAACGCGGCTTCTGAACGTTATCTCTGTCGTTATGAAGTAGAAGAGGAAGAAGAATAAACCGACCTACTGCAATATAATTGGCAATTTCAAATACACTCTTTGTCTCTATAAGTCTGGCTAATGATTAAATCAGACATCAATTATAGTGGATCAAAGGGTGTATTTTTTTGCATAAATCATACATATTTTTTGTATACATCATACATATAAGAGAAAAGGTATAAATAATCGTTATACTAATGCAAATGATTTGTATGTTATAATACATCACAATATTATTTGGAATTTCGTATAGATGTTAGCGGAATAGGAGGTACTCGTATGCAATTAACAGTTCAAGAAGCGCTTGCAGTGTATCCTCTGTCTGAAGCGCGCCTTGTTGCGGGTGCCCGGGGAACGTCACGACTTATGAAGTCTGTGAATGTTATGGACGCGCCAGATATCGCCGACTGGATCAAAAGCGGAGAAATGTTGTTTACCACTGCTTTTATTATGAAAGACAGTGAAGAAGAAGCTATCAAATTGATGCGAAAGTTAAATGAACGTGGTTGTGCAGGACTTGGAGTGAAGTTAGGACGATTTTGGGAAGTGATTCCACAGGCTATTATTGACGAAGCCAATCGTTTACAATTTCCATTACTTGAGCTTCCGTTTCAATTTACTTTTTCGGATCAGATGAATGCTCTTTTTCAAGCAGAACATGAACGGAGCACCAAACTGTTGCAATCGGTTTTACATAAGCAAAAGCGTTTGATGCAGTTTGCGCTTAATCAGGATCAACAGGGAAATGTATTTGCTGTACTGGAAGATATTTTGAAATACCCGATAGCGATTATCGGTTCACGCGGACATATTCTATATAATGGTGGCGAAGGCGGAGACAGTGTACTTCAAGGATGGCCCTGGAAAATGTCACCGACGCGCGTGAAATGGAACGCGGGTAGTTGTTATCGTGTTCCTATTATGAAGCGTAGTGAACAGTACGGATTTTTGTTAGTATTTACAGATAGCTCGATGCCACTGAAAGAAGAAGAAGAATTATTTCAGCAAGCTGCTGAAGTATTAGCTTTTCATATGGATACGACGTACCGCGAACATGTGAATCCTGGGGTACAAGACAAAATGCGCACACTGGTTACACAATATTTATCCAAACGAATGTCTCTGGATGATCTGACTGAAGGAGCAGGGCGTTTAGGAGTTAATCTATTTCCTGGCCCCTATCAATGCGTATTAACAACACTTGAACCACAAGCATTTTCTTCAGAAAAGCGTCTGGCACAGATTCATCAAGAGTTACAGTATAATCCGCTAATGCAGTTGTTTCCTTCTCAACATTTTCGGATTGAAGAAGGGATATTATCGATCTATGCTTGTCCATCTGAACGAGATTACGGTGAGGAATTATCTACGTTTTTGATCAATCGATTTGAAGATATGGAGTCTCTTGGTCATGATGGAGGTAGTCCGCGCTTTTGGATTAGTAAAATCAAAACAGAATCCAGTTCTTTACGTGAAGCTCATCAAGAAACACTGGAGACTCGCAAGTTAGCGAAGCGCTTTGGAATGACCCATATTGCTTTACAATTTCAAACGTTAGAATTTGCTTATGTCTTTCAGTATGTTCCTGAAAATATTATGGAGACATATTGTCATAAAATACTGGAACCGTTACTGATCAAAGATAGCGATCCTAATCAGGTGCTTATGAATACACTTGAAGCTTTTGTTGAAAATGATGGACTAATTAATGAAGCGGCTAAACAGTTATATGTACATCGCAATACAGTCACATACCGGATGGATAAGATCGGTGGTCTGTTGCAGATGGATTTTAAAAAGACAAATGATCTACTCAAACTTAAAATGGTGTTTACATTTCGCAAATTTTTGAAAGATAAACAACAGTCATAAGTGAAATAGTAGTAACGATACTAATGATGCTAGATATACTTACAACCGCATAGATTATTGAGTATCGTATAAAATTTTCAATCGATTCAAGTGATGTATGATTATGATAAAGACCCTTGCCTTTTGGTGAGGGTTTTTTGTATTATTCACAAAACACTACTTCAATGTTATGTTATATAACAAAATTATATCCGATTAGTTGATATGTTCTATAACCTTACGTAAAATGATAAAAAAGAATGAACGAAAAGAGGAATAGATTTGGAACATACACAGAAATCATGGCAATCATGGACTAAAGAAGAATTTTTACAACAATTTGGCGGCTTATATGAACATTCTGCTTGGATTACAGAGCAGGCATGGGAGCATAGACCGTTTAATACATTACAAGATATGTTAAATACGATGAAAAAGATTGTATCTGAATCAGATACTTCTACCCAATTAACGTTATTAAGACAACATCCAGATTTGGGAACCAAAATTGAAATGAGTGACCACTCGCAATCAGAACAAGCAGGAGCAGGACTAACCGGACTATCGGCAGAGCAATATGAACAATTAGCTGAACGGAATCGTGTGTATACCGAGCAATATCAATTTCCTTTTATTTTGGCAGTCAAAGGAAAAACGACTGATCAGATTTTAGAATCTATGCGTGATCGAACAGGAAAGCCGGCTGAAGAAGAATTTCAGACAGCTCTTGGACAGGTACATACCATTGCAGGGTTGAGACTGCAAATGTGGGCAGAAGAGCAAGGATTATCTCTTTCCTAATGATTCTGCGTTATATTCTGTCACAAGAGAATTAGGTTAATTTAGAAAGCAGGTGAAGCAAGTGAGCGGTAAAATAACAACTCATGTGTTGAATTTGGTACAAGGCACACCCGCCGAAGGAGTCAAAATCGAGCTGTATGATCGTCAAAAGCAGACATTACTTGCTACAGCTTTTACAAATGCAGATGGACGTGTCGATCAACCATTGCTAGCAGGAGAAGATATGCAGACTGGAGTATACGAACTGATCTTTTACGTTGGTGATTATCATCGTGACATTGGTATCAGTACAGCAGACACATTATTGTGGGAAATGGTTCCTTTACGCTTCCATATTATAGATACTGAACAAAATTATCATATTCCTTTATTGGTAGCTCCCGGTGGATACAGCACTTATCGCGGAAGCTAATCAGTCCAATATATCAACACCAGACAGACCACTCATCTTTATCGGATAAGAACCAAGCCTAACAGATCAAAACTTTAGAATAGTGAGAAGGAGTGTAGAGGATGCAACCAGAACTGGATCTGATTATTACTGGAGGCACTATTGTATTACCAGATCGTGTAGCCAAACTGGATATCGGTATTCGAAATGGCAAAATACAATCGCTAACTCCTTCTATCCCTTATACGCATGAAGTACCTGTAATTCAAGCGGAAGGATTGCATATTTTACCGGGAACTGTAGATATTCATGTTCATTTTAATGAACCAGGATTAGGCAGTTGGGAAGGATTCCAGACCGGTTCGGCTGCTCTTGCCGCAGGAGGAATTACCACTTATGTCGATATGCCGCTGAATGGTGTACCGCCGACTACGAATGCTGAACATCTGGATGCCAAAAAGCAAGTAGCCAAGCAACACTCTTATGTCGATTATGCGCTCTGGGGTGGGCTGGTAGAAGGCAATGTCGATCAATTAGCAGGATTATCAGCAGGCGGTGTAGTCGGGTTCAAAGCATTTATGTCAGAACCAGGTGGAGAAGGAGAAGATATTTTCACCAGGGCAGACGATACTACGTTACGTGCCGGTATGAAAGAGATCGCTAGATTAGGTCATGTGCTTGCTTTGCATGCTGAAGATGAACCAACCGTATCTGCGCTGTCCAAGCAAGCAATAGCCGAAGGCAGAACAGGAGTTAGAGATTATCTGAATTCCAGACCGATCGAAGCTGAAGTAATTGCTGTAAAGCGGGCACTGGAGTATAGTCGTCAGACGAATTGTGCATTGCATTTTGTGCATATTAGTAGTCGGGAAGCAGTCGATATAATCACAGCCGCTAAGCAAGAAGGACTCAATGTAACGGTAGAGACATGTCCTCATTATTTGGTACTTACAGATCAAGATGTAGAGGATCAAGGCGTACTTGCTAAATGTGCACCGCCTTTACGTCATATTACAGAGCAATCGGCTCTCTGGGAGGCAGTCACGCTTGGGCTTATAGATATTATCGCTTCCGATCATTCTCCTTG
Organism: Paenibacillus nicotianae; assembly: GCF_042681745.1. Taxonomy (NCBI): domain Bacteria; kingdom Bacillati; phylum Bacillota; class Bacilli; order Caryophanales; family Paenibacillaceae; genus Paenibacillus; species Paenibacillus nicotianae. Next base: position 2,154,553 of record NZ_JBHUGF010000010.1, on the reverse strand, counting down.
TCCGCCTGAAATGAAGCAATCAGACAACTTTTTTGAAGCATGGGGCGGTATATCTGGCGCACAGAGCACGTTACTATTGATGCTAGAAGAAGCTTATCATCAACGTCAGATTCCTTTGCCAGCTATAGCGAATATGTTATCAAAGCATCCGGCTGAACGTGTAGGCTTATCCAAGTCTAAAGGTCAGATTGCAATAGGAATGGATGCTGATCTGGTGCTTGTTAATTTAGGGCAATCTCATACGTTAGAACGTGATGATCTTTATGATAAACATCGTCAAAGCCCTTATGTAGGATATTCGTTTTCCTCCACTGTGCAGAAAACGATGGTACGTGGACATATCGTATATGATCAGCAATCTGGATTGACTGATACATGTATAGGACAATTTATTGCTTATCAGACAGGAGGAGTGATTCATGGCTAAGCAAGCAGCGCCAATGATCGAAAATTACAGTGCAAAGTTACACAGTATGGTGGAATGGCTGGCTCAATTTGGAGCGGATGAGCAAGGCGGAGTCACTCGATTATTGTATACTCCTGCTTGGTTAGAAGCTCAACAAGCATTGTTCCATTATATGAAAAATGAAGGATTAGAACCTTTTTACGATCAAGTAGGAAATCTTACAGGGCGGTTAGTAGGTAAGCAGTCAGAACAATTACCGATTGTCACAGGTTCTCATATCGATACAGTTGTATTTGGCGGCAAATATGACGGAGCATTAGGTGTTGTTGCAGGGGTACTGGCACTTTCTTATTTGAAAGAAACGTATGGAGAACCGTTACGAACGATTGAAGTGATATCACTAGCAGAAGAAGAAGGTAGCCGATTTCCTTTAACCTATTGGGGATCAGGTAATATCACTGGCTCGTATCAGGTGAGTGAAGTTCCGGTAGTGAAAGATCGAGACGGTATTAGCTTAGAGCAAGCGATGAAGCAAGCAGGGTTTGGAGAAGGATCGATATACACGCCATGTCAGCGCGAATTTGCTGCTTATATTGAACTTCATATTGAGCAAGGATTTGTACTGGAGCGAACAGAGCATCAGATCGGTGTAGTCACAGGGATTGTAGGCCAACGCCGGATTGAAGTGAAAGTGCTCGGTGAAAGTAATCATGCAGGCACAACACCGATGCAATGGCGTCGAGATACATTGGCAGGTGCAGCATTGATGATTAGTAGTGTGAAGCGTTCTGCACTAGAGTGGGGTGATCCATTGGTCGCTACAGTCGGAAGTCTTCAAGTATCACCGAATGTACCGAATGTGATTGCAGGCGAAACCACATTTACATTGGATATTCGTCATCTGGATCATCAAATATTGAATGATTATACAGATGCTCTATATGAAGAAATTTCAGCGATAGCAGAGCAAGAAGGATTAACACTCTCTTGGAAAGAGCATTTACGAGCTGAACCTGTGCCCATGCATCAAGCAATGATTGATGATTTGCAACATGTATGTGATCAAGCAGGCATATCATCGCTATCCTTACCAAGTGGAGCAGGGCATGATGCTCAAATTTTCGGTGTAGAGTGTCCTTCTGCGATGATCTTTGTACCAAGTCGTGAAGGAATTAGTCATAATCCACTGGAATATACAGCCGAAGCCGATATAATACAGGGCTTCAAAGTGCTGACCGAATTGCTATATCAATATGCTTATCGAGGTGAAGGCCATGAAGCGTTATAAAGACTTATCTCCACCCCCGCGTACGATTATGACACCCGGTCCTGTAGAAGTCGATCCGCGTGTATTACGAGCCATGTCGATGCCTATTTTGGGACAATTTGATCCTGCATTTACCGATATTATGAACGAAACGATGGAAATGTTACGCGAATTGTATATGACCCAAAATCAATGGGCTTTTCCAGTAGATGGCACTTCGCGTTCAGGGCTAGAAGCAGTGATGGTGAGCTTGATCGAACCAGGTGATAAAGTGCTAGTTCCAATCTACGGACGATTTGGTCATTTATTAACTGAAATTGCGGAGCGTTGTGGTGCAGAAGTTGTGACGATCGAGACGGAATGGGGAACTGTATTTGACCCGGAGGTTGTAAAGCAAGCGATCGTTCAATATCGCCCTACTATCGTAGCGATGGTACATGGTGAAACATCGACAGGATGTATGCAACCTTTATCTGAAATCGGACATTTTTGCCGGGAAAACGATGTGCTGTTTGTTGTCGATGCGGTAGCTACAATCGGTGGCGTTCCTTTTTATACCGATGAGTGGAAAGTCGATGCAGTAATGGGTGGTACTCAGAAATGTTTGTCTGTTCCTTCAGGCATGGCGCCTATTACGTATAATGATCGAGTTGAACGTAAGATTCAAGGACGTAAAAGTATAGAACGTGGACTTCGGGCTGCAAGCGATATTCCGTTAGCAGGTATGTCTGGACACAATCGTATCGCTAGTAACTATTTTGATCTGGCGCAATTGCAAGATTATTGGAGTCCTAAGCGACTTAATCATCATACAGAAGCGACAACCATGTTATATGGATTACGTGAAGGATTGCGTATTTTACTAGAAGAAGGTCTGGAAGCACGCTTTGCCCGCCATGCTGAAAATGGAGCGGCAATTGTAGCCGGTATTCGCGGGATGGGATTAGAATTATTCGGCGATGATAGTGCACGATTACCTGTGGTCACTTGTATTCAAATTCCAGCAGGTGTAGATGGAGAAAGTGTTCGTTCGATGTTACTGCATGATTTCGGTATTGAGATCGCCAGTTCTTTTGGGCCATTACAAGGTAAAATCTGGCGTATTGGTAGTATGGGATATAGCAGTAGTCGCAAAAATGTACTACATGTCTTGGGAGCACTGGAAGCAGTATTGATCCATCATGGTGTGAAATTGCCGGCAGGACAAGGTGTGCAAGCAGCACTTCATGTATATGCTGGTCAGAAAGAGGTGACCTACCAGTGAACATTATGCCCCAATCGCGTAGAGGAATGGTTGCAGCACCGCATTATTTGGCAAGTCAGACGGGTGCTTTTATTTTGCAGTCCGGTGGTAATGCATTCGATGCTGCGGTTGCGGTAAGTGCTGTACTGGGTGTCGTGTATCCACATATGACAGGCCCTGGTGGAGATGCTTTTTTTCTGATTCACGATGGTCATACAGGCAAAATTGAAGGCTATAATGGAAGTGGACGTTCTGCTTCCAAAGCAACACCTGAATGGTATACCAAGCAAGGATATACAACGATTCCAAGTCGTGGTCCTTTAGCGGCAGTGACTGTACCTGGTATGGTAGATGCCTGGGAAGCGGTCTGGAAAAAGTATGGACGGTTGTCGTGGGCTGAAATTATAGCTCCTGCGGTGCGATATGCAGAAGAAGGGTTTCCAGCTTCACCGAGTCTAGCGCGCTGGATTATGCGTGATCTGGAATGGATTCAGCAAGATACGCATCTTCAATCGGTATTCTGCCCTAATGGTATTCCACTGGTAGAAGGCGATATCGTTATTCAGACCAAGCTTGCTCAGACGCTACGGTTGATTGGCAAGCAAGGGAGTGCATGCTTTTATAGTGGATCTATCGGACAGATGATTGGAGAAGCTACAGAACGAGATGGCAGTGTATTAACGAAGGAAGATCTAGCAGCACATCAAGGTGAATGGGTAGAACCGGTGTCTACTACTTATCGAGGGCATGTCGTCTATCAAATGCCACCAAATACACAGGGATTCTCGCTATTGATGATGCTGAATATTTTGGAAAATGTAGATTTGTCGTCGATTGCCCGCTTTTCGCCTGAATTTTATCATCTGGTAGTAGAAACGGTTAAAAAAGCTTTTCAAGATCGAGATCGTTATTTAACTGATCCTGCTTTTCGTGATATTCCTTTAGCGAAATTGTTATCTAAAGAGTACGCACAAAAATTATGGTATGACATGCAATATCATCCACAAGCGTCTCCGCATCTTTCACCTGCAATGGGTCAGGATACTGCATATGCGGCTGTAACGGATAATGAAGGCAACACTGTTTCGTTTATTCAAAGTCTATATTTCGATTTTGGATCTGCGTATGTGCCGGGCGATAGTGGTGTGATTTTACAAAATCGAGGATCATTCTTTTCACTGGATGATCGTGCACCGAATGTATTGGAACCACGTAAACGCACTTTCCATACATTGATGCCAGGAATGGTAACGAAAAATGGTAAACCTTATCTGTTGTTAGGTACACAAGGCGGAGAAGGACAACCTCAGACGCAATTATCTATTTTGACCGGAGTTATCGATTATCAATTAAATATCCAGCAAGCGATAGGATTGCCACGATGGTTATATGGACGAACTTGGGGCGACCAAAGCGATACGTTAAAAATCGAAAGCCGTTCATATGAAGATATTTATTCGCGCTTAGAAGCTTACGGGCATATTGTAGAACCTATTCGTGATTATGATGCGGTAATGGGTGAAGCGCAAGGGATTATGATTAATGAACAGGGTGTATTTAGCGGCGCGGCTGATCCTCGCAGTGATGGAATTGCGATCGGCATATAGAGCGGGATAGAGACAGAGGGGGAAGCATCATGGGAAGCATCATGATTAGACAAGCACAGATGGTGACAATGAACGATCGTGAAGAAGTATTTATTGGTGATTTATTGATCGAACATAATAAAATTGTCAAAATGGCTCCACACTTGGATGATCATGCAGATCAAGAAATAGATGGACGAGGCAAAACGTTATTGCCTGGATTTATTCAGACGCATATTCATTTGTGTCAGACCTTATTTCGTGGTCGAGCAGACGATATGGAATTGATGGATTGGTTACGTAAGCGTATCTGGCCACTGGAAGCGGCGCATGATGAAGAATCTATTTTTTATTCTGCTTTGCTCGGGATTGGCGAACTCATTTCCAGTGGAACGACAACGATCTGTGATATGGAGACTGTGCACCATACCGATTCTGCTTTTCAAGCGATGGCGCAAAGTGGACTACGGGTTATTTCCGGTAAAGTCATGATGGATCATGGAACAGATGTACCTGAACCTTTACAAGAAAATACCGATGAATCTCTTCAAAAAAGTGTAGATTTACTTGAGAAATGGAATGGTTTCGGCGGTGGACGTATTCAGTATGCATTTTGTCCGCGATTTGTTGTTTCTTGTACAGAACGTTTACTGACCGAGGTTCGTGATCTTTCAGCTCAATACCATGTCAAAGTGCATACACATGCTTCTGAAAATCGGGGAGAAATTTCACTGGTAGAACAAGAACGAGGAATGCGCAATATCGTATATCTGGATCATATTGGTCTGGCTAATCCACGCTTAATTCTGGCACACTGCGTATGGCTCAGTGAAGAAGAAAAGCAGATTCTGTATAAACGCGGAGTAAAAGTAACCCATTGCCCCGGTTCTAATCTCAAGCTTTCTTCCGGTATCGCTGAAATTCCAGATTTGATGAATCGTCATATTCATGTTGGTCTTGGAGCAGATGGAGCCCCTTGTAACAATAATTTGGATATGTTTCAAGAAATGCGCTTGGCGGCATTGATTCAGAAAGTCCCTCATGGACCAACTGTTATGGATGCTAGAACAGTATTGCGTATGGCGACGATGGGCGGAGCAGAAGTGCTAGGCATGGCTAAAGAAATTGGCAGTCTAGAAGTAGGTAAAAAAGCAGACGTGGTCTTGCTTGATCTGGAAGATTATCATACTTTCCCTTCATATGATGTAGACGTATATTCTAGAGTGGTGTATTCGGCAACACGCAGTAATGTGGATACGGTTATTATTGATGGCAGTGTTGTACTGGAAAATCGCCGCGTCAAAACCATCGATCGCAGTATTGTATTACGTGAATCTGATCGTTCGATCAAACGTTTAATGACACGTATGTAATATCAATTTATTTCCTACTTAAAAGTATTTGCATTATTCACATTCAAAAATAAAGGAGCTGGAGACTCATGGATATGAAAGACCTGTGCAAAATCGCTTTATCTCAACATCAACAGCAAATACGTACAGTTCTTGCTACTGTTGTCCATGTAGAAGGACATGCCTACCGCAAAGAAGGAGTCTCCATGATTCTGACTGCTGATGGTCAACAATTCGGCAGTATAAGTCCGGGGTGTCTAGAAAGTGATCTTGTGGCTCGTGTAGATGATGTCTGGAACAGTTCACAAGTGTGTATGGTTGAATATGATATGCGACCAGCCGATGATCTATCATGGGGCGAAAATATCGGCTGTGGTGGATTGTTAAATATTTTGTTAGAACCCATCCGAGATTCCTTTTTGAATGTGATTTGTGAATTAAATGATCGTTTGGATCAAGGTGATAATGTAGTGCTTACTCGTTCATTTCAAAAAAATGGACAGCAGATAGATTATCAATTATCAGACCAACCGTTAATGCTAGCTCACGATGCCAATTCAGGCACTGAATCTATATCTTATGGAGAACGGGAACAGTATACTTTTGTACGTACTTATCGCCCTAAGCCACGTCTAATTCTAATTGGTGCTGGTGATGATAGTATGCTTGTTAGTTCGCTGGCGCAGTTATCTGGATTTGATGTAGTTGTAGGGGATTGGCGTGCTGGTTTGTGTACAGAGGAACGGTTCAAAGGAGCTACATGTATCGTGGGCTTTCCGCAGTCTTTGTATGAACAGATCCAACCGAGTGGACAAGATTATATAATCTTAATGAGTCATAATTTCCCGCGTGAACGAGAGTGGGTTGAATTGATGGTAGATCAGCATTGTGCTTATCTAGGCATTATGGGTTCCAAAGAAAGAACCCGTCGGTTAATGGATCAATTACCAGTGTATCCTTCGTTGCATTCTCCGGTAGGCTTATCGATTGGAGCAGATGGGCCGGATGAAATAGCGATAAGTATTATCGCAGAACTGATCGCTGTCAAACGTGGACGTGTACTTGTACCGAGAAAGGATGTTACACATGAACATCACCGCATTAGTGCTTACAGCGGGTAAAAGTAGTCGTATGGGTAAAGACAAATTGAGCTTACCTTTGTATTCAGCACAAGATACTCATCGATCCGAGCCTATAATGACTATCGGTGGTAAAGTACTGTCTACTGTTTTGACAACGGAGCAGATTCAGCAGGTAGTAACAGTGACTGCTCCTTATTCTTCGCCTGAATGGCAACAAGAAATTCAACAATGGACAGACCGATATCCTGCTAAAATGCTATCGGTCGTATGCGAACAAGCTCATTTAGGAATGTCCTATTCGATTCGTTGTGGCATGAAGCAAGTACGGTTATCTCAAGCGGATGCCGTACTTATTTTGCTTGGCGATCAGCCTTTAATTACCTCAACGATGTTAACTGAACTAATAACGATCTATCTGCATCAGCCTGATATCGATTATATTGCTTCCGCCGATCAGGAAGGAATCAAACCTCCTATTATTTTCCCCGCCCATATGTGGACACATTTAGAGCAATTGCAAGGTGATCAAGGAGCTCGCAAAGTAGTCATGAATCCTGATTTCTATAGCAATATTGTCAAATATCCGGCTCATTTTTTCTGGGACGCTGATACTCCTGAAGCTTTAGCTCAAATCCAGTATTATCTACATTCTTCTACCTAATTACCTAGCATCAAAGATAAATAATTACATATTATTCAGTTATAAAGTAAATATACTTGATGTAATCTATTGTGAATAAAAATAATTATTTACTAATTTTTATCTTTTATATGTTAGAATATATTACATAATAATTTATTTTAGTGATTTAAAAAGTGCATAAAGCACAAAATAAAGCTTTTAATTTATATTTACTACAAATATAAGTAAGAATAATTGACATAAATTCATGATTTTATTAAGATTTGTTCAATTAGTAGATGATGAAGGGCATATTTCATCATCTAAAGTGCGAAACGAGCAAATGGAGGTGACATCATGGAGATGAATATAGAGACGAACAGGGGCCCGGAGCTTTTTCCACGTAAAGTCTGGGAACCCGCAAATGCAGAAGAAGCCATGATGATCAAACGTCAATATGGAGACAATGCTGTATTCGTAGCAGGAGGAACATTACTACGTACACAGTGGGAAAGTGGCATCGTAAATAGACATGAACACTTTATTCGACTCGACACGATTGCTGATCTATGCGGAATAGGCGAAAGCGATCAACATATAGAGATCGGTGCATTAACACGACTGCGTGAATGTGGAACAGATGCTACTATCGCTCATCATGGAGCGACATTATACGAATCATGCCGTCATATTGCCGCCCCTTCTATTCGCAATCAAGCTACGATTGGTGGAAATATCTCTTCGGCAGTAGGGGATGCTATTCCTGCTCTACTCGTACACAATGCTTCACTTCGCTGGGTAGATATCGGAAGTGAAGTAACCACGATCGAACAGGATCTTGTCGATTGGTTAGAGACGGTGAAAAGTGGTCGAAAAAGTAGTACTGCTGTGTTGTTAGCAATACGTTTGGAGAAGCAGACTTCTTCTTTAACTACAGAAGCGACAGAGCAATCTGTCGATCATCAGCAAGAAATCACTTTTTTTCGCAAAATTGGTCGTAGAGAAGCTTTTACACCATCGCTTGTCACAGTAGCATTTCGAGCAAAGATAGATCCATTAGGATACTTCTCACAAGTACGAATAGCCGCAGGTGGTGGCTCTGGTATTGCGATGCGATTATTGACATGTGAGCAATTATTAGAAGGCCATAGATATCATGCTGAAATGATTACTTCTTTAGCTATGCTCGCCAGTGAAGAATTTGTAACATACAGTGATCCTTTTGCCAGTGAGCAGTATCGTAAGCAGACAGCAGGAAATCTGTTAGCAGCAGGATTATGGGAAACGATACATGCGCAGATCGAAAGGAGATGACAGAGTATGTTACTGAATCGAGAAAGCAGTGGAGAGCGCTGGCGTAAACGGCGAGACGGCAAAGAAAAAGTAACCGGAGAATTGCAATATTTGACCGATATGACTGCTGAAGGAATGTTGTATGGACGCGTATTACGCAGTATTCATCCTCATGCACGTATTCTGTCAATAGATGTGTCTGCCGCAGAAGCGTATGAAGGTGTTATGGCTGTTATTACTCATCATGATGTACCCGGGCTGAATCGCTTTGGTATAGCAACACCTGATCAGCCAGCACTATGTGAAGATACAGTGCGCTATATTGGAGATGCAATAGCCGCTGTAGCATCAACTTCATTAGAAATTGCGGAACATGCTCTTTCTCTTATAAAGGTAGAGTATGAAGTGCTAGAGACAATTACAGACACGACTAGAGCATTAGAAGAATCCGCGCCAAGACTTCATCCACAAGGCAATGTATTACACCGGACTCAAGTCAAGCGTGGAAGTACCGATACTGCTCTTGCCAACTGTGCTCATGTGGTTCATCAAGTGTATCGTACACCGAGACAGATGCATGCTTATATGGAGACAGAAGGCGGATTGTTCGTTCCTGAAAAAGACGGTCGTCTAACAGTATATGCCCCTACACAGCATGGATATAAAGATCGAATGCAAATTGCTCGTATTCTGGGATGGGAAGAAGAACGGATTCGTGTCATATCCAGTCCAATTGGCGGTTCATTTGGTGGGAAAGATGAATTAAATGTCCAACCGTACGGATCGCTATTAGCACTAAAAAGTGGTCGTCCGATCAAAATGCATAATTCAAGACAAGAATCGGTTCGTGCTGGACTCAAGCGTCATCCAATGAAAATTGAAATGAAAACAGGAATTGATGAATACGGTCATTTAGTCGCTCATTATGTGCGTATTGTAGCAGATACAGGAGCTTATGCCACACTGGGAGCACCTGTACTTAATTTTGCAACAGAACATTCAATGGGACCTTATCGTATAGAGCATGTCGATGTAGAAGGTGTATCGGTGTATACCAATAATGGATTATCCGGTGAGTTTCGCGGATTTGGTGGGAATCAAGCGATATTTGCGATGGAAGGGCAAATGGATCGCTTGGCTGAAATGATTCAGATGGACCCGTGGGAATTTAGACTGTTGAATCGACGTCAGCAACATGATCCAGGGCCGTTAGAACAACGTATTTTACAAACCAATGGTCTTGAACAGGTGATGGAAGCACTCGCTCAATCCAAGCTATGGCAACGTAGACTACAGACTCCTCAAGATCACGAACAACATCATTCTATTGAAATCATGAGTGGAATGAGTGAACAGAACTCTGTACCCCATCCACCCTGGATCAAGCGTGGTATAGGAGCAGCACTGGCTATGCATGGTGCAGGTCTGGGTTATGGTATAGATGATCCAGCAGGTGGACGACTTGCGCTGAATGAACAAGGTAAGATTGAAGTTTTTTTTAGCTATGAAGAATTCGGGCAAGGATTAATTGCAACATTAGAAATTATGTTAATCGATCTGTTCCAATGTGAGCCTGATGATCTGAGTATCGTTATCGGAGATACAGATCGTGTTCCTCATAGCGGATCAAGTACAGCTTCACGCTCAACCACAATGGCATGGATGGCATTACAACGTCTCAAGACTCCTTTTCTTCAAAGCATTTTAGGAATAGCCACTGAGATCACTGGTGTACCTTCCGAGCAGTTAACTACAGGAAAAACAGGTATCTGGTTATTAAACGACAATCTTACCGTTGTAAATGAATCTGAACCTGTAATCACATACCTTGAAATTGCGCAATATATGAGTGAAGCTGGCAAGCAAAACGAATTGATTTTTGATACTGAATTTGCTTATCCTACTACACCGGATGCTGTAGTGGGTGGACATTATTTATATACGTATGCCGCTGTTGCCGCAGAAGTAGAAGTGAATACATTAACAGGGCATGTGAAATTGTTGGATAATTATCATACAGTTGCCGCAGGGCCTGTCATTAATCCAATGGGATTTTTGGGGCAGATTGAAGGCGGTAGTGTAATGGCATTAGGATTTACGCTAACTGAAGATGCAGTGATGGATGAAGGGCATTATTTGACCAAAAATATGGATACGTATCTTATTCCTACGATCAAAGATATGCATACTTCGCTTGAAGTCGAAGCGATCGAAGATTTGCCAGAAGGCGATACTTTCGGGCCGCGTGGGATAGGAGAGATTGGTTCGGTTGCTCTGGCGCCAGCTATCACTGCTGCGATTCGTGATGCTGTTGGGGTATGGGTTCCTCATTTACCGGTTGCGCGGGAGTTACTGATTCAACCGATAGAGACATGGCAAGCAGAAAGGGTGAGTCCACGATGAAAACAACAGATACAACATGGCAAGCTACTGTAAATGGAGAACATCGTGAATTGGATATCGATCCTTCACGCCGTCTGCTCGATGTGATTCGTGGAGACTTGAATCTAACAGGAACCAAAGTCTCTTGTGAAATTGGTCGCTGTGGTGCTTGTATGGTAATGATCGATGGAGAGCCGGTAAATTCCTGTCTGACGATGGCATATCAATGTGCAGGTAAAGAAATTACAACGATCGAAGGATTGCATGGAGAAAGTAAAGATCAATTGCATCCAATTCAAGAAGCATTTTTGGAAGAAGGCGGATTTCAGTGTGGATATTGTACACCGGGTATGATTATTTCCACCAAAGCATTACTGGATCAGAACCCTCATCCTGAAGATCATGAGATCAAAGAAGGATTATGTGGTAATCTATGTCGTTGTACAGGATATGGCGGTATCATGCGGGCAGTGCAGAGTGCAGCAACCAAATGCCAGCAACAACAACAACAACGATCCATTACATCTCAAATCATTCGTTAAATAAATAGGATCAAATACCGTATTCATATATGTGATGTATAAGCTTATCCTTTCCTTACAGCAGATCATTGCTTCAAGGGGAAGGATTTTGTTTTGTACATATCGTTATTCTCAATCTTTTTTGCACATCTTTTAACAAAGCACTACCACTATGAATCTGATATCTATGACAGCATAAATAGCCTGTAACCAAAGTGTAATTTAAAACTTTTCGTATTCACTAAAATTTGGATTGGTAAGGACACCTGAATTGTTATATTATTAACGAACAGGTAAAAGGTTATGCGTTGGCTTTTCATCGAAAAATAAGATGCAATAAGCTGATAGGATTGCTGAATAGTAGACAGACAATGGAATAGATGAAGTATGATTGAATAGCCCTTTATAGGAATTATATTTGGGCTTGTGATCAGTCAGTGTCTGCACCTAGAGTTCTTATGGATATGGACTCAATCAGCTTCTCCATTACCCGCATTACAAAAGGCAGCAAGGAGGGGAACCTTTGGAAAGCGAATATATAGATTCCATGGAACAACTGGCAGATCATTATTTTCCATCTGGAAATTGGCATATGGTTGAAGGCAAAGGCGGTATGAATAATACCACTATGTTTATTGATCACGCGTCTAGTCGCTATGTGCTACGACGATATGAAACACATAAAGAACCAGACAAAGTTCGCTATGAACATGAAGTGTTATCTGCGCTTCCTGCTGTTCTAGTTGGACTCAATACACCGAAGCCTGTCAAAGATATTAAAGGACAGACGATCCATGTTACAGGGCCAGTCAATGAAGAAGATTCTCGTAGCGCCGGCAGAATAGCCGCGTTATTTCATTATATGGATGGTCATACACCGCAATTAAGAACAACGGAAGAGATTTTTCACTTTGGTCAGGTGACAGGGCAGTTATCAGCCGCATTAGCTCAAATTGATATTGATCTTCATCCGGTATATCCGCCGTATTATCGATTGGGACAATCATATCCTTTATGCAGTCCAGGTCGATTAGAAGCATTTTGTGCTCATCCACCGGAAGACTTTAATAGTATTGCAGATATTTTATATCGTATAGGAGAACGTCTTGGTGAGCAGTTGATGCGGATTACCCGGTTAGTATCATTACCTCATCAATTGATTCATGGCGATCTGAATGCATCCAATATGTTAGAATCGACAGATGGACAGATTACAGCGATTTTAGATTTTGAATTTGTTACACGTGATTTACGAGCGATGGAGCCAGCAGTTTGTTTGTCAGACATATTGCAGACTGTAGAATGGAATGTAGCAGACGAGAAGCAATGCACTGCTTTTTTAAAAGGGTATGCTACCCGTATTCATTTGTCAGATCAGGAGATTGAAGCAATCCCACTGCTTATTTTGTTGCGCCGTATAGATGTATTTATGCACTTTTTAAGCCGTTATTTTGAAGGAATCGATGACGCTGACGTAGTGATTGCGCAAGCACAACGGTTAGATGCTGGATTGCAATGGTATGAGAAAAGTGGCCCTATTTTGCAATTGCTGTGTCGCCGCATTTTCAAATCATAAACGATCTAGCTATTCCAAAGTAAACATAAAAAGAGCGAATGTCGAAAAGTTTATCGATATTCGCTCTTTTTGTATCTATAACAAAAGAATATACAGGATATCTCATATCAAAATGCTAATTTACGAAATATAAATATATTTTCTTTACCTATTTTGATGAATTTGATGCTACAATAGGTAGCAAATAAGAGTCATATTTTGTAAAATGTTAACGTGAACAATATTGATGCAATCATTCAAGGAGTTGAAATAGCAATAATACATCCTTTAGCCAATGATGTGTATACACGCATCTATCCAATATATCAATGAATGGAGGAGTACAATGTCGCTAGGAAAATATAGACAACCATTACGAATAAGCATCAATAGTCAAGATGAACGTCGTAAGATTGAACATATTCATCAGATGCCGATCAAAATTTTGCAAATAGGAGCAGGTAACTTTTTGAGAGGTTTTTTTGATTGGATGATCTACCAAAGTATTACACAAGGAAAATATCATGGCAGTATTGCACTAACACCGCCAACTCCGAATGGAGCGGTTAAATTAAAACAATTAGCAGAGCAGGACGGATTGTATACCTTAATTACCAGAGGAGTACAACAGGGGGAAGTGATCGAACATCAATCGATTATTCCTGTATTCAAAAATTTTATCGATCCGTATACACAATGGGAGCAATTTCTACAGTTAGCAGAACTGGAGTCTTTGGACATCATTATATCTAACACCACAGAAGCGGGATTAACATATGAACCGATTGATTATATCGCTGGAAAGCCTTTGCATAATTATCCTGCACGATTGACTGTATTTTTGTATCGAAGATTTCAACATTTTGCTGGAGATTCAAGTTATGGGTTGTTAATTCTACCTTGTGAATTGATTGAAAATAATGGTGATTTGCTCAAACAATATGTTCTTCGTTATGCAGATGACTTTGGATTTGGTACTGATTTTGTCAAATGGATCGAACAGTCACAACGCTTTTTGAACAATCTGGTTGATCGCATTGTACCAGGAATGCCGCCGGAAGAAGAATATGCACGTTTGGTGGAACAATACGGGTATGAAGATCCATTTATCAATACAGCAGAACCTTATCATCTATGGGCGATTCAAGGAGAACCTGCTTTAGATAAAAGGTTACCTCTGGCACAGATTGGACTGAATGTGCACTGGGTGAAAGAGTTACAGCCTTTTCAGCAACGTAAAGTACGTATTCTTAATGGAGCGCATACGTTAATGACACCTGTTGGCTTATTGTACGGCAAAACTACGGTTCGTGATGTGATGGACGATACAGACCTTAGCGAATGGATCATTTCCACGATTACAGAAGAAGTGATTCCAGCACTGACTTTAGATGAAAAAGAACTTCGTGCTTATGCTACAGACACATTTGAACGCTTCCGTAATCCTTATCTGGAACATCGATTACAAGATATCGCACTGAATAGTCTAAGCAAATTCAAAACCAGAATTTTGCCAACATTGAAAGCGTATACAGAAAAAGTTAATCAAATTCCTGCCGAGATTGTGCACTCATTTGCCGCTTTGATCTTATTGTACCGATTACAACCGACAGCAGAAGGGCATTATCAAGCGCAGACGTTATCCGGTGCTACCCTTACGATCAAAGATAATGAACTGTATATTCAGCGCCTTGTAGAGCACTGGCAACAACCAGAGTTATCAGCTATTGTGACCTCGATTCTGTCAGATCAGCAGATCTGGGATGAAGATTTAACGCAGATTCAAGGATTAGAAGAAGGAATTGTATCAAATATTCAACTATTGGAGGAGCAACGGCAATGAATACTATGATAAAAGATTGCATCACTATTCAGAAGCAAGATGATGTTGTGATTGCACTTCGAGATGTATTACCAGGTGAATCTATTATTTTGGAAAATGGAACAATCTTATCTGTCAGTGATCATATTCCGCGCGGTCACAAAATAGCTGTACATGAGATTGCTCCTGATCAGGATGTTATTAAATATGGATTTTCAATCGGCAAAGCCAAAGAGCATATTCAACCCGGGCAATGGATTCATACGCATAACCTGCGGACAGGCTTAGAAGGTACATTAGATTATCGTTATGAACCTTCGCCTAGCTGGAATCCTAATCATGTTCCTGAACATTTACAGACATTTGAAGGATATGTGCGTGAAAATGGCGAAGTCGGTATTCGCAACGAAATCTGGATTATCAATACCGTAGGTTGTATTAATAAAGTGTGCGAAGCGTTGGCGCGTACTGCTCATGCAGATATGCAAGGACGTGTCGAAGGAGTATATCATTTTCCACATCCATTCGGTTGTTCGCAATTAGGCGATGATCTGGAATATACCAAGCAGTTGTTAGCTTCTCTTGTACTTCATCCTAATGCAGCCGGTGTTTTGGTAATTGGATTAGGTTGTGAGAACAACCAGATTGAACAGTTTGCCGAAGCTATCCCAGACGAATATGCTCATAAAGTTCGTTATCTCAAAGCACAAGAAGAAGATGATGAGATCGAAGCAGGATTATTACTACTAGAAGAATTGGTTACTCAAGCAGAACAAATATCACGTCAACCTGTACCTTTATCCAAATTAAAAATAGGTTTGAAATGCGGTGGTTCGGATGGGTTATCCGGGATTACAGCCAATCCATTAGTCGGTTCTGTAGCTGATCTGATCGTTTCTGCTGGTGGAACGGCTATTTTAACAGAAGTGCCCGAGATGTTCGGTGCAGAGACTATATTGATGAATCGCGCTCAGACTACGCAAGTATTTGACGAATTGGTAGATTTGATTAATGGATTTAAGCAATACTTTGTGAATCATGGTCAAAATATTTACGAAAATCCTTCACCTGGTAACAAAGCTGGTGGGATCACTACACTGGAAGAAAAATCGCTAGGCTGTACACAAAAAGGTGGACATTCTAACGTAATCGATGTATTAAAATATGGTCAAAGGGTACATCAGTCAGGATTGAACATTATCGAAGCACCAGGTAACGATCTTGTATCTGTAACTGCTCTATCAGCGGCTGGCGCGCATATCGTGTTATTTACAACGGGTAGAGGTACACCTTTTGGCGGGCCTGTGCCTACAATGAAAATTGCTACTCAATCCGATCTAGCAAATCGCAAAAAACATTGGATCGATTACAATGCAGGTCAATTATTAGAAGGTAAAACGATGGAAGAGGTATCCCTTGATCTGTTAACAACAATTGTCGATATCGCTTCTGGACGAAAGCAGACCAATAGCGAAAAACATGGTTTTCGCGAAATTGCTATTTTTAAAGATGGTGTTATTTTATAAAAAAAGACAGTCTCGTTTCTGTATATAAACCAGCAAATTAGTTCTTGAAAGGATCAAAAGCAACTAGAAATAAGATTGAAAAAAAGCGATACGTAAATGTAATTAAATACATTTTACGTATCGCTTCATTCGTGGTAAAATAAGGATGTTAATCGATTACCATGTCATATATTACCAATTGAGATTGATATTACTCTAAATTGGTTTTAACTGCTATACGGAGCGCTTAGAATGACCGTACCGCGTGCAGGCACTTCAATCGATTGGCCAGTATGATCAGGATCTAGCAGATTGGTTACTTGTAAATCGTTTAATTCTACAGTAGCTGCTTCAGCATTGTGGTTAAGTAAGAAAATGAATTGTTCACCGTTTTTGATACGCCGTCCAGCTTCTACACCGGTTGGAGTATGAAGAACAGGTTGAATTCCTTTTTGATCAGCTACAAATTTCATCAGACCGGTAATAAATGCTTCTTCTCCATCGGAAGCAATATACCATGCTTCACCTTTGCCATACGTATTACGAGTAAGCACAGGCATTCCTTTATAAAAGTCATCACCATAGTGGGCAAGAACTTCGGCACCTTCGGTATGAAGTAAATCGCAGAGCATTCCGCATTCATAATCGCCGTTTAGATCACCTAATGATTGATTCATTACAATCTGGTTCCGCATCGTAGGAAGTAGAGCATCTGTTTCTTCTACCCAGATTCCAAGTAACTTGCGTAGCTCGCCAGGATAACCACCAAGTGCAACCAGATCACTCTCGCCTACAATACCGCTAAAGAATGTGGTGACAAAAGTGCCTCCATTTTGTGTAAATTGTTCTAGTTTGTCAGCTAGTCCTGGTTTGACCATGTACAGAACAGGAGCGATGACCAGCTCATATGCGCTAAGATCAGAATCTACACCAACTACATCGACCTGAATATTACGATGATAAAAGGCTTTGTAGTATTTATGTATCTGATCTACATATTTGAGCGCGATCGTTGGGCCGCTTGATTTCTCTATCGCCCACCAGTTGTCCCAATCAAACAGTATAGCAACTTTGGATTCTATACGCGAATCAAGCAGAGTATCACCTAATGTCTGAAGTTCGCTACCAAGTGCTGCTGTTTCGCGGAAAACACGAGTATTGGAATGACCAACATGTTCAATAACAGCGCCATGGAACTTTTCACATGCGCCTGCTGAACGGCGAAGTTGGAAAAACATAATCGTATCTGCTCCATGAGCAACAGCTTGATAGCTCCATAAGCGCATCACACCGGGACGTTTGAGCGAATTGTAAGCTTGCCAGTTTTGTTGACTAGGCGTTTGTTCCATAAGCATAAATGGATCACCGTTTTTGATACCACGCATCAGATCATGAGCAAGCGCGGTGTAACTTACCGGTGTAGCGAGTCCTGGATAGTTATCCCATGAGATAATATCCATTTGTTTTGCCCATTTAAAATAATCTAAAGGTTTGAAAAAGCCCATTAAATTTGTAGTGATCAGCGCATCGGGAACAACATGTTTGATCGCATCATATTCTAATTGATAACATTCAAGCATGCTATCGGAGTTGAAGCGGGAATAATCAAGAGACATACCTTGAAAGTTAGTGTTGTCTTCTCCCCATTCTTCGCTCAGATTACTTGGCAATACAATTTCATCCCAGTCATAGAAAGTATGACCCCAGAAAGAAGTATTCCAGGCTGTATTCAATACATCTAGCGTCTGATAGCGTGTTTTGAGCCAGACACGAAAAGCACGTTCGCAGTTGTCACAATAACAATCGCCACCGTATTCGTTAGATACATGCCATACCACGATAGCGGGATGATTTTTGTAGCGTTCTGCCAGTCGACTAGCTATTTCTGTAGAGTATTTACGATAAGTTGGACTGTTAGGGCAAGAGTTATGACGACCACCGAATTTTCGTTTTCTGCCGTCTTTATCAGTACGTAATACATCGGGATATTTTTTCGCCATCCATGCAGGATGAGCAGCGGTACTTGTGGCAAGACAGGTATAGATACCGCTTTCATAAAGGCTATCGATCAATTGATCCAACCATTCAAATTGATAATGAACCTCATCGGGTTGATTGCGTGCCCAAGAGAATACATTGACGGTGGCAATATCGATTCCTGCTTGTTTAAATAGTTGTAAATCTTCTTGGTGAGTCTGCTGATCCCATTGTTCAGGATTATAGTCACCACCGTAAAAAATTTTAGGAAGTTTGCTGCTAATCATAACTGTCACTCCTTGTATAAGAATAACTCTATAGTAATTCAACTCGTTCCCTTATAAAATATAATAAAATGCGCTTAGTATATAAAAATATGGAGATTGGAAGTGAAAAATATGTATGTAACTATACCTGACCGCCGCTTTTTTACAGAGCTCAGAGACTTACAGTTACCTATTCATATGGAGAGTATCGGATACAATGCGGATCAAGAATCGATTGATCGTCCAGACGGGTATCCTTGTTATCATTGGATTCAAGCAGTAAATGGAGAAGGCGAACTTTATTTCGGGGGAACTAGCTATACAGTCAAAGCAGGATCAGGTGTATTACTTGCGCCCAGAGATGCTCATGGATATCGTCCTATCAGCGGAGTATGGGAGACAGCATATTTAACATTTGGAGGGCCTCAATCTCTTGCGATTGTATCGACATTAGGGTTATCTCATTCCGCCTATTATGAATGGGATCGTGGATGTGAATTAGAGACTTTTGCTAGTGGTCTATTAGGGCAGATTCGTAGTGATCGTGATCTATCTGGTCTGGATACCAGTTCTGATCTATACCGCTTTTTAACATTGCTCAAAAAGCATGGACGTGTAAATAATCTTCCTTCATTATCCCATACAGTCGAACGACTTAAGCCACTGATGTCATTTATGGAATCTCATTATGATGATCCTAATATTGGACTGGAAGATATGGCAGATCAAGTAGGGGTAAGTGCAAGACATCTAAATACATTGTTCCGTCAGACATTCGGTATGACAGCATATGCTTATTTCATTTTACTGCGTATTCGCAAAGCAAAAGAATTAATGACACTTTATCCACGAATGACGATCAAAGAAGTAGCAGGTCAAGTTGGATTTAGAGATTCCAGTCATTTTGTAGCTACATTTCGCAGATTAGAAGATGTAACGCCTGAACAATTTCGAAATTTATATTGATGATCGTATCGATTTGTTTTGATATTCGAAAGGTTTATTTTTAAAACGAGGTATATGATGTACCTATTGTCTAATCAATGACTCATGAAGCGGATAGGTCCGGTCTGCTTCAATTATTGAGTTGATTTTATTAAGCGCTTACAATATATTGATAACCAGTGTTATATAAGAAAGGGGAATATCATGTGAGTGCAGAGAAGATCTGGATTGATGAAGAAGAACATAAGAATAGCGCAGCAGAAAGAGCTTATTTGGTACCATTTATAGTGGATTCTTCGGATAGTGTGGTTATTGTATTACCAGGTGGAGGATATGAACATCGCGCAGATCATGAAGGTGCACCTGTTGCGCAGTGGCTAAATGAACATGGTATTTCTGCTTTTGTACTTCATTATCGGTTATCGCCAAAACAGCAACGTATTCCGTTAGAAGATGGCAAGCATGCTATTCGTTATGTTCGGGCACATGCGGCTGAATATGGCATCAATCCGTCCAAAATAGGCATATTGGGGTTTTCGGCGGGTGGTCATTTAGCCGCTATGACAGGTACAGTATATGAAGAGCAAGCGATAACGGTAGCAGGAATGACTCAATACATCAGTTCCAGACCGGATGCGATGATTTTGTGTTATCCCGTTATTACGATGAAGCACTACGGTCATGAAGGATCTCGATTAGCTCTTTTGGGAGCAGACGCTTCAGAACAACAGATTACTGCTTATAGTGCAGAAGAACGTGTTACAGCACAGACCCCGCCTACATTTATCTGGCATAATACAGATGATGATGTGGTACCTGTGCAAAATAGTTTGCAGATGGCACTGGCTTTGGAACAGCATCATGTTCCATTTGAATTACATATTTATGAGAGTGGTGGACATGGGCAAGGGCTTGCTTTGGAACACCCAGTTATGGGAAACTGGACCAAGCAATGTATGATTTGGCTTCAACGTCAGGGCTGGTAATCTGTACATTAGCCGCTAACCCTATTTTTGTCAGTCTAGAGGAGATGGATAGAGATGAAAATTGAAAAAAACAGCACATTATTGATGATTGGTGACTCGGTTACAGATTGCGGACGCGGTCGACCTGTAGGGCAATACTGGGAGATTGGCAATGGTTATGTGTCTTTAGTCGATTCTCTTTTGCAAACGGTTTATCCTGATTATAATATTCGTGTTCTTAATACAGGAACAAGTGGAGATCAGGTCAAACATCTCAAAGAACGCTGGGAAGAAGATGTGTTCCAACACAATCCAGATTGGGTATCTATAATGATCGGGATCAATGATGTCTGGAGACAATTCAGTCATCCGTTAGAAACGGATTGGCATGTATATTTAGAAGAATATGAGCAGACATTACGCGAATTGGTACAGCAGACATTGCCTAAAGTTAAAGGGTTAGTTTTAATGACTCCTTATTACCTGTCAACAACAACTGAAGATCCGATGCGTGCCACAATGGATGTATACGGAGAAGTAGTGAAGCGTATTGCGCAAGAAACAGGAGCAATCTTTGTCGATACTCAAGCGGCTTTTGATGCACTATCTGCTTATGTATATCCAGCTTCCTTATCCAATGGATGGGATCATGTTCATCCGAATCAAAATGGACATTTAGTGCTTGCTCGTTCATTTTTGCAAGCTGTTCAATATGATTGGAACCGTTCTACGACATAATGGAAATGTAAGGAGGGGTACTTATCAAAACTTATACAGCAAATATTGTGGTCGATGCCAAAGCCAAATTAGGCGAAGGCCCCAGTTGGGATCAACAATTTGGGCGATTATTTTGGGTAGATATCGAAGGCTATCAATTGCATATTTATGATCCGTCTACCAATGAAGATCGTACTATAGATGTTGGCGAGCATGTTAGTGCTGTTGTGCCTTATTTAGAAGATGAAGTCATTGTCGCACTGATTAGTGGTCTGTATCGCTTCAATATTCAGACAGGGGAGAAAATCTTGATTCACGACCCTGAAGAAGGCAGACCGGGTAATCGATTTAACGATGGCAAATGTGATCCGGCAGGGCGTTTTCTTGCAGGAACAATGAGTTTGAATGGAGAATCAGAGCAAGGCGCATTTTATAGCTTGAGTACAGAAGGCAATGTATCTTTGCTAATTGATGAAGTCTCTACGTCTAATGGATTAGCATGGAGCGCTGATCATAGCACGTTGTATTATATCGATACCCCTACACTTGAAATTGTATCTTTTGATTATGATGTACAAGAAGGTACCATTTCGAATAAACAAGTGATTGCTACAGTAGATGAAAGTGAAGGATATCCTGATGGAATGACGATCGATGCAGAAGGGATGTTATGGGTCGCTCGCTGGGGAGGTCAACGTGTCTCACGTATAGATCCAACCAGCGGTAAAGTGATTGCAGAAGTATCGTTACCTGTAAATTGTGTAACTTCTTGTGCGTTTGGTGGAGAACATCTGGACGAGCTGTATATTACTACAGCACAAGATGATAGCGAAGACCAACCTTTAGCAGGCGGTTTATTTATGGTTAAGCCAGGTGTGAAAGGTATGCCTACGATTTCTTTTAATCAGGGTCAACGTGCATCTAAGCTTGAGCAATCGATATCGTAACATATGATCGTGGATATTCTATAAAGACAGCGCAAAAAGCTTCAATCGATGTAGACTGAAGCTTTTTGCGCTGTTCCCAAGTCTGTGTACTACAGACAAGGCTACATATTCGGTAGAAATAAAAAGGAACAAAAGTGATCTTGACTCCTTTTAAGCGCGAATATCTAGTGATCCTCCCAAATTCGGGTGAGGTGCTTGTTTGAGCATTTCTGCCATCTGTTGACCTTGTTGTTCAGCCATGTCTTTAGATAACGAAAGTACTTTGATACCTACAGCTTGCGAAAGCGAGCTTTGGCTCATTGCCGTGGATAATGAAGCGATATCCATGATAGGACCTCCTTTCGTTGCCTTTATTGGATGAGAAGGCATACATTACTATATATCGGACAATTTCTGTAAATTATAAATAAAAAACATAGAAATTTAATCTTATTTTCAGGTTATCATCAGATTAATTTCATCTGAAGTGGTTAAAATACAAGCATACCCCTTTTGAAATAAATATAAATATAGACCCTGTCGTTTAGCGGCAGGGTTCTTTTTTTGTTTATTTGTGTAAGTTGAATGTTAACTATATGTAAAATGTAATCTGAAATAAAGGAGATTATTAAATATTACTCACAATTTATGTTTGTTAAATTTACATAAACCTATTTTAAAAATCACAATTATGCGTTAAAATAATCTCAGTTCTTACCTTATTTAAATAAAAAATGGAAGGAAGTTGATGTATGAAAAAGATTTTGTTTACAGCTATGACGTTTATGATGTTGGTTACGATGTCGGTTTTGTTTCAAGGCGAGGGGAAAATACATAATACGGTATATGCAGCAGCAGCCTATGATTACACACTTACTTTTCCAACCAGTCGCTATCCTGAAACAGCAGATCATATCAAAGATGCGATTGCAGATGGACATTCGGATGTCTGTACAATTGATCGCGATGGAGCAGACCAACGACGCGAAGATTCTTTAAAAGGAGTACCTACCAAGTCCGGTTATGATCGTGATGAATGGCCCATGGCGATGTGTCTGGAAGGTGGAACAGGAGCAGATATCCGTTATGTTACCCCATCAGATAATCGTGGAGCAGGGTCTTGGGTAGGCAATCAACTTACCAAATATCCAGATGGAACCAAAGTGAAATTCATAGTGCAATAATCAACTTTAGATGTCGTATTTATACCTATTTTAAAATACAAAAAGTCCCTACAGTTTATTGTAGGGACTTTTCAATTTATGTATCGCTTATCTATTACTATATTTATCCTGCTGGTCTAAGCCTATGATACATTCCTTTTGAACCATAGACATGATATGATACGATAGCTTTGTACATCGTAGAACTAACATATGAAGCAAAATAAACTGTGCTACGAAATATTATAAAGACAGGTGAATGCAAGATGAGAGTCATATCAGGTAGTGCCAAAGGACGCCCACTCAAAGCTGTACCCGGGAATGGAACACGTCCGACAACAGATAAAGTTAAAGAATCGATTTTCAGTATTATTGGGCCTTATTTTGATGGTGGTAAAGTATTAGACCTTTTTGCAGGTACAGGTGGTCTGGGGATAGAAGCACTCAGTCGCGGTATAGAGCAAGGAGTATTTATAGATTTGGAACATAAAAGTATCGAAGTTATTCGTAGTAATCTGCAAGTGGCTGGTTTGACCGAACAAGCCGAAGTGTACCGTAATGAAGCAGGGCGCGCACTCAAAGTACTAGCCAAACGTGAAGCTACATTTGATCTTGTTTTTCTCGATCCTCCTTACAAAATGAAAAATGGGATTGAATTGATGAACGAAATGCATGAACGTGGACTATTAGCGTCAGCAGCAACGATTGTTTTAGAGTACGAATCAGGACATGATTATCCACAAGAGCTAGAACATTTTGTATGTATTCGTCATGTAGTATATGGAGAAACAGCGATTAATGTATACGAATATGAGCCACAAGCGCAGGAAGGACAACCCTCTCATGAGTGAACATATCACCAAGTCACATCTAGCTGTGTATCCAGGAAGTTTTGACCCTGTTACGATGGGACATATGGATATTATTCATCGTGCTGCTAAACAGTTCGATCATCTGGTTGTCGCTGTTTTGAACAATATGAGCAAAAAGCCACTGTTTAGTGTAGAAGAACGGGTGGAATTGTTACAAGAAGTGACTGCCGATTTGCCAAATGTTACGATTGAAAGTTTTCGCGATCTGTTAGCGAATTACATACGTGAACGCCAAGCACAGGTGATTGTGCGCGGTATTCGTTCGGTGACTGATTTTGAATATGAATTACAGATGGCTTCTATCAATCGTGAACTTAATCCTGATGCAGAAACGATTTTTATGATGACCAATCCAAAATATTCTTATTTAAGTTCTAGCGTTGTCAAAGAGATCGCTCGTTTTAATGGGAAAGTGTCTGATTTTGTACCTCCTATTATAGAGCAACATTTAAAGCAAAAATTTAGTCAAGGGCCAGATACCGAATAGCTATATTGCAAATATGGAATTGAAGGCATAAGCATGGGATAATAAAAGTAGCCGCGAATGTAGGCTGTAAAAGAATCAAAGGAGCGAAAACCATGCCTGGCCGATTATTAAAATCCCCAATGAGCCGTAAACAGTCTTTGTTGTATATCATCTGTGTCGTGATTCTAGTCTATGTGCTTGTGTATATGCCAACACCTTACATGATCAATGGACCCGGTAGCGCAGATGAACTGAAGCCGATTGTCAGTGTGACTGGCGGGCAGAACGATGAAAAAGGAACATTTATGCTTACGACTATATCTGTGACGTATGCCAATACAGCGATGCTGATTGCTTCTTTGTTCGATTCCAATGAAGAAATTGTCCGCAAAACGATCCAGAGTAATCGTGCTGAATACGAAGCAGAGCAGTTGTATTATATGAGTAGTTCACAATCGTATGCGATCGCTGCTGCATACAAAAAAGCAGGTATTCCTTACCGGGTACAACCTCAATATGTGTTTGTCGTCAGTGTACCGGATACCAATACAACGATTCATGCAGGCGATAAATTTGTATCTATCGATGGTCAATCCATTACTTCTTTTGAACAGTTGGAACAAGTATTAAAAAGTAAAAAAGACGGTCAGCAAGTGAAAGTGGTGTTAGAACGCGCAGGCGCTCAAGTCACCGAGCAAATTGGTCTAACTCAATTTAAAGACAGTCAGGGGCAGACTCGTGTTGGATTTGGCGTATCGATCGGAGAAGTGCAAAAAATAGCACCTGAAGATGCTAGACACGAAGTCAACTTTGCAAATACAAATATCGGTGGACCTTCGGCTGGATTGATGTTTACATTGGAAATTTACAATCAATTAACAGCAGGAGATTTGACCCGAGGACATCGTATTGCAGGTACAGGAACGATTAATCCTCAAGGTCAAGTTGGAGAAATTGGTGGTGTTCAGCACAAAGTAGTCGCTGCTCAGCAAGCAGGCGCTACTATTTTTCTAGTGCCTAAAGGTAATTACGCAGATGCCAAAGCACAGTTATCCAAAATGAAATCTTCGATGCAGTTGATCTCAGTGAGTACGTTAGACGATGCACTGAAAGCATTAGATACATTATCTACTTCGTAATATACCTAGATTGAAAATGTCTATATTCTGATCGGAGAACGTCTATAATCCGAATATAAATAAGAAGATTGTTGTACTGCAAAACAAGAAGCTTGAATTGCGGAAGCACGAATATCTAGCTCCATATGAGGATGATCGGTATCTGTTGGTCGTGTAATCACCGGCAGAGAAGCGGTCTTTTTCATTTGCCGTAATAATGCTCTACCTGTATCTGTAAAGCCTAATACACGAATATAGCCGGGCCCTTTTTCCAGCTGTGCAGTATTTAATACCGATGTAGTATGACCTAATAGCAAATGAGCGATAAGCCGTTGCAATCGAGTATACGTGTAACGTTTGGTTTTGAGTGCTGTTATCAGATCGGTAATACGGCAATGTTGTAGAGTAGGCAATATTTTTTTGAAGCGATATTCTAATCCTTCACTCATATCATAATACTGTGCTAGTTGCTCCGGCGAATGAGTCGTAATGATATGAAATAAAGATTGCCATAGTTGATTAAGTTCTACAGGGCCTTTTCCTGCTGTCATTTCACGCTCAATAATGCGCATCGTAGTCTCTGGTAAATACGAAGATACGTGATGGTCATCGTTAAAAAGAAGCTGACGTACTGCTGTAGCACTTGCAATTTGATGATGAGTCGGTTGCAGATCATGATATTGAGATTGCTCTCGCTGAATAGTAGCAGGAACAATCGAACTATGTAGACGATTAAGTGCAATCATATATTGAAGTCCGAGCGTATTGTTAGGTTTTGCTAACAAAGATGTAGCTTGATCTGGTATACTATAGAGACGGTCTACCGCTTGACCAAGCGCTCGAGGATAGCTTATGCCTTCTTTGAGACTATTCTGGATCAATAGGCGCAGTTCAGGTGATTCATTCGTTAGCAGGTCAGCTAAAGCCTGTAATTGGGAGAGCGAACCAGACTCACTACCGAACACAAGTGAATCTACGATTCCAGTATGTTCAAGAAGTGATACAGCACCATAAGCGAACCATTCAGCAGGTTGTACTGTATAAGCAGAAGGCAGTTCAATCACCAGATCACAGCCGGCTTGTAAAGCCATTTCTGTGCGTGCCCATTTGTCAAAAATAGCGGGTTCGCCACGTTGTGTGAAGCCACCGCTCATCACAGCTACAATCGCATCAGCTTGTGTGTGTTCACGCGTTTTTTGCAAATGAAGTAGATGTCCGTAATGAAGCGGGTTGTATTCAACGATAATTCCTGCGACTTTCATAGGTAGGCTCCTTTATCAAAATTTCAAGCTTTGAGATTGAATATAGGTATAAGTATAAACGAAAATAGGTGTTAACCAAAATACCTTAACAAATATTCATTGACAAAGCTTGCGTATAATCGGTATAATAATTTTTGTTTGTTTGGAGTGATAATGATGCAATTTCAATTTAGAAAATTGGCGCAAAGCGATCAACCGATAGAGTTTCATGACACGCTTGACATGAGTTCCATTTTGAAGGAACATAGCGATGTTCTGTCTTATACACCTCTCCAAGTAGATGTGAAAGCGGCGCAAAGAGTCAATGAAGTGGTTGATGTACAAGGAACACTGAAACTTGACTTACAGATGGCGTGTGTACGTTGTCTGAAGCCTGTGGATTTGAACTTACAGTTCAAGATTCAGGAAGAATTCAAGCATGGTGAAGAACCAGAAGATGTAGCAGAAGATGACGATACGCTGTATGTGAATACAGATACTGTTGATCTAGCTCCATATATGGAACAAGCTGCTGTACTTGAACTTCCACCTGGAGTATTATGCAGTGAAGACTGCAAAGGTCTTTGCCCGACATGCGGAGTCAACCTGAACGAGCAGGATTGCGGTTGTGACAACACACCTATCGATCCTAGAATGGCAGGACTCAAAGATTTCTTTAAGTGATTTAATGATCATGTAATATGTTCATTGGATAAGATTGATTAGATGAAGGAGGTGGGAACAATGGCAGTACCTCAACGGAGAACTTCCAAAACACGTCGTGACAAACGTCGTACACATTTTAAATTGGCAGTACCTGGTTTGGTGAAATGCGAGCAATGCGGAGAAATGAAATTGGCTCACCGCGTTTGCAAAGTATGCGGAACATACAAATCAAGAGAGATTATCAAACAATAATCTTTCACAAAGGTAGTACTTCATCTTTTGGTGAAGTACTATTTTTTTGTATGTAGACTTTTATGTATTGAATACAATGTTCACAGAAAAAGGAAGTTTGCAGGATTACCTAGACCAGACACTTTCTTTTTGAAGCAATATGCTTTATACTACATTCTTAGTACCAGGTTCTAAAAAATGAATAACAACTAAAACCACATAGGTTTACATATATTATGAATTGTAATAAACAATATAGAGAGTATAGTTGGTATGTTCTATAACTATTCTAAATCTGTGTGCGATATGCGTAACACCAAGGAGGTGCGTAGCCATCGAACGTTTGCCCAAACGGCAGCGACAACAAAGGCTCGTGAAGATTATCGAAGAGAATCCGTTTGTGACTGATCAAGAATTAACCAGACAATTAAAAGTCAGTATTCAGACGATTCGTCTGGATCGAATGGAACTCGGAATACCGGAGTTGCGCGAGCGAATGAAGTTGATGGCTGAGCGCTCCTACGATCAGGTAAAATCACTTCCTCTAGATGAAGTCATCGGAGATGTTGTTGATCTGCAACTCGACAAAAGTGGAATTTCAATTTTTGAAATTCGTGAAGAACATATATTTTCTCGTACACAGATTGCACGTGGACATCATATTTTTGCACAGGCTAACTCGTTGGCAGTAGCGGTTATTAACGATGCGATTGCTTTGACAGCATCAGCAGATATTCGTTTTGTTCGTTCGGTTCATCTTGGTGAAAAATGTATTGCCAAAGCATACGTTCAATCTAATCCTTCGCGCAAAGGAAAAGCAAAAGTAGAAGTGCTAACCTATGTAGGTGAAGAAATGGTATTTCAGGGAAACTTTACGATCTATCGATCAGACGGTGAAGAACAGCATGAAGGAGGAGTAGATCATGATAATCGCCATTGATGCGATGGGCGGAGATCACGCTCCAGACAGTAATGTGTTAGGTGGGCTAGAAGCCGCCAAAGAATGGAAAGATACCGAAATCATTCTAGTAGGAGACGAATCTCGTATCCGGGCACTACTTACCGAGATTCCATCCAATTTAAAAATAGTACATACGACTGAAACAATTGAAGCTGAAGACGAACCTGTCAAAGCAGTTCGTCGCAAAAAAGACGCTTCGATGGTTGTAGCAGGTCGTATGGTCAAAGAAGGCAATGCTCAGGCGATGATCTCAGCAGGGAATACAGGTGCTCTGATGACAACCGGTCTACTGGTTGTCGGTCGAATCAAAGGCATCGAACGTCCTGCACTTGCGCCTATGATTCCAACGATTGATGATGGCGGAACACTTGCGCTTGATCTTGGAGCTAATATGGATGCGAAGCCAGAGCATCTAGCACAGTATGCGTTGATGGGTAGCATTTACAGAGATAAAGTTCATGGCATTTCTAAACCGCGTGTAGGATTATTGAACGTAGGTACAGAAGCCAACAAAGGAAATGAATTAACTAAAGAAGCATATCCACTACTAGAAGCATTGCCTATTCATTTTGTAGGAAATGTAGAAGCACGCGATGTACTGAATGGTGTATGTGATGTATTGGTCTGTGATGGTTTTGCAGGAAATATTATGTTAAAGTCACTTGAAGGTACCGCATCGGCTATGTTTTCACTGCTCAAACAACAATTTAGCAAATCGCTCAAAACGAAGATTGGAGCAGCATTATTAATGCCTGAACTTCGCGGTCTAAAGAGCAAGCTGGATTACAAAGAGCATGGAGGTGCTCCTTTGCTTGGATTGAACGGGCTTGTTCTTAAAAGTCATGGTTCATCTGATGCTGGAGCGATTAAGCATGCTGTTCGTCAAGCTAGAATAGCGATTAGCAATCAACTGGTTGAAAATATATCTAAAGAAGTTATACAATAAGCATCTTGCGTCATGTTTTATCCATCCCCACCGTAATGACATAGAATGAAAACGATGAGGAAATTAGTGGGAAGAGAGTGACACCAATGATTAATGTTTTACCTATCGGAATTATCGGAACAGGAAAATATGTTCCTGAAAAAATATTAACAAATGCTGATCTAGAAAAAATGGTGGAAACGAATGACGAATGGATTGTCAGTCGTACAGGTATTCGTGAGCGTCATATTGCAGCTCCTGAGCAAGCGACTTCTGATTTGGCTTATGAAGCAGCGATCAAAGCGTTGGAATCAGCAGGTATGGATGCAACAGAACTAGATTTGATAGTTGTAGCTACGATTACACCGGATACTTTTTTCCCGTCAACCGCTTGTATTTTGCAAGATAAATTAGGTGCAAAAAACGCGGCGGCTTTTGATCTATCAGCAGCGTGTTCTGGATTTGTCTATTCACTAGCATCTGCGACAAGTATGTTGCAAATGGGTTTATATAAAAATGCACTTGTTATTGGAGCAGATACATTGTCTCGTATTACAGATTATACTGATCGTAACACTTGCGTATTGTTCGGTGATGGTGCTGGAGCAGTGATTATCGGTGAAGTGGGCGAAGGTCGTGGTTTCAAATCATTTGATCTAGGCGCTGAAGGTTCTGGTGGCGAGTTGTTGACGATGCCAGCAGGTGGTTCACGTTTGCCAGCTTCAACAGAAACATTAAGCAATAATCAACATTACATCCGTATGGGTGGACGTGAAGTATTCAAATTTGCTGTACGTGTAATGGGTTCAGCAACAGATGAAGTACTTCGCAAAGCAGGAATGACCAAAGACGATATCGATATCTTGATTCCGCATCAAGCGAATATTCGTATTATTCAATCTGCAATGAATCGTCTGGAATTATCAGAAGATCGCGTCATGATCAATGTAGACAAATATGCGAATACATCAGCAGCTTCGATTCCGCTTGCTTTGGTAGAAGCAGTAGAATCAGGACGTATCAAAGAAGGCGATCGCGTAGTGATGGTTGGCTTTGGTGGCGGTCTGACTTGGGGCGCATCGGTATTAGTCTGGTAATAATAGTGATTTAACGAGTAGAAGTAATAGGGAGGAGATTATTCCTATGGGTAAAATAGCATTTGTATTTCCAGGTCAAGGTGCGCAAAAAGTAGGTATGGCAAAAGATGTTTATGATGCACTACCTCAAGCAGCACAACTATTCAAAACAGCGGATGAAACACTGGGCTTTAGTATCAGCGAGCTTGCTTTTGAAGGACCGGAAGAGCAATTAAAACAAACAGCCAATACACAACCTGCTTTGTTAACAGCTAGTATCGCTTTACTAGAAGCTTTGAAATCTAAAAATATTATACCTGATTATGTAGCAGGACATAGTCTTGGAGAATATAGCGCTCTTGTTGCAGCGAATGCTTTAGATTTTGAACAAGCGGTAGCGATTGTTCGTGCACGCGGGCAATTTATGGAACAGGCAGTTCCATCCGGTCAAGGAGCTATGGCAGCAGTACTTGGAGCAGAACGTGAACCTTTAGCAGCTTTATGTGCTGAAGTCTCAGCTACAGGACATGCAGTTGAACTAGCTAATGTGAACTGTCCGGGGCAGATTGTAGTCTCCGGTTCTGTAGAAGGTGTTAACGCTGTATCTGCAAGAGTCAAAGAAATTGGTGGTAAGCGCGCGATTATGCTTGAAGTTAGTGGGCCTTTCCATTCTTCACTCATGAAATCGGCAGCAGATCAATTATCTGAGCGTTTGCAGTCGGTGTCTTTCCGCGATGCTACAGTGCCAGTAGTAGCAAACGTCACAGCAACCACGGTTACAAATGCAAGCGATATTCAAGCATTACTGGTAGAACAGGTATACTCTCCTGTATTATGGGAAGATAGTGTTCGCTTTCTGATTCATGAAGGTGTGGATACTTTTATCGAAATTGGTCCTGGCAACGTATTAACAGGATTGATTAAAAAAATAGATAAAAATGTACGCTTGATTAATATAAGCAGTCTGGAAAGTATAGAAGCACTTCAAGTGGAAGTATAATCTTCCCTCCAGAAGCCGGATCAGATGATTCATTTGAAAAGGAGATGCGTATGTTATGAGTAAGCCACTTCAAGGACAGGCTGCTTTGGTTACAGGAGCTTCACGTGGCATAGGACGTAGTATTGCGCTTGCACTAGCAGAAGCTGGAGCAGATATCGCAGTCAACTATGCAGGTAGTGAAGATGCTGCTAATGAAACGGTACGTCTGATCGAAGAATTGGGTGTCAAAGCTTTTGCTGTTCGCGCTAATGTAGGTATAGCTGCGGAAGCGGAAGCGATGGTCAAACAAGTCAATGAAACATTTGGTAAAATCGACATTTTGATTAATAATGCAGGTATTACTCGTGATAACCTGATCATGCGAATGAAAGAAGACGAATTTGATCAAGTGATTGAGACGAACCTCAAAGGCGTATTCAATTGCCTCAAAGCGGTTACTCGTCCCATGATGAAACAACGTTACGGTCGCATTATTAATATTTCTTCTGTAGTTGGTGTGCTGGGTAACCCTGGTCAAGCTAACTATGTCGCAGCCAAAGCAGGTGTGATTGGTTTAACCAAAGCATCGGCAAAAGAATTAGCTTCACGTGGCATCACAGTGAATTGTGTGGCGCCCGGATTTATTGCAACAGATATGACGGATGAACTGAGTGAAGAACTGCGTAACAAAATGCTAGAAGGTATTCCGCTTGCACGTCTCGGTCAACCCGAGGAAATTGCATCGGTTGTTTCTTTCCTAGTATCACCGGCAGCTTCTTACATGACAGGACAGACGCTTCATGTGGATGGCGGTATGTACATGTAAAAGAAGTATGATATCCCTTTTAGGGATATGTGGCTTTTTGCGTGTGATTTTCGTATAATACTTTGGAAGAGGAGGTGAAACGGATGTCTGATGTTTTGGATCGTGTAAAACGCATCGTTATTGACCGTTTGGGAGCTGACGAAGCTGAAATTAAATTAGAATCATCTTTTAAAGATGATCTTGGCGCAGATTCGCTTGATGTAGTGGAACTGGTTATGGAATTGGAAGATGAGTTTGACTTGGAAATTTCTGACGAAGATGCGGAGAAAATTACGACCGTAGGTGAAGTTGTAACTTACATACAATCTCATACCTAAGGCTTAACAAAAGTCCCGTTACCTGCTTGTTAGTGGGCCGGGACTTCTCCTCATTTTGGCGTCTTTTGTTTTTTGGATGGAACACAAAAATATACACATGCAGTCGATATAGAGGTGAATGTGTTTGAAGCATAGAGTAGTAATTACAGGCTTGGGAGTTATGACTTCCCTTGGTAAAGACAAAGATACATTTTGGAATAATATTATTACCGGTCAATCCGGTGTAAGTACCATTGAAAGTTTTGATGTCAGTGGTTATCCTACGCAAATTGCTGCCGAAGTCAAAGATTTCAATGCAGAAGATTATATGGAACGCAAAGAAGCTCGCAAAATGGATCGTTTTGTTCAATTTGCAGAAGCGGCAACAGTTGAAGCTTTGAAAGACAGTAAGCTTAATATTGCAGAAGATACTGATCCTGAGCGTGTAGGGGTTATTATCGGATCGGGTATTGGTGGTCTGGGCACATTTGAAGATCAACATGCTATTCTAATGGAAAAAGGACCAAAACGGATTAGTCCGTTCTTTATTCCAATGATGATCGCTAATATGGCTTCTGGTCATGTATCTATTCTTCATGGCGCAAAAGGACCGAATCTGGCTCCTGTTAGTGCTTGTGCAAGTGGTAGTCATGCGATTGGAGATTCATTTAAGTTTATTCGCGATGGTGAAGCAGACGTTATGATTACTGGTGGTGCTGAAGCAACAATTCGTCCTTCTGGATTGGGTGGTTTCTGTGCGATGCGTGCGATGTCTACACGTAACGACGAAGCAACAACAGCAAGTCGTCCATTTGATACCGGTCGTGATGGATTTGTAATGGGTGAAGGTTCAGGAATTATGGTTCTTGAATCGTTAGAACACGCTCAAAAACGTGGAGCTCATATTTACGCTGAAGTGATTGGTTACGGATTAAGCGCAGATGCTCACCATATGACAGAGCCTGATCCTGATGGCCCAGCTCGTTGTATGAAAATGGCAATTCGTAGTGCAGGCATAACACCGGAAGATATTGATTATATCAATGCTCATGGTACATCTACTCCTGTAGGTGATAAGTCTGAAACGAAAGCAATCAAATTAGCATTAGGCGATCATGCCTATAACATCGCTGTAAGTTCGACCAAGTCTATGACAGGTCATTTGTTAGGAGCGGCTGGTGGTATCGAAGCTGTAATCTGTGCACTATCTTTGCAAAATCAGATTATTGCTCCAACGATCAATTTGCATAACCAAGATCCTGAATGTGATTTAGACTATGTGCCGAATGAAGCACGTAAAGCAGATTTGAATGTAGTAATGTCCAACTCTTTTGGATTCGGGGGGCATAATGCCTCAATCATCCTGAAGAAATTTGAAGTGTAAGGAGTCAGTTTCTTGAACGGAGATGTGAAACAGCTACAACAGCAAATTCAAATCCAATTTCAAAACCGTCAATTGCTCAAACAGGCGTTCACGCATGCTTCTTATGTAAATGAACATCGTTTTAGTCAGCATCAAGATAATGAGCGCCTTGAATTTTTGGGTGATGCGGTTTTGGAATTGACAGTGTCGGAGTACCTGTACAATGCATATCCTGAGCGTCCTGAAGGTGAACTTACCAAATTGCGTGCAGCGATTGTATGCGAACCTTCATTAGTGAAATTTGCAGAAGCGCTCGACTTTGGCAAATACGTTTTGCT
This sequence comes from Paenibacillus nicotianae, assembly GCF_042681745.1. NCBI lineage: Bacteria > Bacillati > Bacillota > Bacilli > Caryophanales > Paenibacillaceae > Paenibacillus > Paenibacillus nicotianae. Next base: position 2,119,600 of record NZ_JBHUGF010000010.1, on the reverse strand, counting down.
TGGCAAAGGAGAAGAATTGACAGGGGGACGTCAGCGTCCAGCACTGCTCGCTGATGTTTTTGAATCTTTTATTGGAGCATTATATCTGGATCAAGGCTTAGAAGCTGTGAAGTCTTTTCTAAACACACATGTATTCTCAGGCATTTCTCCAGGTGGGCAGTTCCAGATGATGGACTTCAAGACCGAGCTTCAGGAATTAACCCAGCATCACAATATGGGAGTACTGGAGTATCGTATTATTGAAGAGAAAGGCCCTGCACATGAGCGGGAGTTTGTCTCGGAAGTATGTATGGGAGAAGAGAGTTTAGGTCAGGGAGCCGGGCGTTCTAAAAAAGAAGCAGAGCAACGCGCAGCCGCCGCGGCATTGAATCGGTTGAAGTTGAAATAACCGTTCTCTTTTCTGACAATTACAGGACAAACAAAGAGCAAAGAGCAGTCACAGCCAGCTTGCGTGAATCAAGAGGCATCGACCGCTTTTTGCTCTTTTTCCATTGATGAAGCAGCAGGTAATTATGCTACAATAGCAGTAGAGGTGAACAACGAACTATGTTCCTGAAAAGAATAGAATTAGCAGGATTTAAATCTTTTGCTGATAAGACAGAAATGGAATTTGTAAAAGGCATTACCGCCGTTGTCGGACCAAATGGTAGCGGCAAAAGTAATATATCTGATGGAATCCGCTGGGTGCTTGGTGAGCAAAGTGCCAAGTCTCTTCGTGGTGGCAAGATGGAAGATATCATTTTTGCAGGTAGCGATAGTCGAAAAGCAGTAAGTTATTCAGAAGTATCACTGACACTCGATAATGAAGATCAGACATTGCCACTCGATTTCGGTGAAGTGACGATTACACGTCGGGTACATCGCAGTGGAGATAGCGAATATTTGATCAACAAACAATCGTGTCGTCTCAAAGATATCACCGAACTATTTATGGATACAGGAATCGGGAAAGAAGCCTATTCGATTATCGGGCAAGGACGGATCGAAGAAATACTAAGTACTCGTTCTGAAGATCGACGGGGTATTTTTGAAGAAGCATCAGGTATTGTAAAATACAAATCTCGTAAAAAAGACGCTGTTCGCAAATTAGATGATACCGAGCAAAATTTATTGCGTATCTATGATCTTGTGCATGAGCTTGAAGATCAGATTGAACCGCTAAAAGAACAATCTACCAAAGCGATTCATTTCAAAGAACTCAAAGAAGAACTGAAACATAAAGAAATCTCTCTCTATGTTCATGGGATAGAACGAATTCATACTGCTTGGACTACAGCAAGCGGTAAAATGGCTGAACTCGAAAAAGTACAACAACGATTAGCTAGCGTAGTATCCGGTCATGATGAGAAGCTTGAAAATGAACGCGGTGCTCTACGCGAAGCAGAAGAAGCAGTAGAAACATTACAAGGGCTGTTACTGCAATATAGCGAGCAGACAGAGAAGTCTGAAGGTTTAGGCGAGTTACTCAAAGAACGCCGTCTTAATTTAGAGCAAAATCAAAAGCAATTAGGTGTAGCACTAGAACGTAGCGAAGAGCGTACCAGTCAGCGTACAGATGAAAGTCAGCAGTTACAGACCAAATTTGCAACATTGACCAAGCAGTTAAGTGAATTACAACAAATGATCGCTCAAGAAGAAAATAGTTTGTTGCAGATCAATGGTGGTATTGGACAGCATCAGGAAGAAAGTCTAAAAGGTGAACTTTTGGAATTGATGAATACAATGGCACAAGCTCGTAATGAAATTCGGTATGCTGATCAACAGACTGAGAATACCCAGCGACGGATGGTACGAGCTGAAAGTGAATCTGGTAAATGGCAGACCGAGAAAAAGCGGCTAGAAGATAGCAAAGCCGCTTCTGCGGTACAAACGGATAAATTAGCTAAAGAAATCGCTAAAGTGCGTGTTGATTATATTCAACATAGTGAACAATTGCATAAATTGCAGAAGTCTGGCGAAGAAATGCAGACTGCGATCCGCAAATGGGAACAACGCCGCGAAGCTTTGATATCTCGCCGCGATACGATGCAGGAAATGCAAGAAGATTTTGAAGGCTTTATGCTAGGAGTCAAAGAAGTACTCAAAGCATCGCGCAATGCCCAACTTCAAGGTGTACATGGAGCAGTAGCTGAACTGATTACCGTGCCTGAGAAATTAGAACTGGCTATGGAGACGGCACTAGGTGCTTCTGTGCAGCATGTGGTGATGGAAAATGAAGAAGTATCGCGTAAAGCGATAGCTTTTTTGAAACAACGTCAATTAGGTCGGGCTACTTTCTTACCGCTGGATGTTATTCGTCCACGCAAAATACAAGATAATGATAAACGAATAGCTGAAAGTGCAGAAGGCTTTGTCGGTATCGGTGCTGAGCTTGTCGGTTATGATGAGCGTTATGCAGCGATCGTAGGCAGTCTGATCGGTAGTGTAGTGATCGCAGAGACGCTAGAACAAGCGAACCGTATAGCAGGTAAACTAGGTTATCGTTATCGGATTGTTACTCTTGAAGGCGATGTGGTGAATGCTGGTGGATCGATGACCGGTGGTAGTCAACACAAAAAGAATAATAATTTACTTGGACGCAAGCGTCAGCTTGATCAATTAGAGCATGAGATTGTTGAAAGTGAATCGCAAGTCAAATGTCTGCAAAAAGAAATTATTGATGTGCAGAAGCGTCTGCAAGATCATGAGAATCGTCTCGACCAATTGCGAGCCGATGGTGATCGCAAACGTACAGAAGAACAGCAAGTTGCAAGTGAACTCAAACAAATCGAACATGAGTTACGTCATGTGAATGAACAATATGAATTATACGGGCAAGAGAAAAGTAGCTATACCGAAGAGTTAGCAGCTATTGCCAAAGCACGTAAAGAAGCAGAACAAAAGCTGATTGAACTGCAAAAGCAAGAGCAAGCTATTCAAGACGGTATTCAAAATGCAGAAAAAATGCGTAAATCAAATGAGTCTGCCAAAGAGCAATTGCAAGAAAAAGTAACAGATCTCAAAATTCGTGAAGGTAAGCTGAGTCAGGAAATATTTTCGCTGGAAGAACAATTGTCTCGTTCACAGGAAGAATCGCAAGATTACGGTCAAGAGCTACAGAGCAATCGTGATCAATTGGCTGTAATTGTCAAAGATTTGGAAAAAAATGAACGCGAACAAAAACGTCAGCGTGAAGAGTTGGAACGTCTGCGCCGTAAACGTACAGAGACCAGTGAACAACTGGAATTAAAACGTGCAGAACGTGCACGACTACAACAAAAGTTAGAATTAGAAGAAAACGAAACACGTGAACAACGAAATGAACTGAAAGTCGTAGAAGATGAATTGCGCAAAATAGAGATTCAAGTCAATCGACTGGATGTAGAGCTGGAAAATATTTTAGCAAAATTGCGCGAAGATTATGAACTCACTTATGAAATGGCAAAAAGAGATTATGAATTGCCAGAAGATATCGAGTTCGCTGAAAAAGAAGTACGTCATCTCAAATCTAGAATTACTGCTTTGGGTGAAGTCAATCTAGGAGCGATCGAAGAATATCAACGTGTGAATGAACGTTATGAATTTTTGACGCTTCAACAAAACGATCTGGTCGAAGCCAAAACAACACTATACCAAGTCATTCGCGAAATGGATGAAGAAATGTCCAAACGCTTTAAAGTGACGTTCGATGCTATTCGTGGTCAATTTGGTACGGTATTTAGTAAATTGTTCGGTGGAGGTCGTGCAGACTTGGTATTGATCGATCCTGAACGTATGCTGGAAACAGGGATAGATATTGTGGCACAACCACCAGGTAAAAAGCTACAAAATCTACAATTGCTTTCTGGTGGGGAACGAGCATTAACTGCGATGGCATTGCTATTTGCTATTTTACAAGTCAAACCTGTACCGTTCTGTGTACTGGATGAAGTAGAAGCAGCACTGGATGAAGCGAATGTGGTGCGGTTTGCGCAGTATTTAAGAGAGTTTTCAGGACTTACCCAGTTTATCGTCGTTACCCACCGTAAAGGCACAATGGAAGAAGCTGATGTGCTCTATGGAGTCACGATGGAAGAAGGCGGCGTATCGAAGCTGGTATCGGTCAAATTGGATGATGAAGAAGCAGATATTGCTTAATCTATCTCTATTTTGATAAAGCAAATGTTCTTATTTAATATCTAAATGATAGAATTTAATAGATATATTGCTATAACTGCACAATCACTACTGTATTTAGCAACATTTATAGATATCGCTGAGATAAAGTAATGACTGTGGATTATATAATTGATCATCTGGAGGAATCTCATGAGCTTTTTTAAAAAGTTAAAAGAAAGTATTTCTACAAAAACAGAAACAGTTACCAAACAGTTCCGTGATGGTCTGGAAAAAACACGTAAAGGATTTGTCGAAAAAGTATCTGACCTTGTTATCCGTCGTAAAAAAATCGATGAAGAATTTTATGAAGAATTAGAAGAAATTCTGATTGGGGCAGATGTAGGCGTTAATACAGTAATGGAACTGATTGATGATCTGCGTGATGAAGTACGTATTCGTCGAATCGAAAATGCGGCTGAACTACAACCTGTACTATCTGAGAAATTAACAGGCTTACTTCGTGGAAGCGAAAATACAGGCTTGAATATGCAACCAAGCGGAATTACCGTTATTCTATTTGTCGGTGTCAATGGGGTTGGTAAAACAACAACGATCGGTAAAATGGCACACCGTTTCAAACAAGAAGGCAAAAAAGTACTGCTAGCAGCAGGTGATACATTCCGCGCAGGAGCTATCGAGCAATTAGAAGTATGGGGTCAACGTGCAGGAGTAGAAGTGATCAAGCAACAATCAGGTTCTGATCCAGCAGCAGTAATGTATGATGCTGTACGTGCAGCGAAGCAACGTGGAGCAGATGTATTGTTATGCGACACCGCAGGACGCTTGCAAAATAAAAGTAATCTTATGGATGAGTTGAATAAAATTTTCCGGGTTATCCAACGCGAAATTCCAGATGCTCCGCACGAAGTACTGATGGTACTGGATGCAACAACAGGGCAAAATGCACTCAGCCAAGCCAAACTATTCGGTGAGAAAAGTGGCGTAACTGGCTTAGTATTGACCAAGTTAGATGGAACAGCTAAAGGTGGAATCGTAGTAGCGATTCGTCAAGAATTAGATTTGCCTGTTAAATTTGTAGGTCTGGGTGAAAAGATTGACGATCTACAACCATTTGATAGTGAGCAGTTTGTACATGCTTTATTTGCCGGTTTGATTCAAGAAGAGGAAGAGATCGAACAAGCAGACTCCAAAGAGTAAGTACAATCGCCAAACTAGCATCTGAATTAGCAACTACGTTATACTAGAAGTATAAGATATATCATTGAAGACAGTAGCGATCGAACATTATAGTAAAAGATACCGTTCGATCGCTATTGTTTTTTAGATATAACAGACAACTATTTGTTTTATATACATAACCTTTAAGCATCAAGTAGATATAGTAGATTTGGGATATAGGTTAGGAGAAAGGAAGTGAATAATGGCTGATACACACACTTATAGTCGTAAAGAAGAAGTAGCTAATGCAGTAACACATGGTATAGGAGCTGCTCTTAGTATTGCTGCCCTTGTTATTTTGATTGTATTTGCTTCACTAAAAGGTACACCCTGGCATGTCGTTAGTTTTACGATTTATGGAGTGAGTATGTTGTTGTTATATATTAGCTCAACATTAGTACATGGATTTAGAGATGGTAAAGCCAAAGATTTATTTGAAATTTTTGATCATTCAGCTATTTATCTATTTATTGCAGGCACATATACGCCTTTAATGCTTATTGTGGTTAAAGGAGTTCTTGGTTGGAGTATTTTTGGAGTTGTCTGGGGAATAGCTATTTTAGGCTGTGCCTTCAAAGCATATTTTGTCAAACGGTTTTTATTTATGTCGACGATTTTTTATATTTTAATGGGCTGGTTAATTGTTGTAGCCTGGGAACCGTTAACGACTAATATGGCAAGCGGGGGGATTATTTTACTCGCTATTGGTGGATTGATGTATACACTGGGCACGATTTTTTATGTGTGGCGTGGATTTCCTTTTCATCATGCAGTCTGGCATCTATTTGTGCTAGCAGGCAGTATTTTGCATTTCTTTATGATTTTATTTTATGTTTTGCCGATTCATCTGTAAGAGCTGAACCGACGTAAAAAGTTCATATTTTGGGCTTGAAATATCAATATTTTGAGTTCATTTATAAAAGTAATAAGATGTTAAGTAATTATGCTTGACATCTTATTTTATTTTTTGCTATGATATAGAACGTTGATAAGGTGTAAAGTGTTTTTCCTTGACGGAGGGAGTGCCCCACATGAGTCAAGAGAATCGGCTCGATAAAACGACCCGTATAAATTCATTATTTGATTTCTATGAGCTTCTGCTTACAGACAAACAGCAGATGTTCCTTAAATATTATTTTCATGATGATTACTCTCTTGGAGAGATCGCCGCAGAGTTCAGTATTAGTCGACAAGCGGTATATGAACATATCAAACGTGCAGAGCAAGTATTGGAAATGTATGAAGAAAAGCTTGGTTTGATGGAAAAGCATTATCGTCGGTTACGCGACCTAGAAGAACTCAAAACTACATTATCTACAAGCGGAATTGCTCATGATCAGCAATCTCACATGATGGATATCGTAGAGCGCTTGGAAGGTAACGATTAATTCATATATACTTATACATGTAACGATATTCGATATAGATACAGACGTAGTACATTTAGTTGAAATAAACGGAGGTGAAGACACATGGCATTTGAAAGCTTAACAACACGACTGCAAAACGTATTTAGCAAACTTCGCGGTAAAGGTAAAGTATCTGAAGAAGATGTAAACGAAGCAATGCGCGAAGTACGGTTAGCGTTGCTCGAAGCAGACGTTAATTTCAAAGTCGTAAAAGAATTCATTTCCAAAGTAAAAGAAAAAGCGGTCGGTACAGATGTGATGGAAAGCTTCACACCTGGCATGGTTATTATCGACATTGTTAATAAAGAATTGACTGAATTGATGGGTGGGACACAATCCAAACTCGCTAAAGCAGCCAAATCACCAACAGTGATTATGATGGTCGGTTTGCAAGGTGCTGGTAAAACAACCACATCCGGTAAACTTGCGAAAATGCTTCAAAAGCAAAATCATCGTCCTTTACTGGTTGCAGGCGATATTTATCGTCCGGCAGCGATCAAACAGTTGCAAGTACTGGGAGAGCAAATCAATACACCGGTATTTACAATGGGAGATCAGACAAGTCCAGTTGAAATTGCTCGTCAAGCTCTGCAAGAAGCCAAAAATAACAATAATGATTACGTGATTATTGATACAGCGGGTCGCTTGCATATTGATGAAGAATTAATGGATGAATTGCGTCAGATTCATGAATTAACGAATCCAGACGAAGTGCTGTTAGTTGTAGATGCGATGACAGGTCAGGATGCAGTCAATGTAGCCGAGAACTTTAACAGTCAATTGCAATTAACAGGTGTAGTATTGACCAAGCTTGATGGAGATACTCGTGGTGGTGCGGCACTGTCTGTCAAAGCCGTAACAGGTTGCCCGATTAAATTCACAACACTTGGTGAAAAGCTAGACGCTATGGAAGCTTTCCATCCTGAACGTATGGCTTCACGTATTCTAGGTATGGGTGATATGTTATCACTGATCGAAAAAGCTCAAATGAATATCGATGAAGACAAGGCAAAAGAAATGGAACGCAAAATGCGTAATGCCGAGTTCACATTTGAAGATTTCTTAGAGCAAATGGATCAAGTGAAAAAGCTTGGACCGCTTGATCAGATTATGGACATGATTCCTGGTATGGGAAAAATGAAAAACCAAAATCTACAAGTTGATGACAAACAAGTAGGACGTATCGAAGCAATTGTTCAGTCGATGACTGTTCAGGAGAAACAACATCCAGAAGTGATTAATCATAGTCGTCGTAAGCGGATTGCTACAGGGAGCGGAACTTCTGTTGCAGAAGTAAACCGTCTGATCAAGCAGTTCGATGAAATGCGCCGTATGATGAAGCAGTTCTCGGATATGATGGATCCTAAGGGCGGCGGCAAAAACAATAAAATGATGAAACAAATGCAAAAAATGGGCGGTAAAGGCATGAAATTTCCTTTCCGTTAAACCCAGGAAATGCAATGTATATACTATTGAACTAATTTGAAGGAGGTGAATTTTCGTGGCAGTACGTATTCGTCTAAAACGCATCGGTGCTCATAAAGCGCCTTTCTATCGTATCGTGGTTTCCGATTCTCGGTCCCCTCGTGATGGCCGTTTCATCGAAGAAATCGGTACTTATAATCCAGTTGCAGAACCTTCTGTAACTAAGATTGATGAGGAAAAAGCTCTTCAATGGCTTCAACAAGGAGCACAAGCTTCTGATACCGTTCGCAACTTGCTTAGCAAAGCGGGCGTTATGAAAAAGTTTCATGAGCTTAAACAGCAAAAATAATTGCTGATTCGGAGGAGTATCTATGGAACAATTAGTAATGGTTATTGCTAAAGCTCTCGTGGATCATCCCGATGATGTAAAAGTGAACGTTGTGGAAAAAGAGAACTTGATCGTATACGAACTTAGCGTCCATCCGGACGATGCTGGTAAAGTAATCGGCAAGCAAGGACGTATCGCCAAGGCTCTCCGCACGGTCGTTACATCAGCAGCAGTCAAGACTAATAAACGGGTGACCGTTGATATAATGTCTTAAAAATATACGAAAGAGGGTTAGGATGATGTCCTAGCCCTTTTTCGTACATTTTCAATCAAATTTAATGTAATATAGCATCAACGATAGATTATTTGTTAGAGGAGAATAACATGACTGAACAATTTTTAACAGTAGGTAAAGTAGCTAATACACATGGTATACGTGGAGAACTCAAAATCTATCCAAATACCGATTTTGCTGAGATCCGTTTTGCAGAAGGTAAAAAGCTATGGATGATTAATGAAGAAAACGGCAGTAAATTAGAAGTGCAAATTGTCAGCTCCCGTTTGCAAAAAAATATGTATGTGGTTCGTTTTAAAGGATTCAGCAATATTAACGAAGTAGAAAAATATAAAGGCTGGACATTAAAAGTATCTAAAGATGATACGATCGAGCTAGAAGAAGACGAGTTTTATTTCCACGAAATTCTGGATTGTGAAGTATTTACAGAAGAAGGAACCAAAATTGGCAAAATCGTTGATATTTTAAAGCCCGGTGCTAATGATGTATGGGTAGTCCGTCCAGATAAAGGCGAAGAAGTGTTGATTCCTTATATTCATGATGTCGTGCTTGATATTAATGTAGAAGAGAAAAAAGTATTGATTCATGTGATGGAAGGTCTTTTGGAATGATGAAGATCGATGTGCTGACGCTATTTCCAGAAATGTTTACCGGTGTTTTTGGTTCAAGCATTCTAGGCAAAGCAGCAGCTAAAGGTATCGTAGAATTAAATGCAATCAATTTCCGTACGTATTCTAAAAGCAAACATGGTACTGTAGACGATACGCCTTATGGTGGAGGTGGAGGAATGGTGCTCAAGCCAGAGCCTATTTTTGATGCTGTAGAAGATTTGGCACCTTTATCTGCTACTACATCTCCACGCATTATTTTGATGTGTCCACAGGGAGAACCATTTACACAGCACAAAGCTGAAGAGCTTGCTCAAGAAGAACATTTGATTTTTATCTGTGGTCATTATGAGGGTTACGATGAGCGCATTAGAGAGCATCTGGTGACAGATGAGATATCAATCGGTGATTATGTACTTACCGGTGGTGAAATACCCGCTATGGCGGCTGTAGACAGTATTGTACGCCTGTTGCCAGGAGTATTAGGCAATGCTAACAGTGCAGTTACCGATTCATTCAGTACAGGACTGTTGGAATATCCACATTATACACGTCCTGTAGAATATAGAGGGATGAAAGTGCCCGATATTTTGTTATCCGGTCATCATGCTAATGTAGAAAAATGGCGCCGCGAACAATCGTTACTGCGTACTTTAGAACGTCGCCCTGAATTATTAGAAGAGGCTGATTTGACAACCAAAGAACGTGAATGGCTCAAACATCAGCGTAACTAAATATACGTCAGAATTTCGCTGTAGGAAGATCTTAATCGATCCATTATAGGGAAATTCTTTTTTATTTATATCCTATGTACATAGGTGTAAAAATGAACCAGTTCAAGCTATAACATAGATCATAAGACTGATGCTATAGTTGTAGCACTCATAACAGGGTGACAAAGATAGGAGTTCAGACATCATGAATGAATTGCAGCAGGAGTATTCACAATGGTTAGAGCGATTGAGCAGTGACTTGCGTAGTCAGGGATATGCTTCAGTGTTAAATAAAGAGTTTGTAGAGAGCGATGCCACGATCGTATTGAATCGTTTATTAACGGAATTTACCCATCTAATCTATATCGAAGTCGAATCATACAAAAAATATTTTATTGCCGATTATAGCGGCCGCAATACAGTAGTAAAATTAATCGATCGTAGTATAGATCATCAAAAAACAGCCAGACTTCGTACATTAGAACATAGTCGCTTAACAGATCATCATCTTTTTGAACAAGAAATCAATCGGTTGCGAAGTCTGCAATCCTTATTAGAAAATAGTGACTTTGAGTAAGAGGTAATAACGACAATTTTCTATACCTAATCTCAAATAATAAGTTATTTTATACTTTTTTTGAAAAAGTATTGTTATTCTCTTATGTTCTATGATAGTATTAGACTGTTGTGTGAATCTGATGGTCCTCTACGATCAATGATGAGGAATTATTCCCTGAGACGTATGAACATCTGTGTGGAAGGAGGAAGTTATTAATGAATATCATTCAAGAAATTACTAAAGATCAACTTCGTAAAGATATCCCTAATTTCCGTGCAGGCGACACTTTAAAAGTGCATGTTAAGGTAATCGAGGGTACTCGCGAACGTGTTCAGTTGTTCGAGGGAGTTGTAATCAAACGCCAAGGTGGCGGCATCGGTGAAACTTTTACAGTACGTAAAATTTCTTACGGTGTAGGTGTGGAAAGAACTTTCCCAGTAAATTCACCTAAAATCGATAAACTAGAAGTAGCTCGTCGTGGTAAAGTTCGCCGTGCGAAATTGTACTATCTTCGTGAGCTTCGCGGTAAAGCAGCTAGAATTAAAGAATTGCGTCGTTAATCCTTTTGGATACGCGATTGAGAAGGGCTTGGTGAAACAAGCCCTTTTCGTTATTTTTAAGCTGTTATTTATAAAAATGATTAACATCCGATTCCGCCGGACAGCCTTTATATACGGCTGTAGACGGGATTTTTTGTATTTCTTGACCAATAGAATCCTTCAAAATTTGGTTTTTATAAAATTGTGTGTAAAATAGATAGAGTGAAATCGTATAGGTACTTGGTATACACTACATAAGGCTTAGCCGAATATGGTAGTCAGTACATATACAAAGCGCCAATTCAACCAGGAAAGAAGGCATGGCCTATGGAGCAAGACACAAAACCATCTAACAATGAAGTACATGCAGCAAATACGACAGAAGTACAAGAACCTGTCAACACTGGAACTCCAGATTCAGGAACGATTCAACCTGAAAAGAAAAAGAAAAGTGAAACGAAAGAGTGGATCAAAGCGATTGTGGTTGCTTTGTTACTCGTTGTCGTTATTCGCTGGTTCCTGTTTGAACCGTTTATTGTAGACGGCCCATCGATGCAACCGAATTTTCATACAGGTGAACGTGTGATCGTGAACAAAATTCTGTATGATATCCGTACTCCGCAACCTGGAGAGGTAGTTGTACTAAAAGTACCTTCTCAAAATCGTGACTTTATCAAACGTGTTATCGCTGTCGCTGGAGATACTGTTAAAGTAGAAGGTGACAAAGTAACAGTCAATGGTAAAGAAATCAGTGAGCCTTATATCCAAGCTGCATTAGACAAGGCACATGCACAAGGTAGCGATTATAATATTAACAATTTCCCAACAGAGAACTTCCCTGATGGAACAGTACCTGCGGGTCATGTATTTGTAATGGGAGATAATCGTTCCAACAGTCAAGACAGTCGTATGATCGGTTATATACCGCTTGGAGATATTATTGGACGTGCAGATGTTATTTTCTGGCCGTTTAGTGATGCGAAGTGGGTTGAACAATAAAGCTGCCTAACATATAAGGACAGCTAATTTAAAGAAGTAAGGGGGAAAACCGATGGCTATTCAATGGTTTCCCGGACATATGACAAGAGCACGTCGCCAGATCGAATCGAAGCTTAAATTGATCGATATGGTTATTGAACTCGTGGATGCACGTCTGCCACTCTCCAGTCGTAATCCTATGATTGATGAGATTTTGCAGGGCAAACCGAGAATGATTATTTTGAACAAATCCGATTTGGCTGATCCCAAAGTGACTGCCGAATGGGTGGAATATTTTAAGCAAGAAGGACATGCTGTTCTTCCTTTAGACTCGGCAAGCGGACAGGGTATCAAAGAAATTGCTGAACGTTCTAAAGTATTGCTTAAAGACAAGCGTGATAAACGTGCTGCTAAAGGGATGAATCAACGCCCGATGCGCGGATTAATTGTAGGGATTCCGAATGTGGGTAAATCGACTTTGATCAATCGCCTTGCAGGTAAAAGTATTGCTTTGACCGGTGATCGTCCGGGTGTAACCAAAGGACAACAATGGATCAAAGTAGGTACCGAAATGGAATTGCTTGATACACCAGGTATACTATGGCCTAAATTTGAAGATCAAATTATCGGTTATAAGCTGGCGGTAACAGGCGCTATTCGTGAAGAAATTCTAAACGTGGAAGATGTTGCTTATTTCGGTATGAAATATATCTGTCAGCATTATTGGGATAATATTGCTGAACGTTTTGAATTATCTGAACAACCACAAGATTTTGAAAATCCGAATGAAATCGTAGAAATTATGGAAGAAATCGGACGTAAACGTGGTTGCTTAATGAGCGGTGGACGTATCGATTTAGAAAAAGCGTCCAAAGTCATTTTGCGTGAATTACGTGCAGGTAAAATGGGACGAATCTCCATGGAGACTCCTTAAGTATTGGAGGAATCATCATGTCAGAATTGTTAAAGTATGAACGTGAATGTATCACAGAAGGTTATCATTATATTGCTGGTGTAGATGAAGTAGGACGAGGTTGCCTATTTGGTGATGTGATCGCTGCTGCGGTAATTATGCCTGAAGGTGTAATCATCGAAGGTGTGAATGACTCCAAAAAGCTGTCTGAAAAAAAGCGAGAGCAACTCTATGATCAGATTATGGAGCAAGCGCTCGCTGTAGGTGTCGGCTATGTCGATGCAGCAACGATTGATGAGATCAATATTAAGCAAGCCGCTCGTTTAGCGATGAAGATCGCTTTGCAACAATTAAGCGTATCTCCTGATTATATTCTAGTAGATGCTGAAAAGGTCGATCTGGATATTCCGCAACGCTCGATTATTAAAGGAGATTCGAATAGCCATAGTATTGCAGCAGCTTCCATTATTGCCAAAGTCACTCGTGATCGTCTGTGTGTAGGTGAATGGGAAGAGCAATATCCTGGCTACGGGATCGCTGGACATAAAGGATATGCGACCAAAGTTCATCGTGCTCAGATTATAGCGCAGGGCATCACACCACTACATCGTAAAAGCTTTTTAGGTAATTTGTTACTAGAACAACCGACTTTATTTTAAACATAAAAGTATTGAATTCTAGTATAGAATGATTTATCATGCATCTATATTACTTTATGTGAAGATAGAAATAGACATGCTAAGGGAAGAACCCGCATCTTACTATAAAGAGCGGGTTCTTTTTTTGTACAGATCTATGCTCATGATCAACAGCTTTTTAGCCGATAAATAAGATAATCGAACCAACAAACATTAAATCAAAATATACATAAGCATAGACTATACATCGTCTGTATTACTATGAATATATTTATAGTCTACTTGTTATCTATACCAAAATGTAGGCAACGTTCAATAAAAACAATGATAGGAGGGATTACTATGAATATTGGATCACTATTCCGTGGACTTATAGGAGATAGCAAACCAGGTGAAGCAAAGCAAATGGAATTGAAAGAAGGGCAAGTTGTCCGCGGAGTGGTGACAAGCGTATCTGAAGACGGACAAGAAGCTGTTGTTCAAATTCAAGGGGTCAAAGTAAGAGCCAAATTAGAGACTCCTTTACAGCAAGGCGCAACCACTTTACTGCAAGTACAGCCTCCTGATCAAGATGGCATGCCTGTGCTCAAGCCTGTAGCAGGTAATCCAGCCAATCCTTTACCGAATGCGTCTATGGGAGAAGTATTGGATTCTTTTAATTTACCGGATACCAAAGAAAATCGTGAAATGATTACCCAGATGAGAGCATCAGGAATAACACTGAACGCCGATAATGTCAAAAATATACAAGCTACTCTTTCTCAAAAGCCAGCCGGTGTGCCTGTAGGAGAATGGGTACAATCTGCGGCTGTAGCGATTCAGCGCGGTCTACCTGTTACAGCGCAAAGCGTGAGCGGTCTACAACAAGCTATATTCGGCCCTCCTCTTCATGATCTATTGAGTAATCTGGATAATCTGGTTCGTGCTACAGTGACACAAGTACAAAACAATGCTGCTAATGTAAATACAGGCACCAGTGCCAATCAAAATCCAGAGACTGTATCTTCAAATCCAGCGGGAAATAACCCGGCAGTTAGCGGAAATGCAAATCCAGCACCAAGCAATAATACAACGTCTGCTTTATTGGGAAAATTGCAGACTGTACTTGATCAATTGGGAAGTATTGTTGCTCAATCTGGAGAACAGGCTACAGATGCCACTGGTGGTAAATTAACTTCACCATCTGTGCCGAATCCTACTGTACCTCAATCACCAATAGCATCTACAACGATAGCAACAGTAAATGCTCAAGCACAGCCAGCAGATGATGTCGCTCCATCTGCTGCTGCATCGGTTAATCAATCCTTATCTGCAACAACAGATGATGATGCTCAGCCTGTTCCAGCAAACTCTACAAATACAGCAACAACAGTCAATCTTAAAGCTCAAGCAACAGAACCATGGTTAGGTCGTGTGTTGAAATTATTAGGAGCAGAGCATGAACAACAAATGGTGCGCGCAAGTGTAAATAACTCTTCACCCGAAGCAGTAGCTACACGCGGTGAGCAGACACCAGCATCTCTAAGTGCGAATGGACTAAATCAAACACAAGCGTTATTAGATCCTGCAACATCTCGTAATAATAATCCGGCTCTTGCATCTAATATACTGAATGGAACTTTAAATAATACAGTAGAAGAACAATTACCTACACCTGCGTCTCGGGTTGCTAATCCAGCCAATCCGAATGTATTGCAACAAACAGGTGCTAATGATTCACTTATTGCTCCAGAAGCAGAGTTACAAAATCCGGCGACTCCAAAACAAGTCACTGCAAATTCGCAGATAATAGTAAACGGGCAAAATATACCAACAGATGATCTTTTACCGAATCCTTCTCTGTTGAAAAACCCAAATAGTCTGGAAGCGACCAATCCTGCTCATATCGCTCAACAGATCGCTGCTAATACAGATGATGCAGTCAGTAAAGCTCAAGATACTTTAAAAGGGCTTTTGCTCCAATTGACAGCCGCAGATGATGTACCGCCAGCATTAAAAGATGCTGCCCAACAATTGGTACAGCAATTAACCGGTCAGCAATTATTATTAAATACCGACCGTACAGCGCCATTTGCACAAGTGACGATGTTTGTGCCTTTTAAAGGGCCGGATGGACAAGAAACGGCTTCTGTACAGATTCAGTCTCGTCGTGGCCCTAAAGGAGAACTAGATGCTTCTAATTGCCGTCTATGGTTCGATCTCGATATGCATTCATTAGGCCCTACACTTGTCGATGTGCATGTTGTAGACAAAATT
Source organism: Paenibacillus nicotianae (assembly GCF_042681745.1). Taxonomy (NCBI): domain Bacteria; kingdom Bacillati; phylum Bacillota; class Bacilli; order Caryophanales; family Paenibacillaceae; genus Paenibacillus; species Paenibacillus nicotianae. Next base: position 2,103,623 of record NZ_JBHUGF010000010.1, on the reverse strand, counting down.
GTAACTCTTAAAGTGCATAATGATCTAGAACAACTTGCACCGCTTGTCGAAAGTAAACGCGAAGAGATGGCTACAGCTATGGGAGCGTTAGGGTACCAATTACTATCGCTCAAAGTAGATACTATGCCTATTCGATCAAATACGTCTGAGAACAATACAAGTATATCTGATCCTGATCTTTTACAACGTTATGCGCCGCCTGATTATAAAGGGGTGGATATGAAAATATGAATAAGCCCAAAGACGATATGGCAATGAGAGCCAAAAGAGCAGTTGCTCTCAAATACGATCCTAATCAAAATACTGCTCCAATAGTCGTTGCCAAAGGAAAAGGACGTATTGCTGAAAGTATTCTTGAAAAAGCGAAAGAAGCTGGTGTAGCTGTTCAACAAGATGCTGCTTTAGTAGAAGTATTGTCTAAGCTTGATCTGGATCAACAAATCCCGGGCGAATTATTTGAACTGGTAGCTGAGATTCTTAGCTTTATTTATCGTGCGGATAAAAACCTGAATCGAGGCGGTCATAATCGGTGAAAACAGATGATCGCAAATACAAAGGACGCATCGCTGAAGATACAGCAGCTTATTATTTAGAACAACAAGGTTATCAGATTGGCTATCGTAATTGGAGCTGTCGTAGTGGTGAATTAGATATTATTGCTTACTATGAAGGCACGATTGTGATTGTTGAAGTGCGAAGTCGTACAAGCGATTTATTTGGTACACCGGCTGAATCGGTAGATTGGCGTAAACAAAAACAAATACGTGAAACGGCAGAAGTATATGCTCATCACAATAAGCAATCTCATTTTCCTTTTCGATATGATGTCATCACGATTCAGATGAATCATTCGTATCAGGTAGTAGAGTTAGAACATATTGTAGCTGCTTTTGTATAATTAATTGAAATTAATCTATTGAAAATAGAGGAAGCACCCTTTTTCAGTAAACCATCATGGATATCCGCACTGTAATCAGTAGCGAGATTTAGAAGGTTTTGGAGAAAGGGTGTTTTTTTGATATGTATGGTAAATTGTTTAGTGCTTGTTTGCAGGGAATCAATGGAGTAATGGTAGAAGTAGAGACTGATCTGTCTAATGGTCTACCGATGGTTGCTATTATCGGGCTACCAGATTCAGCTATTCGAGAATCAATTGAAAGAGTACGTTCAGCTATCAAAAACTGCGGATTTACTTTTCCTAATCAACGAGTCACGATCAATCTAGCACCAGCAGATCTGCGTAAAGAAGGATCAGCTTTTGATCTTGCGATCGCACTAGGGATTTTGACAACAAGTGATCAGATCATATTACCAGATGCCGAGCAGATGTTACTCATTGGAGAATTAGCATTAGATGGTACATTGCGACCTGTGCCGGGTGTATTATCGATGGTAGATACAGCACGTCAGCATGGTTTGAAATCGGTATTGGTTCCTCAAGAAAATGCAGCAGAAGCAGTATTGGTCGAAGGAATTAATGTGTATAGTATTCATCATTTACATGATTTATTTGCGGGTTCATTAGATCATTCAACTGTCTCAAAAGATCAGCCTGTCCAACAAGATCATATAGAATCGTTTCGAATGTCTTTGCCAGGTCAACCAGAGATCGTAGTCAAACAAATCCATACCAATACATCTTCCACTGAACCTATCTATACAGCTCAACCTGTCAGCGATATATCAAGTGTATCTACAAAGAAATCTGATCCACGTAAAATAGTGATTCTTCCACCGTTGCTTGTTCAAAGATCAAAAAAGGAATATCCTTCTTATTCCGGTTCAACGATGCAAGAAGATTATGGAGATGTATTTGGTCAACAGCATGTAAAGCGAGCTTTGATGATTGCTGCTGCGGGAATGCATAATATTTTGTTGTTAGGGCCTCCGGGTACAGGGAAAACGATGCTCATTAAGCGTCTGCCTACTATTTTACCTGTATTAACAGACTCGGAAGCATTGGAAGTGACTAAGATTTTTAGTGTGTCCGGGCGATTCAAAGACGCTAACGCTGGTTTGGTTTCTATGCGTCCTTTTCGTGCACCTCACCATAGTACAACAGTTACAGGATTGATTGGTGGAGGAAGTATACCGAAGCCGGGAGAAGTCAGTCTAGCGCATCAGGGCATTTTATTTTTAGATGAATTGCCAGAATTTCCGAGATCGGTATTAGAAGTATTACGGCAACCGCTCGAAGATCATCAAGTAACGATTAGTCGTGCACGAGCGGTATTCTCATTTCCAGCTAATTTCTTATTAGCAGGTTCAATGAATCCATGTCCTTGTGGATATCTGGGTAGCACACATGCGGCTCACCCTTGTACATGTAGTCACAGTCAGATTGCTCGTTATCGTTCCAAAATATCAGGTCCTTTGTTAGATCGAATAGATTTGCAAATAGAAGTTCCTCGTCCCACCGAGCAAGATTGGCAACGTGCCAAAGCAGGAACAGAAGATACCGGTTATGATTCGGCAAGTATGCGTAACATCGTAGAGCAAGCACATCAGATTCAATTGAAGCGATATCAGCATTTGGATATTCATTGGAATAGTGAATTATCAGGTAAATGGTTACGTGAGTATACGTTTTTGTCTGAATCAGCGAATCAACTGTTAGAAACAGCTTTTGAACAATTAGGAATGAGTATGCGTGCAAGAGATCGAATTTTGAAATTAGCGCGGACGATTGCAGATCTGGAAAATATAGAACAGATTGAAGCAGTTCATATAGCAGAAGCGATTCAATATCGTCAATTGGATCTGAGTCATTCGTGAGTGGAGAAGTAATACTATAGATCAATATAATAACGATGTATCAATAGGATATAGATAACCAAGTGAACAGGAGCAATGATTGATGTGAATCCTTCTGTTCACTTGGTTTGTTCATTTGAATAATCTATTCTATTTAAAGTGAGCCATAGATAGAATTTAAATATTGTAAAATAGATGTGGACTCTTCTATAGAAGTACGTAGTGCAATATAGCCATCTGGACGAATTAATAAGAGTTCTTCATTTAATATATTGTAAATTCGATAAGCATTTCCTGCTTTATCAATGATCTGATCTGTTGTCTCTGTATCCGATGGAAGTATACTATACAGGCGAACCTGGTCATGACTAAGATTTTCTAATGCAGAAGGATCGGTATGATTGACAAAAGCTAAAACTGTCCAGTGTGTACCACGTAGCAGATCAAAAATACTTCCAAAAAAATCTTTACTTTGCAGCATATCAGCATTAGGAGCACGATCTCCAGGTAGTAAAAGAGGAGTATTTTTTCCAGTAAATGAACGAGTAAGCGAACTAGAGCGATAGGAAATAGGAAGCCCGCTTGTCAGATCATCGGATATTGTACTTAAAGATTGGGACAACGATTCACTTGCAGTCACTGTTGCAGTAAGTGATTTTATTTTCTTAGAACTATCTTCAAGAACGGCTTGAGCAATAGGACGGCGCTCTTCATCATAAGTATGAAGTAACGTTCTATCAGCTCCTTGAAGTACGGCGGCTAGTTTCCATCCGAGATTATAGGCATCTTGTATACCTGTATTCATACCCTGACCTCCTGCTGGAGAATGAACATGTGCCGCATCACCAGCAAGGAAAACGCTATGGCTGTGATAACATTCAACCATCCGCACATTGATTCGGTAAATAGACAGCCATGATGCATGAGTGAGCTTAACACGCCCAGTACCTGCTCGTTGATCTAACATAGTCTGATACAATTCTAAAGATGGTTCTGCTGGATTTTGAATGTCTGCTGAAATAGTAGCTTGCAGTTGCCAAATATTCGATTGGGGTAGTGGAGTTAGCCCTAACATTCCTTCTGAAGATGTCCAGATATGAATACGATCACGATCCAGACCTTCTAATTGTATATCTCCCAGATACCACCGCTCATTATCATATGTTTCTCCAACCAGTGGCAATTGAATAAATTTGCGAATATTACTTTTACCCCCATCTGCACCGACTACATAAGAAGCATGAATTTGCTCTTCTCCTTGCAATGTCTTGACAGTTACTGTTACTCCACTCAAATCTTGAACAAGCTTTACAGCTTCTATCCCTAACTCGACTTGACCACCCAGATCAGCATAGCGATCACGTAATGCTTTTTCTACATCAAATTGAGCAATCCAGACTGGATTACGATAGCGTGTCTCAAGCTTGCTACTAGCGGCAACAGTAATAGAAGGCTTATCTATGCTTTTACCATCTGCATTATAATAACGAACAGGCAAATCGACAACACCGGTATCTAAAATGTAGTCAATAGCTTCCAAATCGTCAACAACTTCAAGAGAACGAGGTTGAATAGCTTTGGATCGGGATGCGACGTTATAGAAAGTGTTTTTATCAATGATGCGATGGTTAATATTTCGACGGGCAAGATCGCAAGCAAGTGTAAGCCCTGTAGGTCCAGCTCCAACAATAAGCACATCAACAGAAGAAAAGATCGTTTCCATGTATATAATCCTCCTTGAGATAGTAGATTATAAATTATACTACACCGTGCAGTGTAATTAGTAAAGTGGAAGTTTAATTGAATTTTGATAATATACTTATAAGGGGGAATGTGAGAATGAACACTATAGAAAATAAAAAAATTCGTAAAGGCTCTTTAGATAAACGAACTAAAATTATTGCAGCAGCACGAGAACTTTTTTTAACGGAGGGATTTAACCAAGCGAGTGTTGATGCTATTGCTCATAGAGCCGGGGTCTCTAAGCGGACTGTGTACGATTATTATGGGGATAAACAACATTTATTACTTACGGTTATGGAAGAAACCAGTTCAACGGTTCTGAATATGATTGAACAAGCGATTTCAGATCACCTTTTGGAATTTGATGATTTGGAGCAAGCTCTTATTTTATTTTGTGAACAAATAGTTGTTTTTGCTAATGGTTCGTCTGATTATAAAGCTTTGATCCGTCTAACTATGGTAGAGGTTGCTAATTTGCCAGAATCTTTTTATGAAGATATGGATCGTGCAACAGAAGAAGGTATTATCAAGAGGTTTATAGCGTTTGGAGAAAATAAATTATTGAATATCCCTGATCCTCATATGGCTGCCAAGCACTTTGTTGCATTAACAATTCTGCTAGTATTTAATCAGCCGAAACCTGAAAATTTGGATCAAGAGCAAGTGAAGCATATCATCACTGAAGGGGTACGTGTTTTTCTTCGTGCTTATGCGCCTATGGGGTCATAAAAAAGAGAAGTGGCTATTATAGCTACTTCTCTTTTTTTAAGCTTTGGTGAAGTCTAGCATAAATACATCAAATGTATAATCACTAAAATATTTTTTATTGAGATATTGTCTAAAGTAACCACCAGACATCAATTGTGGATCACGAACATCTGTGATAATAATTTCAATATCTTTGTCAGCTACACTATGTAACATCGCTTGAACTTCTAGATTTAGCTGTTCTTCACTCATAGCAATAATGTACTGATTCAGCTTTTCGGCAACAGTCGCATAATATTGTTGTTGTAACTGCGACTTTTGTTCTTTTTCTAATTTGATAGCTTGTTGTCGATCCAATTCGATATCCAGTTCCGTTTTCTTTTTGCGATAATCATTTTTTAGCGCAGCTACAGTATAAGCTGGAATATCGTTTACACGTCCACTCAGTACATCTATTTTGACTACATCTAGAATCTCTGTAATATATTCTTTTTCATAAGATTTTAGAATCGTTTGAATTGTGACGGTAGTTAATCCAAATTCTTTTTTTAACCGATCGCTCAACCGATTGGCTGTATGAGGTTGTACAGTGGCTAACGCTTCGGTAGGAGGAAGCATCGTTACGGTCTGCTTAGCTTTGGTTTTGATCGTGAATACGATCTCATCTACTTTACGACCACTTTTACGCTCCACATAATTAAATTCGATATCTGTACTTTTGTTGATTTCTTGCTGTGCTTTGGTGATTACACGCTTTTTAAAATCAGAGTACACAGGATATTGATCTTCTATACCGAGTAATTCTTTCAAACGCTGTACTTTAAGCGTACGTTGACCTAGCTTTTCATATTGTTTCAATAGTTCATAAATTCGCATCGAATACGCACTTTTTAGTTTTAAAATATCGTTTAAACGAAAAGAAGTGAATTTTTCTTTCAATTGAAGTAGATAAGGCTTGAGCTTGGGTGAAAATTCTACTTCTATAATACCTTCATTAGGAAAGTACTCAGCAGACGCTAACCAGTTTACTTGTAAGTTTTCATTGATGTAAAAAGGATGCGACATCAGATTAAGTGTATATTCTTTCACTTGTGCATAAATATTTTTATTTTTAACACCTGCTAATTTGGCAAATTCACTGATTTTAAAGCGATATCGTTGAAATTCCTGATCATCAGGCGAAATAATACTAATAAGCACATAAATGATACGTAATTCTACTACACTCATTTTCAAAGGCATTTCTATAAGATCATTAGACTTTGTAACTAAATTATTTTTCTTCATATGTTATAACCTCCAAGACGTTCCTTCATTATAATAGATTATTTATTATAAAAGTAGCTTAATCAGCACAATGATTTACTTTGAGTTGTTTATCTTATTTTACATAGCTTGTTTTTATTGTTTTAAAATATTTACTTGTTTACCGCATCATCAATCTGTTGGTGCTAATAGCTTTAGAGTCGTAATATAAGACAAAAATAGGGTGAAAGATGGACAATTATAGGGCGAACTATAGACCAAAAGAGGGCAAGTCTTAGACAGATTTAGGGTGTGACTATAGACAATTGTAGGGTAGAGTGCGACAAAAATAGGACGAAGTGTAGACAATAGTAGGGCGTACTATGGACAGAAATAGGGCGTGAATAAACGACTAATATTATCCACTAAAGACCAATTTCAAAATGAAATGCGACAAAAATAGGGTGATGAACAAGTTGATCTTGTTTTTCGACGGACAAAAATAGGGTAATCATATAAAAATCAAAATATACACCCTATTTTTGTCCATAGTAAAGTTAAATTGAGCTTGTTTTGCTGAAAATATATCGTTTACAAGCGATTTTGGAGAAAATGACCCTATATTTGTCCGATTTCGTATCATCATCAAAAATCTTTTGTATCTATACTTCGTATTGCTTATCAATAACCATTGCTATAAATAGGTCATAATTAATGTTAAAATATAGAATATAAATGAAACCGACAGGAGAGTTGAGGATGCAAAATAAAGCAGATCGTCTAAAGGGTGCTAGAATCCCGCAAACGCCTGAATTAGGGCAAGATATGCAACATCGCTTACCTCCAGGACAGACACTTACAGAGAGTTTCCCGATTTTGCATGAAGGTAGTGTGCCTGAATATGATATGAATCTATGGAATCTACGTATTTTTGGAGAAGTAGAAGAAGAGCAGTTTTTTACATTTGAAGATTTGCAAAAGTTACCTGTAACGCGTACTGTAAGCGATATTCATTGTGTAACTCGCTGGTCTAAATTTGATACAGCATGGGAAGGTGTCAAATTTTCTGATCTGTTGAAGGTATTGAAAGTAAAATCAGAAGCAAAATATGTAATGATTCATGCAGATCCTGATTACGAGACTAATGTAGCGCTGAAAGATCTAATGGATGAAGATGTACTGTTAGCTTGGAACTATGATGATCAGCCAATTACAGCTAAACATGGTGGCCCGTTACGGATGATTGTTCCGAAATTTTATTTTTGGAAAAGTGCTAAATGGATACGTGGGATTGAATTTATGAAAGAAGATCGCCGGGGATTCTGGGAAAATCATGGATTCCATAATGTAGCTGATCCTTTCCAGGAACAACGTTTTTCTTCCGATGAATATGAAATGCCAGAAGATGAATGGAAATATTGTGAAGCTGACTAATCATTAGGAGCTGATAAATATGAATGGAATAGGTTTTATTATCGTAACAGTTGTATCAGCAGTGGCTGGCGTTCTGTATTATGCAGGAATCGGTAAACGTATAGCACATGAAGAGAAAAAAGCAGGGCGTGATCTTACGTATGAGATCAATCCTTTTACAGGTGGAAGAGAATAGATATACTCATAGTTGATAGCAGTAAGATCGAGTACAGTCATAATATGAATAATAAGTGCAGAAAAAAGAACCGTTTATAAAAAAACGGTTCTTTTATAAACGGTTCATTTCATATTACAACATATTTATAGGATTCAAACTTGTATGCAAAAGTCTGAACTTAACTTACAAGCTATCTACTGCTTTTTGAAGTTGAGCATCTAACATGCCTTTTTCTTTGCTACCTTTGTTTAAAGAAGGCTCAAACCAATATACCACTACAGCATTACCTTTAGTGTAAGTAGATTTGTTAAGCAAGTCATAAGGTGTTTTGCTTGTTTGAGTTTTCAAATCTTCTAGACCTTTTTTAGCATCGTCAGCGGATTTGAAGCTATAAATCGAAACCGTTTCTTGTTTATTTAAGTCTTTATCGGTTACATAACGAGTTGCTTTTACATCGTTTAGTACCCAGCTATTTTGTTCATCTGGAGCAGAGATCAAATCGATTTTTTGTGCTTTGATTGCACTTGCTACTTTTTCAACAGAAATGTCTGTTGCAGTGCTGTCAGTAGTAGTATCTGTTGTTGCTTTGTCTGTGCTGTCTGTAGCAGTGTCTGTCGTAGTTGCGTCTTCGTTTGTAGCATTTTCGTTGTTAGTTACAGCAGTACTTTCATCTGTTGTTGCTGTAGAATCGGTAGCTGTAGATTCATTCGTTGTTGTTGGTGTAGTGCTTGCTGGTGTTTCAGTGTTGCCATTAGAACATCCGGCGGTCGCAGCTACAACGGTTAGTGCAAGTAGAAAAGTACTGATTTTGAGTTTCATAAAATAGACCTCCTGTTTGTTAAGTTCATCTTTAGAAATTGATGAATCTTTTGAATCGGAAAACGAAATAACGTTTTTCACTATAACATACATACACACAACAGTCGATTTTGACACGAACCTTACATTTTGTAAGAAATGTCAATCCATTATAAGAATGATGATATCCCAGTTGTAGCAAGGTTTTTAAGCATTTGTAATCAAATTGTTCTTTCTGAAAATAAATCATAATAAAAACAAAATTGTTTTATTTGCATACAAAAAAGAAGCAGTTAGGGGACTGCTTCTTTCGTTACATCTATATGAAAATGGTCTTCCAAACTCTATATAAGGGGGTAGAGTTAGAAAAGGTTTATTGGGATAGTGTACAAGTTGGACAATCTACAATTAGATAACGTTTAATTCAACAGCGATATTTCCGCGTGTTGCACGAGAGTAAGGACATACGTTGTGAGCTTCTTCTACAAGTTTAGTAGCTACTTCACGATCTACGCCTTTAACCAAAACATCCATTTTTACAGCTAGCGCAAATCCGCCATCTTCAGCTTTACCAAACATAACAGTAGCGTTCACTTCTGTACCTTCATGTTTGATTTTTTGCATACGAGCAACCATATTTAGAGCACTATCGAAACAAGCAGAATAACCTGCTGCAAATAATTGTTCAGGGTTAGTACCAGCACCGCCAGCGCCGCCCATTTCTTTTGGTGTTGCGATATCTAAACGAAGTTCAGGGCTAGAAGATTCAATATAACCTGCACGTCCGCCGACTGCTTTTACTGTAGTTTCATACATTTTTTGTTGAATTGTTAACATGAATAACTCCACCTTTTTAAACGATTTATTTTACAAAATTAAATTTAACACAATTAATATGAAAAGTAAAATATTTTTCGCTATATTTATGTAAATCAGTAGATTTTATGATATAATCATACTTATAAAGTAGATTTCGCACACTCTTGTTCGTCGCTCATTTTGTTGTTTGTTTACAGATTTAGATAAGAATATTGATATTTCATATTAATTATAGGTAGGTGATATAGCATGACTACAGAATCAAATGAATATCCACACCCACAGTTAAAGCTTGAGAATCAACTTTGTTTTGCTATTTATGCTTCTTCTCGTGAGATGACTAAAATGTACCAACCATTGCTAGATCGGTTGGGAGTAACTTATTCTCAATATTTAGTAATGATTGTTTTGTGGGAACAGCAAGAATGCACAGTCAAAGAATTAGGTAATGCATTGTATTTGGATTCAGGTACATTAACACCGTTACTCAAACGTTTAGAGGCTGCTGGCTTGATTATTCGTAAACGTTCTACAGAAGATGAGCGTAAAGTTCATATTACGCTTACTGAAGCAGGACAGAAGTTGCAGGAACAAGCAGTTAATATTCCAAACGATGTTTTAACTGGAACTTGTATGAATACGAAGAAGCTTGAAGAGTTATTAGGTGAATTCAAACAGCTACTTCATAATGTGCATCAAACCAATATGGAAGCTGCTAACAATAAATCGTAATTGTTGCAAAATACGTGTATCTTGTGCAATACAATCTAGCTCCAAATCAGCCCTTTTATCGAAATTTGGTAAAAGGGTTTTTATTTTTTTACTTTGATAGCGTATACATGATATATTAAGTAAGAGCTAGCTTACTCAAGATAACTTCCAGTAAATGGAGTAAATTGGCGAAATTTTTAAGGAAAGCGTTTTAAAAACATGTTACAATATTGAAGGTTATTGATTTGCCGGGTGATGTTGCCGGAATGCATTCATGTTGATAGGAGGATTTATTGAATGAATATCCATGAATATCAGGGAAAACAAGTACTTAAACAGTACGGAGTAGTAGTACCGGAAGGTAAAGTTGCTTTCACGGTAGAAGAAGCTGTAGAAGCAGCTCAATCACTGGGCAGCCCGGTGTGTGTTGTCAAAGCTCAAATTCATGCTGGTGGTCGAGGTAAAGCTGGCGGAGTTAAAGTAGCTAAAAGTCTAGATGAAGTACGTACGTATGCTCAAGAAATTTTGGGTAAAGTGCTTGTAACGCATCAGACAGGACCTGAAGGAAAAGAAGTAAAACGACTTCTTATCGAAGAAGGCTGTGATATTCAAAAAGAATATTACATAGGTGTTGTTATTGATCGCGCTACAGGTAGAGTCGTAATCATGGCATCTGAAGAAGGCGGCACTGAGATTGAAGAAGTCGCTGAAAAAACACCTGAAAAGATTTTCCGTGAAACCGTAGACCCGGCTATTGGTCTACAAATGTTCCAAGCTCGCAAACTAGCGTACGCAATCAATATTCCGACTAAGCAAGTGAACAAAGCAGCTAAATTTATGACTGCATTGTATACTGCATTTATCGAAAAAGATTGCTCTATTGCAGAAATCAATCCATTGGTTGTAACAGGCGATGGTGAAGTGATTGCTTTGGATGCGAAATTGAACTTTGATTCTAATGCGATCTTTAGACATCCTGATATTCTTGAACTTCGTGATCTGGATGAAGAAGATGCAAAAGAAATTGAAGCTTCTAAATACGATCTAAGTTATATCGCTCTTGATGGTAATATCGGTTGTATGGTCAACGGTGCAGGTCTGGCGATGGCGACAATGGACATTATCAAATATTATGGGGGCGAACCGGCTAACTTCCTTGACGTAGGGGGCGGTGCTACAACGGAGAAAGTAACAGAAGCTTTCAAAATTATTTTGTCCGATAGCAGTGTAAAAGGTATTTTCATTAATATATTTGGTGGTATTATGCGTTGCGACGTTATCGCTAACGGCGTAGTTGAAGCTGCCAAACAAATCGGTCTGGATCGTCCTTTGGTTGTAAGACTTGAAGGTACGAATGTAGATTTAGGTAAACAAATTCTCGCCGAATCAGGGCTAAACATCGTTGCCGCGGATTCTATGGCGGACGGAGCACAGAAGATCGTAGCTCTCGTATAAAATCCAGGACCTAAATTAAGTGATAGGAGCTGTGTCTAAACAATGAGTATTTTGGTAGATAAGCATACAAAAGTCATCACTCAGGGTATCACCGGGGCAACAGGACTCTTTCATACTAAGGGTGCGCTAGATTATGGTACTCAAATGGTAGGCGGCGTAACACCTGGTAAAGGTGGAACTGATGTTGAAATTACACTGGAAGACGGCAAAACTGTAAAATTGCCAGTCTTTAATACCGTTGTAGAAGCCAAAGAAAAAACTGGCGCTACAGCAAGTGTGATCTATGTACCTCCTGCATTTGCAGCAGACTCTATTCTTGAAGCAATCGATGCTGAATTAGATCTGGTTATCTGTATTACAGAAGGTATTCCAGTACTGGATATGGTTAAAGTATCCCGTTACCTAGAAGGCAAAAAAACAGTTTTGATCGGCCCTAACTGCCCGGGTGTTATTACACCAGGCGAGTGTAAAATTGGTATTATGCCAGGTTACATTCACAAGCCAGGTTATGTAGGTGTTGTATCACGTAGTGGTACATTAACGTATGAAGCTGTTCATCAATTGTCTACTCGTGGAATTGGTCAATCCTCTGCGGTAGGTATCGGTGGAGATCCAGTTAAAGGTTCAGAATTTATTGATATTCTGAAATTATTTAACGAAGATCCAAATACACGTGCTGTGATCATGATCGGTGAGATCGGTGGTACAGCAGAAGAAGAAGCTGCAGAGTGGATTGAAGCGAATATGACGAAGCCTGTTGTAGGCTTTATCGGCGGCGCTACAGCTCCTCCAGGCAAACGTATGGGACATGCAGGCGCAATCATTTCCGGTGGTAAAGGTACTGCTGCTGAAAAAATTTCTAAATTAGAATCTTGCGGTATTAAAGTAGCACCTACTCCTTCTGAAATGGGTTCAACACTTGTTGAAGTTTTAGAAGAAAAAGGGCTTTTAAGTGAGTGTACTACGCACTAAAAAAGACTTTAAGCCATCTGTATAGACTTTTAATAGCCTGTTCTTTATAATGGGTGTAATTAGATAGTCACAAACGTATAAGGTAAGCAACCTTTGTATTCTCTTGAGGAGACAAAGGTTGCTTTTTTTGCGTTCATTTCCATTTATTTTGCAAAAAAAGATCAAGATAATGGAAAAAAATACCTAAAAATGAAGTAAACGCTTGCAAAATAGTTAGGTTTACGATTAAATGGAGAAGGATGATTTGTTCCTGCTCCTGAAAAGGAGATTATATGATGAATGAGAAATTAGTATGGCTTGGACTATGTGAAGCTTCTGGAATCGGTTGGAAACGAATGAGCGATATACTACAGAACCATGTAGATCTGCGCGAACTGCCGGAATGGGATGCCGGAAGTTGGCGTGGATTAGGCATGCCTGAAAAAGTAGCTCAATCTTTACCGGAGCAGTTACAACCGGAATATCTTATATCCAAAATGAAGAAGTATAGCGATCAAGGAATTCATATTATTACAATGCTAGATGAAGAGTATCCTACTTTAATGAAGGAAACTTTTCAACCACCCTGGATCTTATACGCTAGAGGCAGATTAGAATTATTATCTAGCTTCTGTATCGGTATGGTAGGGACAAGGGTTCCGACCGCTTATGGACGCAAAGTTGGTGAGTTACTTGCTGGTGAAATGGCAGAACGTGGTGTTACCATAGTAAGCGGAATGGCTAGAGGAATAGATAGTGTCTGTCATGACGCAGCGCTTAGAGCGAATGGACAAACGATCGCGGTTCTAGGTACAGCGATTGATATGATTTATCCAGCAGAAAATCGTTCATTATATCATCGAATAGCAGAGCAAGGGTTAATTTTATCTGAATATCCGATAGGAACCAAATCTTCGCCTGGTTTATTTCCACAACGCAATCGAATTATATCCGGGTTATCTTATGGCTCAGTTGTGGTCGAAGCAGATGCTAGAAGTGGTTCTTTGATTACAGCCGATTTTGCTATGGAACAGAATCGTGATGTATTTGCTGTACCGGGGCCTATCACTTCTCCCAAAAGTCAGGGGACACTGTCTCTACTTAAACAAGGAGCGATTCTAGTCACATCTACAGAAGATATAATGAAGGAATATGATTCAAGTTTAATTAAACGGTGTGATAATCCATACGAAATGAAAGAAAATTCCAGTCTAATTAGCGGCTCAAATGCTTCAATTTCAGACTTTTCTAAAAAATTCGATTTGACAACAGACGAAAAAACGATATACCTTATATTGGAGCAGGGTGATGCAACGATCGATGAACTTCATGTTCAATCGAATTTTGATTTTGGACTTTTGCATACGGTTCTGTTATCTTTAATCATAAAAAAACAGATCAGTCAACGCTCTGGCGCGTTATATACCTTAATATAAATCACATAAAAGATAAAATGAAAGGGGGACGAACCTAATGGCAGATACACTTGTTATTGTAGAATCACCAGCGAAAGCGAAAACAATCGGTAAGTACCTGGGTAGTAAGTATATTGTGAAAGCATCCATGGGACATGTTCGAGATTTGCCAAAAAGCCAAATCGGTGTTGATGTGGAACATAACTTTGATCCTAGATATATCACTATTCGTGGCAAAGGCTCTATCCTCAAAGAATTAAAAGATGCCCGTAAAAAAGTAAAAAAAGTCTATCTCGCAGCCGATCCGGATCGCGAAGGTGAAGCAATTGCTTGGCACTTAGCTCATGCGCTTGATGTTGGCGAATCCGAAATGTGTCGAGTTGTTTTTAATGAAATCACCAAACAAGCAGTCAAAGACGCTTTCAAAACACCACGCCAAATTAATATGGATCTTGTTAACGCACAACAAGCACGTCGTATACTGGATCGCTTGGTAGGTTATAAAATAAGTCCGTTATTGTGGAAAAAAGTAAAAAAAGGTTTGTCCGCAGGTCGTGTACAATCGGTAGCTGTTAAAATTATTATTGATCGTGAAAATGAAATTTCTGACTTTGTAGCTGAAGAGTACTGGAGTATTACAGCGAAGTTAACGATTGATGATACTACGTTTGAAGCCAAGTTCAACAAATTGAACGGTGAGAAAAAAGACCTTCATAATGAAGAAGAAGTAAAAGAAATTTTGGCTGCGATTGGAGATTCTTCTTTTGAAGTCACCAATGTTAAAGAGCGTGAACGTCTACGTCATCCTTCAGCTCCGTTTACTACATCTTCTTTACAACAGGAAGCTGCTCGTAAGTTGAATTTCCGCGCTGCTAAAACAATGTCGGTTGCTCAACAATTATATGAAGGTATCGATCTAGGTAAAGAAGGTACTGTTGGTCTTATTACTTACATGCGTACCGATTCCACTCGTATTGCTGCATCAGCACAAGAAGAAGTGAAAGAATTCATTTTAGAAAAATACGGTAAAGAGTTTGTTCCTGATGAACCTCGCCAGTATTCTAAAAAAGCCGCTAATGCTCAAGACGCCCATGAAGCGATTCGTCCAACTTCAGCATTGCGTGAACCTGACACTTTGAAACCACTGATGAGTCGTGATCAATTCCGTCTATACAAATTGATCTGGGAACGGTTTGCTGCAAGTCAAATGTCTTCCGCAGTATTGGATACATTGTCTGTTGATATTGCAGCAGGTCCTACTACGTTTCGTGCTGTAGGTTCCAAAGTACGTTTTCAAGGATTTATGAAATTGTATGTTGAAGGCAATGATGATGGTAAAGAAGAAGGAGACAAATTTTTACCACCACTTGCTCAAGGTGATCAACTTCAAAAAGAAGAGATTGAACCCAAACAGCATTTCACTCAACCACCTCCACGTTATACAGAGGCACGTCTAGTGAAAACGTTAGAAGAGTTAGGTATAGGACGACCAAGTACGTATGCGCCTACACTTGAAACGATTCAAAAACGTGGTTATGTGGCAATAGAAGAAAAGAAATTTATGCCGACAGAACTGGGCGAATTGGTTATTCAGCAAATGGAAGAATTTTTCCCTGAAATATTGAATGCCGAATTTACAGCAAATATGGAACAGAATTTGGACCATGTAGAAGATGGAGAAGAAGACTGGGTTCATGTATTAAGTGAATTTTACGAATCTTTTGAAAAGCGCTTAGAATTTGCTGAAGAAGAAATGAAAGAAATTGAAATAGAAGACGAAGTGTCTGATGAACTGTGTGACAAATGTGGATTGCCAATGGTTTATAAATTAGGACGCTTTGGTAAATTCCTAGCCTGTTCTGGTTTCCCTGATTGTCGTAACACCAAACCGATTATTAAAGATATAGGCGTAACTTGCCCAACATGTAAAGAAGGGCATGTCGTTGAGCGACGCAGCAAAAAAGGTCGGGTATTCTATGGTTGCGATCGTTATCCTGATTGTGACTTTGTATCATGGGATCGTCCATCACCTAAACCTTGTCCGGTCTGTGAATCTATGATGGTCGAAAAACGTAACAAACAAGGTGTGAAGTTGCAATGTACTCATTGTGATCATACCGAAATGGTGGAAGAACAAGAAGATGAAGCATTAGAGGTGGATTGACGTTTCCGATCTATAAAATAGGATTTTGAGACTTTTTCACGTATAATACGTATCATTAAATACAGTGTAGATCTTCTTGATCTACGTTACCTATCATAACTTGTATCTTGTTTATTCAAACAGGGTACAAGTTATAACTATTTAGATTAAGTGCATTATGCAGGAGGTTTTTTATTGTGTCAGATATTCAAAAAGTAACCGTTATTGGAGCAGGTCTTGCTGGTAGTGAAGCAGCCTGGCAAATAGCAAGTCAAGGTGTACCTGTTACCTTATACGAAATGCGTCCTGTGGTAAAAACACCAGCGCATCATACAAATCAATTTGCAGAATTAGTGTGTAGTAATTCTTTACGTTCCAATACGTTAGCGAATGCTGTAGGCGTAATGAAAGAAGAAATGCGTATGCTTAATTCGTTGGTTCTTGGAGCAGCAGATCGTCATGCCGTTCCAGCAGGTGGAGCACTTGCAGTAGATCGTGATGGATTCTCCGGTGAGATTACATCTACGCTACACAATCATCCGTTGGTTACTGTAGTGAATGAGGAATTACAACAAATTCCTACAGATGGTATTGTTGTTATTGCAACAGGCCCTTTAACATCGCCTGCTTTGTCGCAACAAATTCAATCCTTATTGGGTGAAGAATATTTCTATTTCTATGATGCAGCAGCTCCTATTGTAGAAAAAGATTCTATTGATATGAATAAAGTGTATTTAGCTTCACGCTATGATAAAGGTGAAGCCGCTTACCTGAATTGCCCGATGAATGAAGAAGAGTTTAATGCGTTTTATGAAGCACTGATCGAAGCAGAGACTGCTCAATTAAAAGATTTTGAAAAAGAAATCTATTTTGAAGGTTGTATGCCTATCGAAGTAATGATGAAGCGTGGTAGACAAACAGCTTTATTTGGACCGATGAAACCAGTAGGTTTGGTGAATCCTCATACAGGTGAGTTACCTTATGCGGTTGTTCAATTGCGTCAAGATAATGCTGCGGGTACTCTTTACAATCTTGTGGGATTCCAAACGCATTTGAAATGGGGCGAGCAACGTCGTGTATTTTCAATGATCCCTGGTCTTGAAAATGCAGAGTATGTCCGTTTTGGTGTTATGCATCGTAATACGTTTATCAATTCTCCTAAGCTGTTAGAAGATACATATCAGCTTAAAAATGATCATCGTATTTTCTTTGCCGGACAAATGACAGGTGTAGAAGGATATGTAGAATCTGCGGCATCTGGATTGATTGCTGGTATGAATGCTGCACGTCTAGCTAAAGGGCAAGAATTGCTTCATTTACCTTTGGAGAGTACACTAGGAAGTATGGCTCACTATATTACACATGCTGATCCAGATCATTTCCAACCGATGAATGCCAATTTTGGTCTGTTGCCTAAACCAGAAAAACGTATTCGTAACAAAAAAGAAAAAAATGAAATGCTGGCAAATCAGGCTTTGGAAAGTATCAAAACATTTTTTGAGTTAGAACAAACAGAAGTTACACAATAATTCACGTTTGATTATGTAGAGGAGGGGAAGTATAAATGGATCTCTCATTTCACGCTACAACGATATGTGCTGTTCGTCACAATGGTAAAGCAGCAATCGCTGGTGATGGTCAAGTTACATTCGGACAAAATGTTATTATGAAGCAACATGCTAAAAAAATACGTCGCCTCTATCGTGGACAAGTGTTAGCTGGATTTGCTGGTTCGGTAGCTGATGCGATTACGTTATTTGAAAAGTTTGAAGCAAAGCTTGAGGAGCATCATGGCAATTTGCAACGTGCTGCTGTAGAGCTTGCTAAAGAATGGCGTTCTGATCGTGTACTTCGCAAATTAGAAGCTTTGTTGATTGTTATGGATCAAAGTGGAATTTTGTTAATCTCTGGTGGAGGAGAAATTATCGAACCGGATGAC
Organism: Paenibacillus nicotianae; assembly: GCF_042681745.1. NCBI lineage: Bacteria > Bacillati > Bacillota > Bacilli > Caryophanales > Paenibacillaceae > Paenibacillus > Paenibacillus nicotianae. The sequence goes on along the minus strand of NZ_JBHUGF010000010.1, from coordinate 2,085,351 downwards.
GATGTGATTGCGATCGGTTCTGGAGGTAATTTTGCTTTGTCTGCTGCTCGTGCACTTAAACGTCATGGTAAAGATTTAGAAGCAAAAGATATTGTAGAAGCTTCACTGCATATCGCTGCGGAGATTTGTGTATATACGAATGATAATATTATTGTAGAAGAATTGTAAGATGGACCGGTGCTACTACGTACTTTAGTAACAGGTGCGATAAGCACCGGTTTTTATATAATCGTTATGTTGTTTATTCATTATAGTTACTATCAGTTCACTACTTTTATCGATATGGAGGTAAGATCATGACAACCACTGCTTTGACCCCTAGAGAAATAGTTACCGAATTGGATAAGTATATTGTTGGACAAAAAAATGCTAAAAAATCGGTTGCAGTTGCACTTCGTAATCGTTATCGCCGTAGTCTTTTGCCTGAGAATATGCAGGACGAGATTGTACCGAAAAATATTTTGATGATCGGTCCAACAGGTGTAGGTAAAACAGAGATTGCTCGTAGACTTGCGAAGCTTGTTCATGCTCCGTTTATCAAAGTAGAAGCAACCAAATTTACTGAAGTCGGTTATGTTGGACGAGATGTAGAGTCAATGGTACGTGATCTCGTCGAAACGGCTATTCGTATGGTTAAATTAGAACGTACTGAAAAAGTAAAAGATCAAGCAGAAGAAATGGCAAATGAACGTATTGTCGAAATTCTAGTACCTTCTGGCTTTAAAAATAAATCACAACGCAATCCGCTTGAAATGCTATTTGGTAACCAAAATCAATCGGAAGAACCTCAGACTAATTTTGAACAAGATGGTTCGATTCAAGATAAAAGACGCAGAGTACGTTTTGATTTGTTGGGCGGAAAATTAGAAAATGATGTGATTGAAGTTGAAGTCGAAGACTCTATGCCTTCGTTGATGGATATGTTTGCAGGTCAGGGTAACGATCAAATGGGTATGAATATGCAAGAAATGTTAGGTAGCTTTTTACCTAAAAAAACAAAAAAACGTAAACTGCCCATTAAAGATGCTCGCAAAATATTAACACAGCAAGAAGCGAACAAATTGATGGATATGGATGATGTGAATCAAGAATCACTACGTCGCGCAGAACAAACGGGTATTATTTTTATCGATGAAATAGACAAAGTAACCAGTTCTGGACGCGGTACAGGCCCTGATGTTTCCAGAGAAGGGGTACAACGTGATATCCTTCCTATTGTTGAAGGGTCTACGATTATGACTAAATATGGTCCGGTTAAAACAGATTATATTTTATTTATCGCAGCTGGTGCTTTCCATACATCGAAGCCATCTGATCTGATTCCTGAATTGCAAGGTCGTTTCCCGATTCGGGTAGAACTGGATAGTTTGACATTAGAGGACTTTGTAAATATTTTAACAGAGCCTGAAAATGCGTTAACAAAACAATATGTATATCTTTTACGTTCAGAAAATATAGAATTGGAATTTTCTAATGAAGCTATTCGGGAAATCGCTTCGATCGCAGCGGCAGTTAATCAAAACACTGAGAATATTGGTGCACGTCGCCTGCATACCATTTTGGAAAAATTGCTAGAAGATTTATCTTTTGAAGCGCCTGAATTGACATTAGAAAAAATGATTATTACTCCTCAATATGTACAAGAAAAATTACGTGAGATTGCTCAAAATAGAGATTTGAGTCAGTATATTTTGTAATTACCTACCTCTGTAGTCCTTGTACTAGTCGGTTTAGATCGAAATTGAATAGGAAATCATCTTTTTAGGAAAAAGGTGGGGTACTGTTTCTCAAAGTTCCCCGCCTTTTTCCTATATTTTCATACTCGCGAAAGAGGTATGATGAGTACAGAAAGAAAAACGTTGTACAAGTTTTTGTAACATGATCCGATATAATAAAGAACACGTATATATTATACTAGCCAATTTACAATGAATAAGTTATGATTGATTCATTTTCGCAAACATGCAAATTATTTCTCCTCAGCATGTACCATTTTCTAAAAAGCAAATTTGTTAAAAAATAAATGATTACAAGCAAGAAAATTCACAAAATAGTAAAAAATTATTTTGTAGTAAGTAAAATGCACTAGGCTATATGTCGTGAAAATAGAAGTTGTTATCATCTATTAACTTATTTGGTTAATTTTTATCGTAGTACTATGAATGATAAAAGACCTAAAATATTTAAAATTAATATAAGGGTCTAAAAGTTAAGTAAGTTAAATTCGTGCATAATCGACAATTATTACATGGTTTTATTGTTCTAAAATGGTATTTTCTTCATGTAATTTGGAAGATTTTTTTTAAAACAAGACAAAAAGACTCAGTTTTTGTCAAAAGATAGGGCTTTATTCTCATTGTGTTATAACCAATTCTCTAGGAAACTTATGTTAAGAGATTTTAGGAAGAATGACGCACAAATGGTGCTGGACTAAGAATAAGTTTTTGATGATTTTGTCGAAAAAAAAAGAATTATGATAAAAATATGGAATTTACTTTCCAGAACAGCATGGATATTGAAAGGAATGATGTTAATGAACCTTTTAAATGATGTTGGGTTTAAAAGATTAGAAGGAGCAATGGGAGCTGCTACACTTCGTCAACAAGTGATTTCAAACAATATAGCGAATGCAGATACTCCTTATTTTAAAAGATCAGATGTTTCTTTTGAAAATCTGCTTCAAAGCCAAATGGATGATTCTCAAATGCCATTTAGTGGTAAAGTTGAAGATAAAAGACATTTCCAAATTGGTAATACCAACTCTGTTCCTCAAGCAATGGTAACTAGCAATCAAAGCACAGTCATGAACAACAATTTAAACAATGTGGACATGGATGTGGAAATGAGTAACCTTGCTGAAAACCAACTTCGTTACAATTCTTATATCGAACAAATCAACCATCAGATTAAAATGATGCGTACCGCTATTCAAGGAGGAAGTTAATCCATGAGAATTAGTAGCAGTTTTGATATTAGTGCTTCTGCTTTAACAGCACAGCGACTTCGAATGGATGTTGTTTCTTCCAATATTGCGAATGCAGAGACAACAAGAGCACAAGTCGTTAATGGTGAAGCTGTTCCTTACCGTCGTAAAGAAGTTGTGTTATCGACAAATAAACCATCTTTTGCAGATACACTTGATTCCGCAATGAATGGAAGCCGCAGCGGGATTAACGGTGTTAAAGCTTCAGCCATTCAAGAAGATCAAGAACCTTTCAAACTTGTATATAATCCGACACATCCAGATGCAGACAAAGATGGCTATGTAAAAATGCCTAACGTCGATAATTTAAAAGAAATGGTGGACATGATATCAGCTTCGCGTTCATATGAAGCTAACGTAACTGCACTTAATGCTTCTAAAGCAATGATTACCAAAGCTTTACAAATTGGTAAATAAACAATCAAAAATGGAAAGGTGGGGTAAATAATGATAGAGAACACAATGTTCAATGCTGCATCCCCTTTGAAAATGACGACGGGAATGACGACTCAAGCCAAATCAACACCTGGTGAAGCAATGGAACAATTTGGTTCTTACTTAGAAGATGCTATGAATCAAGTTGGACAACAGGAGAAAACAGTTCACCAGATGAACGATAAGTTTCTGTTAGGACAAGTAGATGTGGATCAAGTCATGGTCGCCTCTGAGAAATCACTACTTAGTCTACAAATGGTTTCTCAAGTTCGTAACAAAGCGCTTGAAGCTTATCAGGAAATCATGCGTACTCAATTGTAAGTAGCTGTATATGTTCCATAGCATAGTTTCGAGTGGGGTGACATTGTGAATGAAAGAGTTGCCCAGTATAGAGATAAACTTGTCCAATACTGGAAGAATTTTAATAAAAACCAAAAAATATTACTAATCTCGACGCTGGCATTTATTATTCTGGCTATTGTTGTACTAACTATTCAATTTTCTAAAGTCCAATATGAAGTAGCATTCCAAAACTTAGATGCTACAGATTCAGCCGCGATTATGGAATACTTAGATGGACAAGGTATTCCTTACCAGTTAAGCAGTGATGGCACAAGCATTTCTGTAGCAAGTGAAAGTGCTGCTAAAGCCAAAGTCGCTGTAGGATCACAAGGTTTGATGCAAAACGGAACGATTGGATTTAGCGAATTTAATGCAAGTTCTTCTGCTATTGGTATGACAGATAATGAATTTAACGTGAAATACAACAATGCTTTGAATGGCGAAGTATCGCAATTGCTCAAACAGATGAACGGAGTAAGCAATGCAAAAGTATTAGTGAATTTACCACAGGAAAGTCTTTTTGCTAGTACAGAAGATGAAGATACAGGAACAGCATCAGTAGTTATGCAGTTCAAACCAGGATTTCGTGTAACACAAGAAGCGGTTGACGGTTACTATAACTTGGTGAGTACTGCTGTTCCGCATTTGCCGATTGCGAATATTACAATCACAAATGGAACAGATGGTAGTGAATTAGTATCTACGGTTAAAGGTGGCGGTCCTTCTGGGCTTGCCGGAGCAGTACAAGAAAACATGGCTTTGCAGAAAAAATATGAAGCTGATGTTGAAAATAATGTAAGACAATTTCTGGGAAGATTGCTGGGGCCTGAACGTGTAAATGTACTGGTTGCTTCCAACTTGAATTTTGATCAAAAAAATTCTAAAGAAGATCTTGTACAGCCTGTTGATACTGAGAACATGAAAGGTATCGAAATCAGTGCACAACAGATTCAAGAAAGTAGTACAGGTTCTTCTACTCCTGATAGTGGTGTTGCTGGAACAGGTAGCACAGACACTCCAACTTATCCAGGTGGATCATCTTCAGGTAGTAATGAATCTGAAAAATCTCAAAGTACAATTAACTATGATGTAAATAAGATTCATAATGAAATTGTATCTAGTCCTTATTTTGTAAAAGATTTGACTATCAATGTTGCTATTGATCCAGTAGCAGGTCAAACGCAAGCTCAACAAGATGCTGTAAACACAGAAGTTCAAAAAATGCTAGAAAGCATTGTAAGAACTTCGTTAGCTGAGAATGGAGTAACTTACGCAGCAGGCGATGTTAATTTGACTTCTAAAGTCAATGTATTCTCACAAGCGTTTGCTACAGATACAACTGATACAGGATTTTTTGCTAACAATATGACTTGGATTATCGGAGCTATTGCAGCACTCATTATCGCAGCGGTTGTTTTTATAATCTTACGTCGTCGCAAGCAACAACAAACAGGAGACTATGAAGAAGATATGCTGTTACCAGTAGTAACTGAGCTTCCTTCGATTAGTTTGGATAACTTGACGAATGATAGTCAAGTACGTAAGCAACTTGAATCACTTGCCAAAAAGAAACCAGATGAATTTGTTAACTTATTACGTACATGGCTTGCTGATGAATAAGAGGTGAATCGATGGCAAAGGGAAGTACTCAGGCGCTTAACGGAAGACAAAAAGCAGCCATATTATTAATCTCACTCGGACCGGAAGTATCGGCTCAAATATTTAAACATCTACGTGATGAAGAAATAGAACAATTAACACTCGAAATCGCTAATGTACGTAAAGTAGAAAGTAGCGAAAAAGACTCAGTGGTTTCAGAGTTTCACCAGATTTGCTTAGCACAAGAATATATTTCTCAAGGCGGTATTAACTACGCTAAAGAAATTTTGGAAAAAGCTTTAGGTGAGAATAAAGCTCTTGAAGTGATCAATCGATTGACAGCTACTTTACAAGTAAGACCATTCGATTTTGCTCGTAAAGCTGATCCTAGTCAGATTTTGAACTTTATTCAAAATGAAAATCCACAAACGATTGCTCTGGTACTTTCTTATCTACAATTTGAGCAAGCAGCCGCTATTCTCTCTTCGCTACCTCAGGAAAAACAAGCTGAAGTAGCAAGAAGAGTAGCGATGATGGATAGTACATCGCCAGAAGTTATCTCGCAAATCGAACGTGTATTGGAACAGAAACTATCAGCTACCGTTACACAGGATTATACAAATGCGGGTGGTATCGAATCGATTGTTCAAATCTTGAATGGTGTTGACCGAGGAACAGAAAGAACAATCCTTGATTCACTAGAAATTCAAGATCCTGAACTGGCTGAAGAAATCAAAAAACGGATGTTTGTTTTCGAAGATATTGTCAATATCGACGATCGTTCGATTCAACGGATTGTACGGGATGTCGAGAATGCCGATCTTCAATTGGCACTCAAAGTGGCAAGCGAAGATGTACGCGAATCGGTATTCAAAAATATGTCCAAACGTATGGCAGAAACATTCAAAGAAGAAATGGAATTTATGGGGCCTGTCCGCTTGAAAGATGTAGAAGAAGCACAGACTCGTATAGTTGGAATTATTAGAAGACTTGAAGAGTCAGGTGAAATTATCATAGCACGCGGTGGAGGAGATGATATCATTGTCTAATTTGATCAAATCATCCCAATATATTCCGGTAGAAGTGCTTAAAAAGCTTGATTTCAGCCGCGATTACTACAAACAATCTGATACATCTACTCAAGACACTTATACCGTTTCTCATCCACATGCTTATGATCAACCTCATGTGGACGAGCATACGGTTCGTCTAAAAGAAGAAATGCTTACAGATGCTAAAGAATTTGCGGAACGTCAAGTACGTGAAGCAGCAGAAGAAGCAGAACGTATTCTCCAAAATGCTCAAGAAACGATTGCTGCTTGGTGGGAAGAACGCCGACAACAAGATGAACATCTGATTGAAGCGATCAAAGTACAAGCTTTTCAAGAAGGCTTTGAAGAAGGTCGAGAACGCGTAGAAGCAGAAATGCAAGTTCATATGAGTGAAGTAATGCAAGAAGCGCAAACCGTTCTCGGTCAAGCCTATGAGGCAAAAGAACAAATTATCCAAGAAGCAGAACCTTTTTTAGTAAACCTGAGTTGTGGTATTGCTGAGAAAGTAATCAATAAAAAACTGGAAGAACAACAAGATTACGTTATCGATTTGATCAAAAGAACACTAGCTCGTAAACGCGAACAAGGTGTTATCACATTATGTATTAGTCCTAGCCAATTTGATTTTGTACATGCTGCTAGAGAAGAGTTAACACTGTCAATCGATTCTCAAGCAGAACTTCAAATCTTACCGGATTCGACGGTAACCGATCGCGGATGTGTCATTCGGTCAGCATTTGGTAGTGTAGATGCTCGTATTGATACTCAACTAAGCGAAATTAAAAAAGAATTGGTTCGCTTAGCGCTTCATGACGAAGAGCGGGGGAATAGTAATGCAGGATCTTAATTATTCACGATATTTAGAATATCTCAAACAACTTGATCCAGTTCGGATTAACGGTAAAGTAACTCAAGTGATTGGATTGATGGTTGAGTCCGAAGGACCGGATGCAAGCATTGGCGATGTATGTTACATCTATCCAACTAAAGGTATTGCTCCTTTACGAGCTGAAGTTGTTGGTTTTCGAGATAACAAAGTGTTATTGATGCCTCTCGGTGAATTACAATCGATTGGCCCCGGATGCGATGTTGTAGGTACAGGTAAACCACTTACTGTTCAAGTAGGTTCAGAATTACTGGGTAAAGTGCTAGATGGATTGGGTCAACCATTAGATGGTTCATTAATTCCAGCAAGAATGACTCATTATTCTACTTTTAATACACCACCTAATCCACTGTCACGACCAAGAGTTCAAGATCCTATTAGTATTGGAGTAAGAGCAATAGACGGTTTGCTTACGATAGGCAAAGGTCAACGTGTAGGTATCTTCGCTGGTTCTGGTGTTGGTAAAAGTACGTTAATGGGAATGATTGCTCGTAATACAGAAGCAGATGTGAATGTGATTGCACTTATTGGAGAACGTGGACGTGAAGTAAGAGATTTTATCGAACGCGATCTAGGTCCAGAAGGTTTGCAACGTTCCGTAGTTATTGTAGCTACATCTGATCAGCCTGCACTCATTCGTATCAAAGGTGCTTTGATTGCTACAACGATAGCAGAGTATTTCAGAGATCGCGGAATGAATGTAATGTTTATGATGGACTCTGTAACTCGTTATGCTATGGCTCAACGTGAAGTTGGTTTGGCGGTTGGTGAACCACCAGCAATGAGAGGATATACACCATCTGTATTTGCAGGATTACCTAAGCTTCTAGAACGCGCAGGTACAGGTCCTACAGGCTCTATCACCGCTTTTTACACTGTGCTGGTAGATGGTGATGATATGAATGAACCGATCGCTGATGCAGTCAGAGGTATCTTAGATGGTCATATTGTATTGAATCGTTCTATTGCCAATAAAGGACAATTCCCGGCTATTGATGTATTAGCTAGTATCAGCCGGGTTATGAAAGATATTGTAGAAGAAGAGCAGACAGATGCAGCAGATAACATGAAACGGTTAATGTCTGTTTTTAAAGAATCCGAAGATTTGATTAATATTGGTGCTTATCAAAAAGGATCAAGTCCTGATATTGATGAAGCCATTGAACGCATACAGGATATATGGAGATTCACCAAACAAAAAGTACATGAAAAAACGACACTATCTGGAGCACAAGAGCAGATGATTGCCGAATTTGCGAGGAGCTGATAAATTATGAAATTCCAGTATACTTTTCAAAAAGTTGTTGATATCAAATCGAGTGCAAAAAACCAGGCAGAATGGCTACTATCTTCAGCGCTGGGAGAACTACAAGCACAGGAACAAACATTAGATCAACTGCTGGAAGATCAGAGTCGCACGTTGGAAACGATTAATCAAGCAATTGAAAATAGAGCACCTATTTCTGAATTGCAAGATTTACAGCGTTACGTCGTTTATCTAGACCAATGCATATCGCGCAAAATTGTTGATATTCGTGAAGCTCAAGTAGAAGTAGAGCACAAAAAACTTCATTTAACTGAAAAAATGGTGGATGAAAAAGTATGGCTACAAGCTAAAGATAAAGCAAAAACTAAATTTACTCATGAATATATGGTACGTGAACAAAACGATCTCGATGAAATGGCTACAGTACGTTATGTAATGAACTCCAAGTAATATATACACCAAACTATACCTGCATGACGCTAATAAGAAATAAGCATGTTTTGATCAAGGAGGTTTACCGTGGCTAAAAAAAGTCCAGAAATGGAAGTAGAAAAGGAATCAGGTGGAATGGGAAGATTCCTTTTTATTGCTACTCCAATTCTGTTTACCCTTGTGTTAGTAGGCGTAATCGTTATGTTATTTAACGTAGATTTACGCAATAGTATGTTTAGTACACTAGACAAAATTCCTATAGTGAAAAATTGGGTGCCTTCTGCCGATAAAGGTAGTAGTACTACTGCAAGCACTACTCAATCAGAAAGCGATAGTGCTACAGTAGACAAATTAAAAAAAGAACTTGCTGCTTCAAAAGCAACCCAAGAAGAACAAGCTAAAGAAATTGATACTCTTAAAAAGAATGCTACAACAAATACAAATGGAACATCAACCACACCGGCAACGACTGGAACCACACCAGCAACTACAGGAACGACAACAGGTACAGGTACTACGAGTACAGGCACATCAACACTTAATGATTATCAAAAACAAGTTAAAAATGTTGCGAAAATATATTCTAATATGAGTTCTTCCAAAGCAGCAGCCATTTTGCAAAATATGACTACACCTCAACAAGTAGAAATATTAAATGCAATGAATGCAACAGATCAAGCAGGTATTTTGCAAAAGATGGATGCAAAAGTTGCTTCAGTGACTTCATTGGCTTTACAAAACGCTACAACGACAGTAGCACCTACACCAGCTTCATCTACTACAAGTTCTAAGTTAGATGATCAAGCATTGGCTCAAACATTTACCAGTATGCCAGCAGCTAGTGCAGCAGACTTATTACTGCAAACAGCTAAAGGTAGTCAGGCTAAAGTATTGAAAGTCTTAAATACAATGGATGACACTACAAGAGCAGGAATTTTATCTGCAATGTCTACTAAAGATCCAGCAGCGACAGTAAAAATTATTAATCAGTTGATGTCAAGTAACTAATAATGATAAGAACAGTCGGAAGCATTTCCTATTGTAGGGCTATAGGTCACAGTTGGGAAGTCTGTCTTATTAACCTTTTCCTTAAAGGAGGTGATAATAAATGAGTATGATACTTCAAAACTTATTAGGCAGTGCAGGCGCAACGACGGCAACCAAAGCATCAGGTACGAATGCAGCTGCGACTCCAGGATTTAATCAAGCTCTTGTACAAGTAATGGGGATAAATGGTACACCAGCTAATCCACTAGCTCAAACCGCTTCTGGAATTATGGGTACTGCTGCTTCTTTATTAGAAACACTACAGGCGATGATTTCTGGTGGTCAGCAATCTACTGATGTTACAGGTGAGGGCACAGATGGAGAACAGGTTGAAAAAGTAGGTAAACTTCTAGATGACTTGTTAGACAAATTGCAAGATATGGACCAGGCGATTACAACCGATCCTGCTCTTGTTCAATCATTACAAGGTTGGCTAACACAAGTTCAACAAGTTTTATCTGGTTCTTCAGAGCAGACTCCTTCTACAGATGGAACAGAAACACAAGATGTAACAGCTTCTAACGTTTTAAATGCAGGTCAAGAAGCGATGAATCATTTAGCTAAAAACCCGGAAACACTTCGTTTTGCAGTTGCAGATGCGGTAACGCAAATCGTAGATACTTTGCAAGCAGTCAAAAATGGTACACAAGCTGCTAATCCCGAACTTGAACAATTGCTAACAGGATTACAAACGATGTTGCAAAAGGCAAGTAACAAAACACCGGATAGTGTAACTACTGGAGTGAATAATCAAGGAGCTATTATCACAGCACCTAAAGATGAAGCCAAAGCAAATACGGCGGCACAGATTACAGTAGTAGACGAAACGAAAAAAGCTGCTGAACAAGGTGCGGTACAAAGTATTGTTCAAAATGCTGCAAAAGATGCAAGTGGTGAACAAGCAGCAACATCTGATCAATCCGATGAACAGCCTGAACCAGTAGTAATGACTGTAGGACAATTTGCAATGCGTGCTGAAGCTGCTCCAACAGCTAAAGTTATAGTGCCAACGACTACAGTAAATATTCAGAATTTTCCAGATGAAATGAGCAAATTTATCGTTAACAAATTAGATGTTCAACAAGTAAAAGGAATGTCTGAAGCGACTATTTCTTTAAACCCTGAAAACTTGGGTCAAGTGGATGTCAAAATTACGATACAAAATGGTCAAGTATTAGCTCAATTTGTGACTGAAAAGCATATGGCTAAAGATATGTTAGATCAACAAATGTCTCAATTACGTTCAGCTCTTCAATCTCAAGGGCTTCAAGTCGAAAAACTAGAAGTAACACAAAGTTCTTCATTACAATCACAGATGTATAACGGCGGACAAGGATTTGGTTCAAGTGCAGGTCAACAACAATCCGGACGACGTTCTAACGGAAGAGAAGACCAGAATGATGATGCAATCCTTGCTGTTGAATTGAATGGCGAATTGAAAGAATGGCGTGAAGAAACAAAAGCAGCTACAGCATCGGGCACTATGAATTACGGTAGTACGTATGTAGCGAAAGCATAAACGAACGGAGGTGAATACAATTGCCAGATGTAATATCAACATCAAATATGTGGCCTAATTATTCAACAAGTAATGTACAAAAAGCAGCAGCGACAAGTAAAAGTGAACTAGGTAAAGATCAATTTCTAACGATCTTAGTCGCTCAATTAAAAAACCAGGATCCAATGTCTCCTATGGAGAATACAGAATTTATCGGACAGATGGCTCAGTTCTCCTCACTAGAACAATTGATTAATATCGGTAAAAAAATTGATTCTGTAGGTTCATCTGTAGATAATTCACTTGGAGCTTCTTCACAATTGATCGGTAAAAAAATCACGTGGCCTGAAGAAAAAACGGATAGTGCAACAGGTGAGAAAACAACAACGTATCAATCAGGAGTTGTTGGATCAATCGTTCTCAAAGCTGGCGTGCAATATGCGCAGGTAGGAGAAAATGCTGTTCCGCTTAGTATTATTGCTATGGTAGAAGCAGCAAATGCAACGACAACACCAACCAAAACAGATACAACAACGCCTACACCAGCGACAACAACACCATCAGGCGTAACTGAGACACCAACAGCACCCGTAGAAACAACAACACCAGCTACAACAACTGAACCAGAAGCAACAACGCCTACTACAACTACTGAAGAAACAGCTACTCCGTCTTCAGGAGAACAAGCAAGTACGCCTACAGAAGCAACACCGGTAACACCAGAACCTGCAAAGGATACAACAACGCCAGCTAGTGAAGAAGGTTCATCATGAGTGGCCCTATCCAAGTAGGTCAGTTATATCCGACTAATCTTAATTCAGGTCTACTGGGACGTACCAAAAATGTAAGCAACGAAACGTCAACATCTGACTTTCAAAATATTTTAGATAACAAATTACTCAAGTTCAGCAATCATGCTTCTAAACGATTAGAGCAGCGAGGAATAGAACTTAGTGCAGATCAGTTAAAAAGTGTAAACCAGGCAATAGATAAAGCCGCTGCCAAAGGTGCTAAAGAGTCACTGATACTCATGCAGAATAGCGTTGCTTTAATAGTGAATGTACCCAATCGGACCGTTGTTACCGCCATGGATGGCAAATCAATGAAAGATAACGTTTTTACTCAAATCGACAGTGCCGTAATTATATGATTGCTGACTGGACCATCACTGGAAAGTCAGGAGACTAGCCGACCGACTGAAGCAGTCTCAACCCACTAATTGAACATCCATAGGAGGAAACACAATGTTAAGATCTTTATATTCAGGAATTTCAGGTATGAAAGGCTTTCAAACAAAATTAGATGTTATTGGTAATAATATTGCCAATGTAAATACAGTAGGTTTCAAACAATCTCGCGTTATGTTCCAAGATATCTTGAGCCAAACGGTTAAAGGAACATCAGCTCCAACAGATACTGCTGGTGGTGTCAATGCTCAACAAATCGGGCTAGGTAGTTCTGTATCTTCTATCGATACTCTTCACTTAGCAGGTAGTGCACAAACAACAAACAACCCAACAGATTTACGTCTAGATGGTGATGGATTCTTTGCTGTTAAATTATCGGCAGATCAAGAGACGCCTTATTTAACACGTGCAGGGGACTTTCACGTTGATGCTAACCGTAACCTTGTAACTTCTGATGGTGCTTATGTAGTCGATAGTGACGGCGCTCCTGTAGTCGTTGGAGAAGAAGCAACTTCATTTACTATTCAGCAAAATGGTCAATTATTGTATACATTGGCTGACGGTACAACAGCTACCGGGCAAACTTTGGGAGTTGCTAAAGTTACTAACCCTGAAGGTTTGGAAAAAATCGGAGGTAGTTTGTATCGTGTAACACCAAATGCGATTACTGATGGTGCGATCGAATTGACTACAGCTAATAATGCTGAAACAGGTACAGGTTCAATCGTAGCCGGTCAACTTGAAATGTCTAACGTTGATTTGACAAGTGAATTTACAGAGATGATCGTAGCACAACGTGGTTTTCAAGCGAACTCTCGTATTATCACAACATCTGATTCTATTCTTGAAGAGATTGTTAACTTGAAACGATAATTAATTAAAGGTTCGAGAAGGATAATCCTATCCTTCTCATCCTTTTGCTGTATAAGGACATTTTTTGAGGAGGGGCAAAATGATCCCTGTAACACGATTGAATGGTTCACCAATGTGGCTTAACTCGCTATTAATCGAGATGATCGAAGAAACACCTGATACGTATGTCACATTAACTACAGGCAAGCGAATTATCGTTTTAGAAAAAGCAGATCAATTAAATAAGCTCATCCACGAATACAATAAAAGTATAGGTACACTTACAGGCACTATTAAAGTGCAAAATATGGAGGAATTATCATGAAAAAGTTACTACCTTGGATCGTTAGCGGGGTATTAGCAGTAGGATTAATCGGTGTAGTTGCATATTTCTTGATGGGGAATATGTTTGGAGAAAAAGAGCCGGTAAGTGCAGCGGCTGCTGCAGCAGCAGAAAAAGAAGCATTGTCTAAAATGACAGCTTCTGAAATTGCAGATGTTTCTTCAACTATCGATGATATTAAAACGAATTTGGGCGATCCTTCATATGTAGTTAATATGAGTTTCTCTTTTCAACTTCAAGATGCCAAAACAAAAGAAGCTTTTGAATTGATTAAAGATTTGAAAGTGAAGCCTTTAATTATCAAAACACTTGCTGATACTAACCCAGATGCTTTGAACGGAGCAAAAGGAAAAGATGCTCTTAATGATAAGTTGCTTAAATTGATTAACAGTTCTCTTCCAGAAGACGGAGGTAAAGTTGTAGATATTGAGATCACTAATTTTATTGTGAGTGCGATTTAATCTTGGAATAAGATGATTCTCATTATAAATAAACTAGCAAGGGGGGTGAGATTATGGTAGATGTATTATCCCAAAATGAGATAGATGCTCTTCTAGCAGCACTTTCTTCCGGTGAGATGGATGCAGAAGAACTGAAAAAAGAAGATACGCAGAAAAAGGTTAGAGCATATGATTTTAAGCGGGCTGTCCGTTTTTCTAAAGATCATATTCGAAGTTTGACAAGGATTCACGAAAACTTTGCCAGATATCTGACAACCTATTTTTCTGCTCAACTTCGTACTTTTGTTCAAATTAGCGTTGTACAGGTAGAACAGCTTCCTTATGATGAATTTATTCGTTCTATTCCTAAAATGACGATACTTAATATTTTTGAAGCTGAACCACTTGAGGGTAGAATGGTTATGGAAGTTCATCCTAATATTGCTTATGCGATGTTAGACCGCTTGCTTGGTGGTGTAGGAAACGCTCCTTCAAAAATAAATGCGTTGACAGAAATTGAAACAACTATTATCGAACGAGTGTTCAGCCGTACATTTGATAGTTTGCAAGAAGCTTGGAAAACCGTTATCGATCTTTCACCAAGAATGGAAGCACTAGAGACAAATCCTCAATTTATGCAGATTGTCTCACCCAATGAAACGATAGCCTTGATCTCACTAAGTACCAAAATCGGGGATACGACAGGAATGATTAACTTATGTATTCCTCACGTCGTTATTGAACCAATCATGACCAAACTATCTGCGCATCACTGGTTCGTTTCTCAGAAAAAAGAGCCTGCTCCTGAAGAGGTAGAAGCTCTACAACATCGTGTAAATCGTGCTACATTACCTGTTATTGCAGAATTGGGAGAATCCAATTTATCTATTCAGGAATTTATCGGGTTATCGATCGGCGATGTCATTTCATTGAACAAACCGGTACATGATGCTTTATCGATTAAGATTGGTAACAAAGTTAAATTTATTGGTAGTCCGGGTACTGTAAAAGACCGGGTAGCTATCCAAATTGATGAAATTGTGAGTGAAGGAGTGGAAGAATTTGACGAGTAAGGATTATTTGTCACAAGAAGAAATCGACGCTTTGCTGAAACAGTCTGCAAGCGATGAAGATACTTCTTCGTCATCGTCTGTCAAAACGGTAGACGACTTTTTGACTCCTATGGAGCAGGATGCTCTTGGTGAGATTGGTAATATTACTTTTGGTAGTGCAGCAACAGCATTATCTACACTACTTGGACAAAAAGTAGATATTACCACTCCGCAAGTTGGAATTATCACACGTCCTGAGTTTGAAAATGAATTTCCAAAACCACATGTTGCTGTTCATGTTGAATATGTAGATGGGTTTCAAGGTATCAATTCATTAGTTATTCAAACAAGAGATGCGCAGGTAATCGCTGATCTGATGTTAGGCGGCGAAGGAGATCCGAAAGACGAAGAATTAAATGAGATTCATATTAGTGCTGTTCAAGAAGCGATGAATCAGATGATGGGTTCTTCTGCAACTTCAATGTCTACTATTTTTAACCGCTTTGTTAATATTTCACCACCAGGAATTGATATCCTTGATGTAAGCAATGATCAAGGAGTAACAATGCTTCCTAATGATGAAACATTAATCAAAATCTCATTCCGACTTTTGATTGGTGATTTGATTGATTCTACAATTATGCAGTTGTTGACAGTCAAATTTGCTAAATATATGGTAGATATATTAATTAATGGAGGTGTTGAAGAAACTGTAGCCGAACCAGAAGTTCCAGTCGCACCACCAGCACCTACGGCTGCCGTACCACCTCAACAGGCTCCACAGCAACCCGTTGCACCGCCTGCTATGCCACAACCTGGTATGCAACCGGATTATGGCCAACAGCCTCCATATGGAGCGCCTGAACAACCATATCCACCATACCCGCCGTATCCGCAGTATCCACCCGGGTATGCGATGCCGCCACAGCCTTATCCACCACAGGCTCCACAGCATTACGGTGGTATGGCTGGAAGAGAGGTTAATGTTCAACCAGTTCAATTTGCAAACTTCCAATCACCAGCGCCAACAAACATGGATGAAAATAATTTGAACTTATTGATGGACATACCGCTCAAAGTAACCGTAGAATTAGGTAGAACCCAAAAGCAGATTAAAGATATCCTCGAATTGTCTCAGGGCGCAATTATTGAACTAGACAAATTGGCAGGTGAACCAGTAGACATCCTTGTAAATAACAAACTAATTGCCAAAGGCGAAGTGGTTGTTATTGATGAAAACTTTGGTGTTCGTGTTACGGATATCATCAGCCAATGGGACCGCATTCAAAAAATACAATAATGATCATTTAGGGAGGATTTTAAATCAATGGCAAACCGAATTCTTATCGTGGACGATGCAGCTTTTATGAGAATGATGATTCGAGACATTTTGAGTAAAAACGGATATGAAGTAGTGGGGGAAGCACAAGATGGCTCACAAGCTATCGAGAAATTCAAAGAATTGCGTCCTGATTTAATTACTATGGATATCACAATGCCTGAAATGGATGGTATCGCTGCTCTTAAAGAAATTAAAAAGCTTGATGCAGCTGCAAAAGTAATTATGTGTTCTGCGATGGGTCAACAAGCAATGGTTATTGATGCAATTCAAGCAGGAGCTAAAGATTTTATCGTTAAACCCTTCCAGGCTGACCGCGTTATCGAAGCTATTAGCAAAACGCTTGGCGTGTAGGAGATTATTCCCATGTCAGGTGAAACAGCCACAATGGGAGGAACAGGCGATTATTTCCTAAGCATAGTCTGGGTTATAATCGTCTTGGCTGTAATTATAGCGCTCATTATTGTATTGCTTAAATTTCTTGGCCGCAAAAGTCAAACCTGGTTATCACGCCGTGCAATACGCACAATCGGCGGGGTAGCAATGGGACCTAATAAATCATTACAAGTTATTGAAATTGGTAGCAGTATCTATCTAATTGGTGTTGGAGATGATATTACTTTAGTAGATAAAATCTCTGATCCTGAAGAAGCGATGCTGATTATCAATTCATTTCAAACAGAAGCGGTGGAGCAGAAAAATATTCTTTCTCCACTAATCTCCAAAATCAGTGAAAGATTTCGTCCGAAATCAGATGTACACGAAGAGGAATTAGGAGAAACAGAAGCTTTTCAAGAAGTTTTTGAAAGTAAGCTACGTCAAATTCCAAATCGCAAACAGAAGATGGAAGAGCTGATGAAGGAGGAAAACTCTACAGATCGGTCGAGGGATTCATGAAAAAAAAGCTGATTATAACGCTCGTACTGCTTTTTATCGTTAGTCTGACATCTGTAAGTTCAGCATTTGCCACTGCCGATCCGATACCTAATATTGATATTCAGATCGGCAATGATAGTGGCTCAGGAGATGCAGCGCCAGCAACTAGCTCGTTATCTATCCTGTTGCTGCTTACCATTATCAGTGTTGCGCCAGCATTTTTGGTTTTAATGACCAGTTTTACACGTATTGTTATTGTGCTCAGCTTTGTCCGGACGTCGCTCGGGACTAACCAGATGCCTCCTAACCAGGTATTGGTGGGGCTGGCTTTATTTTTAACTATTTTTATTATGTCGCCGGTATTATCGACGATGAATCAAACAGCGCTTCAACCGTATTTAAAAGGTAGTATCACACAGACGGAGGCTTTGAAAGCTGCTGAAATACCAATTAAAGAATTTATGTTCAAACATACACGTGAAAAAGATTTACTTCTTTTCCTCAATTACACTGGTGCAGAAAAACCTAGCAATATCCAAGATATTCCGCTTACGGTTATGGTGCCTTCTTACGCAATCAGTGAATTGAAAACAGCTTTTCAAATGGGCTTTATGATTTTCATACCGTTTTTAGTTATTGATATTGTAGTCGCCAGTGTACTGATGGCGATGGGTATGATGATGCTACCACCGATTATGATTTCATTACCTTTTAAAATTTTACTGTTCGTTCTTGTAGACGGATGGTATTTGGTCGTTAAGTCCCTCTTACTCAGCTTCAATTAGCGAAGTTAGAGATGTTCCTAATTAAGGGAGGTTAATCATGAGTTCGGAGTTTATCATCGGTATGGCGGGACAGGCAGTGTATACAGTACTCAAAGTCAGCGCACCGATGCTTGTACTTGGACTTGTAGTCGGTCTATTAGTAAGTATTTTTCAGGCGACTACGCAAATTCAGGAGCAAACGCTTGCCTTTGTACCTAAAATCGTGGCTGTTATGCTTGCACTTCTGCTATTCGGTCCATGGATACTGAGTGTTTTAGTAGATTACACGTATAATATTCTCGACAATTTATACAAATATGTCGGTTAGGCTGATTGCTTATGGAGATGTTACAGCAAAGTTTTCCTGTTTTTTTGCTTGTTTTTTGTCGAATGATTGCTTTTTTTGTAGTTTCACCCGTCTTTTCATCAAAAGGGGTACCAAACACATTTAAAGTAGGTATGGCTTTTTTTATCTCGCTTCTGATTTATTTGATCAAAAGCACAACTGTGACTGTATCGGAAAGCCCTGAAATTTATGTTCTACTGGTTATGAGAGAAGTCATGATTGGCTTGATGCTTGGATATGTCGCATATTTGATGTTTACTGTTATACAAATGGCTGGTGCGTTTATTGATATTCAAACAGGTTTTGGTATCGCTAGCGTACTTGATCCATTAACAGGTGCATCTTCACCTTTGTTCGGTAATTTGAAGTACATGATTGCTATGCTTTTATTTTTAAGTATGAATGGTCATCATTACTTGATTCAGTCAGTACTTTATAGTTACGACTGGATTCCGATTGATTCAGAGATCATGAGTAAAATGATGGATGGTTCTATGAGTGAGTTTTTGATACGAACATTTAGCAATTCGTTTTTGATTGCTTTTCAAATGGCTGCTCCAATTGTAGTAGCAATGTTTTTAACAGACGTAGGACTTGGATTCCTTGCACGTAGCGCACCACAATTTAATATTTTTGTTATTGGTGTACCTGTAAAGATTATTCTTGGTCTCTTTATGTTAATGCTGTTAACTCCAAGTTTTGGTTATCTGTTTGAACATTTGTTTGGTCAATTATTTCAAGCAATGCAATCGTTTTTAAAAGTAGTAGGTAACAGACCACAATAAACTTCATTTGGAAGGAGGTTGTGAATTGGCATTCAGATTACGGATCAATCTGCAATTATTTTCTGGAGAAAAAACAGAAGAAGCAACATCTCAGAAAAAACAGGAAACTCGTAAAAAAGGTCAAGTTGCCAAAAGTATGGATATACCTGGTTCTGCTGTATTGCTAGGTGGATTATTTTCTTTGATGATGTTTAGCAGTTTTTTTATGAAACGAATTGAATGGCTATTCACAGATTCTTTTCTACATCGTTTATCTACAGATGTTACCGTTGCTAATATTATGCAGATGCTAGGTCAATATGCGATACAAATTATGTTATTAGTATCACCAGTATTCGGAGTAGTCGTGGTACTTGCTCTGGTTGCCAACTATGCACAGGTTGGATTTTTGTTAGTTGGAGAACCGATACAGCCTAAATTCAGTAAGCTTGATCCTATTAAAGGGTTTAAAAATATTGCTTCTATGCGCTCGGTTGTTGAGTTTTTAAAATCAATATTAAAACTTTCGGTAATAGGATATTTAGTCTATCAGACGTTATCCGGTGCTTCTCATGAATTATCCAAAACAGCATTTATGTCTGTAGAAGCGATACTTCATTACACAGCGGGATTAACGATGAATTTGGGAATCAAAGTAGGGGTAGCTTTAATGGTACTTGCTATTTTTGATTATATGTATCAGAGGTATGAACATAATAAAGGTATACGGATGTCCAAACAAGATATTAAAGATGAATATAAAAAAGTGGAAGGGGATCCGTTGATAAAAGGGAAAATTCGTGAAAGACAACGCCGAATGGCGATGCAGCGAATGATGCAGGACGTTCCCAATGCTGACGTTATTATTACTAACCCGACTCACTTTGCTGTAGCTTTGAAATATGACAATGGTCAGATGGCTGCTCCGCAAGTGATCGCAAAAGGACAAGATTACGTCGCCCTGCGAATAAGAGAACTAGCTAAACAGCATGGAGTTATCGTGATGGAGAATAAACCACTTGCAAGAGCGTTATTTGCTCGAGCAGAAATTGGAGATTCTATTCCTGGAGATCTATTTCAAGCGGTAGCCGAAGTTCTTGCTTATGTGTACAAAATGAAAGGCAAAACAAAGTAAACCAGGGGATCGGAGGGCTGGATAGCATTGAAAACTAAAGATTTGGTTGTGCTTGCGGGTGTCATAGGAATTGTTATGATGATGATTCTACCGATCCCGACATGGCTACTCGATATATTGCTAATTATAAATATTTCCCTGGCAATGATTATTCTTCTAATTGCAATGAATACGAAAGAAGCATTAGAATTTTCTATTTTCCCAGCTATGTTGCTAATCACTACATTATTCCGGCTGGCTTTGAATATATCTACAACAAAATTGATTTTAGGACAAGGAGATGCCGGTTCTGTTGTTGCTACATTTGGTAGCTGGATCGCAGGCGGACAAATCGCTATTGGATTTGTAGTTTTCCTTATTCTTGTGGTTGTACAATTTATCGTTATTACCAAAGGTTCGGAACGGGTAGCAGAAGTTGGAGCCCGTTTTACACTCGATGCTATGCCTGGTAAGCAGATGAGTATTGATGCAGATTTGAACGCAGGTCTAATCAATGAACATCAAGCTAGAGAACGTCGTAGCAAAATCGAACGCGAAGCCGATTTCTACGGAGCTATGGATGGTGCGAGTAAATTTGTTAAAGGGGATGCTATTGCGAGTATTATCATCCTCTTAATTAATCTAATTGGTGGATTTATTATCGGGATGACTGTTCACGGAATGGCATTCGCTGATGCACTTTCAACGTATTCTGTTTTAACAATTGGTGATGGTCTCGTGAGCCAGATTCCAGCATTGCTTATTTCCACAGCCGCTGGTCTGATTGTAACCCGCGCTTCTTCTGAGGGTAACTTAGCAGATGATATCACTTCCCAACTATTCTCATATCCAAAATTGTTATACATCGTAGCAGGAGTAATTACACTGTTAGGTATTTTTACACCGATTCACTTTATTACAACATTCCCACTAGCAATTCTGTTGGTGCTTGCCGCTCGTAAAATGCAGTCGAATCTGGATCAAAAAGTGGTTGAAGCAGAACAACAACAAGAAGAACAACAAATTGAAGAAGTACGTAGCCCCGAAAGTGTTATCAATTTATTGCAAATTGATCCGATTGAATTTGAATTTGGTTATGGTTTAATTCCTCTTGCCGATACACAACAAGGAGGAGATTTATTAGACCGTATCATTATGATTCGTCGTCAATGTGCATTAGAACTAGGTCTTGTGGTACCTGTTATTCGTATTCGAGACAATATTCAATTAAAACCGAACGAATACGTGATCAAAATTAAAGGAAATGTAGTAGGTGGCGGTGAATTACTACTAAATCACTACCTTGCTATGAGTCCTGGGTTTGATGATGACTCGATTACTGGTATAGAGACTTTAGAACCAGCCTTTGGATTACCAGCACTATGGATAGATGAATTAACGAAAGAACGGGCTGAATTATCAGGGTATACCGTTGTTGATCCACCTTCTGTAGTAGCGACTCATTTAACAGAACTTATCAAAAAACATTGTCACGAATTATTAGGTCGTCAAGAAACAAGAGCATTGATTGACAACTTACGTGAAAACTATCCTGTGCTTGTAGATGACTTAATTCCTTCTGTGTTAGCAGTAGGGGATATCCAAAAAGTATTTGTCAAATTGCTAAGAGAAAAAATTTCTATACGGGATATGGTTACAATATTCGAGACACTTGCCGATTATGGAACATATACCAAAGATCCAGACGTATTAACTGAATATGTGCGCCAAGCTCTATCCCGACAAATTACGCAGCAATTTACAAGCCAGGGTGAAACACTACGTGTGATTACAGTAGGACCTAATCTGGAGAAAAAGATTGCCGAAAGTGTGCAGCAATCTGAACAAGGAAGTTATCTGGCACTTGATCCGGTATCAACCCAATCGATGTATCAAAAGATGAACGAACAAGTGAATCGTTTATTACAAATGGGACAACAACCGATCGTTTTGACTTCGCCAGCGATACGCATGTATCTGCGCCAAGTGATTGAACGCACGATGCAGGATATTCCAGTTCTTTCTTACAGTGAACTTGAACCTAACGTTGAAATTCAAAGTGTCGGGGTGGTGAACTTATGAGGGTAAAACGATATATCGTTGATACAATGCCCGATGCGATGTTAAAAATTCGAACTGATCTTGGTAGCGATGCTGTAATTTTAAGTACCAAAGAGCTTAAAACAGGTGGCTTTCTAGGTATGTTTCAGAAGAAAAAGATTGAAGTGATTGCCGCAGTAGAAAAAGAGCAAGCTTCTGAACCAGCCAAAGCGCAGCCGGAAACGATTATTCCGGCTGCATCGCCTGTGCCTAAACGTGTAGTACCAGATGCCTATCGCAAATCAAGCGAAGCTTTTGCTGAATCGATGCGCCAAGCGCTTGCTGGAGAACCAACCAATTCATCAGAAGGTAACTCGGTAGCTTCTCCAGTACCGACTCCATCATTCAATCCGTCTGTACCGGAAATTCCGCAACCAACATTACAGCATGTTCCATTCGTACCTGAAGAACCTGCACATCGGGTCTCAGAATATAATGGATTATCCGATGGACTTCAACAAGAAAAGCTGTTTGAAGAATTGCGTGAAATGAAAAAAATGATGGCTGAATTAAGCCGCGAAAAAGAAATGGCAGCATTACCAGAATCATTGATCGAAATCGCAGACCGTCTGAAAAAACAAGGTATACAACAAGAACTGCTGGATACCTGGTTAAGTGAAGCGATGGGACAGTTTCCAGCTCCTGAATTAATTACTACTGTAGATGCCAAAGCAGCTATGAAATTTCAGATCGAACAGTTTACGCAATCACGCATAGGTGGAGGTATCAATACTTCCACCAAAATTGTATACGTCGCAGGTCCTACTGGAGTAGGTAAGACGACTACAATTGCGAAGCTGGCTGCTGAACAGTTATTCAAATATAAACGCAAAGTAGGTTTTATTACTTCGGATACATATCGTATCTCGGCAGTAGAGCAGCTTAGAACCTATGCTTCTATTTTAGGAGTTCCTTTAGAAGTGGTTCAATCTCCCGGAGATTTGCAACGCTCACTACAACGTTTAGCTGAATGCGATCTGATTCTAATGGATACAGCAGGACGTAATTACCGCAATGAATTACTTGTTTCTGAATTGCAAAGTTTGTTGGCTCCTTTGGAAAATAGCGAGACGTATCTAGTGTTATCATTCACTTCCAAAACAGAAGATATGAGAACGATCACAGAACATTTCAGCAAATACCCATTGGACAAAGTTATTTTCACCAAAGTAGATGAAACAGGAAGCTATGGTGCATTATTTAATCTTCTTCAAGAATATCCATTACGATTATCGTATATGACTAATGGACAAAATGTACCTGATGATCTGTTAATGCCAAGTCCCGATTTTCTCGCTAATCTATTACTTGGAGAGATATTGCCATGATGGATCAAGCCCAATCATTAAGAAATTTGATGTCGTCTAAAACGGTGCAGCCTCCTCCAACAGAACCGCGCGGTGCAAAGTTTATTACAATCACCAGTGGTAAAGGCGGAGTAGGGAAATCGAATTTCACGCTTAATTTTGCGCTTGCACTTCAGCGGTTAGGGCGGAAAGTATTGGTGTTTGATGCCGATATTGGAATGGCGAATATCGATGTACTGATGGGTGTACGATCTAAATTCAATTTATCTCATCTGCTTAGCGGAGAGAAACAGATCAACGAGATTATTGAAAAGGGAGCAGGATCATTACCTTATATTGCAGGTGGATCAGGACTTTCTTCGTTGTTCTCTTTATCTGATAAAGATTTGATCTATTTTACAGATCAGATTCAGAAAGTCGCCACAGACATGGATTATATTCTTTTTGACACCGGCGCAGGTTTATCGAAAGAAACACTACAATTTATCATGTCAGCTGACGAATGTATTGTAGTAACTACTCCTGAACCTACTTCGATTACAGATGCTTATGCATTGATCAAAGTGGTACATGGTATGGAGGAAGATGTATCTTTCAAATTAGTAGTAAACCGGGCTGAAAACGAAAAAGAAGCGGTACAGACTTCAGACAAAATAAGATTGGTTACTAGCCGCTTTCTGAACTTGGAAATTCCTCTTCTGGGATTTGTAAGTGACGATTCTCATGTTAGTCAATCGGTAAAAAAACAAGTTCCTTTTTCTATTTATTCTCCAGGATGTCTTGCTTCTAAAGATATTCAACATTTGGCTCAACGCTACATGGTTGCACCAAACGCAAGTTCAGAAGGAACCTTAACAGGAATCAAGGGATTTATGCAAAAATGGCTCAAACGGACTAAATGATTCTGTAGGGAACAGAGGTGCTGATAATGGCAACTTATAAAATATTAGTTGTTGACGATTCTCCTTTTATGAGAAAAATCATTTCAGATTTAATTGAGACAGATCCTCTGTTTCAAGTAATAGATACTGCAAATAACGGGCGCGAAGCTGCTAAAAAAGTAGTCGAGCTTAAACCCGATGTTGTTACAATGGATGTAGAAATGCCAGAAATGAATGGTCTGGAAGCACTAAAAATTATAATGTCTCAGCGTCCTCTGCCGATAATTATGTTATCAGGCATTAATGAACAGGGTATGCGAGAAACAATTATGGCGCTGGAGAACGGAGCTTTTGACTTTATCCGTAAGCCTTCAGTCAGTAATTCGCAAGATATTGAAGAAGTTGGGCAACAATTACGCAGACAACTTCATACCGCTGTTCATGCACTGGAAAGAAACCGTAAACGGGCTGAACAAAAAAACATGGCGGCTGACGTTGCTCCGTCGCCATATCTGCAAGACAGTCAAGAGCTGCACAAAGAAGGGCAACAACCTTCTACAGAGCCTCAGGCAGCACCTTCTGAGAAAAAACTATTAAAACGCGACGCTGACAAACGTCTGGATCAAGGTCGTCCAGAGCGTTTTCAGGTCAAACCTGCACCACAGACTCCAAACAAAAATGTACGTCCTTCACGTCCAGAAGTATCAACAGACAAACAAGCGCAAGATAAACGTACAGTAGCTCCTAAACCTGCTGATACACGTCCTGTGTCTAAGCCATCTTTTGTTACTGGAACACCGGCTAAAAAGCAACCGGACATTCCAACCAAACCTGTTCGCGAAGAAGAACCAAAACGAACAAAACCGGTTATTACTCCACCGGTAGCTCCTGTTTTCAAAAAAGAAATCGAAAAACCAGTAATACCTTCTTCACCACCAACGGCTCCGCCTGCGTTAAATCGCCCAGCAGCCGTTGAACGCAATACAGCTCCTTGGCGTCAATTGGTAGCAGTTGGATGCTCTACCGGCGGTCCTAGGGCGCTTAAAAGCTTGCTAGAAAATATTCCGGCTAACTTCCCGGCTCCGATTGTGATTGTTCAGCATATGCCGCCGAATTTTACACGATCTCTGGCACAGCGTTTGAACAGTTTAAGTCGTATTACTGTTGTTGAAGCAGAACAGGGAATGGTTCTTCAAGCAGGTACAGCTTATATTGCTCCAGGTGGCTATCATATGACAGTCACTCGTAGCCAAGGAAGTTACCGAATACAGCTTTCACAAGAACCACCACGTAATGGACATCGCCCTTCAGTGGATACGCTTTTTGCCTCTATCCAACCTTTTACCGATCTACAGCGTCATGCTGTATTAATGACTGGTATGGGAAGCGATGGCGCAAGAGAAATGAAAAATTTATATGATAGCGGTATAAACTCTACAATCGCAGAAAACGAAGATACCTGTGTAGTGTACGGGATGCCGCGGTCGGCTGTAGAGCTTGGATGTGTAAATCATCTGCTCCCACTGCCAGAAATTGCGCCTAAACTTATACAAATCGTTAAATAGTTTACAACAAGCTATATGCTATCTTATGGAGGAGGTGTCTCACGGTGGACATGAATCAATATTTAAACATGTTTATTGATGAGTCGAACGATCATCTACAATCGTTGAATGAAAAAATGCTGGAATTGGAAAGCAGCCCGGCTGACCTTGGGATTGTCCAAGTGATTTTCCGTTCAGCACATACGCTTAAAGGTATGGCTGCAACAATGGGATTTGAAGATTTAGCAGCTTTGACGCACCAAATGGAAAATGTACTTGATTTGGTACGTAATGAAAAATTAGCTATGCAAGAATTTATTTTCGATACATTATTTAAAAGTTTGGATGCTTTGGAATCTATGGTTCAAGACATTACGCAGGGTGGAGAAGGTAAAGCGGATGTAACAGCAATCGTAGAATCTCTGCAAGCGATTGTACGCGGAGAAATGACGCCTGCTCCTACTACACCGGCAGCACCAGTAGCTGCTACGCCAACACCATCTGCTACTCCTGCTGAAGTTGTACAAGAGAGCAAAGGAATCCAATTGGATGAGTTCCAGCAATCTGTGATTGAACAATCAATGTCTGAAGGTCACCAAGCGCTTTATGTTGAAGTCTTTATTCGTGAAGATTGTCAATTAAAAGCGGTTCGTGCATACATGGTATTCGATATGTTAGAGCGTTTCGGTGAAGTGATCAAATCCGAACCTTCTACACAAGATATCGAACAAGATAAATTTGATCGTAGCTTCTCGCTTTATTACATTACGCAAAAAGATGAAGCTGAACTCCAAACAATGATTCTAGGCGTATCTGAGATTGAAAATGTAACAATGATGCGATTAGATGCAGAATCTTTAAGAGAAATGTCTGCTACAGCGGCTAAATCAGCTCCAATTGCTGCTGAAATCGTACCTGTAGAAGCTGCACCTGTTGCTTCAGCTCCTGTCGTTGAAGATACCAAAGCAGTAGCAGCGCCACCAGCAAAAGCAGCGGCTAAAACTGCTGTAGCTGCTCCATCTCGTACAATCCGCGTAGATATCGATCGTCTGGATGTTCTTATGAACTTGTTCAGCGAATTGCTAATCGATCGTGTACGTCTAGAGCAATTGGCTAGTGAAGTCAAAGTACCTGCATTAACCGATGCTGTAGAGCATATGGGACGTGTAAGTAGTGATTTGCAAAATATCGTACTGAAATTGAGAATGGTTCCGGTAGACACAGTATTCAACCGTTTTCCTCGTATGGTTCGTGATTTAGCCAAATCGTTAGACAAAAAATTAGACTTGATTATCACAGGTGCTGAAACCGAGCTAGACCGCACAGTTATCGATGAAATTGGTGATCCGCTGGTGCATTTATTGCGTAACTCAGTTGACCATGGTGTTGAGCCGATTGCAGATCGTATTGCAGCAGGTAAAGACGAAACTGGTGTTGTTAGACTAAGCGCATTCCATAGTGGTAATCATGTATTTATTGAAATTGAAGATGATGGACGTGGTATTTACCGCGACAAGATTCTTCAAAGCGCAATTAAAAAAGGCGTGGTGACTCAAGAACAATCGGTCACAATGAAAGATGAAGAAGTATACCAACTTCTTTTTGCACCAGGATTCAGTACAGCAGAAGTAATCTCTGATATTTCTGGACGTGGTGTAGGTCTAGACGTGGTTAAATCCAAAATTTCATCACTTGGTGGACATGTAACGGTATACTCCACACCAGGTAAAGGAACCAAGTTCTCTGTACAACTACCACTAACATTGTCCATTATCTCAGCAATGTTGATCCGCGTAGGTTCGGAGAAATATGCGATTCCATTAACTTCGATTGTGGAAACAGGCATTATCAAATCCAAACAGGTACGTGATTTGCATGGTAGTCAATTAATTCCTTATCGTGAAACGCATATTCCGTTACTTTCACTCAGTCGTGTATTCGAAGTTCCAGACTTTGATGAGCGTGAAGAGGAAGAAACAGAGATTGTTGTTATCCGTAAAGGCGACAAACTAGCAGCACTAGCTGTTGAGAACTTCATTGGTCAAAACGAAATCGTTCTGAAAAGCTTGGGCAAATATCTTCCAGATATTCAAGGCGTTTCAGGAGCAACGATTCTTGGAGACGGCCAAGTGGCTTTGATTATTGATCCGAATGCATTTATCAAGTGATGTAGTTTATAACAAGGAGGATTTACCATGGCAGAAGATATAAAAGTTATTGTTTTCAAACTTGCAAAAGAAGAATACGGTATTGAAGTAGATAAAGTACAAACGATTGAGCGTATGTTACCAATCACGCGTGTACCTAAAACATTTGATTTTGTAAAAGGTGTTATTAACTTACGCGGTGTGGTTATTCCAGTTATCGATCTTCGTGGACGTTTTAACCTTCCAGAAAATGAATATAACGATCAAACACGTATTATCATCGTAGAGGTAGATACAACACAAGTTGGATTTATTGTAGATTCGGCTAACGATGTAGTCGATTTAGATCGTGGACGTATTGAGAAACCGCCAGAAGTTGTAGGCGGAGTAAAAGCAAGATATCTTGATGGAGTTGCTAAGCTGGACGAAGAACGGCTGCTGATTATGCTTAACCTTGCTGAAGTCTTGAACCGAAGCGAAGTCAGTCAACTAGAAAATATCGAGGATTAAGCGTATGAACCTTTTTGGTAATCTTGAAGGGTTCAAAATGGATGTTCTAAAAGAAGTAGGGAATATAGGGGCAGGCAATGCAGCCACTGCCCTTTCCCAGCTTTTAGATAAACCGATTGATATGGCAGTGCCCAAAGTTCAAATTCTACCGTTTGAAAAAATCGCTGATAAAGTTGGCGGCCCTGAACAAATCGTTCTTGCTGTTTTCTTTCGTGTAGAAGGTGAAGCACCAGGCAATTTGTTTTTTATTCTAACTCCTGAAGCGGGTAAAGGATTGCTTCACCGCTTAGCAGGGATTGAAGCTAGTGACGAAGAATTTTTTAATGAGATGGAACAATCTGCACTTTCAGAAATTGGAAATATTTTAGCAGGTTCGTATTTGTCCTCATTAGCAGACTTTACACAACTTTCTATGACACCTACGGTGCCTGGACTCGCAATGGATATGGCAGGTGCTATTTTAAATTATGGTCTGATCCAATTCGGAGAAATGGGCGACGATGCGTTGTTGATCGATACAACGTTTTTAGAAGGAAAAGACGAAGTGGAAGGGCAGTTTTTCTTGATTCCGGACCCTGAATCTTTTGATAAAATTTTCAAATCATTAGGAGTTCCATTAACTGATGATTGAAGAGCAAAATATTGTTAAAGTGGGTATGGCGGATTTAAACGTCGTGAAAACATCCGGAATTATTCGAACGACGGGACTTGGTTCTTGTGTGGGCCTAACGCTATACGACAAAAACATTCAACTTGCAGGGATGGCTCATGTGATGCTTCCTTCATCGGATATTGCTAGAGACGGACAATTGAATATAGCAAAATACGCAGATACTGCACTTCCAGAACTGGTTCGCAAAATGACTGGGCTTGGTGCTTCACGCTCAAGATTGGTTGCTAAAATGGCTGGTGGTGCTCAAATGTTTAATTTTTCTAGTGGTGGTGATCACATGCGAATTGGTCCTCGTAATGTGGAAGCATGTAAATTGTTTTTAGAAGAATACAAAATTCCATTGTTAGCAGAGGATACTGGCGCTAATTACGGACGAACGATAGAAATGGATTGTATTTCTGGGATTTTGTTCATAAGAAGTGTACAAATGGGTAAGAAGGAATTATAGCCTATGGTAGGGAATATTAAAATTAATCTCTGGTTAGGCTTTATCGGTTTTTTGGTTACTTTTTTTGCTTCTATCGAAAACAATTTATGGACCACAAGTTTATTTAGAGGGGTTTTAGGATTCGCATTATGGTTTTTATTGGCATTCGTGTTGCGCTTTGTTTTGGGGATTCTAGCCAATCCTGCAAGCGCAACAACGAATAAGCCTTCTAGTCCTGCTTCTTCGGGAAATGATTCAACTTCTTTTTCCGCAGATGATCCGAACAGAGGCAGCCAATTTGATGTAGTCACACCTGATCAAGATCAGGAATTAAGTGATCTGCTAACACCGAAACCAACAGACACAGTGGAAAAAGATAGCTTTGCTCCTCTTAATCCACCAAAACTGGTTTCAACCAAGCAACAAGATCCGGAGGAAATGGCGAAGGCTGTTCGTCACCTGACACAAAAGTAAGGAAGGTGAAAGCAATTGAGCGAGCAAAAAGCAACCCATCTAAATCATTCAGAGTTGTGGGTACAGTGGAAGGAGTATGGAAACGTCGAAGCCAAGAAGAAGCTGATCGAAAACTACTATGGCACCGTTGAATATGTTTCCAGCCGCCTTGCGATTGGATTGCCCAAAAATGTCTCTAAAGATGATCTAATGAGTAATGGAGTTATGGGGTTAATTGACGCAATTGAAAAGTTTGATTACAAACGTGGACTTCAGTTTGAAACATACGCTTCTTGGAGAGTACGTGGTGCGATATTGGATGGTCTTCGTCAAGGAGATTGGGTTCCAAGATCGGTACGTGAAAAAGCACGTAAAATTGAAGATGCTTATCAACAATTGGAACAAAAATATCTACGCTCTGTATCGGATGCAGAAATTAGTAACTATTTGGATATTACAGAAAAAGACTTTCAAAATATGCTTCAAGATGTAGCAGTGATGACGATTACTTCTTTGGAAGATCCTATTCGTGAAGAAGAGTCAGAAACAAGAATGTCTTTGATAGTAGATGAAAAAGCCAAAAATCCAGATCGTGCTGTAAACGATTTTGTACTTAAAGAATCGCTTATGAAAGGCATAGAAAAGCTTACCGATAAAGAGAGAACGGTTGTATCACTACTTTATTATGAAGACCTATCACTCAGTGAGATTGCTGAAGTCATGTCATTATCACCATCAAGAATCTCTCAACTTCATTCCAAAGCTATTCTACGATTACGTGGAGCACTGGATAAGCAAAAAGGTCTATTAATGCAAGACATGTGAGACGCCGCTACTTGTATGAAAGGGTGAATTAGGCGTGACCTCTCAATTAGCAATAGACCCGTATCTAAAAGTTATTTTTTCTGATGATAAATCTGTCGCTTATTTGGAATTTACTAAGTTTGACCAAGAATTTGAATGCACAGCCGAACAACTGGAGGGATTTTTGCGTACGCAAGGCTTGAGTAATGGAATTGATTCAATGATCTTACAACAAATTTCTAGTAATCCTGAAGCTTATACTTTGGACAAAGTGATCGTTGCTCAAGGTCAAAAGCCAGTGAATGGAATAGATGGAAGAATTGAATACACTGTATCATTTGATGATATTGGTAAAAGACCACTCGAAACTCAAGATGGTAAAGTAGATTATAAAGAATTAGTGCAGTTGAACAATGTTCGTAAAGGACAAATGATTGGCAAAAAAATTGATCCTATTCCTGGTGAAGATGGCATATCGGTTATAGGTGAACCTATTCCTTACAAAGCAGGAAAAGAAGCTCGATTTAAAGTAGGTAAAAATATTGTATTAAATCCTGAGCATACTATAATATATGCTGCTCTAGATGGTATGATATCTTTAACCGAAAAAAGTAAAATCAATGTGTTTCCTGTTTACGAAGTGAATGGAGATATCGATTACCACACAGGCAATATCGACTTTGTAGGGACTGTCGTTATTCGAGGTAATGTTTTATCTAATTTTCGCGTTAAAGCATCTGGAGATATTAGAATTGTTGGCGGTGTAGAAGGCGCAGAGCTTGAAGCCGGTGGTTCAATCGAAATTACAGGCGGAGTGATCGGCTATCATAAAGGGCTGGTCAAAGCAGCAGTCAATGTCAAAAGTTCATTTATCCAGGATGGCAATGTAGAAGCTGGTGAAGCAGTAATCGTTTCTCAAAGCATTATGCATTCCAATGTACGGGCAGGCAAAAGTATTATCTGTAATGGATCTAAAGGATTAATAGTAGGTGGACAATTACAAGCAGGTGAAACAGTTGTTGCGCGAACCATTGGCAATACTAGCTTTACAGTAACGGATATTGAAGTAGGCGTACTGCCAGAATTACGCAATCAATTAGTGATATTACGTAAAGAACTCAAAACGCATGTAGAAAATTTGGAAAAAACAGAAAAAGCACTTCATTTACTAGATCAGCTTGCTTCTGCTGGACAACTGGGTTCAGACAAATTGGCTTTGCGTATTAAATTGTCGGCAACTAAAAAAAGCCAACTGCGTGAACATGATGAAATCAAAGAAAGTATTTGGGAAATCGAAACAACACTTGAAGAATCAGCTAAAGCCAAAGTTGAAGTGATTCATACTATTTTTGGCGGTTCCAAAGTTGTTATCGGTAGATATACCAAATATATTAAGGATACCTCTGAACGTGTTAGCTTCACATATGATGATGGTGATATTGTGATGGTTTCCAACCATTAATTAACCATAAGGTGGGGTGTTTGAAATGAGTCTACGAAATATTGAATTGCAAATTGCTATTCCTAGAACCAGTGAAGTTAGTAAAATTCAACAAGCACATTTGTTGCGTCCAGCAATTGATCAGACTTTACTGGCTGAGCAAATAAATGAGCATACTGAACGTATGCGTAACCGTAGTGGAGAAGTAAGCGAATCATCATCTAATTTTATTCACGATGGAGAAGCTGGAGAGCATCATCATACAGCTAGCGAGCATCATTCAGACGAACACCCTACTCAAGAAGCTACGCCAGCGGAACATCCTTACAAAGGCAAAAATATCGATTTGTCTTTCTAAAATGTAAACCACATAAAAAGTGAGTTGAATGAATTTGCCAGGATGGATATATATTGTTCTGATTGGGGCAGTCGCGATTGTCTATGGATTTTTGTTACCCAAAGCTCGTAATGTGGCAGCTACCGCTCAGTCTATGGCTACTGTTGATAAAGTAGAGGATACATTGGAACATTATATGGCTGAGATTGAGAAAGAGAACGAAGAGATTATTGATCTAGTCTCCAAAATCAAACAAGAATCTACAGCTAAGCAATTAGCACTTCAAGAACAGTTGACCGAAATGAGACAACGTTTGATACAACTAGAACAAAAGCCAGATCCTATTATCATACAATCGGTTGCTCAGCCGATATCTTCTATGCAGAATCCTTCACATATGCCCCCACAGGGCACAGGAACGCAAGGAGATGCTTTGCGAGAGTCCGCGGCGCGAATGGCGCAAGAGCATAGTGAACCGATTGTAGAACAGCAACCGGAGACAACAGAACGTATTCAGGATCGCTATCAAGAACTGTTTGCCCTTTACAAAAATGGGAAGTCTATTGATACGATAGCCAAAACGATAGGTTTGCAACGTGGCGAAGTTCAATTGATTTTGCAGTTGGCCAAGCAGGAGGATCACACGTGATTAAAAATCGTTCTTTGATGATTGGACTAGGAATAGGCATTATTATTGGCGCTGTATTGCTTCAACTTTTCAATATTGGTAAAGGACAAACGATGCTTGATGGTACACAGCTCACAGCGGATCAGATTCGTGAAGCCGCTCAAGCTCAAAATATGCAGGTGTATGCTTCAACAGAGAAAGTCTACAGTAGCGACGAGTGGAAGCAATTGCAACAAGAAGAACAGCAAAAACAAGAAGCAGCCAAACAAGCGAAAGAAAAAGCAAATGGTCAGGCTACTACCAAACAACCGACCAGTGAGCAACCTACAACGCCTGAAGATCCATCAACACCAGAGTCGACAGAAACAAAAACGACAACTAATTCAACAACGCCAAAAACGAGTAATCCAAGCTCTCCGACACAACCGAATGCACCGACTACTTTCAAAATTACAAGTGGAGAAATGTTAAATGATATCGCTTATAATTTAAAAACAGAAGGTGTTATCGATAGTCAAAAAGAATTTGTGAATCGTGTTTCTGAACTCAAAGCAAATACGAAATTACAGGTAGGTACATTTAAGTTAAATACAGGTGAAGATCTGGATTCGATTATTGATAAGATTACGCATGAGCCGTCTCAATAATGTGCTTACTGCATTATTAAGGCGGCTTCACGTCTGAATATGATCCCATATACATAACGATCAATTTGGGTGTTGCGCAATAGCTATTTGATGTGATATATTAACTAATGGTGTTAAAACACACGCATTCTGATTTCAGGTAAAGGTGCTTTTCAGACGAAAAGTTTTACCGAAAGTTGACGTTTGCGGAGGCACACAAAAAACCAAAATAATAGGAGGTACATGGATATGGCAGTTATTTCCATGAAACAGCTTTTAGAAGCTGGCGTACACTTCGGTCACCAAACACGTCGTTGGAACCCGAAAATGGATCGTTACATTTTTACAGAAAGAAACGGAATTTACATCATTGATTTGCAAAAAACAGTGAAAAAAGTTGACGAAGCTTACAACTTTGTAAAATCCATCGCTGCTGACGGCGGTACAGTATTGTTCGTTGGTACGAAAAAACAAGCTCAAGATTCTGTTAAAGAAGAAGCTGAGCGTTCTGGTCAATTCTACATCAACCAACGTTGGTTGGGTGGAACTCTAACTAACTTTGAAACGATCAAAAAACGTATCAATCGTTTGAAAGAGTTGGAAAAATGGGAAGAAGACGGTACTTTTGAAGTTCTTCCTAAAAAAGAAGTAATCTTGCTTCGCAAAGAAAAAGATCGTCTTGAGAAATTCTTGGGCGGTATCAAAAACATGAAAGGTTTGCCTAGCGCGTTGTTCATCATCGATCCTCGTAAAGAGCGTATCGCTGTTGCAGAAGCACGTAAATTGGGTATTCCAATCGTAGGTATCGTTGATACTAACTGTGATCCAGACGAAATCGATTATGTTATTCCTGGTAATGATGACGCGATTCGCGCTGTTAAATTGTTAACTGGAAAAATGGCTGATGCTGTGGTTGAAGCTAACCAAGGCGAGCAAACTGCATAATTGTTTCTATTCATATTATCTTTAAATGAATGACAAAATAAAAAGGGTGGTTGGCAGGTGGATAACCTCTCACTGCCCTTTTTTTAAGATGATGTATAAAAAAACTAAATTTCTAATTATATGGAGGTTACAACAATGGCAGTTAATGCTAGCGCAGTAAAAGAACTTCGTGAAAAAACAGGCGCAGGAATGTTGGATTGTAAAAAAGCGCTTGAAGAAACAAACGGTGATATCGCTAAAGCAGTAGACGTACTTCGTGAAAAAGGTCTTTCTGCAGCAGCTGGTAAAGCTGGACGCGCTGCAACAGAAGGCGTAGTTGAATCT
This sequence comes from Paenibacillus nicotianae, assembly GCF_042681745.1. Classification (NCBI taxonomy): domain Bacteria; kingdom Bacillati; phylum Bacillota; class Bacilli; order Caryophanales; family Paenibacillaceae; genus Paenibacillus; species Paenibacillus nicotianae. The sequence goes on along the minus strand of NZ_JBHUGF010000010.1, from coordinate 2,049,586 downwards.
TACATCCACGCTGGTGGTCGTATCGGCGTATTGGTAGAAATCAACTGTGAAACTGACTTTGTTGGTAAAACAGACCAATTTAAAGAGTTTGCACGCGATATCGCTATGCAAATCGCAGCAGCTAGCCCATTGTATGTTCGTCGTGAAGAAGTTCCTACAGAAGCACTTGAGAAAGAAAAAGAAATTTTGAAAGCTCAAGCTTTGAACGAAGGCAAACCAGAAAAAATCGTTGAAAAAATGGTTGAAGGCCGCATCGGTAAATACTATGAAGAGTATTGCTTGATGGAGCAAACTTTCGTTAAAAACCCTGATAAAACAATCGATCAATTGTTGAACGAAAAAATCAGTACAATCGGTGAAAACATTTCTATCCGTCGCTTCGTTCGTTATGAACTAGGTGAAGGTCTTGAGAAAAAACAAGACAACTTTGTTGAAGAAGTTATGGCACAAGTAAATCAATAATCGCGACTAGCGACAAAGCGATTTACAATAACCGGAACACGATTTAAGAATAGAACAGAAGGAAGGGACACAGACTGTGTTCCTTCTTTTGTAAAATCTTATCATTCCGAGAACCTCATGGCAGAGCCGGAACAGGCAGTATTAACGCCCTATCCGGCTTTATTACCATCAGGACTAATTTTCACAAAGTGGAGGGTATACAATTGAATAAACCTGTATTTAAAAGAGTTGTCTTGAAAGTCAGCGGTGAATCATTATCGGGTCAAAACGGATACGGTATTGATGCCGATACAATCGTCTCAATTGCCAATCAGATCAAAGAAGTTGTCGCGTTGGGTGTAGAAGTTGCGATTGTATGTGGAGGAGGCAACATCTGGCGGGGAATCGCGGGTAGCGCAAACGGTATTGACCGCGCGACAGCCGATTATATGGGTATGCTTGCTACTGTAATGAATTCTTTAGCTTTGCAAGATGCATTAGAGCAACTTGAAGTTCCTACTCGTGTGCAGACTTCTATTGCCATGCAACAAATCGCAGAACCCTATATTCGCAGAAGAGCTATTCGTCACTTAGAAAAAGGTCGCGTCGTTATTTTCGCAGCGGGTACGGGTAATCCTTTCTTCTCTACAGATACAACAGCTGCTTTACGTGCTGCTGAAATCGAAGCAGAAGTTATTTTGATGGCGAAAAATAAAGTGGATGGTGTCTACTCAGCAGATCCATTCAAAGATGAAAATGCTCAAAAATTCGAACAGCTTACATACCTGGATATCTTGAACCAGAATCTAGGTGTAATGGACTCTACAGCTTCATCATTATGTATGGATAACAATATTCCACTCATCGTGTTTGCGATTACCGAAGAAGGAAACATCAAACGGGTCGTGCTCGGCGAGAAGATCGGGACGATCGTCAAAGGGAGTGTAGATTAATGCCTCAATCTATCAAAAAAAGTGCTGAAGAACGCATGGAAAAAGCGATTCAAGCATTAAGTCGTGATCTATCCACGCTTCGTGCTGGACGTGCTTCATCTTCTATTTTAGATCGTGTACAAGTTGAATATTACGGTGCTTTGACGCCTCTAAATCAATTGGCAAATATCAGTACTCCAGATTCTCGTACATTGATTATTCAGCCATGGGATAAATCTTCTTTAGCTGATATTGAACGTGCGATTATGAAATCAGATTTGGGTCTTACTCCTGCTAATGATGGTAACATCGTACGCTTGAGTATTCCTGCTTTGACTGAAGAGCGTCGTTCTGAATTGGTGAAATTAACTAAAAAGTTTGGCGAAGAATCTAAAGTAGCGATTCGTAATATTCGTCGTGATGCAAATGACGATATTAAAAAGCTAGAAAAAACAGATATCTCTGAGGACGAATCACGTCGTCACCAAGAAGATGTTCAAAAACTTACGGACAAATTCATTGCGGAAGTCGACAATGTACTTGCTTCAAAAGAAAAAGAGATTATGGAAGTGTAAGAGACTTACGACCCCTCCGAATAGGTGGGGTTTGTCTCTTTTCACTACTGGCATGGAGGAAAAGTGATGCTCAAGCGTGTTCGCTCGTGGTGGAAAAAGGAAGAGCTACAGGTTTCCGCCGAGCTTTCGCAAGATAATATTCCAAAGCATATCGCTATCATTATGGATGGCAATGGACGATGGGCGAAAAGTTTGGGATTACCGCGTGTAATGGGTCATCAAAATGGTATGAAGGCTGTAAAGCGTGCCACAATTGCTGCGGATGACTTGGGAGTTCAATATTTAACCATGTATGCTTTCTCTACTGAAAATTGGAAAAGACCCAAAGAGGAAGTCGACTTTTTGATGAAACTTCCTGGTGAATTTATAGTATCTGAATTGGATGAATTGATTGAAAAAAATGTACAAATTCGGCTGATGGGACACAAAGATGTATTGCCTCCTCATACGATAGAACCTTTAGAAAAAGCGATTCGCGATACGGCTAATAATACAGGGCTGGTACTTACATTTGCTTTGAATTATGGAGGTCGTGATGAGATTACTGAAGGTGTGAAAGAAGTAGCACAAGCGGTACAAAACGGTACAATGCGTATAGAAGATATCACTTCTGAAAGTTTTGAACGCGTTTTGCAATCGTCAGGAATGCCTGATCCTGATTTACTTATACGAACAAGCGGAGAACTTCGCCTGAGTAATTTTATGTTGTGGCAACTTGCCTATACAGAATTATGGTTTACTCCTATTTTTTGGCCAGAGTTTGGCAAGCAACATATGATCGAAGCGGTATTAGAATACCAGCGTAGAACTCGTAGATATGGTGGTTTGAAATGAATGGGAATCTCTGCAATGGCAGGGGATATCCATTTGTTCGGATGGAGGATGGATTGTGAAAGAGCGGATAATCACTGGCATTGTAGCCGGAATACTCTACTTAGGGCTTTGCCTGCTCGGTGGCTATGCTTATCATGGCCTGCTGGTGGTGATGGCTCTTATTGGATATTATGAGTTTGTAATCATGACAAAGTCGACTCCGTTTGGAGCACCGGCAGTAATCGGATATATTGGTGTACTATATATGCTTTTCCCATGGACATTAATGCATCTTGAACCGCCGTTGTCTATTGATCGCAGTATGTGGATTGTAATGCTATTGTTGTTATCCATTACTGTTATTTCTAAAAATAAAGTGGATATCAAACAAATGGCGCTACTGTTTATCGGAGCCGTTTATATAGGTACAGGATTTGCATATATTGCAGATACACGTCAGACACCAGATGGACATGGATTATTCTGGACCTTTATGTTGCTTGCTTCGATTTGGGCTAGTGATATTGGAGCTTATTTTACAGGCAAAATGTTGGGCAAAAATAAGTTATGGCCTTCGATCAGCCCTAACAAAACGGTAGAGGGTGCGATCGGTGGAGTTGTATTTGCTATTGTAGTGGCTGTTATTTTTTCACTGATATCACCAGAATTACTGCCAATGACCAATGCGATATTTATAGGTATTGCGGCGGCTGTAGTAGGACAAATGGGTGACTTGATTCAATCCGCATACAAACGTATCTATGGAATCAAAGATTCTGGTAAATTATTACCGGGTCATGGTGGCATTTTGGATCGTTGTGATAGCTGGTTGATGGTATTTCCTCTTGTTCATATTGCATTACTATTGCCTTTTTAAGTAAGAAAAATGGAAACGATAACCTATTGTAATCTAACGGGGTGCACAATGAAAAAATTAGCTATTCTTGGCTCTACAGGTTCAATCGGTACTCAAACATTAGATGTTGTACGTGCTCATCCTGAAGCTTTTGAAGTGGAAGGACTTGCAGCAGGCAATAATATAGAATTATTCATTCAGCAAGTGTTAGAATTTAAGCCTTCTAAAGTTTCTGTCGGTTCGAAAGAGTCAGCAGAGAAGATCAAACAGCAATTGCCCGCTCATATTCAAGTATTTTATGGAGAGCAAGGACTGATTGAAATTGCAGCCGGAACAGATGCAGATACGGTAGTAACAGCCGTTATGGGCAGTATGGGTCTTCCTTCTACATTAGCAGCGATAGATGCAGGCAAAACAATAGGGTTAGCTAACAAAGAGACTTTGGTAACAGCAGGTCATCTAGTTACTGCTCGTGCTAGACAAAAAGGCGTTCAATTGTTGCCGATTGATAGCGAACATTCAGCATTATTTCAATGTCTAAATGGAGAACCTCGTGAACGTATACATCAATTAACGTTGACTGCTTCAGGTGGTTCATTTCGTGATCGTACACGAGAGCAATTGAAGCATGTGACTGTAGCTGATGCACTCAAACATCCTAACTGGTCAATGGGTTCCAAAATTACGATTGATTCTGCAACGATGGCGAATAAAGGTCTAGAAGTTATTGAAGCACATTGGTTGTTTGATATGCCGTATGATCAGATTTCTGTCTTGCTACATCCTGAAAGTATTATTCATTCGTTTGTTGAATTTGTAGATACGAGTATTATTGCACAACTGGGTAATCCTGATATGCGCGTACCTATTCAATATGCACTAACGTATCCTGATCGTCAGCAAGCTCCTTCTTCACGTCTGTCTTTAGCTCAGATCGGACAGCTTAATTTCCGCGAAATGGACTATGATCGTTTTCCATGTTTGAGTATGGCATTTGAAGCAGGTCGTCTGGGTGGTACAGCTCCGACTGTATTTAATGCAGCGAATGAAATTGCCGTCTCTCGATTTTTGAATGGAGAAATTCCGTTTCTATTGATTGAGGATATTATTGCAGATGCGCTACAACAGCATGAAGTGATTGCGAATCCAGAGCTAGAAGTCATCTATGCTACTGATGCACAGACCAGAGCAAGAGCAAGTGCATTTTCAGTACTATAAGTAGTCAGATATAACGTTAAATAATGAACTGATCATGATATAGACGTTTCGTATCGATTATGCGGTAGTGGTTTTGTATCATTACGATTATGCCTATAACCGGGATTATCAACAGAAATGGAATTTATTTCTTGATGTTCGCCATGCTCTGCTTGTATCAGACCGTACAAAAGTGATAATCTAAAAGTGCAGACCTTCGGTCGCAAGCGAAAAAGGAGGATTTGGCGATTTGGAGACACTTCAAGTAGTAGTTATGACGGTACTCATGTTTTTTATTATTGTAACGGTGCATGAGTGGGGGCATTATTATTTTGCCAAGCGTGCAGGAGTTTTAGTACGCGAATTTGCTATTGGCTTCGGCCCAAAACTGTTTTCATATAAAAAAGATGAAACTGTATTTACATTGCGTTTACTGCCTTTCGGTGGTTATGCACGTATGGCTGGCGAAGATCCTGAACTGGTAGAGATTCAGCCCGGACAGACGATTGCTATTCGCACAGCAAATGAAGTTGTAAAAACGATTTTTGTAGATCAATTAGATAATCGTAAAAATGTAATTCGTGGTGAAGTACAATCGATAGACATTATAGATGATCTTAAAATTGTATTGGATGTTGATGGTGATATTCAGACATTTAACGTAGATCCCAAAGCAATGATGTCGATCAAAGGTCAAGATATTCAGATTGCCCCACGTAATCGTCAGTTTAATAGCGCAACTGTAGGTCAACGTGCGTTATCTATTTTTGCAGGACCTGCTATGAACTTTATTCTTGCTTTTATTCTTTGTCTGATTTTGGTACGTATGACAGGTGTACCTGTAGATAATCCGACTGGTGTTATTTTGGGTCAAGTTACTTCTGATTCTCCTGCTCAATCTAGTGGGCTAATGAAAGGCGATCTTGTTGAAAAGGTTAACGGTACTGCTATTGCCGGAGATTCTGTGAAAATGATCAGTATGATCGAATCTTCTGCCGGAAAGCCAATGCAATGGACGATTGAACGCGGTGGACAAGAGCAGACAGTAACGATTACTCCCAAAGCCAATGAAAAAAATGTAGGTAAAGTTGGTGTGGCTGTAGAACCACAGACTCGTTCAGCTTCATTTGGTGAAACATTTAGCTATGCAGGTGAACGTTTTATCGATATGAGTACAACAATTTTAACAAGTTTGAAAATGTTGATTTTCGGACAGTTCCATTTGAATGATCTTGCGGGGCCGGTAGGTACGATTCAAGTGACTACTGAAGTAGCTAGACAAGGACTTGATAGTATGATTCTTTGGACAGCATTAATCAGTACCAACTTGGGAATATTTAATTTACTGCCTATTCCAGCATTAGATGGAAGCCGTTTGATTTTCTTACTGGTTGAATGGGTACGTCGTAAGCCGCTTGAACCAAGCAAAGAAGGTCTGGTTCATTTAATCGGATTCGGAATGCTATTCTTGCTTATGATTGCTGTAACGTATAATGATATTGTGCGTCTGATCAAAGGTTAATTTTGAACTTTAACATCTAGACAGCCATGATATACTAAAGGAAAGACCTCAGAAGCAGAAGGGTGGAAATGCAACATGTACGCCTCAGCGTAAAGTTGATGGATGTTGCAGTACTCACTCTTTTGCTTCTTTGTCTGAAATCATTCAACAAGCACTACTAATCGTGATACAATAAGATAAAATGAGTGAGCAATAATGATAGATATTTGTGCTAACATTATTGATGTACACTCGCTAAATATTTGGTTACTTACAGGAGGATATCCATTTTTATGTCGAATGATAAGCAGGACAAACAATTTGTAACTGAAATTACACCACAAGGTGAAGACTTCTCACGCTGGTATATTGATGTAATTAAAAAAGCTGATTTGATGGACTATTCACCTGTGCGTGGTTGTATCGTTTTCCGCCCGGATGGATATGAGATTTGGGAGCATATTCAGCAAGATCTAGACCGCCGTTTCAAAGAAACCGGTCATCGTAATGCTTATTTCCCACTATTTATTCCAGAAAGCTTTTTTGAAAAAGAAAAAGAACATATCGAAGGATTTAACCCTGAATTGCCATGGGTTACTGAAGCAGGTGGAGACAAGCTAGAAGAACGTTTAGCGATTCGCCCTACATCAGAAACCATGTTCGGACATATGTATTCCAAATGGATTCAATCGTACCGCGATCTACCTGTATTGATTAACCAATGGGCTAACGTAGTTCGTTGGGAAAAACGTACATTACCATTTTTACGTACAAGTGAGTTCTTATGGCAAGAAGGTCATACTGCTCACGAAACAGAAACAGAAGCACGCGAAGAAACAATGCGTATGCTTGAAGTGTATCGTGACTTTGTAGAAAGTTTCTTAGCAATTCCTGTAATTACAGGTCAGAAGAGCCCTTCTGAGAAATTTGCGGGTGCACGCGATACGTATTCGATTGAAGCTATGATGAAAGATGGACGTGCTGTACAAGCAGGTACTTCTCACTTTATGGGTACTAACTTTGCAGAAGCTTTTGAAATTCAATACTTAAGTCGTGAAAATACGCAAGAGTATGCACATACAACATCATGGGGTGTAAGTACACGTCTAATCGGTGCACTTATTATGGTACATGGTGATGATCGTGGATTAGCATTGCCTCCTAAAGTAGCTCCAAAACAAGTGATGATTATTCCAATTGGCCCTCCTAAAACACGCGATATGGTTGTAGGACGTGCTGATGAATTATTTGCCGAGTTGAAAAAAGCAGGTGTACGTGTAGGTATTGATGATCGTGCAGATGTACGTCCAGGTTGGAAATTTAACGAATACGAGATGCGCGGTATTCCTGTTCGTCTGGAAATTGGCCCTCGTGATATGGAAAATGGAGTATGTGTATTGGTTTCTCGTATTACCGGCGAGAAAAAACAAGTCGCTCTTGAAAATATCGTAACCGAAGTTCAAAATATGTTAGAGCAAGTACAACAAGAAATGTATGATCGTGCACTGGCTTTCCGTCAAGAAAACATGCATGAAGTAGATACATTAGATGAAATGAAAGCTATTATGGAAGAAAAACGTGGCTTCTTTATCGCAGGCTGGGATGGTACAATCGAATCCGAAGCAAAAGTTAAAGAAGAAACAGGAGCAACGATACGTAATATTCCTTTCCAATTGGATGTTCAAAAAGAAAAATGTCTAGTTACAGGAGAGCCAGCGAAACACACTGTTGTATTCGCTCGTGCTTATTAAGATATCCTGTAATAAAAGATCTATTCAAATAGATCGAATACATGTACAATTCAATTTCTAGCTGCTGTTGGTATAGGGCTGAAATGAAAATATAGCTAATGGTTCAAAGCTATTGAAGCAGGCAAGCTTCCAACAGAGTGGAGTAGACGGCAGTCTGATACCAACTTTTGTGGAGGCTTGTTGCTTTTTGGAAAGGGGGATCTTATGAGCGTTAGTGGAGAGAAAAGAACACGTTTTGAACTGTTAATGAATCAGGCACAAGTACCTGCTGGATTAATGGAGCCTCATTTTGCAGATGGAATGATTGATCGTGTAGAGATTAGTCGTAGCAATAAAGAGTGGAAAATCGTCATTGCGAAAGAAACATTAGTAGCCGCGCCCACTTATCGTGCATTTTGTTTGCATATTCAAGAGAAAATGGGGCATATCGCGAAAATTCGTTTTCTTTTTCAATATGATGAAGCTGTAGATGTAGTACAGATTGTAGAAGAATATTGGAATATGTTTTTGGAATGGGTACAACGCGAAATTCCTTCTGTCAATGGTTGGATGACACGTGCTAAATATATGGTAGATGATCATACCGTTACAGTGACAATGAGCGATAATATGTCATTGGAACTTGCCAAAAAGAAACAAATCGATCAAGCAATTATTCGTTTTTATCAGGATTATTTTAATCTGACTTTACGGATCAAGCTTCAAGTCGGTGAAAATACAACAGAAGCAGTAGAAGAATTCCATGTACAGCGTCGTAAAGAAGAACTGGAAGAAATCGAGAAGTTGATGACCAGTATGGAATCTGAGTTTGAAGAAGATACCGACGCAGATGGAGAACCTGTTCGTTTGCAAGTCGGTTATGAAATAAAAGAACAGCCTACACCGTTACAAGATATTCAAGATGAAGAAAAGAAAATTACGATTCAAGGAACGATTTTCGGACTCGAAAGCAAAGAGCTTCGTAACGGCAGTACATTATTTACGTATTTCTTAACTGATTTTAGTGACTCGTTGCAAATGAAGATGTTCGCTAAAAATAAAGAAGATCTCAAAATTATGAATCTACTGGCTAATGGTAAATGGGTGAAAGCTCGCGGTAGAGTAGAATATGATCGCTTTATGACGATTCCAGAACTTGTGATGATTCCATCTGATCTGAGTGAAGTGAAAGCTCCGGCTGGACGTAAAGATGATGCAGATGAAAAACGGGTTGAATTCCATTTGCATACAACGATGAGTTCGATGGACGGCATTACACCGATCGATCAATATGTGAAAACAGCGGCAGCATGGGGACATTCAGCGATTGCTGTTACTGATCATGGCGGGGTGCAATGTTATCCTGAAGCGTATAAAGCTGCCAAAAAGCATGGTATCAAAATCATGTATGGACTTGAAGCGAATGTAGTGAATGATGCCGTAGCGATTGTACTCAATCCTCAACCGATTGATTTGAAAACAGCTACGTATATCGTTTTTGATATAGAGACCACAGGTTTATCTGTAACACAGAACAAAATTATAGAAATTGCAGCAATCAAAATGGTAGATGGCAAAGAGCTGGATCGTTATGCTACCTTTGTTGATCCACACGAACGTATTCCTTATAATATTCAACAGTTAACCAATATTACAGATGAAATGGTTCGCGGAGCGCCAGAGATTGATCAAGTGATTCGTGAATTTGTAGAGTTTGCTGGTGATGGTATTCTAGTCGCACATAACGCGCGTTTTGATATAGGATTTATTCAAGCCACTCTAAAAAATCACGATTTACCAGAAATGGAAAATCCGGTGTTAGATACACTTGAACTAGCACGTTTACTTTATCCAACATTGAAAAATCACCGTCTGAATACATTAACAGCCAAATATAAAGTTTCGCTAGAAAGTCATCACCGTGCGATCGATGATACTATAGCGCTTGGAGGTATCTTGTTCGGCTTATTGAGTGATGCTGATAAAGAGCGCCGCTTAACTCGTTTGGATCGTTTAAATGAATTTGTAGGACAGGATCTATCCAATGTACGTCCTTTCCACTGTGGAATCTATGCATTGAATGAGATCGGTAAAAAGAATCTATTCAAATTAGTCACTTTATCACATACTCAGTATTTCAAACGGGTAGCTCGTATTCCTAAGTCAGTATTGACCGAATATAGAGAAGGGTTAATTGTACTATCAGGTTGTGAAAAAGGAGAGTTTTTTGAAGCGGTTCTGAATAAATCTGTTGAAGAAGCAGAGGAAATTGCTCAATTTTATGATGTATTAGAAATCCAACCGTTAACGATGTATATGCATCTTGTAGATAAAGGATTGGTTGCAAGTCCTCGTGAGCTAGAGATTGCAGTCAATAAAATTTATGATATTGGAGCTAAATTAGAAAAGCCTGTAATAGCTACAGGAAATGTGCATTATTTAGAACCAAGACAAAAATTGTTCCGCGATATTACGATTAACGGGATTACAGGCTTTAGCCCGCTTAAAGATCAGCGTAAACCGGATGCTCATTTGCGTACTACCAATGAAATGCTAGAAGAATTTAGCTTTATGGGCGAAAGCAAAGCAAAAGAAGTTGTTATCACCAATACGCAAGCATTAGCAGAACGTTTTGAAGCATTTGAACTGTTCCCTGATAAATTATTTACACCGATTTTAGAAGGAGCAGACGAAGAAATTCGGAATACTTGTTATGATACAGCGAAGTCGATCTATGGTGAAGAGCTACCAGATGTAGTAGTAAAACGTCTTGAAAAAGAACTAGAACCGATTATCAAGTTCGGATTTTCTGCCAACTATTTGATTTCAGAAAAACTGGTTAAAAAATCGAATCAAGATGGTTATCTAGTAGGTTCAAGGGGTTCTGTAGGTTCTTCAGTTGTAGCAACATTTCTAGGGATCTCTGAAGTAAATCCTTTGCCTGCTCATTATATCTGTACTAATCCAGAGTGCAGACATAGCGAATGGTTTTTAGATGGTAGTATTCCAAGTGGATTTGATTTGCCTGATAAAGACTGCCCTGATTGTAATGGTAAGCTTAAAGGGGAAGGTCAAGATATTCCGTTTGAAACGTTCTTGGGATTTAAAGGGGATAAAGTTCCCGATATCGATTTGAACTTCTCAGGAGATTATCAGCCGAAAGCTCATAATTATACCAAAGAATTATTCGGCGAAAAAAATGTATTCCGCGCAGGTACGATTGGTACAGTAGCCGAAAAAACAGCTTTTGGATTTGCCAAAAAATACGAAGAGTTACATCAAAAGAAATGGCGCAATGCAGAACTCAGTCGTCTGGCTTCTGGATGTACAGGAGTTAAGCGGAGTACAGGACAGCATCCCGGCGGTATCGTTGTTGTACCGGATTATATGGATGTAGAAGATATTACACCGGTTCAATTTCCAGCAGATGATGTAACAGCAGAATGGAAAACCACTCATTTTGATTATCATGCATTTGAAGCGAATTTGCTCAAGCTTGATATACTGGGACATGATGATCCGACAATGATGCGGATGTTGCAGGATTTGACAGGTGTTGATCCGACTAAGATTCCAATGAATGATCCTAAAGTAATGAGTATGTTCAACTCGACAGAAGCACTAGGAATTACAGCGGAACAATTGCGTAGCCCTGTAGCGACGTATGGTGTGCCTGAGATGGGTACTAAATTTGTACGTCAGATGTTGATAGAATCTTTGCCATCTTCCTTTGCCGATTTGTTGCAGATCTCTGGTCTGTCTCATGGAACAGGGGTATGGCTAGGCAACGCACAAGATTTGATCAAAAATAATACATGTAATATCAAAACTGTTATTGGTTGTCGTGATGATATTATGTTGTTCTTAATTTACAAAGCAGGTATGGATGCCAGTCTTGCTTTTAAAATTACAGAGAGTGTACGTAAAGGTAAAGGGTTATCGCAAGAGTGGATCGACGAGATGAAGAAATGCAAAGTACCGCAGTGGTATATTGATTCTTGCCTCAAAATCCAATACATGTTCCCGAAAGCCCATGCGGCTGCTTATGTTATTTCAGCAGTGCGGACAGCTTACTTCAAACTGTACCACCCGATCCAATATTATGCGACCTACTTTACAGTGCGGATTGAAGACTTTGATCCTGATCTATGTTGTCAAGGATACGAAGCCATCTATCGCAAAATTGTAGAGATAGAGCAAATGGGATTCCAAGCACCAACCAAAGAAAAAAATATGATTCCGATGTTAGAAATGGCACTCGAAATGACAGCTCGTGGATTCAAATTTCAACCGGTTGATCTGTATCGCTCGGAAGCCACAACATTTACAGTGGATGAAGATAGCTTGATTCCTCCATTTTCCGCAGTACCGGGTATTGGTGATAATGCAGCACGTAATATTGCAGCTTCACGTCAACATGGAGAATATTTATCGATAGAAGATTTCCAACAGAAGTCCAAAGCAAGTAAAACGATTGTAGAATTGATGACGCAAATGGGTTGCTTCCGCGGCTTGCCAGAAAGCAATCAGTTATCGCTGTTTTAAGAAAGTTTGTGATAAGCTTACATCAAGCGCTAGCGCGGTGTAGTCAAGGTTATTTACTTGTCACTCCTTTGGAATTATGATATAATTTTAAGGTGATAAGGAAGATAAAACCGTTTTGTGAAGAGTGGGGAAACCCACTCTTTACTCTTTGGTATAAGGTTGTTGAATACATTTACAGGAAATAATGACGCAGACGATCGAACCGAGAGACTTAAATTGGTTCGATTTTCTACAAAAAGCGGCAATAATGAATTTGTTCAACAACATGTTTTGCATATAGGATTTTAAGGTGATGGAGGGTTGAATTGTTTGAGCACACCGAAGATTAAAACGACCGTAGAAGAAATGGTACAGCCATTTTTGAGTGAGCATGGCTTCGAGTTGGTCGATGTGGAATATGTAAAAGAGGGTAACAACTGGTTTTTGCGAGTGTTCGTGGATAAGGACGGCGGTATTGATATCGAAGATTGCAGTCGGGTTAGCGAATATCTAAGTGAACAATTGGATGGTAATGATCCGATCTCTGGAGCTTATTTTCTAGAAGTATCTTCTCCAGGTGCAGAGCGTCCACTTAAAAAGAGTGAAGATGTTGCAAAAGCAGTTGGCAAAGATGTTTTTGTAACGACTTATGCACCTTTAGACGGACAGAAGGAATTTGAAGGACGATTGCTTTCATTCGAGAATGAAGAATTGCTGATCGAAGCGGGCAAAAAAACGCACACTATTCCATATGAAAAAGTAGCCAGCGCAAGACTGGCAATCATTTTTTAAACGGTAGTTTTTTGAAAGGGGGAACTTGAAGCACATGAGTATGGAGTTTATTGAAGCAATGAATGAATTGGAAAGAGACAGAGGGATCAGCAAAGACATCCTGTTTGAAGCGATCGAGGCAGCCCTAATTTCCAGTTACAAGCGTAATTTTAATGCGGCACAAAATGTACGTGTTGATATGAACCGCAATACAGGAGTTATCAAAGTATTTGCACGTAAAAATGTAGTGGAAGAAGTCATGGATGTACGTACAGAGATTTCTGTCGTATCTGCACGTGACATTAACCCGAATTTTCAATTGGATGATGTAGCTGAGATCGAAGTCACTCCACGTGATTTTGGACGTATTGCTGCACAAACAGCGAAACAAGTAGTAACTCAACGTATTCGTGAAGCAGAGCGCGGTCTGATCTACAATGCATTTATCGACAAAGAAGAAGATATTGTAACAGGTATCGTTCAACGTCAAGATGCACGTAATATCTATGTAGATCTTGGCAAAATCGAAGCTGTACTTCCTTTAACTGAATTGATGCCTAACGAGAAATTCACGATGAATGAACGTATCAAGGCTTATATCACTAAAGTTGAAAATACAACTAAAGGTCCTCAAATCATTTTGTCACGCACACATCCAGGTCTACTAAAACGTTTGTTTGAACTTGAAGTGCCTGAGATTTTTGATGGCGTAGTTGAGATTCGTTCAGTAGCACGTGAAGCAGGCTTCCGTTCTAAAATTGCTGTGTTCTCACGCAATGAAGAAGTAGATCCTGTTGGTTCATGTGTAGGTCCTCGTGGTATACGTGTACAGATGATCGTTGGTGAACTTCGCGGTGAAAAAATCGATATCGTTCGCTATTCTGAAAGTGTTGAAGAGTATGTGGCTAATGCTCTAAGTCCATCCAAAGTGCTTGAAGTTCAAGTATTTGAAGATGAGAAAATGGCACGTGTGATCGTTCCTGATTATCAACTATCTCTAGCAATTGGTATCAAAGGGCAAAATGCTCGTCTTGCTGCCAAATTAACAGGATGGAAAATTGATATTAAGAGCGAGACGCAAGCAGAAGAAGAGTACGGTCGTCCTAAAGAAGCTGGCGAAGAAATGCATCAAGATTCAATATCGGTTGACTAAACATTTTCATTTGTATGCCTGAAAGGACTTTCCCTCAAAATGGCAGGGGACAGGTGCCGCTTTGGATGTTGATGTTATGATAACAATATGGGGAGTTCAAAGGGGGACATGGGATTATGATAAAAACCAAAAAAGTACCGCTGCGCAAATGTGTAGCTTGCCAGCAGATGATGCCCAAAAAAAGTCTAGTGCGTATAGTACGTACGCCAGACGATCAGGTAGAAATGGATTTGACCGGTAAAAAATCGGGACGTGGTGCGTATATTTGTGGCAACATAGCCTGTTTTCGTTTGGCGCAAAAGAGTCGTGCGTTTGATCGTGCACTCAAAGCGCCTGTTAGTGCGGAAATATATGAGCAACTTGCCAATGAATTTAGCAACGTAGAAAACGATTTTTGCACAGTACAGGAAAGAGGCGCTAATGAATAACGAACTATCCCTACTCGGGCTTGCGATGCGAGCCGGCAAAGTGTTATCGGGAGACGAATTGGTTCTCAAAGCGATTCGTTCTCGCGAAGCCACCCTTGTCGTATTAGCTGGAGATGCTTCAGATAATACACAAAAAAAATTCCGTGATAAATGCGGAAGTTATACTATTCCGCTTCTTATCGGGTATGATCGTGATCAACTCGGCTCAAGCATAGGTAAAGATGGGCGAGTCGTGTTGGCTCTAACCGACAAGGGTTTCGCAGAGTTATTCCGCAAACGAATGGGGAATTCCTCGGAGGTGGAATATATTGAGCACACAGGAGCAGAAGGATAAACTGAGAGTTTATGAATATGCGAAATCTCTCAATATGAGTAGTAAGGAAATCATTACGATCTTAAAAAGACTGGATGTACCGGTCAATAATCATATGAGTGTTATGGAAAATGATGCTGTATCCAAAGTGGAAAAGTTTTTCAAAGATATCAAATCCAATGCTGCGGATAAGCATGTCAATGCAACAACTAAAAACACGAGTGCGGATAGTACTCGTCCAAAAATTCAACAGGAAAAGCAGGTAGGTATGGATACGAAAACGCAGAACAACTCAAATAGTGGGAATAACAAACCCCAAAACGGTTCCTCTAACAGTAACCGTAGTAACTCGTCGTCTAGTCAATCAAGTAACCGTCCAAGTACGGGAAGTAACAACAGCAGTGCTAGAACATCTTCAACATCAGGACAAAGTAGCCGTCAATCAAGCAGCGCTTCTCGTCCACCATCTCAATCCAGTTCGCAGAACCGTCAACCTTCTGGTCAAGTAAGAAGTGCTGGTTCTACAGGCGGTAACAGCAGTACTGGCAGCAATGGTAACCGTAATGCTAGTGGCGGTGCTGGAAATGGTAATGCTGGCCCTAAACGCAACAACAGTACTGGTGGCGGTCAAGGCGGAGGCAATCGCTCCGGTGGCGGCGGTGGTAACCGTTATGGAAGCAACAACGGTAACCGTAACAATAACGGTCGCGGTGGTAAAGGTCGCGGTAAAAATCAATATAGCAACCAACCTCCTCGCGAGAAAATTGATAATACACCTAAGAAAATCATCGTTCGCGGTGAAATGACTGTTGGTGAAACAGCTAAATTACTTCACAAAGATGCTTCAGAAGTTATCAAAAAGTTGATCACAAGTGGCGTAATGGCTACGATCAACCAAGAGCTTGATTTAGATACTATCCAGTTGCTTGCAGGTGACTATGGTGTAGAAGTCGAAATCAAAATTGCGGTTGAAGATGATCGTTTTGAAACAGTTGAAGAAGTCGATGATGAAGCTGATTTGAGCACACGTCCTCCAGTTGTAACAATCATGGGTCACGTCGATCATGGTAAAACAACATTGCTTGATGCGATTCGTTCTACAAACGTAACGGGTGGCGAAGCTGGTGGTATCACTCAGCATATCGGTGCATATCAAGTTGAAATCAACAAAAAGAAAATCACTTTCTTGGATACACCGGGTCACGAAGCGTTTACAGCTATGCGTGCTCGTGGTGCACAAGTAACAGATATTACAATTATCGTAGTTGCAGCAGATGATGGCGTTATGCCACAGACAGTAGAAGCGATTAACCATGCGAAAGCAGCGGGTCTTCCTATTATTGTTGCTGTAAACAAAATCGATAAACCAGGCGCTAATCCTGACAAAGTAAAACAAGAATTAACAGAGTATGAATTGGTACCGGAAGAGTGGGGCGGAGATACAATCTTTGTAAATGTATCTGCAAAACAACGTAATGGTATTGAAGACTTGCTTGAAATGATCTTGTTGGTTGCTGAAGTTAATGATTACAAAGCAAACCCTGACAAACGTGCTCGTGGTGCAGTTATTGAAGCTGAACTAGATAAAGGTCGCGGTCCAGTAGTTCGTGTCCTTGTTCAAAACGGTACGCTTAAAGTTGGGGATGCTTTCGTAGCAGGTAACTGCTTCGGACGTATTCGTGCAATGGTAAGTGATAAAGGTCGTCGTCTCAAAGAAGCAGGGCCTTCTACACCAGTAGAAATTACAGGTCTGACAGAAGTTCCTTTAGCTGGAGATCCGTTCATGGTGTTTGAAGATGAGCGTAAAGCTCGTTCAATCGCTGACAAACGTGCGATTACACACCGTCAGTCTGAATTGGGTGCTAACACTCGTGTAACTTTGGATGATCTTTTCCAACATATCAAAGATGGTGAAATCAAAGATCTTAACGTTATTATCAAAGGTGACGTTCAAGGTTCGGTTGAAGCTCTTAAAGGTTCATTGGAAAAAATCGAAGTCGAAGGCGTTCGCGTCAAAATTATCCACCGCGGTGTAGGTGCGATTAACGATTCCGATATTATCCTTGCTGCTGCTTCAAATGCGATCGTTATTGGTTTTAACGTTCGTCCTGATAGCCAAGCAACACAAACAGCAGAACAAGAAAAAGTAGATATCCGTCTACATCGTGTTATCTATAATGCTATTGAAGAAATTGAGCAAGCTATGAAAGGCATGCTTGATCCAGAATATAAAGAAGTTGTTGTTGGTCACGCTGAAGTACGTAGCGTATTCAAAATCAGTAAAGTTGGAGCTATTGCAGGTTGTATGGTTACTTCCGGTAAAATGGTCCGCGCTGCTGAAAGCCGTTTGATCCGCGATGGTATTGTTATCTTTGAAGGTAAACTCGATTCACTTAAACGCTTCAAAGACGATGCTAAAGAAGTGGCTCAAGGGTATGAATGTGGTATTACATTAGATGGCTACAATGACCTCAAAGAAGGCGACATTATCGAAGCATTCATAATGGAAACCGTAGAGCGCTAAGTGCGAGGTGAAAAAACATGGCTAAAATCCGAACAGGTAGAGTCGGAGAACAAATCAAAAAAGAATTAAGCTTGCTTATTCAAAGTGAAATGAAAGACCCGCGTATCGGTTTTGTAACGGTAACAGGTGTAGATGTCACTAATGATCTATCACAAGCTGAGGTATACCTTAGTGTGATGGGTGATGAAGAGCAAAAAGCAAATTCTTTAAAAGGTATCGAAAAAGCAACAGGATTCCTTCGTTCTGAATTGGGCAAACGAATCCGTTTGCGTCACACTCCTGAGTTGATTTTCAAAACTGACGAGTCGATTGCTTATGGCAGTCGTATCGAAGAACTTTTGGGTGAGATTAAAAAAGAAGAAACGAACGAATAACGATAAACACTTTTACAAGGATCAAGTCATATAGCTTGATCTTTAAAGGAGACGGCGATGCAGACCTATGAACAGGGGCTTCTGAATGCGAAAGCATTTATTGAGGAGCACGATGATTTTCTAGTGGTTTCGCATGTTCAGCCGGACGGAGACGCAGTCAGTTCCACTGTAGCAGTGGGCTGGCTTCTGTCTTGTCTAGGCAAAAAATTCACTCTGGTGAATGAAGGACCGATTCCCAAAAGAATGCACTATCTAACATTGTCTGATGAGATTATTGATCAACAGGCTGAAGGTAGTAAACGTCAATATCAACATATTATTTGTGTAGATTGTGCAGATTTCAAACGTGTTGGTTTAGTGAGTGATTGGATGAGTGATACAGCATCGATTTTAAATATCGATCATCACCCAACAAATGATAATTATGGCGAAGTTAATCTAATCAAAGCAGATGCAGCCGCAACTGCTGAAATTTTATACGACTGGATTGAATGTTTTGATGTGAAATGGACGACAGAAGTAGCCGAAGCTATTTATACGGGTCTGTTAACAGATACAGGTGGATTCCGTTATTCTAGCACTTCTCCTAAAGTAATGGAGATAGCTTCACGATTACTTGATCTAGGGGTAAATGGACCTGATTTGGCAGAAACGTTGCTAGAAGAAGTGACTTTACCGCAAGTAAAAGTATTGGGAATGGCATTATCCACATTACAAGTAAGTGAAGATGGCAAAATTGCTCATGTCCATGTTACACCTGAACATATGATGATAGCTGGAGCCGATAATGAAGACTTAGAAGGTATTGTTAACTATCCTCGTAATATTCAAGGAGTCGAAGTTGGCATCTTTTTCAAAGTGATTGATGATACTGCTGTCAAAGCAAGTCTCCGTTCTGCAGGTAAAGTGAATGTGGCAGCCGTTGCTCAACATTTTGGCGGTGGAGGTCATATCAAAGCTGCAGGTTGCCGTTTGGAAGGTACTCTGGCAGAAGTTACAGCACAGGTGATCCAGCAGGTGAAGGAGTCATTATGAATGAATTTGATGGAGTGCTTGCGGTACATAAACCGGCAGGCTTCACGTCGCACGATGTGGTAGCCAAAGTTCGGCGTCTTGTGAGCATGAAAAGAATAGGACATACAGGTACACTTGATCCAGCAGTAACAGGTGTATTACCATTATGTCTGGGCCGTTCAACGCGAATTGTGGAATATTTACAAGAAATGCCCAAAGAATATGTGGCTACACTTCGATTAGGAATAGCTACCGATACCGAAGATATGACTGGGACGATTACAGAGCAGATTGAATCTGTAGATGTTTCGGAAGAGCAAGTACGTCATGTACTCGGACAAATGATTGGAACGATCTCTCAAGTACCACCGATGTACTCCGCAATCAAAGTAGATGGTAAACGTCTATATGAATTAGCACGAGAAGGCAAAACGATTGAACGCAAAGCACGAGAAGTCACGATCTATGAATTGGAAATTATTGATTTCAAAGCAGGAGCTCATCCTGAAGTTTCTTTTCGAGCATTATGTTCCAAAGGAACTTATATTCGTACGCTTTGTGTAGATATCGGGCGTGCTCTGAATGTACCTTCGGTGATGGTTGAATTGATCCGTACACAATCGGCAGGTATTTCACTTGATCAATGTGTCACTTTTGAACAAATTGCAGAAGCTGTAGAACAAGGCGTATTAGAACAACATTTGATCCAACCAGATCAAGCTATGTCTAATCTACCTTCTTATACAGTAGACGCTTCGGTATATAAGCATACACTACAGGGTAAACGTATTAGCATCGATGCGATTCAGCCACATGATGAATCACAACGACTAGCTGATATAACAACAGAGTCACCTGTATTTAAATTGTATGCACCAGATGGAATTTTCATCGGTATTTTCCGTCTGGAACAATCCAAACAAGAAATTGTACCTGTTAAAGTATTTTTACCGTAACGAATCCATTGTGGAATTGCAGGTGATATCGTAATGAATACAGTACATTTATCTTATCCATGGCCTGAAGATGTAGTGGAGCATGCCTCCAAACCACAAGTACTTGTGATTGGACAGTTTGATGGATTGCATCTTGGACATGCAAGTGTAATTGACCATGGTATTCGTCTAGCTAGACGACTGGGTGTTCCTGCTTCAGTGATGACTTTCAATCCTCATCCTAAAGAAGTGATGGGAAAAGGCGATTATGAAGGCTATCTTACACCACTCGCAATGAAAGAAGAATTATTGCGTGCAATGGGTGTAGATACGTTGTATATTGCTGAATTCAATCATGCTTTTTCACAGGTAACTCCGTTGCAATTTTATGAACAAATGTTATGCCCGTTACAAGTGCATACAGTAGTGGTTGGTTTTGATTTCCACTTTGGTTATAAAGGGGAAGGGAATCCTGATCTACTGCGTACATTTGGCGAAAATGTATTATCTGTAGAAACAGTTCCTGCCTTTTTATTAGAGGGAGACAAAGTAAGCAGTTCAGCTATTCGTAGTGCATTGCGAGAAGGCAATGTTGCTCATGCATACAAACTTTTAGGGCGACCTTATCAGATTCGCGGAAAAGTCATTGATGGCGATAAGCGTGGACGGACGATAGGTTTCCCTACTGCTAATCTAGAGCTGGATGGAAACTATGTTGTACCTTCTTCTGGTGTATACGCTGTACGTGTTCTTGCTGAAGGAGCATGGCGTGCAGGTGTAATGAATATCGGGTACAAACCTACTTTCCAGACAGGCGAGACAAGACCGAGCTTTGAAGCGCATATTCTTGATTTTCAAGGTGATTTGTATGGTCAGCAATTAGCAGTAGAATTGATTGATTATATTCGTCCCGAGCAAAAATTTAGCGGAATTGAAGAATTAGTCACTCAAATTCGCAAAGACGCAGATCGTGCACGTTTATTATTATCTAATTTTGAACATGAATCATAAGAATACCGTTGATATTTAATATTGGTTTGTGCTATACTAATCAACGTTGTCATTCTAATTAAATGACAGTCTTCAAAACCTTGGCTTGGTTATACGATCTCACCGTCGGTAACGAGGCTAACGGTTATCATGAATTACACTATTAGGAGGTGAACAGGATGGCATTAACACAAGAACGTAAGCAACAATTGATCGAAGAGCACAAAACTCACGAATCCGATACAGGATCTGTTGAGGTGCAAGTCGCTATCCTTACTGAGAACATCGTGAACTTGCAAACGCATTTTCGCGCTCACAAGAAGGATCATCATTCCCGTCGCGGATTGTTGAAAATGGTTGGTCAACGTCGTAAGCTTTTGGCTTACATCAAAAAGACTGACGTTAAACGTTATAGTGCATTGATCGAGAAGTTAGGTCTTCGTCGCTAAAATTAAACAGTATGTCCAAAGCAGCCTGGTTGTTCAGCCGTATGGTCTTTTCGGAGCCGACGGTGACGGCCGGGTTGCTTTTTGTAAGTAGAGGTAATTTGACTATTTTTATACTTATTGAAATGATAATAGTAACATAGAGTCTAGCGGTGAGATTTCCTTGAAGCAGGGAATCATCACCTTTTTATAGAATACAAATAATGGACTTAAAAAAGGAGGAATTTCATGGAACAGCGAGTTGAAATGCAGCTCGGAGGAAGAACGCTGACATTTGAAACAGGTCGTTTAGCAAAACAAGCGAATGCAGCAGTTATGGTACGTTACGGTGATACAGCAGTTTTATGTACAGTAACGGCATCATCAGGTCCTAAAGACTTAGACTTTTTCCCACTTACCGTAAACTACGAAGAAAAATTATATGCAGTAGGTAAAATTCCAGGCGGATTTATCAAACGTGAAGGTCGTCCAAGTGAGAAAGCAATCTTGGCAAGCCGTTTGACAGACCGTCCTATTCGTCCGTTATTCCCTGAAGGTTTCCGTAATGATGTTCAAATTGCAAACCTTGTAATGAGTGTAGAGCAAGATTGCGAGCCTCAAATTGCGGCAATGATCGGTACTTCAGCAGCATTGAGTATTTCTGATGTTCCTTTTAATGGCCCTGTAGGTAGCGTAGCAGTTGGACGTATCGATGGTCAGTTTATTGTGAACCCAACAGTAGCTCAACAAGAAGTGAGTGACCTTTATCTTGTGGTTGCAGGAACAAGAGAAGCAATCATGATGGTTGAAGCAGAAGCGAACGAAATGCCGGAAGACGTTATGTTAGAAGCAATCATGTTTGGTCATGATGAAATTCAACATATCGTAGCCGCTATTGAAGAGCTAGTAAGCAAAGCAGGCAAACCGAAAATGGAAGTTAAACTTCATACGGTAGACAGCGATGTGAATACAGCGGTACGTGAATATGCTCAGACTCGTTTGGTTGAAGCTGTACGTGTAGCTGAAAAACAAGCTCGTCAAGATGCTATTGATGAAATTAACGATGAAGCTGTAGCCTTTTTTGAGGAGAAGTACATAGAGACTCCTGACCTCATGAAAGATGTAAAAGAAATTTTGCATGATATCGTAAAAGAAGAAGTACGTCGTCTTATCACTCATGAAAAAGTACGTCCAGATGGTCGTAGTTTGGCTGAAATTCGTGCCATCGAATGTGATGTAGACTTGTTACCAAGAACACACGGATCTGGATTATTTACACGTGGACAGACTCAAGCATTGAGTATTTGTACACTGGGTGCTCTTGGAGACGGACAAATCTTGGATGGTATCGCACCAGAATCATCTAAACGCTTTATGCATCATTACAACTTCCCTCCATTTAGCGTAGGGGAAGCTCGTCCACTTCGTCCACCAGGTCGTCGTGAAATCGGTCATGGTGCGCTAGGTGAGCGTGCATTGATGAAAGTCATTCCTTCTGAAAAAGAATTCCCATATACGATTCGTCTAGTATCTGAAGTATTGGAATCCAATGGTTCTACATCACAGGCTAGTATTTGTGCAAGTACACTTGCGATGATGGATGCTGGTGTACCGATCAAAGCGCCTGTAGCAGGTATTGCAATGGGTCTAATCAAAGATCAAGAGCACGTATCGATTCTAAGTGATATTCAAGGTATGGAAGATCATTTGGGAGATATGGACTTTAAAGTGGCTGGTACGGCTGAAGGCGTAACTGCTATTCAAATGGATATCAAAATTGATGGAATTAGCCGTCAAATTTTATCTGATGCATTATCACAAGCACGTGAAGGACGTTTGTTTATTCTTAGCAAAATGATGGAAATCATTCAAACGCCAAGAACAAGTCTTTCTGCGTATGCTCCAAAAATTATGATTATCAATATCAATCCAGACAAAATCCGCGACGTTATTGGACCGGGTGGTAAAATCATCAACAAAATTATTGATGAAACTGGCGTAAAAATTGATATCGAGCAAGATGGTCGCGTGTTTATCGGTTCTTCTGATGAAGCAATGATCAAACAAGCTCAAACGATGATCGAAAACTTGGTACGTGAAGTGAAAGTTGGCGAAACGTATCTTGGTAAAGTAAAACGCATTGAGAAATTCGGTGCATTTGTAGAAATTATTCCAGGTAAAGATGGACTGGTTCATATTTCTCAACTTTCTACAGAGCGTGTAGCTAATGTAGAAGATGTGATTGCTATCGGTGATTCGATTACTGTTAAAGTAACAGAAATTGATAATCAAGGTCGCGTTAATCTTTCTCGTAAAGCTGTACTTGTTGCTGAAGGAACAGCTAAA
The DNA here is from genome assembly GCF_042681745.1 of Paenibacillus nicotianae. NCBI lineage: Bacteria > Bacillati > Bacillota > Bacilli > Caryophanales > Paenibacillaceae > Paenibacillus > Paenibacillus nicotianae. The sequence continues at coordinate 2,025,744 of NZ_JBHUGF010000010.1, read as the reverse complement.
ACACAATCGTAAGATGAGGTATAGCTAGTTACGTAGCATTCATTCGATAAAGTAAAACAATTCAAAGAGCCAGAAGATTTTATTCTGACTCTTTTTTTGTAGCATTTTATTTTCGTGATTGTGAAAAAATAACGATCTGTACATTGATTGATAAGTCCAGCTAGAGATAGCGAAGCCTTGAGCCGTTTTTAAAAGTCTGGTAGGATAGGTATGCATTTATCGAATGGAGGCCCTCGCATGGAACGAGTTCAACTACACAATGGTCTACGAATAGTTATGGAAAAAATGCCGACCTTCCGTTCTGTCACCATCGGAATCTGGATCAAAACAGGTTCACGTTACGAAGATTTAGTGACCAATGGAATTTCACATTTTATCGAGCATATGTTATTTAAAGGAACAAAGCGTTTTGACGCGCAAAAGATAGCTGAAGTATTTGATGGTATCGGTGGCGATGTGAATGCTTTTACCGCCAAAGAATATACATGTTTTTATGCTAAAGTATTAGATGAGCATTTATCGATCGCAGTCGATATTTTATCAGACATGTTTTTCCACTCGTTACTGGACCCGGAAGAATTGAAAAAAGAAAAAAATGTTATTCTGGAAGAAATTTCGATGTATGAAGATGATCCAGACGATCTGGTTCATGATCTGGTTACGATGTCTTCCTATGGCGATCATCCGTTAGCTTATCCTATTTTGGGAACCGAAGAGCGACTTCACCCGATGGGTAGTGACGAACTTAGAGCATACATGAAAGAACATTATACGATTGAAAATACAGTCATCAGTGTCGCTGGCAATATAGACGACAGTGTAATTCCTTTGCTGGAGAAACATTTCGGTGATTTTGATAATCATGGAACCAAGCAAGACTTAACAATACCTGCTTTTGCAGGTGGACAGATTTTTCATAAGAAAAAAACAGAACAAAATCATATCTGTATGAACTTTCCGGGTGGTAAAATAGATGATCCACGCTATTATGCTATGGTTCTGCTGAATAATACACTTGGCGGTGGAATGAGTTCACGTCTTTTCCAAGAGATTCGTGAAAAAAGAGGATTAGCGTATTCGGTCTATTCGTATTACACTGCTCATGCAGATAGCGGATTATTTACGATTTATGCAGGAACAGCACCCAAACAGACCAAAGATGTTTTTGAATTGACTCATGCGCTGTTACATGATGTCAAAGATAACGGTATTACCGAACAAGAATTATATCAAGGCAAACAACAGCTCAAAGGCAGTCTTGTATTGAGCCTTGAAAGTACAAGCAGTATTATGAATCGTCTGGGTAAAAACGAAATTATGCTTGGCAAGCACAATACAGTCGATCAGACATTGCAATATATTGAAGAAGTGACGATGGAAGATATTCGCTCGGTGATTGATGATATGTTTGCAGAGCCTTATGCGCTCGCAATGGTAGGTCATTCTGAACGAAATCTTGCTCATGTTAGGAGAGATGAACTTGTCTATTAATGTTGAAATTATGGCTTTACCCGGAAGCGAAGGATTAGAATTACCACGTAAAATGTCTGAACTTGCTTCTGGATTCGATCTATATGCCGCGGTGACAGAACCGATGGTATTAGAACCAGGTAAAAGAGCGTTAGTACCTACAGGGCTAGCATTAGCAATGCCTGCTGGACTTGAAGCACAGATTCGCCCGCGCAGTGGACTTGCTTATAAGCATGGTATCACTTGTCTAAATACACCGGGTACGATTGATGCGGATTATCGCGGAGAGATCAAAGTGTTGTTGATCAATCTAGGTGAAGAAGCATTTTCTATCGCTCGTGGCGAACGTATAGCACAGATGGTATTCCAGATTGTGCCTGAGATTGATTTGGTTCAGGTGCAACAATTATCAGAAACGGTACGTGGTACTGGTGGTTTTGGACATACAGGAACGAAGTAAAGCTTTACATGATTAAAATGTTTTTGCGAAAACAGTTGAAAGATATAACAGGGAATGATATTATTTCTACAATTATTGCAGAACACTGAAATTATAATCCAGTGCAAACTGGCTAAAAGTTGACGGTAGTCTTTGCGACTGCCGTTTACGTTTACATTCAGATGTAAATGGACTTTTTGAAATCGAAGGGGAGAGATATGCCAGATGTCTAATCAATCGTTTAATGTGGCTGTCGTAGGAGCGACAGGAGCAGTGGGTCAACAAATCGTAAGATTACTTGAAGAACGAGATTTTCCGGTGAACACATTGAAGTTATTATCTTCTGCACGTTCCGCTGGGAAAAAGGTAATCTTTAAAGGTCAGGAAGTGACAGTAGAAGAAGCGACACCGGATAGTTTTGAAGGTGTACATATCGCTTTATTTAGCGCAGGAGGAGATATCAGTAAAGATCTTGCTCCTCACGCCGTCAGACATGGCGCTGTATGCATCGATAATACAAATGCATTCCGTATGGACCCGAACACCCCTCTTGTCGTTCCTGAGGTCAATAGCGACCGTATAGCAGATCATAACGGGATTATTGCGAACCCGAACTGTTCTACGATTCAGATGGTTGCAGCACTGAAACCTCTTTATGATCGTTATGGTATCGATCGTATTATCGCTTCTACCTACCAAGCGGTATCTGGAGCAGGGAATCAGGCGATTGATGAGTTGAAACGTCAAAGCAAATCAGTGCTTGAAGGCGAAGAAGTGAAGCCGGATATTTTGCCTGTAGGCTCATTACCGGTCAAACACCAAATCGCTTTTAACGCAATCCCGCAAATCGATAAATTTCAGGACAACGGATATACTTTAGAAGAAATGAAAATGGTAAATGAAACGAAAAAAATTATGGAAGATGAGTCGATCCATGTAACAACAACATGTGTACGTATTCCTGTTGTCTATGGTCACTCTGAATCGGTCTATGTAGAATTAAAACAAGATTATGATCTAGATGAAGTCAAAACATTGTTGAAAAATGCGCCAGGTATTACTTTGGTCGATGATCCAGCGAATCAAGCTTATCCATTAGCAACAGAAGCAGCTGGCAAAAATGATGTGTTTGTAGGACGTTTACGTCGTGATCTAGGTCATGAACGTGGTTTGAATATGTGGATTGTATCTGACAACTTGCTTAAAGGTGCAGCTTGGAACGCCGTGCAAATTGCCGAGATTATTGCAGCAAAAACACCAGCAATTAGCTAACGGAGGCGCATAGTTATTATGTCTACTTTGGTAGAAAAGCAAAATATTTTAGTGCAAAAATTTGGAGGAACTTCGCTATCTACACCTGAAGCGAGAGTTCATGTACTTCGTCATATCAAACGCGAGCTGGCAGAGCAGGTCAAGCTTGTGATCGTAGTTTCAGCAATGGGACGTAGTGGTGATCCGTATGCTACTGATACACTACTGGAGAGCACTGTACTTAATGGCAGTATTCCTTCTCCGCGTGAACGTGATTTGTTAATGGGATGCGGGGAAATGATTTCGGCAGTGACGTTAAGTGGTATTTTGAATAGTGAAGGTATCGCTTCGATCGTTTTAACAGGTGCACAAGCTGGATTTATTACAGATGATAATTTCGGCAATGCACGTATTCTGGCTGTGCGTCCAGATCGTGTTAGTCGTGAATTAGAAAGTGGTAAAGTCGTTATTGTTACCGGTTTTCAAGGGCAAAGCGAAGCAGGTGATCTAACAACACTTGGACGCGGTGGAAGTGATACGTCAGCTACAGCACTTGGAGCAGCCCTTCATGCAGATATGGTTGATATTTATACCGATGTCAATGGGATTTTAACAGCCGATCCGCGCATTGTAGAAGATGCGAAGCCACTTGCTTATGTGAGCTACAATGAGATCTGTAATATGGCACATCAAGGTGCAAAAGTGATTCATCCGCGTGCGGTAGAGATTGCTATGCAAGCACAGGTACCTGTGCGTGTTCGTTCTACTTTTGGAGATACAGAAGGAACACTGGTCACTCAATCCGAGCGTTTTGCAGATACACCTACAGGTGTCATAGATCGTCTGGTAACAGGTATCGCTTATGTGAATAACGTTACACAGATCACTGTAGGTCAACAAGAAGGTGTAGAACATCTGCAATTGAAAGTGTTCCAAGCGATGGCTGAAAACAGTATCAGTGTAGATTTTATCAATGTAACGCCATTTGGAGCAGTATATACTGTATTTGATTATGAAGCTGAGCGTGCACTGGCTGTATTGGAAGGAATGGGTCTGCAACCAACAGGATTGTCAGGTTGCGCTAAAGTGTCTGTAATTGGTGGCGGAATTAATGGAGTACCTGGAATTATGGCTCGTATTGTTGCTGCACTTACAGGACAAAATATTCCGATATTGCAATCTGCGGATTCAAATACAACCATATGGGTGCTTGTGAAAAAAGAAGATATGGTGCAGGCTGTTCGCGCACTGCATTCTCAATTCCAATTGCATCTGTAATAACGTGCTGAATACAGGTCATCGGATAGCTCCGTATTTGAAGGAGGAAATAGAGTGGTAGACTTTGGAAGATTAATGACAGCGATGATTACCCCTTTTAATGAACAAGATGAGATTGATTGGGATGCTACAGCAAGATTAATCGATTATTTAATTGATGAGCAAAAATCAGAATCGTTGGTCGTATGCGGTACAACGGGTGAATCGCCTACACTGAGCGATGAAGAAAAACTACAAATGTTTGAGTTTGCAGTAAAACATGCAGCAGGACGATGTAAAATTATAGCTGGAACAGGCAGTAATGAGACACGTCATTCGGTTCATTTGACTCGTGAAGCATCCAAATTAGGCATTGATGGTGTATTGATTGTTGTTCCTTATTACAATAAGCCTAATCAAGCTGGAATATATGCACATTTTAAAGTGATTGCAGAAGCAACAGACTTGCCTGTGATTATGTATAATGTGCCGGGTCGTACGATAACCAGTATGTCTGTAGCAACAACACTGAAGCTAGCAGAAATTCCTAATATTGTAGGAACCAAAGAATGTGCTTCACTTGAACAAGTGACACAGATTGTGGCTCATGCACCAGAAGGATTTATCGTATATTCAGGCGATGACTCTTCAGGATTGCCAGCACTAGCAGTAGGTGCTCATGGCATTATCAGTGTAGCTAGTCATGTAGTAGGCGTAGAAATGACCGATATGATCGAAGCGTATCTTGCCGGTCGTCCTGTAGAAGCAGCTAAGCTGAATCAAAAGCTGTTCCCTATTTTCAAAGGGCTATTTGAGAGCCCTGAGCCGCTTCCTAATCCATCCGCCGTGAAATATGAATTATCCAAACGCGGTTTCGGTAATGGAAACGTAAGATTGCCATTGCTACCGCCGACAGAGCAAGAACAACAATTTATTGATCAATTGTTCGTATAAGTAAATAATGGAATATAAAATAGATAGACAAGCTGCTCGCATTGTAGAGCAGCTTTTTTTGATGAATTTTTATAAATACATAATAATTTTTTGTGAATATAGAGCAAGTAGTCATCAAAATATAGCGAATCGCTACATAAAATTTGAATGAAATCGTGCAGATTATAAAGGCTTTAGTAGACTCATGTAAAGATGACTTGTGTTTTTGTTTTTTAATCATGTATAATAATCTCAAGTGACTGGGTGCGGTATAAAGAAATAGAGGTTTGCTGAATGAATTCTTTGTCAGGCAAAGTATTCGTGCAACTCAGCAGACGGTCAACGAACCGATAAAGCTTTCGGGTGCTGATTCCTTGCGGAATCGAAACGGTTTGATACATATCCGTTTTGAAAAAAGGACTCGCCTTTATTGAAAGTTTTGTAATTATTGTATGTACACATTATGTTTTGTTTAAAAATATTTAGTAATAACGTCCAATACTTATAGGAGGTCTAGATAACATTGTCGAAAAAAACAAATAACGAAAAACTGACGATCTTTGCTTTGGGCGGCGTCGGTGAAATTGGTAAAAATATGTACGTCATTCAATATGGTAATGACATTGTCGTGATTGATTCAGGTCTTAAATTCCCAGAGGAAGATATGCTAGGGATCGATATCGTTATCCCTGATATTTCTTACCTTACTGAAAATCGTGACAAAGTGCGCGCTATCATTTTAACGCATGGTCATGAAGATCATATTGGTGGTTTACCATACGTATTGAAACATTTAAATGTACCTGTATACGGTACCAAATTAACGATTGGATTAGTGGAGAACAAGCTAAAAGAAGCTAATTTGCTTGGCGAAACGAAACGTATCCTAATCAACGAAGATTCAGAACTTAAATTAGGTAACACCCTCACTGCTACATTCTTCCGTACGAACCACAGTATTCCTGATTCTGTAGGTGTATGTGTAGCAACACCAGAAGGTAACGTTGTACACACAGGTGACTTTAAATTTGATCATACGCCTATAAATGGTGAGTTTGCTAACTTGCAACGTATGGCTGAAATTGGTAGTAAAGGTGTTCTTGCACTACTATCTGATAGTACAAATGCAGAAAAACCAGGCTTCACGCCTTCAGAACGCAATGTAGGTATTGTGTTAGAAGATATTTTCCGCAAAGCAACACAACGTGTAGTTGTAGCTACATTCGCATCTAACGTTCACCGTATTCAGCAAGTAGTTAACGCTGCTGCTGCAACAGGTCGTAAGATCACAGTAATCGGTAGAAGTATGGTAAATGTAGTAGGGATTGCTTCTGATCTTGGATATCTTGATATTCCAGACGGCATGATTATCGAGCCGGAAGAAGTAAACAAAATGGCAGCAGATCGTGTAGTTATTTTATCTACAGGAAGTCAAGGCGAGCCGATGTCAGCACTTACACGTATGGCCCGTTCGACACACCGCAAAGTCGATATTTTACCGGGAGATACTGTTATTATTGCAGCTACACCTGTACCGGGTAATGAAAAATATATCGGACGTACGATTGATGAATTGTTCCGCTTAGGTGCAAACGTTATCTACAGTGGTTCTAACTCAGGCGTCCATGTATCTGGACACGGATCACAAGAAGAGCTTAAATTAATGCTTAACTTGATGAAACCGAAATTCTTTATCCCGATTCATGGTGAACACCGTATGCAACGCAAACATGCTTTACTAGGTGAAGCTGTTGGTATCGCTCCAGAAGATATCTTTATGATTGATATCGGAGATACGGTTGAGATTCAAGGTGGAGTAGCACGCAAAGCCGGTAAAGTCACTTCTGGTAACGTGTTAATCGATGGATTAGGCGTAGGTGATGTAGGTAATATCGTTCTTCGTGATCGTAAACTATTGTCACAAGATGGTATTCTTGTTGTTGTCGTTACCCTGAGCAAACAAGATGGACAGATCGTATCTGGACCAGACATTATCTCTCGTGGATTCGTATATGTTCGTGAATCTGAAGGATTACTTGATGAAGCTAACCGCATCGTAACAAGCACGTTACAACGCTTAATGAGCGAACGTGTGAATGAGTGGGCATCATTGAAAACAAGTGTTAAAGACTCTCTTGGTCGTTTCTTATATGAGCAAACGCGCCGTAGACCAATGATCCTTCCGATCATTATGGAAGTCTGAGTTCATGAAATATAGAATAAACGGGTAAGAGGCAACCAGTCGCCCCCGTTCATCACATGGTATATTGGACGGTCCCATGTGATGAACGGGGGTTTTGCGTTTTTTTTCAGAAGTCAAATAGACTTCATTTGCTTGGTATATGATATAATAGTGCATCGGAGGTGGTGACACATGGCGAAGCCAACAACACAGAAGTCCAAGTCAGCACAAAGTTCACCACGAAAAAAAATGGTGTCCAAATCATCGTCTGCTACTCGGAAAACAACAACGACAACAAAGCGCAAACCGGTTGCCCGTAAGCGAAATACCAAAGTAAAAGCTTCGGCTTGGGCAACATTAAAATATGAAGTTTACGGTATTATTTTGATTACATTTTCTGTAATTGCTTTATCCAGACAAGCGGCAGTAGGCGAATTTTTGCATTACATAACAGCCTTTATACTCGGCAAAGTTTATTTTGTGCTGCCTTTAGTTGGTATTTACATAGGGCTGGTTATTATGCTTCGGCGCAAATGGCCACGAGGATGGAATGGTAGATTATCTGGATTGGTATTACTAACTTGTGCGGCTACATTGATCAGTATTTTGACCTATGTGCCAGTTGAACAATTAACTTCGTTGCCAGCAAGACAAGCGGCAGGTGGTTATATTGGTGCTGTGCAAATGTGGTTATTTATGATGTTATTCGGTGTGATCGGTACCAAACTCATTGCTACAGTTATGGTTATTATCAGCTTAATGTTGATTACTCAATTATCAGTCGCTGATCTAGTGGATCGTATTCGTGGATATGTAAAACAATTATCTGCATGGGGTCAAGAAAAGCTAGAATTGATGCAGATTGCCAAAGCTGAACGTCAAGAAGAACGTGAACTACAAGCAGCAGCAGAAGCAGAGATGGAAACGTATGAAGAGGAATTAGAAGAAGAGGAAGAAGATTCCAAACGTTCTGCATTTGGTCTATTTTCCTGGAATCGTAAACGTAATCGTCAGGTAGAAGAGGCTGAAGAAAATCCATATGCCGCAATAGATGCTCAGTTTGAAAAAGATGATAGACAGGCATCTGTTGTTACTCCTATGCCAACAAGGTCGAGAAGTCGTGTATCTCGCAAAGCAGAGCTTACTGAACAAGCCGATATTTTATCTTCACCTGCTATAGCTGCTACACCTGAAAGTGATCTCTGGGATAATGCAGATACAGAAGGACAGGTGGATGAAAAGCCGCCTATTATTCGCGACTTTTTTGCACAAATGCAGTATGAGCGTGGAGATCGTAATGAAGAAGAAACAAATTTTGAACAGATAGCTACTGATGCGGATAGTTCAACAACAGATATAGAAGCAGAAGCTTTAACAGCTATCCTTCATTCTGATCCGAGTGAATCGAACGTAACACCATTACGTGTATTGGAAGAAGATATGACTAATATAGACGAAGAATCTATTTCGTCTGAGGAAAATCAATCGGTAGCAGGACAGCCAAATTCAACTGTGAGTTCTGTAGCAGTAGAAGGCGGTACTCTTATCCCTCCTCCTGTGCCACAGCCTAAGCCTTACAAATTGCCTTCGTTTGCATTATTAGCGAAGCCTAAGAATATTAGTACTGCGAATGATCAGAATGATTATATGGTGATTGCACGTAAGCTAGAGACTACACTTGAAAGTTTTGGTGTACGGGCTAAAGTCGTTGAAGTGGTGCGTGGGCCAGCAGTAACTCGTTATGAGCTTCAACCGGATGTAGGGGTAAAAGTAAGTCGGATCGTAGGCTTAACCGATGATATTGCTCTAGCACTAGCTGCTAAAGATATACGGATGGAAGCACCGATTCCAGGTAAAGCCGCAGTCGGTATAGAAGTACCTAATAATGAAGTGGCTATGGTAACGATGCGTGAAGTGATGGAAACATCGATTTTCAAAGAATCCGAAGCCAAATTATCGATTGCTTTTGGACGAGATATCGCAGGGCAGACGATTGTAGGCAATCTAGCCAAAATGCCCCATTTACTTGTCGCAGGAGCTACCGGTTCTGGTAAATCAGTCTGTATAAACGGTATCATTACCAGTATTTTGTACAAAGCTAAACCGGATGAAGTGAAATTCCTAATGGTCGATCCCAAAATGGTAGAGTTGAATATTTATAATGGTATTCCGCATCTATTAGCACCTGTGGTAACCGATCCAAAGCGTGCATCCTTAGCACTGAAAAAGATCGTTGTCGAAATGGAAAAACGGTATGAGTTATTTTCCAAATCAGGTACACGAAATATGGAAGGCTATAACAATCTGATGAAAGATAACCCAGCGGCAGTGTTACCGTACATTGTAGTTATTGTCGATGAGTTAGCCGATCTAATGATGGTAGCTGCTGGAGATGTAGAAGATGCGATTGCACGTTTAGCGCAGATGGCTCGTGCGGCAGGTATCCATTTGATTATTGCAACTCAGCGTCCTTCTGTTGATGTTATTACCGGGGTAATCAAAGCGAATATTCCTTCACGTATTGCTTTTGGTGTATCTTCACAAATCGATTCACGTACTATTTTGGATATGGGTGGAGCAGAGAAATTGTTAGGTCGCGGAGATATGCTATTTATGCCTGTAGGTTCTTCTAAGCCTACTCGTGTACAGGGAGCATTTATGTCTGATGAGGAAGTAGAAGCGATTGTATCTTATTGTCGTGGTCAAGGCGATGCACAGTATGTGGAAGACCTGGTGCCAGAGATTGATGATACAGTAAACAATATAGATGAACAGCTGGATGAATTGTATGATCAAGCGGTACAGATTGTAGTGGAAGGTAAGCAAGCTTCGGTATCCCTATTACAACGCCGAATGAGAGTCGGTTATACACGTGCAGCTCGTCTGATTGATTCACTTGAAGCTCATGGAATCGTAGGGCCTTATGAAGGTAGTAAGCCTCGTGAAGTATTGATTACGATTGAACAATATCAGCAAAAAGCAGCTAGCAATTCATAGTACAGTTGATAGTACATTATATTCAGTTTATTCATGATCCAAATATGTTTTATGGACTAATCATATTTGTTAAAATAATTAAAAAAGAAGCGCCACTCCTATGTATAAGCGAGTGGTGCTTCTTTTTGATATTAGATCAAGATTTCAAAAAAATCAAAAGATCACTAAACAGAATCTTATGAACCGTTATAACGATCTAAAATACTTGTTTTGTTAGAGCTATCATATACAAATCCATAAATCTTTTTGTTCATATTGCTATAGGCACTGTCAATTTCTTCAGCGACACTATTGAACAATGTATTGGTTTGATATGAAGTTAATGAATTCCAATCGCCTTTGTTAGCATAGATACGGAAAACGATTTCTTCATCATTATCGTTAGACAATTCGATCGACAATTTAACACCTTTGTACGTACCAAAGTCATTATTCAATGTCGTTTGAACAGTGCTCAAATCAACATTTGAACCGATGATGATACTGTTACTGCTATTCGTTGAGAATGTTAGTAATTTTACAGAGTTTTTGTTAACTACTGTTCCTGTTACTGTAGCGTCATCATAAGTGCTGTTATCATGAATAGCATCTACGATATTTTGCAACAATGTTCTGCGGTTAGATGTAGACAAATCATTCCATACACTTTCAGTGACTTTGATATTCACTTTCAATTTGTCTGAATTACCTGTCAATTCAATATTAGCACTTGTGCCTTTGTAATCAGCATAAGAATTGTTAAGTGTTGTTTGTAGCTTATTCAATGTAGTGCTGTTTGAATTGGAGCTAGTATTGTTGTTTTTCAAATCTGTAATTTGAGTATTTAAGCTTGTAATTTGAGCTTGCAATTGAGCAATCGTTGTATCTTTTGTTGTGTTTTGTGCTGTTGCTGTATTCAATTGCAATTGTAGATTTTGAATTTGAGAATTCAATGTGTCTACAGTTGTTTGAGGCACTTGAGTTGTTTTGTCAGCTACATTTACGATTTTGTTTGTATTGTCCCAAGTTACTTTTTTATCAAATACATCACCCATCATACGAAGTGGAATGTATGTAGTACCGTTTACCATAAATGGTTCTTGGCTGGCATCTACAGTCACTTCTTGGTTGTTGTAAATGACTTTAATGTTGTTGTACATTGCTTTGAGTTGCTTGGTCGCTTGAGAAGCATAAGTGCTATTCACAAAAATACTGCCGGAAATAGCAAGAGCGGACACAGTAGCAATAATCACAGGTTTTTTTCTTAGTTTCATGTTGTTCGTCGAGCTCCTTTTTTTCTAGATTTGGAGATATACTTTTTTACTATACGTAATCTAAAGTATGACCCCTTGATAGTACTTTTTGTTTTTGCTCGGTAGGTTGAGCATGACCATTCCTCGTATAGTATGACGAAGTGTGTGTAAAATATGTTGCTATAAAGATGCTGATTTCCAGAAATTCGACATCAGACCGTCGATATTCCTCTATCAGAGACTAAATTTTATCACAAATACAGGTAGGAAAGAAACCCAACGCCTTTTTTGAATCCTTTGTCTTGTAGGACATCATGACGAAATACCTATCATCTCGTTTGCTTCTTGTATTTCGATTGGTATAAAATAAGTAAAGTTAGAGTATTACCAAATTGGCTTGATAAAGGAGTTTTGACGTTGAATAAGACCGGATTCGAACGCGGTGAAGTGAATGGAATACGTGTACATGTAATGCCAACTACACGATTCAAAACATTTGCCGTTTCACTTTATATGGGAACACCTCTTGCAGAAGATACAGTTACTCCTACAGCTTTGATTCCTTTTATTTTGCGTAGAGGAACAGCCAAGTATCCAGAAACAACACAATTTCGTGAAGCTTTAGAAAATATGTATGGTGCAGGATTTGGATTTGACGTATACAAAAAAGGCGATTACCAGATGGTGCAATTCCGTATGGATACGATCAATGATTCGTTTGTATCGGCGGATGAGTCGCTGTTAAAACAAAGTATTTCGTTTTTAGGGGATGCAGTAACCAATCCTGTACTCGAAAATAATGCTTTTCGTGAAAAATATGTAACCGCAGAGCGCGAAAATGTTCGTAAACGCTTGGAGTCTGTAGTGAACGATAAAATTCGTTATGCTGCGGAACGTTGTATTCAAGAAATGTGCAAAGATGAACCTTATCGCTTAAACGCTTTGGGACAACTAAGTGATCTGGACGGGCTTAATGGCGCTAACGTATATGAACGTTATCAACAATGGCTTGAAAATAGCACGATGGATCTGTATGTGGTAGGCGATACTACACTTGAAGAAGTATTAGAACTTGTAGGCAGTCAATTTGCTCGCAAAACAAATACTCAACATGCTTACAAAATATCTATTCCACGCTCTGCTGGTGCAGAAGTTAAACGTATTGTTGAAAAAATGGAAATTAGTCAAGGTAAACTGAATATGGGATTACGTACACCGATTACTTACGGAGATAACCGTTATGCTTCTGCATGGGTAGCGAATGGTATTCTAGGTGGTTTCCCACATTCTAAATTGTTTACCAATGTACGTGAAAAAGAAAGTTTGGCTTATTATGTAGGCTCACGCTTTGATCCATATAAAGGAATTACGACGATTCAATCAGGAATCGAAATCCAAAACTTTGATAAAGCATTAAATATTATTCAAGAACAATTGGCTAATCTGCAAGCTGGAGAAATTAGCGAATCAGAGATTAGTCAGACCAAAGCGATGATCCGTAACGACTTGTTAGAGTCTCGTGACTCTGCATATCAAATGATCGGGTATGATTTTAATGGTCGTTTTGCAGATAAAGATCGTCCGGTAGAACAACTATTGTCTGAAGTAGAATCGGTGACACCAGAGCAGATCCAGTCTGCTGCGAGTGTATTAACACTTGATACGATTTACTTCCTTACGACAGAACAGAAGGAGGCATAATTATGGAAAGTATCCGCTATGATCGTTTACAAGAAACATTATATTTCGAAACTATGGATAATGGACTACAAGTATATGTGCTTCCAAAAGAAGGATTTCAAAAAACGTATGCTACCTTTGCTACCAAATATGGCTCTGTAGATAATCATTTTCAGGTAGAAGGACAAGAAGAAGTCAAAGTACCTGATGGTATTGCTCACTTTTTGGAGCATAAAATGTTTGAAGAACCTGATGGTGTAGATGTATTTTCTAAATTTTCTGTTAAAGGTGCTTCTGCTAACGCATTTACTAGCTTTGAGCAGACTGTATATTTATTTTCGGCAACGGAACAGATTGAAGACAATTTAGAAACTTTGCTTAACTATGTACAAAACCCTTACTTTACTAAAGAAAATGTAGATAAAGAAAAAGGGATTATCGGTCAAGAAATTCAAATGTATCAAGATAATGCTGACTGGCGTGTATATTATGGATTGCTAGAAGCTATGTATCAAAAAAATCCGTTGCGTATCGATATCGCAGGTACAATTGAATCGATTAGCACGATAACGAAAGATACGTTGTATGAGTGTTACAACACATTCTATCATCCTTCTAATATGATGTTATTTGTAGTAGGTGGAGTCGATCCTGCTACAGTTATGGAGCAAGTACGTTCCAACCAACAAGCGAAAGATTACCAACCACAAGGTTCGATCAGTCGTTTCTTTGAAGAAGAACCGGTAGCTGTAGGTGAGCCCTGGCATGAAGTTCGTTTGCCTGTGTCAGAACCTAAATGTCTATTAGGTCTTAAAGAAGTCGAAAATGGTCTTACAGGTGAAGCACTGCAACGCCGTACACTAACTACTAAGCTGATGCTTGATTTGTTGCTTGGTAATAGTACACAGTTGTATCAGACTTTATATGATGAAGAACTGATTTCTGATGATTTCGGAAGTGATTATAGCAGTACAACAGAGTACGGTTATTCGATGATGGGTGGAGATACCCGCGATCCGAAGCTACTTGTACAGCGTCTGCAAGAAGAGATCAACAAAGTAATTGCTACAGGTTTTAGCCAGGATGCGTTTGATCGTGCGTTACGCAAAAAAATCGGTGGGTACTTGCGGATGCTAAATTCGCCTGAAAGTATTGCTCATGAATTTACACGCAATCGTTTCCGTGATAGCGACTTTTTCGATATTCTTCCTATCTATGAATCACTAACTGTGGAAGATGTGAATGCTCGCTTGCGTGAACATATGAATTGGGATCAACTGGCTGTATCGGTGGTTGTTAGTCCGTGAATCAGCCTCAATCTATAGGTGCAAGTAGCAAGCCTTTTTCTCAAATGACTGTACTGATTACAGGGGCAAGCAAAGGGATAGGCGCTGCGACAGCAAAGCGATTTGCTATGGCTGGAATCAATGTGGCTGTTCATTATCGCAGTTCACATGAAGAAGCTAATGATGTGGCTCGTATTTGTCTGGATTACGGTGTGAAAGTATTGACGATTGCAGCAGATCTGCGCAGTATGGAGCAGATTAAGCGAATGCGTGATAAGTTAGACCAGCATGATATGCTACCTGATATTTTGGTCAATAATGCAGGGATTGCTCATTATGGTATGCTTACCGATATGACAGAGCAAGATTTTGACGATGTTATAGCAACAAATCTCAAAAGCGTTTTTCTTTGTACTCAAGTGTTTATGCCTTATATGATCAATCAACGTTATGGACGGATTATTAATGTATCTAGTGTCTGGGGCATCACAGGCGCTTCTTGTGAAGTATTGTATTCAGCCAGTAAAGGTGGTATCAATGCTTTTACCAAAGCGTTAGCCAAAGAACTAGCCCCTTCAGGTGTGACTGTGAATGCCATCGCACCTGGAGTAGTCCGTACTGAAATGATTGCTCATCTGGAACCAGCGGAGATTGAATCGCTAGAAGAAGAGATTCCCGCAGGGCGAATCGCTGAACCGGATGAGATTGCTTCAATGGTTTACTTTTTGGCTTTACCTGAATCAGGTTATATGACAGGTCAAGTAGTCAGTCCTAACGGTGGATTTTTGACCTGATCTTGTTAGAGATCAACAATATTTCATACTATGAAGGAGCTTCTATATTTAGGTATAGAAGCTCCTATTCATATCATGCTATAATCATGTAGTTTGAGTGATTACGAAGTTGTTACTGTCTGCTTCTTGCCTTTCTATTTTATTTTATATATCATTAACGTGTTAATGACTTTGCATTGAACAGCAGAAAAGGGTCGGAGTTGGTCTAGACTATCTGCTTTGATGACTATATAGCAGTGCGATTATAAAAATAAATGTTTGATCCATCGACATAGGATTCGGGCTATAAAGTATTCATGCGATAGAAAGGTTAGAGGTGAACGTGGAACTAAAACAGTGGTATTTGGAATACAGGATACATAAAAATCGTCCTGGTCTATTGGGAGATGTAGCGTCTTTATTGGGTATGCTGAATGTTAACATTTTGACCATTAATGGTGTAGAGGGTAAGACACGTGGTATGCTATTAGAGACGGATGATGATGAGAAGATTCGTCTACTTGGCGATATGCTTGCCAAAGTTAGCAATATTACAGTGACGGCTTTGCGTCAACCCAAGCTTGTTGATATTCTAGCTGTACGTCATGGACGTTATATTGAGCGTGATTCGGATGACAAAAAAACATTCCGTTTTACAAGAGATGAATTAGGCTTACTGGTTGATTTTTTAGGTGAAATCTTCAAACGTGAAGGCAATCAAATTATCGGTTTACGCGGAATGCCGCGTGTTGGTAAAACAGAATCGATTATTGCAGGTAGCGTATGTGCGATGAAACGCTGGACATTTGTGTCCTCGACATTGCTAAGACAAACCGTACGAAGTCAATTGTCTGAAGAGGAAAACAATCCAAACAATATCTTTATTATCGATGGAATTGTAAGTACGATTCGTTCCAACGAACGTCACCATCAATTGTTGCAAGATATTATGGCGATGCCAAGTACCAAAGTCATCGAACATCCCGATATCTTTGTGCGGGAATCCGATTACGAATACAGTGATTTCAACATTATTATTGAATTGCGCAACAATCCGGGAGAAGAGATCGTCTATGATACATTCACGGAAAGTTATGCGGATGATATATAAAAAGTCAAAAAACATTCTAAGCAGGAGGTAATAGTATGTCAGATCTAGGTCGGCAGTTAAGGGATGCCCGCCTTGCGAAAGGTTTATCACTTGATGATGTGCAAGAAATGACCAAAATACGTAAACGCTATTTGGAAGCAATCGAAGCAGGAGATTTTAAGGTGCTTCCAGGAAGTTTTTATGTACGTGCATTTATTAAAACGTATGCGGAAGCGGTAGGTCTTAGTGCGGACGAGTTGTTACAAGAGCATCAAGACGATGTTCCAGAGACCGAAACAGAAGCAGTGATGGAACCGGTAGTGCAACAAAGGCGAGCGGCAAGAAGAACATCTTCATCAGGAGCACGTAGCGGCAAATGGTTATCAACCACATTAATGTGGATATTCCCATTGTTGATTGTTGTCTTGGTTTATATTTTTGTAGTGCGTAACGATAATGGTGCTCCTGAAGTGGCAAGCAATAACAAAGGTCAGCAGCAACAAGAAGCGACGACTAACCCAACAACCACTACACCGCCAGCGACTACAACACCTGAAAGTACAACAACGACTCCAGAAAGTACAACAACCACACCACCTACTGGAGGAGGAACAGAGCAAGAACAATCAACACCTGATGCAACAGGTACGGATGAAGAATCTACAGATTCTACAACACCGTCTACAGACACAGCGTCTCAACCTGTGGTTACACAAGCAGGCAAAGAAGGAAGAAATACTATTTTCAACGTGAATTATACGGGTACTACACCGCTTAAAGTAAATATCAAAGCAACAGGTCAAAGTTGGCTTGAAGTATACAAATCAGCAGATTCAAGCGGAGAGCGTTTATTTTTCAACAATACCGAAAGTGGACAAGATCTTTCTTACGATCTAGGTGATACAGGATTGTATATCAAATCCGGTAATTCTCCAGCTACAGATATTACTATCAATGGACAATCGATTACAGATGGTAAAGCAACGTCACGTATTGTTTTAAAATTAGTAAAAGAAGCTGCTACAGATAGTAGTACTGATTCTACAAGTACATCTACTGATTCTTCTACAGATGCAACAACTGACGAATCAACTTCTACAGAGACAAGCGGAAATTAATGGTCAGTCACACAAAAGGACATACCTTCAAGCTGCCATAAGACAGCAGATTAAGGATGTCCTTTTTGTGCCATTAGACTTGTAACAACATATATTCTATAATTTTACCTAAAAGGGGGAGATCACATGGCAGATAGTTCATTCGATATCGTGTCCAAAATGGATATGCAAGAAATGACCAATGCTATTACTCAAACGGAGAAAGAATTAGCGAGCCGTTTTGATTTTAAAGGAAGTAAAAGTAGTCTAACTTTGGAAAAAGAAACATTAGTCGTTGTGTCTGATGACGATTATAAGTTAGGTGCTTTGATCGATATTTTGCAATCCAAAATGATTAAAAGAGGATTGCCAATCAAAAATATAGAATATGGAACGATAGAGTCAGCTTCGATGGGAACAGTACGTCAGCGACTCAAATTAAAACAAGGTATCGATCAAGAAAACTCCAAAAAAATCAATACATTGATTCGTGATGCGAAGCTGAAAGTAAAAAGTCAGATTCAAGGCGATCAGATTCGGGTTACCGGAAAGAATAGAGATGATTTGCAAGCAGTGATTCAATTGCTTCGCAAAGCTGACCTTACTGTGGATCTTCAATTCACCAATATGAAATAACCATGGTTTTATCCTATTTGATATAGAATTGATGGAGGCAGTAAAAGTATGAAACAAAAGATGCAGGCGGGAGCAATTACATATCATTGGTTCGCTGTGGACAATAGATACAGCAAGGAGGATACACAATGAATTTACCTAACCGCATAACGCTTACACGTATTTTCTTAGTACCAGTGATGATGTTGTTCCTGCTCGTTAATTTTTCGTTTGGAGAAGGGCTTTTAAAAATCGGAGCATCTTTTGAGGTTAGTTATAACGATCTGATTGCCGCATTGATTTTTATTATTGCAGCCAGTACAGATGGAATTGACGGACATATCGCTCGTAGTCGTAACCTGGTGACGAATCTAGGCAAATTACTTGATCCTTTAGCTGATAAATTATTAGTATCAGCGGCTTTGATCTCTTTGGTTGCTTTGGGTAAATGTGAAGCATGGATGGTTGTAGTTATTATCAGTCGTGAATTTGCAGTAACAGGACTTCGTCAAATTGCTTTATTAGATGGCAAAGTAATGGCTGCTAGCAATTGGGGCAAAGCCAAAACGATTACACAAATTATTGCGATTTCCGCTTTGATGATTAACAATTTTCCGTTTGCTTTACTAGGTATTCCGTTTGCAGACATTATGATCTGGATAGCTACCTTGATCACAATCTATTCAGGGATTGATTATTTTGTCAAAAACAAATCAGTTATTCATTTTTCTGAATAAACCCCTGTTTCTGTTTAACAGCAAATAGGTGATATAACAAGTAATACAGAGTCAGTGGCAATAGGGTTCTCTCTATTGCCTTTTACTTTTGTCATCAAGATAAACTGTTTATGTTTAAGCAGTTACATCACAGAGCAACCCTAATAACGAGGAGGCACTTGTAATGAAAGCAGAAATTATTGCAGTAGGCACAGAACTATTATTAGGTCAAATTACCAATACGAATGCCAGATATTTATCTCAACAATTATCATATATAGGAATAGATGTATATTATCAGACGGTAGTGGGAGATAACTTGAATCGACTAAAACAAGCGATTGAGCTTGCAAGTAGCCGTGCCGACGTTATTTTATTTTCAGGTGGGATTGGGCCTACTCAAGACGATTTAACCAAAGATGCGTTAGCTGAAGTGCTAGGAAGATCTATTTATATAAATCCTGCTTCTATGGAAAAAGTTGCAAGCTTTTTTGAAGGTAGAAATATTGCGATGACTGAAAACAATCGCCGCCAGGCATTAGTGATTGAGAATAGCCATGTATTGGCAAATTCAACAGGGCTTGCTGTGGGGATAGCGATTGAAGATAAAGAAAAATATTATATCGTGTTACCAGGGCCACCGAAAGAGCTACAGCCTATGTTTGAAAATGAAGCTAAACCTTGGTTGCTAGAACATGTATTAACAGACGAACATCCTATCTATTCGAAAATGCTTAAATTTGCTGGTATCGGTGAATCAGCACTGGAGGAAGCATTAATTGATCTGATTAGTGCTCAAAGTGATCCTACTATTGCTCCGTATGCAAAAGAAGCTGAAGTCACTATTCGTCTGACAACTAAAGCTGCCACAGAAAAAGAAGCAATGGTCAAACTCAAACAGATGGAATCTCAAATTCGAGAACGCTTGCCTGATCATATGTATGCTGATCAAGATATAGCAATAGAAGAACAGATTTTACTTATGATGACCGGGATGAAGTTGACACTAACAGCAGCAGAGAGTTGTACAGGTGGTCTACTGATGCAGAATTTAACCGCTATTCCGGGAAGCGGAAATGTTTTTATGGGTGGAATCGTCTGCTATTCCAATGAAATGAAAGAAAAAATGTTGAATGTTCCGCGGGAATTGTTAGAAGGCGAAAATGCACCAGGAGCAGTAAGTCAGGAAGTAGCAGAAGTATTAGCTGATGAAGCGAGAAAAATGCTAGATACGGATTTTGCTGTTTCTATTACTGGTGTGGCTGGGCCAGGATCTTCAGAACGCAAACCTGTAGGCTTGGTATATGTCGCTCTAGCAGAACGCAATCAACCGACACAGGTATTTGAATTAAATATACGTGGGAATCGTGAGTCGATTCGTGTTCGTGCCGCCAAAAGTATTCTATACCGCTTGTGGCTTCGTTTAAGTGAACTTCAGAAGTAATCTGTAATGCAATTAGAAAATGTATTTAGAGGTATGTAGTGGATGTTTTACGAGTTCAAGCATATGTTGCAATCCATAGTTCTACTATGGTAAAATAAGGACAGACGGAAGAACCGCAGCAAATTTATTTGTTGCGGTTTTTTTTATGTTTATACCCTAAAAAGTAAAAAAAGATAAGCGAAAAATGAAATTCATGATAATTACCAATTAATGTAATTTAATATGGATTTCATATCAAAAACACGAATATATGTTCGAAAAAAGCTTGGCAAATGAGAAAAAAAGTAGTATAATTAGAGTATAAATAAGAAGAAGAGGGACGTGAGTTTATTGTCAGATCGTCGTGCAGCGTTAGATATGGCGCTTCGTCAAATAGAGAAGCAATTCGGTAAAGGTTCAGTTATGAAACTTGGAGAATCCACTCATATGCAAGTTGAAGTTATTCCTAGTGGATCTATTGCGTTAGATATTGCTTTAGGTACAGGCGGTATGCCAAGAGGACGTATTATCGAAATATACGGACCAGAATCTTCAGGTAAAACAACTGTAGCACTTCATGCAATTGCAGAAGTTCAAAAAGCTGGAGGACAAGCAGCATTTATCGATGCAGAGCATGCGCTAGATCCTCAATATGCTAAAAACTTGGGTGTTAACATTGATGAATTATTACTTTCTCAACCAGATACAGGTGAACAAGGTCTAGAAATCGCTGAAGCACTTGTACGTAGTGGTGCTGTGGATATTATTGTTGTCGATTCTGTAGCAGCATTGGTACCAAAAGCAGAGATCGAAGGCGAAATGGGAGATTCTCACGTTGGTTTGCAAGCACGTTTGATGTCTCAAGCTTTGCGTAAATTGTCTGGTGCTATCAGCAAATCCAAAACAATCACGATCTTTATCAATCAGCTTCGTGAAAAAGTTGGAGTTATGTTTGGTAACCCTGAAACGACTCCAGGTGGTCGTGCGCTTAAATTCTACTCTACTGTACGTTTAGATGTACGTCGTATAGAAGCAATCAAAAACGGTAACGATGTTGTTGGTAACCGTACACGTATCAAAGTTGTTAAAAACAAAGTTGCTCCTCCATTCAAACAAGCTGAAGTAGATATCATGTACGGAGAAGGTATCTCTAAAGAAGGTAGCTTGATCGATATCGGTGTAGAACATGACATCGTAAATAAAAGTGGTGCTTGGTACTCTTACGAAGGTGAACGTATGGGTCAAGGTCGTGAGAACTCTAAACAATTCTTGAAAGAAAATCCGCATATTGCAGATATCATTGAACAAAAAATCCGTGTATCTAGCAATTTGACAACTGTTGTTGAAGAACCAACTGCTGAAGAAAAAGAAAAAGAGAGTCTTGAAGAGCAAGAATTATTCTCTAAAGCAACTGAATAATCACTTTAAGATGCTTCAAGATTAAATCCTGTAGCGCCCAGGACGTGAAATACGTTCAGGGCGCTTTTTATTTATATCTACTAGATTACATTTGGATGATATCTGAAAATCATAGCTACTTTAAAATATAGATAGACGAAAGGAAACAATTATGGCTGATTATCGTCGTTATTCTAAAAAACCATCCAATACTACATCTGAACCAGAAGGTGATGAAGATTGGGATATCTACGCAGATGAAGGAGAACGCTTAGATGGGTTTCCAGAAGAAGGTGAAGTAGAGATTACCGCTGTAACCCCTCTGCGTAAGCCTAGGCATCATTATAAGTTATCTTTTGGGGAATTGGCTCTTATGGTGCATGAAGATGTCATGATCAAATATAGGCTGTTAAAAGGCATGTCTTTTTCTAAACAAGAACTAGAGGATATTGTTATTGCGAATGAACGCCAGACAGCGTATGCCGAATCTTTAAATTATTTAAGTCGTAAAGCACGAACTCGTACTGAAATTGCACGTAAGCTCAAAGAAAAAGAAATTCATCCTGAAATTATAGAAACTACGCTGGTGCGATTACAACAAGAAAAATTGATCGATGATGAACTCTATGCACAACAATGGGCGAAACAAAGAGTAAAAAGTCAGAAAAAAGGTAAAGTATGGATTAGACAAGAATTACGCCAAAAAGGTGTAGATAAAGAAAATATTGAGCAAGCTTTGGAAGATATCGATCCTGATGATGAAATAGCAAGTGCTACTATTTTGGCAGAAAAAAAATGGAAATCGACTTCGGGAGAAGTTTTTGATAAAAAAAGAAAAACGATGGCTTTTTTAATGAGAAGAGGATATTCTTCGGATATTGTAAGGAAAGCTTTGGACGCTGTTCAACAAAAACCAGAAGATGATTGGGAATAACGACCAAAATCCAAATATAATAAAACAGAATAACAGGTTATTTTATAGTAACAAACTTGACATCAATAAATACGGTTAAGGCAATTGCTTGACAATGTCTTTTGGCAAATAATAAAATGTACTTGTGCAGATTGTCATTTTTACGTCATCTTTTCCCGGCAGGTGATAAGATGAATGTGATCATGGATTCTGTAGCAAGGCATTTCTGAAGAATTTTAGAATGTTTGATCTCCCTATGAACAGGGAATTAGCACATGTACCCGCATGAGCAATGGAACGAATGCATAAGGGACGAATCATCGATTAACCAATGAACATGTAATTCCCAGGGAATACCTTGGAGGAATCAGCGAGGAGGTGAACAGAATGGAAGTTCTCTGGACCACAATTCTCGTTGTTGCCGCATTATTCTTTGGGTTCTTGGTCGGATATTTTATTCGCAAGTCTCTTGCAGAAGCTAAAATTTCTAGTGCTGAACAAGCTGCTATCCAAATCGTAGAAAGTGCGAAGAAAGAAGCAGAAGCACAAAAGAAAGAAACAGTTCTGGAAGCAAAAGACGAAGTGCACAAACTCAGAACTGAAGCTGAAAAAGACATTCGTGAGCGTCGTAATGAAAATCAACGCCTGGAAAGACGATTGTTGCAGAAGGAAGAGTCGCTGGATAAAAAAATTGAATCATTAGAACGCAAAGAAGAACAAGTGGCTAACAAAGAGAAACGTATTGAAGAGACTCAGCAACAAATCGAACAACTTCACACCAGTCAGGTTGCAGAACTCGAACGAATTTCTAATCTGTCGATGGAAGATGCTCGTGGTATCATTTTGAGCAACGTGGAACAGGAAGTTCGCCACGAAACATCACAAATGATCAAGGATATTGAACAACAGGCGAAAAATGAAGCAGACAAACGTTCTCGTGAGATTATTACTCTTGCTATTCAACGTTGTGCTGCTGATCATGTAGCCGAGACTACCGTCTCTGTTGTCACCTTGCCTAATGAAGAAATGAAGGGCAGAATTATCGGACGTGAAGGTCGTAATATTCGTGCATTGGAGACACTTACAGGTATCGATTTAATTATCGATGATACTCCTGAAGCAGTTATCCTTTCTGGATTTGATCCGATCCGTCGTGAAATTGCCCGTACAGCTCTTGAAAAACTGGTAGCAGATGGACGTATACATCCTGCAAGAATTGAAGAAATGGTGGATAAAGCGCGCCGCGAAGTGGATGAGCGTATTCGTGAATACGGAGAGCAATCTACATTTGAAGTTGGTGTGCATGGACTTCATCCAGATCTGATCAAAATTTTGGGTCGTCTCAAATTCCGTACCAGTTACGGTCAAAACGTACTCAAGCACTCTATGGAAGTGGCTTACCTTACAGGTCTGATGGCTTCCGAATTGGGTCAAGATATCACATTAGCGAAACGTGCAGGTTTATTGCATGATATCGGTAAAGCATTAGATCACGAAGTAGAAGGTTCTCATGTAGAGATTGGCGTAGAGTTAGCTAAAAAATACAAAGAACATCCAGTCGTGATTAACAGTATTGCGTCTCACCACGGCGATACGGAAGCAACTTCTATCATAGCGATGCTTGTTGGTGCAGCAGATGCATTGTCTGCCGCAAGACCAGGCGCACGTCGTGAAACATTAGAAACGTATATCCGTCGTCTGGAGAAACTAGAAGAAATCTCTGAATCCTTTGAAGGCGTAGAGAAATCTTACGCTATTCAAGCCGGACGCGAAATTCGTGTAATGGTTCAACCGGATAAAGTAGATGATGCAGATAGTTTCCGTTTGGCACGCGATATTACCAAAATGATCGAAAATGAACTGGATTACCCAGGACATATCAAAGTCACTGTTATTCGTGAAACGAGAGCAGTCGATTACGCAAAATAAAGAACGAAGAGAAAAAGTGACCTGTCAATCAGGTCACTTTTTCTCTTCGTGGACGGAGGAATTATCATTAAAGTTATTTTTATTGGAGATATTGTAGGAAGTACAGGTCGTAAAGCGATTAAAGAGACGCTACCTCGGTTAAAATCAAAGTATACCCCGGACATCATCATAGCCAATGCCGAAAATTCTGCTTCAGGTCGAGGAATCACAAGAGGGATTGCTCGTCAACTTTTTGAAATGGGTGTACATGGTATAACAATGGGTAACCATACATGGGACAACAAAGAGATTTTTGAATTTATAGATGATGAACCTCGTATGATTCGTCCCGCTAACTTTCCTCCAGATACGCCTGGACGTGGATATACAATTATCAAAGCTGGCGGTAAGCAGCTAGGTATTGTTAATCTACAGGGTCGTACCTTTTTACCAGCGATCGATTGTCCTTTTCGCAAAGTCGATGAGATTATGGATGAGCTAAAAGGGAAAGTGAATTGCGTATTAGTTGATTTCCATGCAGAAGCCACTTCAGAGAAGATTGCTATGGGATGGCATTTGGATGGTAGAGCTTCTATGGTCGTTGGTACACACACTCATGTACAAAGTAATGACGATACCTTGCTACCTGGCGGAACTGCTTATTTGACCGATACAGGGATGGTAGGATCATATGAAGGCGTACTCGGTATGCAGCGTGATGCGGTATTATATAAATTTCAAACACAGTTGCCAGCACGTTTTCAAGTTTGTGAAGGCAAATGGCATTTTCATGCTGTGTATGTGGATATAGACGATCAGACAGGTAGAGCGAAAAAGATCGAAAAGATTCGCATGTATGAAGATGAATGGCATATGGAATAGTTTCAAGTGTGAGCAAGGTGTTTAAAATCTTTATAAATTTTCTCTGAAAATAATCGATTTTTGATTTAATTCAGAAGGAACAGTAGAGATGTTGTCGAATATTATCTACTAATCATGGAATCAAGCCATCATTCATTCCCAGGGGAGGTACTTATCATGGAAGTATTAAAAGTTTCAGCAAAATCCAACCCGAATTCTGTAGCAGGAGCATTGGCAGGTGTATTGCGTGAAAGAGGTGCCGCTGAACTTCAAGCGATTGGAGCAGGTGCCCTTAATCAAGCGATTAAAGCAGTAGCTATTGCCCGGGGATTCGTAGCACCAAGTGGAGTTGACCTGATTTGTATTCCAGCCTTTACGGACATTGTGATTGATGGAGAAGACAGAACGGCCATGAAATTGATTGTAGAACCTAGATAATACTGCTGCTATCCTGAACGTAAGTAGATGACTATCATTTTAACGATGGTAGTGTATCCCTCTTGCAACAGAGATGATGGTGAAAGTAGTCATTTGTTTGAATACTTGGGACCTGTAAGCTTGTTTTATAAGCTTGGAGGTCTTTTTGCTGAGTTGCTTTTCATTTGTAGGGCAAAAGATGTATAATAAAGTAGCATGCATTTTGCAAATGTGCGAGTATGTGCGTTTTGTTACAAAGTGCAAATGAAAAAGAGAATATTAGAGGAGTGAGTGATTACATGAGTAAAATCGTATCTGTAGGCGTGTCAGCACGTCATATTCATCTAAGCCAAGAACATATCGAAGTATTATTTGGTGAAGGTTACCAATTAACAGAATTTAAACCTTTGTCTCAACCAGGACAATTTGCTGCTAATGAAACAGTTGCTGTTGTAGGAAGTAAAGGAAGTTTTGAGAAAGTTCGCATTTTGGGACCTGCTCGTCCAGCGACACAATTGGAAATTTCTCGTACGGATTCTTTTGCAATCGGAGTTAAAGCTCCAGTTCGTGAGTCTGGTAAAACTGATGGTACACCGGGTATTCTTCTTAAAGGACCTGCCGGTGAAGTACAAATCGAAGAAGGCGTGATTGTTGCAGCACGTCATATTCATTTCCATACTTCTGATGCAGAAAAATGGGGAATCAAAGATCAAGACTTGTTGAAAGTTCGCTTGTCTGGTGAACGTGGTCTTATTCTTGAAAACGTCATTGCACGTGTATCGGATTCATTCAAATTAGATATGCATATTGATACAGATGAAGCAAATGCTGCTGGTGCAGCAACTGGCGATACTGCTGAAATCATCGATTAATTATAGATTGATCACAGAAAGCCTATTTCGTTCTTTATGAAATAGGCTTTTTTGTTATTCTTTTTTATGATACATTCCTTATTAAAATCAAATGTACGATGGAGGAATAAAGATGCCGAATAGAAGCCTATTCAAATGGATATCGTTAGCGATCATTATATACACATTAAGTACGATTATGAATACAACTACATCTATCAGTGTCGCCGCATCTAATCCATCTGCAACGAACCAACAAGATGCTTATCAGCAGAAGCTTTTTCAGACGTTTGATCAATTGCATACTGAACAGGTTGTGCTCATCACTGCCGCACATAAGAATACAATTAAAGGGACGCTTCAGATCTACACCAAACAAAATGGACAATGGATATCTCAATTATCGGCAATACCTGTTGTCTTGGGTAAACGTGGTCTGGGCAAAACCAAAGAAGGTGATGGCAAAACACCACTAGGCACGTATTCATTAGGAACCGCTTTTGGTACAGCACCTAAGCCTGAAGGGTTGCAAGTGGATTATCAACAGCATACCGCTCAAGATTATTGGGTCGATGATGTTAATGCTAAAGAGTATAATCAAAAAGTAACAGAATCAGGAGATCCTAACCAACGCTGGGCATCTTATGAGAAAATGAATAATCCTCTTTATAAATATGGCATGGTAGTTAACTACAATATCAATCCGATTGTAAAAGGCAAAGGCAGTGCAATTTTTGTCCACAAATGGAGAAGTTCTAATCAACCAACAGATGGTTGTATTGCATTATCAGAAGCCAATTTGCTCAAAGTATTAAAAGCGATTGATCCTGCTAAATCACCTAAAATTCGTATCGGTACAGTAAACGCTCGTTAAATTGTAACAAAGTAACTTAGAACGTGAACCATTGTACTGGTGGATCAGGTACGATTTGACAGCTTTTTATAATAGAGTAAGCATGATATAATTAGCAGTAATGCTTTTTTAAGATGTTGGAAGAGGCATACAGAAACTTTAGAATGATGCTTACAGTGGGGAGTGGCAGCATGTCAAAAGAAATTAAGGATTATTCCAAGTATTTTGATTTTTCGGATGCTAAAGTTATTTCAGAAGATGAAAATGGCAAAAAAATTCGTATCCGAGGTCGGGAAATCCATATTATATCTGAACCGAATCAACGTGAAGAAAAGAAACGTGGTAAACAAGATGTACAAGTTGTCTATGAAGAAAGTATTCCAGAAGAACTACGTACCGTTGGGATAGGCAAGCATTATCTGGTCTATACATTTGGTTGTCAGATGAATGAACATGATTCGGAGACGATTAAAGGTATGTTAGAACAAATGGGCTACCAAGCCACAGAAAGTCGTGAAGAAGCAGATATTATTTTGTTAAATACATGCGCTATTCGCGAAAATGCAGAAGATCGAGTATTCGGTGAATTGGGTCATCTCAAAACATTGAAACTTGAAAAGCCCGGCTTATTATTGGGCGTATGCGGTTGCATGTCTCAAGAAGAAGGCGTTGTTAACCGTATTATGCAAAAGCATGGCTTTGTCGATATGATCTTTGGTACACATAATATTCACCGTCTGCCGTATTTGATTCAAGAATCGCTATTCAGTAAAGAAATGGTCGTCGAGGTCTGGTCCAAAGAAGGAGATATCGTCGAAAATTTACCGAAAAAGCGGCAAGGTATGCGTGGTTGGGTAAATATTATGTATGGATGCGATAAATTCTGTACGTATTGCATTGTACCTTTTACACGCGGGAAAGAACGCAGTCGACTTCCGCAAGATGTTATCGCTGAAGTGCGCGAATTAGCGCGTCAAGGATTTAAAGAAATTACACTACTAGGTCAAAATGTTAATGCTTATGGCAAAGACTTGACAGGTATGAACTATACATTTGGAGATTTGATGGATGATATCTCCAAAATTGATATTCCGCGTGTTCGTTTTACCACATCGCATCCGAGAGATTTCGATGATCGCTTGATCGAAGTACTGGCTAAAGGCGGCAATTTGGTAGAACATATTCACTTGCCTGTACAATCAGGTAGCAGTGCTGTTTTGAAAAAAATGAGTCGCAAATATACACGCGAGTTATATTTGGATCTGGTAGGTAGAATCAAAGCATCGATTCCGAATGCTGTACTGACTACTGATATTATCGTAGGTTTCCCTGGTGAAACAGACGAGCAATTTGAAGAAACATTATCACTTGTACGCGAAGTTGGTTTTGATTCGGCGTATACATTTATCTATTCACCACGTGAAGGTACACCAGCGGCTGTGATGGAAGACAATGTACCGATGGAAGTGAAAAAAGAACGACTACAACGCTTGAACCAAACGATCAAAGACTACAGCTTGATCGGTAGTGAAAAGTTCTTAGGTCAAGTGGTTGAAGTATTGGTTGAAGGCGAAAGTAAAAACAATGCAACAGTTCTTGCAGGGCGCACTCGTTCTAATAAATTAGTGCATTTTGAAGGATCAGCAGACTTGATCGGTCAATTCGTACATGTACAAATTACTGATTACAAAACGTTTTATATCAAAGGCGAACTGGTTGCTGAACCTGCTGTAGCCTATTAATTAAATTTGGGAAAGTAAACGGAGGATTGTCGATGGAGCATCATGATCGCAATGTTGAATCAACGACAGGCGGAGCACCACTTGAATTAAATACACAAGGTCTTTTTATTCGTGAAGATATTATGGCCAAAACCAAGCAATTGGCTGCGCTAATCTCAGAAAGTGAAGAAGTGGATCATTTCAAAAGAGCAGAAAAAATGATTCAATCTCATCCACGAATAGAAGAATTAATTCGTACGATTAAGAAAAAGCAAAAAGAAGTAGTTGCGTTTGAATCGATGAAGAATGAGAAAATGATTGCTAGAATTGAAGGCGAATTAACTGCTTTACAACAAGAACTGGATGATATTCCGTTAGTATCGGACTACCAAGAAAGTCAGGTCGAAATTAACGATATGTTACAAATGGTTATTTCAGTTATTCATGATACCGTTTCTGAGAAAATCAATGTAGAGAGCGGTAAGGATTCACCTCCATCGTCCTGCAATGACTAGAACAAATCCAAAGACGCGGAGCATATAGCCGCGTCTTTTTTTATTTTTAGAAGTGTATTTTTTTAGAACTCTATTTTGGAGTATCTTATTGGCTATCGCATAGCTATATGCCATATGATTTCGTATTCTTGACTCTATATGCAGAAAGAAGTGAATGGTCATGGAATCGTCTAATTATAGTTATGATTCTGTGTTAATCCGTGCTCAATCCAATCACGAATGTATACCTATTGCATTATTAATGCTTGCTGATCCAGATATAGAAGCTATACAGCGTTATAAGACGTATTGTCGTTGGTGGACAGCAGAGATAACGAACCATGTAGTAGGAGTCTGTGGAGTGCTTCAACGTACAGCACAAGAATGGGAAATTATGAATATTGCCGTCGAAGATAGTTATGAAGGTCAAGGTATTGGAAGCAAATTACTGGACGAAGTATTACAGCAACTCAAGCAGTACAAAGCTAAAGTGGTTACTGTAGCTACAGGTAATTCCAGTCTGGGAGCACTTGCTTTTTATCAGAAACATGGGTTTCGTATCGTAAGAATCGAACATGATCATTTTACAACTCATTATGAACAACCTATTATTGAAAATGGCATTATATGTCGTGATCAGATCATTTTGCAAAAAAGCTGGGGCGATTCTAACTCTCTGTCTTATCAGTATCCTTATAGCAAAGAACCTTATCTAGCGATGGTTGTTTCTGTGCGGATTGCTCAGATTCGCGATTCTGGTGCTCTGATTCGGATGAAGCAGAAATTAGACGAGCAGACTACATTTATGTTACTTGAGCCAGGCGAACG
This sequence comes from Paenibacillus nicotianae, assembly GCF_042681745.1. Lineage (NCBI taxonomy): Bacteria > Bacillati > Bacillota > Bacilli > Caryophanales > Paenibacillaceae > Paenibacillus > Paenibacillus nicotianae. Next base: position 1,995,059 of record NZ_JBHUGF010000010.1, on the reverse strand, counting down.
AAATCTTAACGAAGCAGAACAACGCGATATGATTCGTTATGCATTACGTAGTGCGAATTCGAATATTTTTCTAGCTGAACATGAAGGTCAGATTATTGGATATTTGGAAGCGATTGGTGGCAAAGTTGCACGTAATCGCCATAGTGTATATATTGTTGTAGGTGTACTTCAAGAGTATGCTAATCGTGGTATAGGGCGACGGTTATTTCAGACGATGATTCACTGGGCACAAGATCGTCATTTGCATCGTCTTGAATTGAATGTACAAGGTAATAATGAACGCGCTTTACATTTATACCGTTCATTAGGTTTTCGGATTGAAGGGATTCAAAAAAACGCATTAGTGGTAGAACATCGCTATGTCGATTTGATACAAATGGGATTGTTATTGTAACAAGCCGTTTTGAATAGGAGGAGCATTTTTTGACACATTGGGATGAGATTTTAAAAAAAAGCGAACAATTATACTGGGGATTACTAGGTTGCCGGCTTATAGCCAGTGAACAGGATTATATTACGATAGGACTTACAGCAACACCTCAACATCTGAATCATATGCATATTGTACATGGTGGAGTACAGATGTCGATGATGGATCAAGTGATGGGGATGTTATCGATGGCGATTCAAGATGGACAACCTTGTGTAACGACAAATATGAATACTCATTTTGTAGAGTCGATGAAAGAAGGCGAACTATTTGCGACTGCTCGTGTTCTTCATTTGTCTGGCAGAACAGTCACTTTACAAGCAGAAGTATCCAATGCAGACGGAACAGTAGGAGCGATTTCAACTGCAACATTTATAGCAACTCGCAAATAAAGATTGACCTATCTGAGAGAATCATTCATAATGATATTATCAAATAGATAAAATGAACAGTGGTGATAACGATGACGGATAACAGCAAACAGCATTCGTACGATGTCAAAAAGTATCGTACGCCCGATGGCGCACCAGCCGATATTGTCATGTTTACTTTGACTAAAAAAGAGCGGAAGACTTTTACTAAAACATTACCTTTGCGTGAATTGAAAGTAATGTTGATTCGTCGCCGCTCATGGCCATTTGCCGGGAAATGGGCGTTGCCTGGTGGATTTTCGCACGACGATGAATCGTTATTTGAAGCAGCACAGCGTGAACTCAAAGAGGAAACAGGAGTAGATGGTCGCCATCTAGAATACCTCGGTGTCTACAGCGAACCAGGGCGTGATCCTCGTGGTTGGATTATCTCTCATGCGTTTTTTGCTCTGGTAGAAGAACAGGTTTTGGAGAAACGGCAAGCGGCTGACGATGCTGAAGAAGTAGGTCTATTTACGATCGAAGAAGCTTTGGAAAAGTTAGAACTTGGATTTGACCATCATGATATTATTCGTGATGCTTATATGCGGATTCAAGAACAGATGCTGAGTACAGTAATCGCCAAAAAGTTTTTACCGCCGGAATTTACGCTAAGTGAATTGTATCAGGTGATCAAAGCCGTTGTTCCTGACTTTGAAGAACCGAACTTTATTCGCAAAATTACTTCGACACGTAGTCGTAAAGGGATTATAGAAGAGGTTCACGATGAAGAAGGGAACTTGTTGAGTTCTAATCAATATTCTCAGCGTCCTGCACAATTGTATCGTTTTACAGGTCTTGTACCACGTCTTTCGATTTATTCGTAAACACATTCTGAATCGTTATTTTTATTTCGATATCTGGAGGCGTATATCATGAAAGCTCTGATTGTAATTGATTATACACGTGACTTTGTAGATGGTGCTTTACCTGTAGGGCAACCTGCAATCGATATTGAACCACGTATGGTAGAACTGACAGAGACATTTGTCAATAACGATGATTATGTAGTGATGGCTGTTGATATGCATGAGCCTAATGATATATACCATCCAGAGACGGCTCTGTTTCCACCGCATAATATTCGCGGTACAGCAGGTCGAGAATTGTATGGTGGATTGAGCGAAGTGTATGCGAATCATCAACAGCAGATCGTATGGATGGACAAGACTAGATATAGTGCGTTTGCAGGTACTGATCTTGAATTAAAATTACGTGAGCGTGGTATTACAGAAGTGCATTTAATTGGAGTATGTACAGATATTTGTGTGTTGCATACAGCAGTAGATGCTTATAATAAAGGATTTAAAATCGTGATTCATACCGATGCAATAGCAAGTTTTAATCCAGAAGGGCATCTATGGGCAATCAGTCATTTTGAACAAAGTATTGGTGCAGAGCTTATTGATAGCTATTAATGTGCAATGATTCACAATTCTGCTTGTGCAGCAGAAAGACGTGCAAGCAGAATTGCTTTAGCATGATCAACAATGAAGAGGTGACATGGTGATGAATGAAATGGGACTGGCTTTACATACAGATAAGTATCAGATCAATATGATGTATGCGCATTGGATTAATGGTACGCATCATAAGAAAGCAGTATTTGAAGCTTATTTCCGCAAACTTCCTTTTGGTAATGGATATGCTGTTTTTGCAGGTCTGGAACGGATTGTGAATTATATAACCAACTTGAGTTTCCGAGAAGAAGATATTGCTTATCTGGCAGAACAGGAAGAAAACTATGACGCGAAGTTTTTAGAAGAATTGCGCCAGTTCCGTTTTCATGGCAATCTGTTTTCGATGAAAGAAGGGGCAGTTGTTTTTGCAGATGAGCCATTGATCCGCGTAGAAGGTTCGATTATAGAAGCACAGTTGGTAGAAACAGCTTTACTCAACTTTATGAACTATCAGACGCTAATCGCTACCAAAGCTTCACGAATCAAGCAGGTGGGCGGTAATGATATTCTATTGGAATTTGGTACAAGACGTGCTCAAGAAGCAGATGCAGCGATCTGGGGAGCTAGAGCAGCCTATATCGCAGGCTTTCATGCCACATCTAATATGTTAGCAGGAGCCAGATTCGGGATTCCGACCAAAGGAACACATGCTCATGCTTGGGTACAGAGCTTTGGCAACGAACAAGAAGCATTTGATCGTTATGCCAATGCGATGCCAGACGGAGTAACATTGCTGGTTGATACATTTGATACGTTAGGTAGTGGGGTTCCACATGCGATCAAAACAGCCAAAGATTTAGAAGCTCGTGGTAAAAAGATGGTCGCGATTCGTCTGGATAGTGGTGACCTTGCTTACTTATCGATTCAAGCGCGCAAAATGCTAGATGATGCAGGATTGTCTTATGTCAAAATCGTGGCTTCTAACGATCTCGATGAAAATACGATCTTGGATCTGAAATCGCAAGGCGCACGTATTGATACATGGGGCGTAGGCACACAATTGATCACAGCATCCGATCAACCTTCTTTGGGTGGCGTATACAAATTAGTAGAATGTGAGATCGATGGCGAAATGGTACCAACGATCAAAATCTCGGCTAACCCTGAAAAAGTATCAACACCAGGAACGAAAGAAGTATATCGGATTATCAATCCGACTAATGGTAAAGCTATCGCGGATTATATCTCTTTCCCTGATGAAAAAGAACCACTTGAAGGCAAACGTCTTAAATTGTTTAATCCGGCACATCCGTATATCCGTAAATATGTATCAGATTACAAAGCGGTTCCGATGTTACAACCTATTTTTATCGAAGGCAAGCAAGTGTATACCATGCCTAACTTGGAAGAAATTCGTGCTTATCATATAAGTCAATTGGATGAGTTCTGGCCTGAATATTTGCGTAAATTAAATCCTGAGATTTATCGTGTAAATGTAAGTGTGAAAGCTTGGGAAATGAAGCAGAAATTGCTTGCACAGTATTTACCAGAAGAAGAATTGTAATGTATAGGTAATCGGATACCAGACCTGCCTTTTTTATAAAGGTGGGTTTTTTGGTTATATTACGTAAGAGAGTGTAGCTGATAGAGTGTATAATTTATCGCTGTTTTGTTATAGGTTAATCATTATAATTAACAAGGGAATACAGAAAGGATGAATCACATGGAACAGACATTTCGTGCTTTTGTGTTAGAAAAGACAGATCAAGAAGTTACAGGCGGGGTTCAACAATTAGAATTGAATCAATTACCTGAAGGTGCTGTAACGATTAAAGTATCTTATTCCGATGTAAATTATAAAGATGGACTGGCAAGTATTGCAGAAGGCAAGATCGTGAAGCAGTATCCATTTGTACCGGGTATAGATCTAGCAGGAGAAGTAGTAGAGTCTAGTGATAAACAGTTTGAAGTAGGCGATCAAGTGTTATGCACCGGCTATAAGCTGGGTGTAAGTCATTACGGAGGGTATAGTGAATATGCTCGCGTGCCAGCAGAATGGTTGATTAAGCTACCTCAAGGATTAAATGCGAAAGAAGCTATGATTATCGGCACTGCTGGTTTTACCGCTGGCATGTCTGTTGATGCATTGATTCAGCATGGGGTACAACCAGAAGATGGGCCTATTCTTGTCACCGGAGCTACCGGCGGAGTAGGTACAATCGCAATATCGATTCTAAGCAGATTGGGCTATGAAGTATATGCAGCAAGTGGCAAAGCCGATCAGAAGGAATGGTTAACTCAACTGGGAGCATCCCACATCATTTCCAGAGAAGAAGCAGAGCAGACCGTACAAGGCCCATTAGGTAAATCTACATGGGCAGGTATTATTGATCCTACAGGCGGTAAAGGATTAGGAGAGCGACTCAAATCGTTAACGTATCGCGGGGTAGTTGCAGTATCTGGAATGACCGCTGGTAATGATTTTGAAAGTTCAGTCTTTCCGTTTATTTTACGCGGAGCGCATCTGATTGGGATCGATTCAGTGTTCTGTCCGTTAGAGATTAGACAACGAGTCTGGAAGCATCTAGCAAGCGACTGGAAGCCAACAACAGCAATTGATCAAGCAGTTACTGAATATACTCTAGAAGAGATTCCACAAGCGTTAGAAACGATTCTGGCAGGGAAAGCACTAGGCCGTCAGTTAATCAAAGTAATATCTTGAGTTGGATCTGGTATCGTCATATTAACTCATAGGTAAAATAGCAAAAGTTAACTCCTAACTAAAATAAAAAAAGCACACTGGCTATTAGTCGCAGTGTGCTTTTTGGTATATTTTTTTGATCATTAAGCATATCTACAGCAGGTAACATCAACACCGTATATACAGCATCATGTAGTAGCAGAATATCAGTTTTTCGTAATTTCCGATTATTTTTTATAAATTTCTCGCATCACATGACCTAATTCGGGAATAATAATGCGTTCCATCGCTAGCTTGACAGCTCCTCGTGAACCGGGCATAGAGAATACAGCCGTTCCTCCGATCGTACCAGCAATTGCACGACTCATAATCGCCGCCGAACCAATATCTTCAGTAAAACTCAAAAAGCGGAAAATCTCTCCAAAACCAGGTAATTCTTTAGTCAAAAGGCTTTGTACCGCTTCAAATGTTACATCTTGCGGAGCTATTCCGGTTCCACCTGTTAAAAGAATCGCTTCTACGTCCGCGCGCTCTGCGGCATCATGAAGCAATTCACGAATACCTACATAACTGTCTTTGACGATCGTATAATCTATAACCTCATACCCATTTTCAGTTAAAAGGGATTGCAATAATTGTCCACCAGTATCGGTTTCTATCGTACGTGTATCAGATACTGTAATCACCATACAGCGTACAGTATTAGGTGCTTCTGCGCGGTGTTCATCAACAGATCTCATATCATCAATCACTCCTTTGTTCTCGTTCAAGCATCCTTGTCATTGTAACACAGGTGACGATCAATCATGAACACTTGCCAGGTCGGTGTATAATAAAAGAGTAGAAGTAAAATCAATCAAGTAAAGAGGTAACAACAAGGAGGATATCAATGACAACACCTGTATATATTTTATCTGGATTTCTAGGCAGTGGCAAAACGACATTGCTTCAACATATGATTCAAGAATGGAAAGCTCTTGGCAAAACACCTGCTGTGATCATGAATGAGATAGGTGATGTCAATCTAGATGGTATGATGGTAGATCAAGATGTGGCGATGGCTGAATTGCTTAGTGGATGTATCTGCTGTTCTATTCGTGCCGATCTCAGTATGGAATTGTACAATCTGATGGAGACCGAAAAGCCTGATGTTATCATTATCGAAGCATCAGGAGTAGCGAATCCGATCGAAATTCTAGATGCGGTTACAGAAACTTCATTGTACAACCGGATGGAATTGAAAAATTTAATAACTGTTGTTGATGCGGCTCATCTATGGGAATTGTATCAAGAGCAAAAAGGCAAAACGTATCGTCTTATGCAAGAACAAATTCGCTGTGCTTCTGTATTGATTTTGAATAAAAGCGATCGTGTCGATACCGAAACAATTACCAAATTAGAAGCTATTTTACGTGGCTGGAATGCGTACGCGCCTATTCATACGACCGTACGCTGTGATGTGCCAAGTACAATGTATACAGACCTTTCCTCTGTAGTAGATGCAAAGGAAACAGTAGACAGACATAAGTCTACTTCATCTGCTACTGAACACCATCGCGATCACTCTGAACATCATCATACTCATGATCATTCAGAGCATATGCATGGTTCTCATAGTCATGTTATGGCGTACACGCATTATTTTGAGCATCCTATCAATAGTGAAGATTTTGAGAACGTGATTCGGTCTTTACCAACTGAAGTCTATCGTGCAAAAGGGATTCTAACATTTAATGACACTGCAAGTCGATTTTTGTTCCAATATGCTTATCGTGAAATGGATTTTATGAAGATTACTCCACAAAAAGAAGTGCCAGATGTAGCTGTATTTATCGGTGAACATTTCGACAAACGGCAGATACAGGAACAGTTGTTAGCATTAGAAGAGCAAGCAGCTAAATTATTGTAAGTATACAGTTTCAATATGAGTATAGCCGGGGTAATAGTTCGATATAACTATTACAATCGTAACGGAGGTCATACTAATGATGACTAATCAAAAATTATATCATGCTCATATTGAAGCTTGTGTCGAGGCTATGAATGCTTGTAACCTTTCTTATGTAGCTAATTTGAAAGAATATAATCTTGAGAAATTATGTGAATGTATTCGTATTACTCGTGAGTGCGCAGAGATCTGCTCGTTTACCGCACAATCGTTAAGTCAGGGTAGTCAATTTGCAGGTGAAATCGCTGAATTATGTGCAAAAGTATGTGAAGCTTGTATCGCTGAATGTGCTAAGCATGATAATCAACATTCTCGTGAATGTATCGAAGCTTGCCGTTATTGTGTAGAAATGTGTAAAGATTTAATGGTAGCGGTATAATCTACTACTTTATACATAGATAACTTTATATTAATATTCTATTTGTTAAAGGCCTTTGCATATTTGCGAAGGTCTTTTTGTTTAATTTTTATTTGTATTATGATTGTCGATATACTATGGGTAAAGTCAAATATATTCAAAAATAAAGTTGCTTCAACCTAACATAGTATGTATAATACATTCTAACTTTAATATTTATCGTTGATGAACGAGAGAGTAGCCATAACGATTATTGTTTGAGCAGCGAGCCGGGAGAGTGAGAGCCGGTAAAACATTCGTAGGTGAACCGCACTCGGGAAATGACTTATTGAAAGGGAAACGCAATTCTATATTTGCGAACCTGTATAGATAAGTCCGGCTGACACCGTTATCGTAATCAAGTGACAGTGAAGTTGATCAATTGGGCAGGATAAAATGTCTTGATGGATTATCTATATACTGTACAAAGAGTGGTACCGCGGGAATGCTTATCATAAGCACTCGTCTCTTAAGTGATAATTCACTTAAAAGACGAGTGCTTTTTTGCTTTTCATTCCGATGATTTTTGTTAACGTACCATTATATGATACAAAGGAGATCAGAACAATGAAATTAGCATCTTTTTTCAAACAACAAGCAGTTGCCATACTAGAGCCATTAATATCACTTCCCGAAGAACAGTGTATACATATGTTAGAAGTTCCACCACAGATCGAAATGGGTGATCTGGCATTTCCTTGTTACCTGCTTGCCAAAACATGGAGACGTTCACCTCAAGCGATTGCTGTTGAACTTACAGCATCTATTCAAAACCATTCTGCTTCTTTTGTTCAAGCTACTGCTGTAGGTGCTTATGTTAATTTGAAGTGGAATCGTGAGCATTATGGAGCTCAATTATTATCCAGCTTAGAAGAAAAGCAAAATACAGAAATTGAAATTGGCGCAGGTCAACGGATTGTGATCGATATGTCATCACCGAATATAGCAAAGCCATTTGGAGTAGGGCATTTGCGTTCAACAGTGATCGGAGCAGCATTGCATCGAATCTACGAAGCAGCAGGATATGAAGCTATAAGAGTCAATCATTTAGGAGATTGGGGCACTCAATTTGGCAAATTAATTACAGCCTACTTACGCTGGGGTGATCCACAACAGCTCAAGCAGCATCCGATTCGTGAATCGTTAAGAGTGTATATTCAATTTCATGAAGAAGTGCAACAAGCACCAGAATTAGAAGACGAAGCAAGAGAATGGTTTGCTAAATTAGAGCAAGGTGATGCTCAAGCGCTTGAATTATGGCAGTATTTTGTAGAAGTGAGTATAGAGTCGCTTCAACCAATGTATCAGCGACTGGGTGTAGAGTTTGATTATGTTTTGGGAGAAAGTTTTTATAATGATAAAATGCCAGCAGTTATAGAACAATTGCAAAGTAAAAGATTGCTAGTCGAAAGCGATGGAGCGCAGGTCGTCAGGTTGGATGAGCATCAATTACCACCATGTTTGATTTTGAAATCAGACGGTACAACGATTTACCCTACACGTGATCTAGCTACTGCTATTTATCGTAAAGAAGTGATGGGCGCAGATCAGTTGGTCTATGTAGTTGGTGGAGAGCAAAGTCTTCATTTTAAACAAGTCTTTGAAGTGCTTCACAAAATGGGTTATACATGGGCAAAAGATTGTATCCATGTATCGTTTGGATTGATGAAAGTGGATGGCAAAAAAATGTCGACACGTAAAGGCAAAGTTGTCTTTTTGGAAGAAGTACTCGATGAAGCTGTCGAACAGGCAAGACAAATTATTGCTGAAAAAAGTCCAAATTTGCCAGATAAAGAACGTGTAGCAGAGCAAGTAGGTATTGGTGCAATTATTTTCGGTGATCTCAAAAATAATCGTCAAAACGAAATTGATTTTTCATTACAACAGGCAGTCACCTTTGAAGGAGAAACAGGGCCTTATATTCAATATACGTATGCTAGAATCCAGAGTATTTTGAGAAAAGTAACCCCAAATAAAAGTGCTCTCGACCCCACAATATCAAATAATCTCTGGAGCAATGAAAGTTGGGCTTTGTTGGTTCATTTATCTACCTATACACAGCAATTAGAGCGCGCTGTTACTCAACACGAGCCATCGATTTTAGCTAGATATATTATCGAAACGGCAAAGCTATTTAACCAATTTTATAATAAAGATCGGATAATAGATGCACCTGTAGAATTGCAAAATCAGCGTGTAGCCTTAACGTTACAAACGGGATTATATTTAAAAAGGGTCATGACGTTATTGGGAATAGATACTCCTGCTCAAATGTAAGACAAGATTAAAAAGGTGCAACAAATAATTACTTCTGTGCGTCTAGGGCATTGTAAGGTTGAATACAGATCAACTATTCAACAACAAACCTATTCAATGGAGGGAATATAATATATGTGGAATCATAAACAAAAAGCAGTAGCGGTATTAACGTTATCACTGGCAATAGCAGGGGCAGGAAGTGCAAGCGCAGCTTCTACTTTTACAGATGTAAAAGATAAAGATAACCAGACGATTGTCAATGCGTTACATGATAAAGGGGTTATTAATGGAGTGAGTTCAACTCAATTTAAGCCAGACATGACACTAACCCAACCACAAGCTATTCAAATTTTAGTAAAAGCATTTGATCTAAAAGGTGATACAACAGAACCGGGCGACGATCTAGCACGCAAAGCATGGTATACCGATTCTTTACGTATTGCCAAAGCAAACAACTTATCATTGCCAGCTACATTCAGTGCTGAGAAAACTGTAACTCGTGAGCAATTTGCACTGTGGTTACATGAAGCTATTAATGTAACAGGTAATTATCCTGCTACAAAAATGTTTGTCGTTTTTACCGATCAAGATAAAATTAGCAAAGCAGCTTCAGGAGCTATTCAAGATTTGGTAAATATGAATGTGATTGATCGCAGTACAGCGGGTAAAGCATTTATGCCAACTAAAGAGATTACACGTATGGAAGCAGCAGAATGGGTATATCATGGTGTACAAATGGTAGATCGCTACAATAAAGCAAATGACGATACTACAACGCCTACACCAGGCGAAACGGATGGTGGTCAAATGGGTTATGATCCAGAACTTAGTGTTGCACCTGCAACTACAGCAGATCAACAAACAGTAACATTAACGGTACAACTTCCCAACCCGGGATACTCGGTCAAAATTACAGATGTAAAATTAACCGATGATAAACGAGCTGTTATTAGCTATGCTACAGACAAACCAGCTCCAGGGGAAATGAATCCTCAGGTCATTACAGAAGGTAAAGTAACAACGAATATACCGGTAGGTTATACACCGGAACTAGCAAAATAAAACGGTAATTCTGTATATCTACAATTTCAATAACTTTTCTATATCAAAAAAGACCTGAATTCTACTGTGCTTACTTAGACAGTCGATACAGGTCTTTTTTGATTACTTTTTAGTTTTATTACTTTAATGAAGAAAATCGTAATCTACTTTACAATATTAAGGCTTAATGACAGGTGGTTCAGTTGCCTTTTTAGTCTCATATAGATTGGAACTAACTTTAAACCAATCAAATAGATGAGTAACGATTACTTTGAGAACAGCATATCCAGGAACAGCTAACAATATCCCAACCACTCCGAACAATTTACCAGCTGTTAAAATAACAAAAATAATCGTAATAGGATGCACTTTAAGCGATTTACCCATAATTTGTGGTGAGATCAGCTTACCTTCAACTAATTGGACAATCGTCCATACAATCACCATTTTAAGTAACATAAATGGTGAAGTCACTAATGCGACGATCAAGGCAGGAGTAATCGCAATCGCAGGCCCTAGATACGGAACAATACTCGTACATGAAGCTACAATAGCTAATACTAATGAATAATCGAGTCCAATAATCTGATAACCGATATACAGTAAAATCCCTATACATAGACTCACAATAATCTGTCCACGAATATATGAACTGATTTGATGATTCATTTCAGACATAACTTTGCCTGTCTGACTGCGTAATGTAACCGGTACAAATTTCATAATAAAGCCTGGTAATTTGGCTCCATCTTTTAGTAAGTAAAATAAAATAAAGGGTACGGTAACGATAGATAAGATCGTTTCTGTTAATGCTCCCAAAAATCCACCAATACCGGTAAATGTCTGATTGATAATCGAAGACCCTTTTTCAGATAAATTTTGTACCAGATCATTAGGATTGATACTAAATGTATGTTGAATTTGTTTGGAAACATCTCCGCCTAACCAGTATTGAATCTGATTGACGATACCATCATAAAAGGCTGGAATATTGCGGATCAATTCTCGAATCTGTGTCTGAATAACAGGAATCACAAGACTAACAATTAATACAATAAGACCGATAATAAGAAGGTATAGCAAAATGATGGAATAAATTCTTTTTACTTTGCGTTTTTCCAGAAAATTGACTAATGGATTTAATAAGTAAAACAAAATACCACTTAAAACGATTGGTAAAATAACCGTTTTGATCAAAACAAATAGAGGAGTAAACACATAAGGTATTTTGGAAAGTAAAAAAATATTTAGCGAGATTAATAATAAGACGAGTAAAAAAATAACAAACCGATTGTTTAGAAAAAATAATTTGAATCGCTCGCTCCAAAGCCGAGTTCGTTCCATAGTGATTCATCCCCTTTGACGACGTTATGCTCTAATTAGGTTGGTGAAAAAGCTTTAAGTTAAGAATAGCTTGCTACAAGCAAGAGAGCAAGTTACATATACAAGGATATGAAAAAAGACACAAAAATCATTATTGCGTCGAAAGACTCATAAAATTTACTTTGCTATGACTTTTATCACACCGATTTTGCTTATTATTTGCTAAAATTTAAATTAATAAGTGACTCAAGTGATACAAAAGCAACTAGAAGTAGGAGCAAAGTACGGATCATCTTTTGACTCATTATCCAGTATATGACCTTATTTATTTCTACTCTAAATCTTAGATATATGAGGTGTATTCATGAAATTATCTTTAGGTTCAAAGTTAGTATTGAGTTTTATCGGCGTGTCTATTATTACGTATGGAACGAGTGCATTTTTTATTTTTTACTTGAAAGCGTATTTAGCAACAGAGATGAGTGATTGGTTATATGTATCTATTATATTGCTAATGGGTATTACATGGAGTGGGATATTAGGATTTGTGATTTCTAAATTTTTAACAAAACCAATCGTTAATTTATCCAAAGCCGCCAAACGTGTATCAGATGGCGACCTGATGGTAGAGATTCCAGAGCGTCGTGAAGAAGATGAGATTAAAGTGCTTAATGATGCCTTTCGCGTTATGGTTACTAATATTAAAGATATAATTAACGATATCTCGAACAATACGACAACCACATCTCATAATGCAGATAATCTAAGTCAATCAATCACCGAAGCCACAAGCCAGATTGAGTCTATGGCGGCAGTAGCAGATGATATTTATCATGGTGTCGGCAAGCAACGTGAGTCTTCTGAATCTTCGCTTCAAACAGCAGAGCAGATGTTAGGTTCTTTTCAAGAAATGAAAGAAAAGTCGTCTCATATGCGCGAATTGTCCAGCAATATGGAGCAATCAGTAGAAGCAACCCAACATATTTTTTCATCGTTAAAATCAGGTATGAGCACCCTTGCAGAATCTCAGACGCAAGCTGAACAAACGGTACGTCTATTGGATCATCAAGCTTCTGATATTGGTGCTGTTACAGGAACCGTCAAAGAATTAGCAGAACAGACTCATTTATTAGCGTTAAATGCTTCGATTGAAGCCGCTCATGCAGGTGAGCATGGCGCAGGATTTGCAGTAGTAGCGACAGAAATCCGTAAATTGGCAGAACAAAGTAACGATTCTGCGCAAAAAATTCATAGTCTGATTATGGCAGTACAATCTCAGATCCATGATACCGTGCAATTGATTCATAATCAAAATGAACTGGTACAAAATGAAACATCCAACACGCACAAAGTAGAATCGACACTGATTGAATTTGCAAATGTAGTCTATGAATTTATGTCTGCTGTTCAAGGAATGGAAGATTCGATCACTGAACAAACCGATCGTGTAGAATTAACATATCAGAATGTGCATACGATTCGTCAAATGGCTGATAAATTTTATGAAGGAGCCAAACAAATCTCGATGGCTACTCATGAAGAAACAGCTATTATGGAAGAAATCTCATCATCGTCTGATGAATTAAGCATGATGACCAGTCGTTTATTAGAAAAAACAAAAGCGTTTTCGTTGTAAAAATTGAAAGAATAAGTAAATGAAAAGAAGCTTGCGTGATCCATATCTAAGGATCATACAAGCTTCTTTTGTTTATTATGTGGTACGTCCAATCAGATGTGTAGGAACAGGGACTTCTTGGTCTTTGGCAGACTCTGTACCATCAGCGATAGCGTTAGAACCAGCACCTACTTGCATTCGGTACATCTGACGGTAGCGTCCATCGATCTCCATCAATTCGTCATGGTTACCACGTTCAACAATTTCACCGCGGTGTAGGACTAGAATCTGATCGGCACTACGGATAGTGGATAAGCGGTGAGCAATAATAAAAGTCGTACGACCTTTTTTCAACACATCCAAAGCCGATTGAATCAAAGCTTCAGTCTCTGTATCAATATTGGCTGTCGCTTCATCCAGAATCAGAATCGCTGGGTCAAAAGCAAGTGCTCTAGCAAATGAAATTAATTGACGTTGTCCAGCCGACAATGTACTTCCTTTTTCCATAACAGGTTCATCATAGCCTTTAGGAAGGTCAGACAAAATCTGCTCTGCACCGACATCACGTAATGCTTGTTCGATGCGCTCGCGCGAAATTTGTTCATTTTCCAAATTGACATTAGAAGCAATCGTTCCTGTAAATAGATACGGATCTTGCAATACAATGCCCATATGTTGACGTAACCATTGTTTGGGCAATTGTTGTACATCTTGTCCATCAATCGTAATTCTACCTTGCTGTGGATCATAGAAGCGGAACAGTAGATTAATGATTGAACTTTTACCAGAACCTGTATGACCAACCAGAGCAACAGTTTGACCTTGCTTGGCTTCAAAGCTGATATGCTTGAGAACAGGATCTTTTTTATAAGCAAAGGTTACATCTTTAAATTCTACGTTACCTTTGTAACGAGGCATTCCACCATCGGTAACTTGCTCGCCTTTTTCATCCATTAATTCAAATACACGTCCTGCTGATACCATCGATAGATCGAGTGCAGCTAGCTGATTGACCATACCTGTAACCGGCTGGAACAATCTTCCCAATACATCGACAAAAGCATACAGAACTCCTAGCGAGATGACGCCTTCAACTCCACCTAATGCAGAAGCACCGAAATACCATAATACGATAGCAAATGTAAGACTACGCAATACATTGACTAGATTATGCGAAGTAAAAGCATTGAGATTTAGCATTTTGTTCTGATAGAAAAGGTAATCGTTATTTAGGTTTTCAAATTCTTCTTGCGTCTGACGTTGCTTACGGAATACACGAATAATCGACATTCCTTGAATCGATTCATTGATAATAGCGTTAATTTCACTAAGTCTAGAACGAATAATCGTATTGTATTTGGTTGCAACTTTGCGGTATAACACAATCCACAACACAAGCAATGGAACCACAAACAAACAGATTAGACCCAGTCGAAAGTCTAGTAAAAACAGTGCAATATAGACACCGATCATATATACAATTCCTGAACTAAAGTTAGCCAGTACTGCGACGAATAAATCTTTGACTGCTTCGGTATCATTAGTAATACGTGATACTACTTTACCAGCAGGTAGATTATCGAAAAAAGGAATCGGTAATCGCTGAATATGAGCATATAAGTCCAAGCGCAATTGCTGAATCACTTTGTTGGCTGACGATTGGAGCCAGTACGTTTTTCCGAACTCCATAATAATTGTAATGAGCAAGAATACAAAATACCATCCAATCAGCTTATAAATACCAGGTAATTCTGGTTGGTAAAATGCAAATAGCTTGTTAGCTGTTAATGGAACTGCTGGATATTGTGCAGTACTCTGGTTATTTTGAATCGTTAACACACCATTGTTGTAGGTACGTTCACCTTTAGTAGATTCAACAGCACCTTCAATAAAATAAAAGCTCGTTCCACTTTGGATCACATGAGCCTGTGCGCCTTTGGTTTCGCCTGCTGTCCAGAATCCTTCGCGTTTATAATAATTGCCGTTATACAATACAGCATTGGTACTAGAAGAAGTCTGATAAAAAGGTTGTTCAATCGCAAACAAATGATTGTCGATAATATTTTTAGCGATAAAAGGGCCGGCAAGTTCAGCCCCTACACCAATCGCTAACATAATCAAAGCGATAATAAATGTTTTTTTCGAACGTAATGCATATTGATAAAGCCTTTTGGTAATTGTTTTGTTATCGAGCTTCGTTGTCGGTTGCTCGTTATAATCTTGAGTCTCCAATAAAGACACCTACCCCTCTAAGGAATCTGCCAGTTGCTGACGTTCATATTGCTCACGATACCAGCCATCAGACTGTAGCAATTCAGCATGAGTTCCTTCTTCAATAATTTTACCGCGATCGAGTACTACGATATGATCTGCATGTTCTACCGCTGATAGGCGATGAGTTGCGATTAGTGTTGTTTTACCCGCACGTTTGGTACGGATATTTTCGATAATTCTGGTTTCGGTACGAGCATCGACAGCAGATAAAGCATCATCCAGAATCAGTACTTCAGGTTCAGCGATAAATGCACGCGCAAGCGACACCCGCTGTTTCTGACCACCGGACAAAGCCACACCGCGTTCACCGACAATCGTATCCAGACCATCGGAAAGGGTATGCAAATCTTTATCAAATGCTGCGGTATGAATCGCATTCAATACTTCATCATCGGTTGCATCTGATTTGCCGAAGCGGATATTTTCACGCACACTGCGAGAGAACAAGATCTGTTCTTGCGGAACATAACCGATCCATCCATGCAATTGGTCTTTGGCGATATCGTGGATAGATACACCACCAATTTCAAGTTCACCTGTTCCTGTAGGATATTCATAGAGTAGTTGTTTGAGTAGGGTAGACTTACCACTACCTGTTCTACCGACTACGCCTAGCGTTTCACCGGCACGAATCTGTAGATTCAGATGCTCTAGATTATCCACTGTAGAAGTTGGATAACGGAACGTGACATCTTTAAATTCAATCTTATGAAGCGATGGAACATGAACTGGTTGAGTGATATCTTCTACATCCGGTTTGACATATAGAACTTCGTTGACACGATCTAGCGAAGCGCTACCACGTTGCATTAAGTTGATCAATTCACCTATCGCAAACATCGGCCAGATCATCATTCCCAGATACAAGTTAAACGATACAAGATCACCAAGTGTCAACTCATTATGAAATACCAGATAGATTCCATAACCGAGTGCAATAATATAACTTAGTCCAACAAATAATCGAATTGTTGGTTCAAATAATGCATCTACCATAACAACGCGTAAGTTTTTGCGATAAACATCATCAGTAATCTTTTCAAAACGATTCTCATCAAAACGTTCTTGTACATAAGCGCGAATTACGCGAACCCCTGCGACAGATTCAAGTACCTGATCGTTCATATCTCCAAAAGCATCTTGTGCTAGTGTGTAACGTTCATGTACTACTTTGCCGTAAATCGCCATCGCAAGAGCAATAAAGGGCAGAGGAAGAATCGCAGCGATTGTTAATTTCCAGCTAATAACAAATCCCATTGCTAACAATATCGTTAACAAAAAGAATGTGGAATCCGTAAGCGTCAACATTCCGAATCCTACAGTCATAGAGACAGAACGTAGATCATTGGTAGCGCGAGCCATCAAGTCACCTGTACGATTCCTTTCAAAAAAAGGTGGAGTCATCCGCAAGAGATGAGCCATAAATCGAGTCCGTAAAAGACGTTCTACTAGATTCGATCCACCGAATAGACTGTGCATCCATACATACGTAATTCCATAAATAACAACTAAAATAACTAACGTGACTGAAATATAATAAACCAATGAAGAGACAGTAATCGTTCCTCCTGAAATCTCATCAATCGCACTTCCTAACAGCTTGGGAGGCGCTAATTCAAGCACGCCGGCAATGATCAATAAAATAACACCGATCAAATACCGCTTTCGTTCACGACTGAAAAACCAGCCTAAATTTTTGAAAACTGCAAACATATACTCACTACCTTTCTTTCGAACACTGGTCAAAATCCACATAAAAAGACACGTCGTCTGCAAACGCAAACGACGTGTCTTGTATGGACATCATATAGCGCGATTGCTGAGCAACCGCCATATGATAAATAGATATCATTGTGGATAAAGATCAAGCGTGATTTAAAGTACACAATCTACTTGAAGAATTCCATCTGCTGGGGTGCTCCGATATTTAATTGTGATAAAGCTACGGGAATATACGCGTCAGTATGTACGTTCATCATTTTATCCATGGAGATTCACCCTTTCTTCTCAAATGTAGTATGCAGATGGTAATAACTTCTAAATTAGTACCTGTCTGCTGTTGATTGTATCATTGCAATTTTTGCATTGTCAACGTAAAATTCATAAAATCTTCATATTTTTTTAATACATCGCTTTTTTGCTACACAGAAATGAATAAAAAAGCAATCGTAATATCGTGTTATAATAGAGTAGAGCATAGAGTAAAGGTAAAAAAGAGAGGTGGTATAAATCATGAGTATAGTTGTATCTGATGAAGCCGCACGCTGGTACAAAAAAGAATTGAGTTTGGCTGAAGGCGATGCAGTTCGCTTTTATGCACGATACAGCAGTAATAGTGAAATTCATCCTGGATTTTCATTAGGTATTTCTGTAGAACCACCAGTGAGTCCGGCACTAACGCAGGATGTTGAAAATATCCATTTTTATATGGAAGATCAAGATTTATGGTATATCAACGGATATCAATTGAATGTAGAATATATTGAACATGAAGATGATATTCGGTACGCGTATATGCCGGAATCTCAGTAAAACGAACGGTATTTTTGGATCATCGGTTCAAAAAAAGCTTCTTCCTTATAAACAGGAAGAAGCTCTTTTACGTATGTTATCTTAGCGTACATATCTGTATTTCTATCCATTTAGACGGTAGGAGTGCCTTCAAGAGCAAAAGAGAAGTCTTCAATATCATACACTTGAACAGGAATTTTGGCTTCTATGATCCGATGAATCATTTCAAATTGATCGGTTAACATAGGAACTTCTTTTTTTAGAGCAGACAGGATCATTTCGGTTTCAATCGGATCAAATGATTCGCCATAATGAGCATTATCCATCGCATTGATAATTTTCAATTGTACTTTTTCACTGAGTAAAATCGCTGAACTTTGCGCCCAGGGAACATTCAATGAACGTTGAATTTTCTTTTTGTTTAGCGGTTCTTCGAAATAAGCAATCAATTGCTGAATTCTTGTTTTGACATACTGGTTCTCGTTGTCTTCATTCATTAGAGGTTCAGTACTTTCAGCAAATTCGTATAATTCCATAATACTTGTGTATGGCACAATATATTCTACCGGTTTTTCCGGATCAAGCAGTTGACCATAGATAGCGATCATAACCGCTTCAATAACAAAAGTTTGAGACATAGGTGTATCCTCCTGGATGATGCTAACACATTCAATATAAGCATTTTATCATCGATTCATATTTAGAAAGTATAACACACCTAAGCCTATCGGATAAGCATAATCGTGCAATAGAGTTTGTGCTAAATAGAACGGTGGTTATGATTTCCCTATTAATAAAGAAAGCAGACCTGCTGCAATCAATGGCCCAACAGGTACACCTTTGAAAAAAGCTACACCGATCAGCGTTCCAATTAACAATCCAGCGACTACTGTCGGTTGATTGGTCATTAATATAGTTCCTCGTCCACCTAAGTAAGCGACAAACAAACCAATTCCAATAGCGGCAAGTGATTTCCAACTTAAAAAAGAAGAAAGGATCGTATCTAGTGAAATTTTGCCACTTGCTAGTGGAGTCATGACACCAATCGTCAAAATAATAATACCGATCGTTAACCCATATTTCTGTAACCACGGAAAAGCTTGATGCCAGCCCAAAACACGAATAAGCAATAAAACAAGCATAGCAATCGTGACTGTAGAGTTGTTCCCGATAATCCCGAGAGCCACAAGCACTAACAAAATAATTGCTGGTGTATCAATCGCAGCCATTTTGATAAGATCACTCCTTTCATTATGTCTTTACATAGCAAAATGCCCGCCTAAGCGGACACTTTTTACAAGTAAACAATCAGCATGTACTTTATCTGTATTGATACTAGAGTGATTAATGAGCCAGTTGTTTATGAATATGGTTAGCAATTTTGTTACCATGACGACGACCGGTTTCAATAAATACTTCATTAGCATTACGACCAGAAGCAATAACGCCGGCTACATAAAGACCTGGGATATTGGATTCCATCGTTTCCAGATCGAACTTCGGTTTATCCATATCATCGCTCATTTCAATACCGGCAGAAGTGAGTAATTTACGATCAGGATGGAAGCCTGTCATTGCAAGTACGAAGTCATTTTCGATAGTGGCTGTTTCACCATCATTTTGTGTGATAACAACTTGAGATGGAGTAATCTCGGTTACTTTAGAGTTAAGATGAAGAGTGACATTGCCTTTAAGCACCTGAGCTTCAAATACAGGACGTACCCATGATTTGATATTTTGAGAAAGATCGCTACCCCGGTAGACCATATCGACATGTGCACCTACACGTACAATCTCAAGTGCAGCATCGACAGCAGAGTTACTTCCACCAATTACGGTTACCTTCATACCTGCATAAGGATGAGCTTCGCGGAAATAGTGAGTGACTTTATCCAATTCTTCGCCCGGGATTCCCAGATAGTTAGGATGATCAAAATAACCTGTAGCCAAAATCACTTTGCGTGCTGTATAGGTTTTGTCTTCGCCATGACGATTGGTCGTCTGAATTGCAAACGTACCATCTTGTAATGGTTGCACTTCAAGTGCTTCGGTATAAGGTTGAACACGTAGATCATAATGACCTGCTGCACGACGATAATAAGCTAAAGCTTCATGACGGAAAGGCTTATCATATGGAGTTGAAAATGGTAAATCTCCGATTTCTAACAATTCAGCAGTACTAAAAAATTGCATATTTGTGGGGTACAGATAAATAGAATGTACCATATTATACTTTTCGATCAATAATGTCTTCATGCCTAAGCGTGTGCATTCGATTGCAGCAGATAATCCGCAAGGTCCTGCACCGATAATAATTACATCTTCTATCACAGTGGTCTAGCTCCTTCCATAATCTCTTTTCTGTATAAACGATCTATATCCGTTCAGAACGTTATTAAAATAGAACCATATTTATCCTACCTTAATATGTTATAAATTTCTAGCATACTTAGGCACATAGACACAATTTGCTACTCAAAACGCACAAATTTGTAAAAAGTTGAATCAATATATGTTAAATGAGGTACAATGATAGTAAGCACAAAAAAGTTAGCAGCTTTCTTTACACGTATCTGAAAACGTTTTCGCACTCGATCGCTTAATAATCCCAGTTTGAGGGAGGAGAGACCGATATGTCTGTACTTGGACTATTTAGAAGAAAAGACAAAGAAGACGTCAATAAGTTACCATCTGTTCATGTCACCTTAGATGAGTTGCGTTGTGCAGTATTGCAATTTGAACGCGAAATGGATAATGGTATCAATCGTACGGTGTTGATGAAGGAAGACGGAAGTCTCGATCTACCGCGAATTGCTCGCTATTTAGGTGGAGTCAGCGATCAGAAGTTTTATTTATCGCGTGAGACTTTTGAAATTTTTGCAGAAGAAGAACAATCTATTCCGTATCATTTGGATCGTGTACAGCTTGCTGTTGATGATTACCTGAATGAAACTGGAAAATTGCCGATTGTAGAAGATTCTGTGTATTTTGAAGTGGATTGCCGTATGCTATATCAGCAACATTATTTGCACGAGATTCCTGAATTTAAATTGTATGTAACCGATCAAGAAATGATGGTTACCCATCGTCAACCTGTAGCATTACCTGATGTCAAAGCACAGGAAGATCATTCTTACGTATTATTGTAAAATTCCTGCTACAGTATAACGAAGTGATAACTAAAACAGAATATTCACAGATCAAAGAGAACACATTCTCTGTAAACTGTATACTTAATACAACCCGTTTGATCTTAAACGGGTTTTTTGCTGTGATCATGTATGTCCTATACGAGACAACAGCGAAGTTCAATAAGGTTTGGTATACTTTCAGAAGAACGTCTATTTTATTTACATATAGGAGTGAATAAAGCATGAAAATTAGTGCAGTTATTTTTGATCTAGACAATACATTAATGGATCGAGATTATACGTTTCGAGCCTTTTCACAAAAGCTGGTAGCAGATTATTTAGGTCATATAGATGCAGAGAAAGCAAGAGATATTATAGGCTATATGCGTATCGCCGATGCTGACGGATACCGACCTAAACGCGGATTTTTTGAAGAATTAGTGCAACTCCTACCTTGGACAGATAAGCCTACGGTAGATGAATTATTTGCTTATTATACAGAGCACTATATGAAAGAAGCTCGTCTGATGAACCATGCGCTTGAAGCTATCCAATCATGTAGAGATCAAGGCTATAAATTAGGCATGTTAACCAATGGAACGCATGAAATACAATACGGTAAAGTAGAGCATTTAGGGTTAGAACCTTACTTTGATGTGATTCTAACGTCAGGTGAAGCAGGGATCAAAAAGCCAGATCCGAAGATTTATGAGATGGTATTAGAAAAGTTAGGTACAACCGGAGAAGAAACGATATTTGTCGGTGATCATCCTACCAACGATATCTGGGGAGCTTCTCAATCAGGAATGCGCGGCATTTTCCTGCGTCGAAGTTTTGAGTGGGATAAGCAGTTGGGTGTAGAACCCTGGTATGTGATTGACGAGTTGAACGAGTTGGAAGATATTTGGCAGGGAGTTAAGAGATAGTATTAGGTGTTATGATCTAGTTTTACAGATAATAAATAAAGCAAAAGACCTTTAAATAAGGTCTTTTTTGTCTTTTAATGAAAAATGAACTATTTCTTTAGAAAAATATATGGTACTATATGCTTACTTATTTACTTTA
>NZ_JBHUGF010000010.1:1970218-1972456 GCF_042681745.1 Paenibacillus nicotianae | reverse complement strand
CCAAATAACTATGAATTATTTGGAGGTTTTTAAACAATTGTTGAAATAAATTTTGATAAAATTTGGAGGAACTACCAATGGAAATAGGAAATAATCCAGTTACTGAGCGTTTAATTGAAAAAACCGAAAGAGAATTGAATCATTTTTTAGATGATTTAGCTATACACTCAATAAACAAAATGTCTTCTTTATTTGCTGGATCTGGCGTATCCCGAAACTCTGGACATGAGACTTGGGGATCTTTATTTGAATCTTTAGCCGCCGAATTAGGAATAAAACTCACAGAAAATACTGATTTATATAAAGTGGCTCAATACTATTCTAATAAATACACAGAGCCAAAATTAAGAAAAAAAATCAATGAGCAGATCAACAAATTTAAACCAGGAAATGAAATTTTGAGTGAATTAATTGATATGAATTTTAATAATATCTGGACAACAAATTATGATCCTTTGATTGAGCAAGAATTGGATCGTCGATTTATTCCTCGTGACGTTATACATAATGAAAAAAACTTAGTAAATATTGATCGAAATGAAAAAGTTAATGTTTATAAGCTTAATGGCGATATTTCTGACTTAGAAAAAATGATCTTAACTAAGAAAGACTATGATCATTATTCAAACAGTCATACTTTATTTCTAACATTTTTGAAAAAAGAATTAATTTCAAATACTTTCCTTTTTGTGGGTTATAGCTTTACAGATTCCCTCGTTCTCGATTGCCTTAGTTCAATAAATCATTTACTTGGAGGAGTAGGAAATACACATTATGCTATCATGCTAGTAAATCAAGAAACAACAATTGAATTTGAACATATGGTCGACGATCTTAAACAAAGATATAACATTCAAGCTATTTGTATAACAAAAGATAGTATCATTCCTCTTTTAAAAAAATTAAATGCTAGAATCAGAGAAAAAAAGGTTTTTATATCTGGTGCATATGACAAAGTCACTAATACAGTGGTGACTCAATCAGATCAATTATCGCAAGCTTTAGTTACTTCATTACTTGAAAAAGAATATAGAATATCTACAGGAGTAGGAAAACGGTTAGGCACTTTAATTACTGGATACTCTTACCAATACTTAGCCGAAAAAGGTATTCAAAATAAGGATAAATATCTTTCAATGAGACCTTTTCCTTTTCATAAAGATCTTTCGCAAGAGAAAAAACAAGAATATAGAATCAGCATGTTACATGATTGTAGTGCCGCTATATTCTTATTTGGTCAAAGCAAGAAAACTACAGAACAAGGTTCTGTTGAAAAAACAGGACATTACAGTGAAGGTGTTTATCAAGAATTTTTACTTGCAAAAGAACGAAATATGACGATTATTCCTGTTGGAAGTACTGGATACGAAGCAGAAGTAATTTGGAAAGAAGTTAAGGAGAATATTAATGAATTTCCTTATCTTTCACAAACAATAAATGAACTAATGACAGAAAAAGATCCTGAAAAAATAGCCGATATTATTTTACACATCCTTAACGAGGTTGCCGATAATAAACGTTCCAACTAATAATAAGAAAAGATTCTCAATCATTAATATATCTCTCAAGTCTACTTCTAATGAAAGCTTAGTCTCGTTAAATAACTTTTTAAACCCTGCTGTGTAATAAGCAGGGGCGTTACTTAAATCATAACTACATTCTATATAAGAACAGCCAGCATATAATAAAGCTATTCGAGAATTGAAGTTTTTTTCGTCTAATTGTAAATAAGATCGAAGTAAGATTAGAATATAAGGATCACATTTCATTTTGTTCATTCTCTTTTCTAAAGAAGAAAAGTTGCGACTTTCATGCTTGCTCAAATCATCTACAAGAAATTTACAAATAACATGGTTACAGGTTGAACGAACATCAATAGAAGGGGTAATTTCTTTATAAACCAACTTTTTTAACCACTCGTATTTTGGAGGAACTTCGTTTGCAGAAAGATTAAAGAATATAGGGAAAATATGCATAGTACCCTTTAAATATTTCTCATACATTAAATCAATTTCTTCATTAGCACAATACGACTGGATCGAATTTGGACTTAAAATTATGATTCCATATGAAGAATATTCAACTCCTTCTACAAAATTTTTATGATTGCGTTCATCTCCTAAAAGCATTTGATCTCGATCGTACCATACAGGAATGCGGTAATTTCTAATATGATATAGAATTGCTTCTACTATGGTATGGCGATCCTTGCTTGAAAAACAAAAAAATATCATAAAT
>NZ_JBHUGF010000010.1:1813987-1970144 GCF_042681745.1 Paenibacillus nicotianae | reverse complement strand
AAAAACCTCCAAATAATTCATAGTTATTTGGAGGTTTCTAATCGATTTCTAGGGTTGAATTTTGTTAATACAGCGCGCTTTCTTTTAACTGATACCTCTGTATAAATCTCCGTTGTACTTACACTCGAATGTCCCAAAATTTCTTGAACTGCTCTTAAATCGGCTCCGTTTTCTAACAATTGAGTAGCAAAAGAGTGTCGCAAATAATGAGGCGTGGCGCTTTGATTGATTTTTGCCATTTCTTTATATTTACAGAAAATATCCTCAATACCATAGATGGACAGTCCATTTCCATACTTATTTAGGAATAAGCAATCGTCTTTTGGATGAAAAGCGTCTCTGACTTTAAGCCAGTCTTGGATCTTATCAATCAGTTCTTTGCTGGATAGATACAGTAAGCGTTCTTTACGTCCTTTGCCAAATATCACAACCACTCGATTGCGTAGATCAAGGTCTTTTAAGCGAATTTGTACTAGCTCTCCAATACGAATCCCTGTTGAAAAGAGCAAGTCGATAATGGCATCATTTCGGATACTTAATCGAGTACTGAATGCAGTTTTGAGACGATTGCGATCATTCTCGGGTGCAGATAATAAACGTTTAATTTCATTGGTCGGTAACGTTTTGGGAATCCGTTTTGCTGTTTTAAATCGTTTACCAAAATGAAGTAAAGGAGATTGATCAATCCAATGTTTTTGAGCTAAAAACAAGAAAAATCCTTTGAAGGATATGTATTTCCGTTTGATGGTAGAATCTTTTAATAGATTCAAGTGACTCAATGTATTGAAATACAAATAGATTTCGGCTTCGGTCACAACTTCTATCTGGTTGTCTACTAACCAATCGTTGAACATATTCAAATCAGATAAATACGCTTTGATCGATTTCGGTGATAAATTTTTTTCGATTAATAAATAATTTACATACTTTGCGATATAATCGTTCAAATCAATTCTAGATACTAACAATGTTCATCCTCCAGTGTTCCACCAAATTCAATTTTTGCTGTAAATGAAATAATCTTTAAAATACAGATTCTCCATTATACCAAAATCAATCATTTTAGAATGGATTGATTTATGAGGTGTTATATTCTTTATTATTTGAAAATGTAAAAGTAAAGTGAATAGGATTATGATTAGACTTTTTGTGTATGCAGATCGACTGCAATCATTCAAAGTCTTTTTAGTATGTCTACATCTTCAAGCTAGATTTACATACATCAGCATCTATTTTCAATTTACCTACTATATAAAATGCAAACGGTTCAAGTTTCTATTAGCGTTGTTTTATTCGTTAAATATTAAATCCCAACCCAAATGAGTTTCAATATTTACTCAAACCTATATTTCGACATATTTTGCGAAAATAAATTGTTTCTATACTCAGAAGTGTCAGTGATGTAGACGTCTAAACAACTTTGGATGACTAACGTTTAAAGTAAAACCATTTTTTAGAGTACATACGTGCAGATCAGTGGAAGAAAGGAATGAATTATGAAGTGGTATGTGCATGCGTTAGGTAAACGCAAAATTGTAGAGTTTTTATTGTTGATCGTCTTTGTGATTTTTTTTCTGGGGCCGTTACTGAATTTATTGATATTGGCAGTATCCGGTAAGTGGCAGTACCCGGCGGCTTTACCACAAAGCTGGTCGTTACAATGGTGGCAATTTGTTTTGAGTCAGGATGATGTGTTGCAATCTATTTCGCTCTCATTTTTGATAGCGACTGTAGTAACCGTATGTTCGATTATTGTATGTGTACCTGCGGCTTATGCATTTGCTCGTATTTCATTTCCGCTCAGTAAATGGTTTTTATTTTCATTTCTGCTTACACATGCGTTTCCGAAAATGGGCTTATATGTTTCGATTGCTGTTTTATTTTACAAATTCGGATTGATGAATACATTTGTAGGAATTGTACTTATTCATATGGTCAATACATTGATGTATATGACATGGATTCCAGCGTCTGCTTTTCGTAGTGTACATCAGGCTCAAGAAGAATCAGCACGCGATGTAGGAGCAGGGCCGATTCGAGTATTTTGGAAAATTACATTTCCGATGGCTTTTCCCGGTATTATGGTCGCTTCGATTTTCACCTTTTTAGCTTCCTTAGACGAAGCACAAGGTACTTTGTTAGTAGGGATTCCTGATTTCAAAACGATGCCGATTATTATGTACTCTATTATTGCAGATTATCCTAATACGACAGGTGCTGTATTTTCTGTGATTTTGACATTACCTACAGTCATTTTGTTAGTAGCTGCTCGTAAATTTGTAAGTGCAGACGTATTGTCTGGTGGATTTCAAGTGAAATAAAGGGAAAATTGATTGCAGATTTTAGTGTAAGCAAGAGCAAAGGGAGCAGGAGGAGTTATGAATACAACGATACAGTCTCAATTGTCGATTCGGAATCTAAGCAAACTATTCAAAACAGGCGATGGTGTAAAAAATATTTCGCTAGAGATTGCCAAAGGCGAAATGGTGACCTTGCTTGGACCTTCTGGTTGCGGGAAAACAACGGTTTTACGATCGATTGGCGGTTTTTTGGAGCCGGATAGTGGAGATATTTTGATTCGTGGCAATAGCATATTACCGTTACCTCCTGAAAAAAGACCAACGGCTATGGTATTTCAAAGTTATAATCTGTGGCCGCATATGACAGTATATGAAAATTTAGCATTTGGTCTGAAAATCCGCAAATATGCGAAGGCAGATATAGAGCGCGAAGTCAGAGCAGCTTTAGAACTGGTACAACTCGGCAGTGCAGCCAGTAAACATCCTACTCAATTATCAGGCGGACAGCAACAACGAGTCGCTTTAGCTAGAGCATTATTGTTAAAGCCAGATGTATTACTGTTAGATGAACCTTTTTCCGCTTTGGATGCCAAGCTACGGATGGAGATGCGCGAAGAGTTACGTGATATTCAGATGGCCACCGATATGACGATGGTTTTTGTAACACATGATCAAGAAGAGGCCCTATCGATCTCAGACCGGATTGTTGTTATGCATGGTGGTCAGATTGAGCAACTGTCTACACCGCAGGACATCTATGATACGCCACAATCGTTGTTTGTTGCTCATTTTATCGGTCGTATCAATGTTTTAAAGGGGGTGAGCGATGGACAGCATATTACAGTAGGTGGATTGCGTCTGCCTAATCCAAAGTTAGAATTGCCTATCGGGCAATGTGTAGTTGCTGTTCGTCCAGAAGACATATATCTGTCTGAACAAGAAGAAGGCTTAACAGGTCATATTCGTCAGGTTATGGTACTAGGTCATTATGCAGAATTATCGGTCAATTATGAAGAAGAAGTACTGAAAGTATTTGTACCTCGTGAACAGGCGGCTACTTTACATCCAGGTCAACCGATATCGCTGATGTTTCATAAAATGAACGTTTTTCCAGAAATCAGTGTATCGAAAGCAGACACATAATCAGAAACTCATACTAAAGTCATCTCAAATGCAGTTATTTTAAAGGAGGATGTTCTTGTGTTAAATAAAGCTAAAATGAGTATTCTATTGCTAGTTGGATTATGTTTGGTAATTGCGTTAGCCGGGTGCGGAGGCAAATCAGCGACAAACGAAGCAAATGCAAGTAGTTCTTCTGCACAGACAACAGAGATTTCTTTGTATACCAGTGGTTCGTTAAATGTAAAAGAATTGTGGGAAACGTTAATTCCTGAATTTGAAAAATCCAATCCAACGATTAAAGTGAAATTGGTCTATCTTCCATCAGGAACAGGAGGACAATCGGCACTGGATCGCCTTTTGGCTGCCAAACAAAGTGGACAGACCAATGTAGATGTAGATTTGTATGAAGGCAGTCTGGATGATATTACAAAAGGCGACAAAAGCGGAATCTGGGCTAAATTAGATACAGCAAGTGTGCCTAATCTCAAAAATATCGATACATCTATCTTAAAACAAGTGAATGATATGGCTGTGCCTTACCGCGCTTCTTCTGTAGTGCTTGCTTATAATAGCCAAAATGTACCTAACCCTCCCAAAACCGCAGACGAACTATACGAATGGATTCGTCAACATCCCGGTAAATTTGCTTATAATGATCCTTCTACAGGTGGAGCAGGTAGTTCATTTGTAACGACAGCGATCTACAATTTTTTACCACCAGAAGATATGAATAGTAGTGATCCTGCAATCGCACAGAAATGGGATCAAGGATTCAATTTGCTAAAACAACTTGGCCCGTCTATGTATCAGCAAGGAGTTTATCCGAAAAAAAATCAAGGCACACTGGATTTACTTGCGAATGGTGAAGTAGATATAGTTCCTGCATGGTCAGATATGGCGCTAGAGCAGATCAACAAACAGCTTTTACCAGACACCACGAAGCTCACTCAGATTAGCCCTGCTTTTACAGGTGGCCCTTCATACTTGATGGTTCCAGAGCTATCTAGCAAAAAAGAAGCTGCTCAAAAGCTACTTGATTATATACTTACACCAGAAGCTCAAACGATTGTCGTAAACAAAATGTACGGTTATCCGGGAATCAAATGGGATTTGATGTCTAAAGAATTACAAGATAAATTTGCAAGCGTGTCTGCATCGTACCGTCAATTTAATGGTGGCGATCTACAGCAAGAGATTTACAAACGCTGGCAGACTGATGTTGCAGGTCAATGATGATGAATTCCACTATGAAAAAAGGGATACTAGGGCTTGCTCTAGTCATCCCTTCCTTTCTTATTTTGTTTTTTGTCGTGATACTGCCTATTTTATATGCCATTCGAGAAAGCTTAATCGATGAAAATGGTGGCGGATTTGGCTTAGCCAACTATATTCGTTTATTTACAGAGCCGACAATGCGACAAAATATTATATATACGTTACAGGTAACGATTGTTTCTACTTTGTTATCGTTAGTGATTAGTTATGCGTTAGCAGTCTATCTACGTTTTGGTCATGGGTGGGTTGTGAAATGGATCAACCGCTTATACTTTATTCCGATGTTTGTACCGGGTGTTATTGCAACTTATGGTCTGATTACGATGTATGGTAATCATGGTTGGTTATCAAGGTTGTTGTTATTGATTGGTATCGATACATTTCCCAAAATAATTTACGATTACAAAGGGTTATTACTCGCCAATCTATGGTTCAATATTCCGTTCTCAACGATGTTATTGAGTTCTGCTCTGGCGGCAGTCCCTAACTCGGTTATCGAAAGTGCGCGTGATGCAGGTGCAAATATCTGGCAGTTATTTTTTCGATTTATTTTGCCACTCTCTTACAAAACGATGTGGGTAGCGATCACATTTATTTTTATGGGTGTAATCGGTAGTTTTACTGCTCCTTTTCTAATTGGTGCTAATGCTCCTCAAGTATTAGGGGTCGCGATGCAACAAGTCTTTTCTAATTATCAGGAGACTCATACTGCAAGTGCTATGGCTGTATTGATGTTTTTACTTTGTTCCGTTATGGGTTATTTCTATATTCGAACAATGGGGAAAGAGGGATAACATAGATGAAGAATTACCAAAACGATACTAACGTTATTGATACAGCAGTATTAGATAAGGTATTAACACGTTCTCAACGTTGTTATTTTCAAATCAATATTCCGGCAAAAGGGTTCGTAGAATTGCATCTGAAGGCGATGAGTAACAGTCACTGGCAACAGAAAAATCATGAATCAGCTATGATTCGTATCTATGTAAATCAACAATACAATCAAGATCTGATTTTATTTTATGGTAAAGACTCATTAATCTATACTCGCTTGCTCGGGCAACTGGAAGCTGGAACATATGAGATTGAGATAGAATTTCGCGACCTGGAATCTCCATCCAAAGTAGAACAGATTCGTCTCGAAAGTTATGAAGTACACTGGATCGATGCGACTTCGTCGTCAGCACTGGTCTATCAACATACACCGATTGTGTATGGGCGCAATCTTACTCATGATTATGAGAGCACATTTACAGATACACCGCTTCTTGTCATGTATTGGATGCAACACAAAGAAAATCGCACAGTCATTGAATATCATATGGTATTTAGTCATGAAGATGAAGGTACACCTTCTGGATTATTAATGAGCAAGTGGGGCAGAACGACAGATATTGAATGGATGTATCGTGTAGAAATCGATCATACAGGTCATCTACTATCTGCTACTTATCAAGGGCCTCATCATGTAATCACTTCATTTCAAGGTAAGACAGACTGTGGAGGCCTACCTGTACTGCAAGCGGCAACAGCGAATGGTAACTTTGTAGACGAAGTGTGGTCGAATTATCGGGTCATCTTACCACCATCTTATGGGTGGTATCCTGAGCAGGAACCGCGTGAACAGATTATGACGGTGTATCCGTTCACCTATCAGATGACCAATTGGGAAATGAATCGTCAGTACATCGTGGATCGTAATAATGATCCGTATTCATGGAAATTGGGAGATCAGCGTCAATACTTATTTATTCAGAGTTCCAAATATGCTTTAGATGTCTATAATGCTCGTATGGATGTACAACAGACTTGTCTTGATTTTCAAGTACGTTTACAAGGTCAAGAAGAATGGTGGTCTTCTAGCTTTAATGATTTACGAGTTGCTGATTTTCGAGCGGCTTATCAGGGGCCAGATTTACATTTTTCGACTACGATTAAGCTACCAGCAGGCACTAAGCTAGATCATATTGCGGAAATTCGAGTACTTCTTTTGCCTGAAGGAGTAGAACGTATCGGTGTCCAGGGCATCTATGCGTTTATGTTAGATGATGAATATCAACCGACTAAAGGTATCCAAGCACAGACAAAAGTGGAATTGACCTCGGTTGCTCCAGTACAGACATTATGGAATTGTATTACGTTGATCTAGAAAAGTGAACATAGCGGATAGGGAAAAGGAGACATGTTTCGATGGAAAAATGGTTGCACGTATCAGGTAGTATTGATCCGTTAGCTACACAGACTCATATTACGTATACTTTTCCTATCGCAAAGGAAGTATCTATGATTCGTATAGAGTTCAGTTATACGCCCAAAACATTAACAGATACCGATCAAGCCCAAACGATTATTGAATCTGCTATGGTTCGATACGGGTATCATTCGCCACAAGATCATGACTGGAAAAAATATGCTCCGCTTCACAATCTGATTACACTTTCTGTAGATGACCCGCACACTCATCGCGGACAAGCACATCGTCAAGACTCACAACAGACTCATTTTTTATCCGCAGATCATGCTTCGCCAGGATTTTGGAAAGGTTCCAATCCTGTAGGAGAATGGAAAGTAATTTTAAGTATTCATTCTATTGTGACGCCAGCATGTCATTATCAACTTGAAGTATGGGGGGAATAACAATATGAAATGGATACCTTCTGAATTACATACGCATACTCTTCATAGTGATGGACAACACACGCTGGATGAACTTGTACAGTCAGCTCTGAATTTAGGAATTGATTGTATTGCACTCACCGATCATAATACACAGTCCGGTCTACAAGATCGTCAACGTATTCAATACGAAACAGGTATTCATATTATTCCTGGTATGGAATGGACAACGTTCTACGGGCATATGATTACGTTAGGAATAGCTACCTATGTGGATTGGCGTAATTTCGGTATATACAATATTGAAAAAGGGATCGATCAGGTGCATACACAAGGTGGTCTTGTAGGGATAGCTCATCCATTTCGCATAGGTAGTCCTATCTGTACAGGCTGTTATTGGGAATATCCGATAACAAACTGGCAAAAGATAGATTATATCGAAGTCTGGTCTACATTAATGCCAGCTATCAAAAAAGATAGCCAACGTGCTTTTGCCTGGTGGACATCTTTACTGAATGAAGGGCATCGTATAACAGCTACCAGTGGGCGGGATTGGCATCGAACAGAAGCTCATGATGCTCCAGCAGCTATTACATATCTAGGTACAGAAGATGAAGAAACATTGTGGTATTCATTAGATATGTTGCAGACGTCAGAGGTATCTTATACAGATCATATCGAGCTAGAACCGAAAGACTATTCTGCTCTGACAGCTCTTCGTCAAGGAGCAGTTACTGTTACGATGGGGCCTTTGCTTACATTTACAGCCCATATTATACATCCGATCCATCCAGATCATTCTAAGCGTTATACGATTGGACAAGAAATCTATTGTCCATCACATGAACAAATACAGTTAGAAATAGCATTAGATACTATTTGCCGGCAACAATATTATGAGTTAGCTGATCAATCGTTACGCTTAGTGGTGAACAGCAATCAAGGAATATTGTTCGAACAACCAATTCCAGTGCAGACCGAAGTGTATGATTGCGAATTAGAACAGACTCAATCTTTAAGCTGGGTAAGGGTTGAGTTGTATGGATATTTTGCTGAAATGTACAGCATGATTGCTTTTACCAATCCTATCTATATTACTCATTCGCTATAACAGACTTATTATATTTAACGCACTTGTATATTTTGGCTATAGAAAGGATGGATCGATTCATATGTCTGCCAAGCAGGAAACGATCAAACTTCGTATCGAGCAATGGATCGCAGAACATCATATTCATGCTGGAGATCAATTACCTTCTGAATCTACACTAGCGACTCAATTTAAAGTCTGTCGTACTACGGTTCGTGGAGCGATTCGTAAGTTAAGAGATGAAGGGAAATTATTTGTCAAACATGGCAGTGGCACATTTTTGACACGTACTTTGCAACATATCCCCAGTTCGCTGGATCGGCTATATAGTATAGGAGATATGATTCGTTCAGCAGGTCTAACCGAAGATCAACGATTAGCGTATATTATTTCAGAAAAGTGTCCTCTTGAAGTAGCGGAACGAATGGACTTATCTATTGATGAACCTATGATCGTTTTGGAACGTTCACGTATGGCAAATGGAGAAATTGTCGCTCATTCGATCAACTATATGCCGGTACAACTGGTCGGCAATACATTTGATGAAAGTGTATTTACAGGGTCTTTATTTCAACATTTAGAACAACAGGTAGGTATCCAGATTGTAGGTGCAGATACAGAACTAACCGTACCACTTCCTACAGACCCTCATCTTCAAATGTTATGTATGTATCCGCAATCTTCTGTTTTGTTGCTCAAGCAGACCCATTATGATGAAATGAATCGCAAAGTATTGTATTCTTACGATTATGTTCGAAATGATATTTTTACATTTTGGATAAGACGGACAAGATAAAAAATTAAATTTAAATGATAATCATTATCAATTATAAAAATTAATGCTATAATAACTATCTAGATGTAGTTGTATACTACAGTGATAGTTATTTTTTTAGGTAGAATACATATTTTTCTAAATTACACATCAATGATGTACAGAAAAGGAGACAGCAATGTTAAAACGTTTTTTTGCTTATTATCGTCCTTACAAAGGATTATTTGTGATCGATTTTGGATGTGCGATTATTGCAGCTATTCTTGAACTAGCTTTCCCGTTAGCAGTGAATCGGGTCATCGACGATTTGCTTCCAGGTGGGGAATGGCGCGTGATTTTGTGGGCATGTGTAGGCTTGCTAGGGATATTTGTAGTTAGCTCATTTCTGAATTATGTAGTGACTTATTGGGGTCACAAATTAGGAATTAATATTGAGACCGATATGCGCAAAAAGTTATTTGATCATGTGCAGCGGTTACCGTTTCGCTTTTTTGATAATGCCAAAACAGGGCATCTGGTATCACGTATGACCAATGATCTGATGGATATTGGAGAGATTGCTCATCATGGCCCGGAAGATTTATTTATCGCTGTGATGACACTTGTTGGTGCATTTGCTTTGATGGCTAGTATCAATATGGATCTGGCAATTTTAACTTTTGTAGTTGTTCCGCTAATGATTTATTTATCACTCTTTTTTGGACGCAAAATGTCCGTCGCTTTCCGGCGTATGTTTGGAGATATCGCTGATTTCAATGCGCGTGTCGAAAATAACGTTACCGGAATGCGTGTAGTACAAGCTTTTGCAAATGAAGATCATGAAATCAGTCAATTTGCGATCAATAATGGACGTTTTCGCCGTACAAAGCTAGTTGCATATCGCATCATGGCTTGGAACTCGTCGATTAGCTATATTTTGATGAAATTTGTGTCTATTTTTGTACTGGTTTGTGGCACATGGTTTGTTATTGAAAAAGGAATGAGTTATGGCGATTTTATCGCTTTTGTACTTCTATCTAATGTATTTTTAGCGCCGATCAAACAATTGAACTCGGTGATCGAAACGTATCCTAAAGGAATAGCAGGATTCCGCCGTTTTGAAGAATTACTCAATACTGATACCGAGATTCATGATCTACCTGATGCTCAAGCAGTCAGTGGGCTGAAAGGCAATATCACATACAATAATGTATCATTTGGATATGAGGGTAAAGATTATATTTTGAAAGGGATCAATCTTCATATTCGTGAAGGAGAAACAGTCGCTCTTGTAGGCCCATCGGGTGCAGGTAAAACAACCATTTGTAGCTTGTTACCACGATTTTATGATATTGCTGAAGGTGAAGTGACGATTGATGGTATCGATATTCGGCAGATGACACTATCTTCGTTACGTTCGCAGATTGGTGTTGTACAACAAGAAGTATTTTTATTCGATGGTACGATTCGTGAAAATATTGCTTACGGCAAATTGGGAGCAACCGAAGAAGAAATATGGACAGCCGCGCGTCAAGCACAGCTTGAAGAAGTGATTACTTCATATGAAGAAGGTATGGAGACGATTATAGGAGAACGTGGCGTGAAGTTATCCGGTGGTCAGAAGCAACGATTATCGATTGCTCGTATGTTCCTCAAAAATCCACCAATTTTGATACTGGATGAAGCCACATCTGCGCTGGATACCGAGACAGAAGCAGCGATTCAGCAATCGCTAAACGAATTGTCACAAGGAAGAACAACACTAATTATTGCGCATCGTCTAGCAACAATCAAAAATGCAGATCGTATTATTGTTGTCACCAAAGAAGGTATCGCTGAACAAGGCGCTCATGATGAATTGATTCAAGCGGGTGGAGCATATAGTCGTCTACATGCAGCTCAATTCGGTACGTAAAAGGCAGTAAAGTAAAAACAACAGAATCATTTTGGAAATCAAAAAGCTAGCATCCCGATCAAGAACATCTATTGTTCTTACAAAGGATACTAGCTTTTTGATTTTATTCATATCGTGTGTTAATACAATACATTTGAACAGGTATAACTACTATTAAAAGATCAGCACTAAAAAGTGACTTTCAAAATATCCGGTAAAACAGATAACAAATGCTCTCTCGTAATAGGATCATCAAAGTTCCATTTTGATTCTGTGATATGAAGATGAAAAGGAGAGTGTATCTGTAGTCTTTTCCATACTGGTCTATGAGTTAACTGATGTAGATATTCAAGAGAAGTGGCATCATGATCGACTAACAAAAAAATACGATCACTCGCATATCGTTCTAATTCATCCCAGGCAATCTCCAAATAGGGAATCTGTTGCTGAATCATCTGTGATATAGCTGGCGGAGGACAGAAAGCAAATGGCTGATAAATAGTCAGTGCAAATCCATGACCGCCCATCACAAATAAATCACCATCAATCTGTATAATTACCAGAGCTGTTTCTCCTTGTTTGATCGAAATACAATCTTTCCACACTTGTACGGATTGTTGCTGATGAAGAGACAACCATTGATCTGCTTGACGACCTTGTCCAATCCAGTTAGCGATAGCTCGCAAACGAATATGGGCAGGATCATGACGGTAAATAACAAATGTAGGTGCGATTCGAGCTAAAGCTACACTAACTTCATCTGTTGTATATTCATGAATAATCAGATCAGGCTGTAATCTGGCGATCTGCTCGGGTTCTCCATATGTACCAATATCGTTCATATCTAGCAACTGCTGTTGATAAATCACTTGATCACGAATCACAGTAAGCGATGCACCTATTGGTCGAACGCCTAGCGATAATACATCGCCAAGTGTATTACCTGTAGCTACAACACGCGGTGCTAACGTATGACGATGAGATGAAAGTGATGGCGGGGTACGATGATATCGATACGTATATTGTTTGGGCGGTATACCTGTAGATTGACTGAATCGTCTGCTAAAATAATATTCGTCTTTGAAGCCGACGTAATGAGCAATTTCTTTAATCGAATGATTAGACAATCGTAATAAGTCTTTTGCACGATTGATGCGAATATCGTTGATATAATCAAGCGGTTTCTTGCCTGTTAATTGTTGAAAAAGCTTGCTATATTTCCAGCGTCCCAAACCGGATAATTGTAATAAATCTTCGACAGTGATCGGTTTCTGATAATACTGATGAATATAATCTACAGTATGTTGTATTGCTTCCAAAGCAGGTGCAAAAAGATCAGAAGACTGTCTAGTCTGGCTTTCAAGACAAGCTAAAATCAACTGCTGTAATAACAGATTGGCGCGGAAGTGATTCATCTCTATCTCGGGATGTATTTCATCTATAGAAGACGCTTCATGACTGTCAAAAAAACGAGACATACACTGTATATATTCAAGTATAGAAGACAAAGGAGTGGGACGAAGCCACATATGATAAGGCAATGACTTGATAGGTTCTATACAAGGTTGTTGTTCCCCTCGCGCAAACATATAAAAAGAAACTTGATAGTAAATAGGTTCTGTTGTAGTGTTTTTACACTCAATCGTGCTGTCTGGCGGGAGAAACATACAACTACCATAGACAGTTGTAAAAGACTGCTGATTGATCTGGATCGTATCTCCATCTCGCAAGCAAAGGATTAAAGAATGAGTCAAACGATCATTACATAACGAAGTAGAATGAGCCAAAGAGCCAATCTGAACATGTATACATTCAAAAGTATAGGAGTGAAGAGGGAGTTGGGCTATTCGTGATAATAACAATATAATCCCTCCTTTATTTAATTGAGAATTATTATCAATAACATGTACATATTGTATACCAAACGCAAAAAGACTTTCAACCTTAATAGGGAAAGTCTTTTTATACAATCGATTTACTTATTCATGATTTTCGGTAGTTCATCTAGCATACGTTCTCTTGTGATCGGATCATCAAAGTTCCATGTTGAACTTAACATATAGACATGATTGTCTTTAACCGCAGGAATCGCTTGCCAGATCGCACTTTGAAGCATTTTTTGTGTATTGGAATTGCTAGCAGTATTGCCATCATTCAGAATAAATAGCCATTGTCCTGCGTAATCGGATAAAGCTTCTTCTGAAATCTGAGCAAAATCTTCTTTGTCTGCGATCATTTTCTCTACGCCTGTACTTGGCTTGAATTGCAAAATATTGTATAGTGTTGTAGCAAATCCTTTGTCACCCATAACGTACATATCTTTACCGAGTTGTAGAAATACTGTTGCTGTATCACCAGAGTGAGATTGGAGTTGGCTAACCACTTTTTTCGCTTTTGCCTCATACGTGGTAATCCATTGTTCAGCCACA
The DNA here is from genome assembly GCF_042681745.1 of Paenibacillus nicotianae. Taxonomy (NCBI): domain Bacteria; kingdom Bacillati; phylum Bacillota; class Bacilli; order Caryophanales; family Paenibacillaceae; genus Paenibacillus; species Paenibacillus nicotianae. The sequence continues at coordinate 1,956,661 of NZ_JBHUGF010000010.1, read as the reverse complement.
TCACGTTTTCCTAAAATATCGCCTAATGTACGTAGACGATCATAAGTCTGTTTACGTTCAAGCAGTACGGTAGGAGCAATTTTCGTTAACGATTCATAAATATTATCGTACAATCCGCCTCCATCGACCAAAATCAGATCAGGATTAAGGTCTGCAATTTTTTCTATATCAGCCGGTTCACCAACGTCTACAATACCTTCTAATAGATCAGAATAAACGACCTGATCTGCTATAACTTGTAAGGTTGAGCCGATAGGTTTGACATCAAGCGCAAGCAAATCACCAAGATCGCCACCTATATAAATAATCCGTTCAGGGTGAGTAGGTACTTCAACTTTGTTATTTTTAAAATCTATAAAAGATTTGGTTGTCGCTGTACTTGTTGCTGTTGTATTACTGGAAGAAGTAGAAGGTTCAGCAGTTGTTGTAGAAGCTGTAGAATTGCCACATGCGGCTAATAATATGCTTATACATACAATAAAACTCCAGACATTTATCTTTTTAATAATTATGTTCATCATAATCCCCCTATAAAATGCAATCTAAAATCGTTTTAATAATGAGAATCATTATCGTTAAAAACATCATAGCGTATCAATCACAAAGATAAAATGGACAAAAATAAGTATATTTTTGTACAAAATGCAGGATAATAATGTATAAACGATAGGTATAGAACAAAAATAATAATTGTTTTATGATACATAGAACAAAGGAGGATGAATATTTTATGCAATCAAAAGTTGATTTAAAGCCACTTACAATGACTTATGCTGATCTACTATTACAGTTACGTCATCACAATCGAGAGTATTTGCAAAAATATGAACCGATTCGCCCGGAGTCGTATTGGACACTTGAAGCTCAGCAAGAAATGATCATGAATGGAGAACGGAATTTTGAAGCAGGTCTGGGTTATGTATTTGGGATATTTGAATCTATTAGCCAACAATTAGTAGGAAGAATCGAAATCAGCGGAGTAGCACGCGGGCCTTTTCAAAATGGAAATCTGGGATACTTTATAGATAAAGATCATCATGGCAAAGGTTATGCTTCGGCTGCTGTGCAACAATGTCTACAGTTTGCTTTTACTGAAGGACAGCTTCATCGGTTACAAGCAGGGGTGATGCCATGGAATACGCCATCATTACGAGTGTTAGAAAAGTCTGGATTTCGCCATGAAGGTCTAGCTAAACGTTACTTACATATCAACGGCAATTGGGAAGATCATGCTCTATATGCCATCACTGTAGAAGATTGGCAACGTCGTACAGATTATTGATCACGCAAATCATAATATGTCCAAAATGATCTAAATAGGCAATCAAAAAAACTCCTTTACTATAGTGCTCATATAAGCTCTACAGTAAAGGAGTTTGCTGTATAAAAATGTATAAAAAAGGATTCATTTATTTGTATAACAGTTGTTGTTTTCTGATCTTATTTTATTCTGTTATTCGATTGTGCCTACACTACCCAGCTTACCTGTCAATTCTATCGCATTGTATAACATGACTGCGGCTTCTGCGCGGGTAATCGGTTCATCCGGGTAAAATTTACCTTTTTGATCGAGTGTAGCGATCTCATTATGAATAACCTGTTCTACCATTTGTTGATCTATAGCAGATAATGAGGTGCTATCGGCAATCGGTTGGTTGGCTTTGGCGGATGTTATATTGTTACCACCGGATTCATTGATATCAGGATCGACTTGTTCTACAGCTTGCCAGAGTAAAGTAGCAAATTGACCGCGTGTCATAGCAGTTGTCACATCTACATCTGCCGGTATGTCCAATCCATTATGATGGGCAATAATCATATCGCTACTATACCATGCGTCATTACTGATACGTGTATAGTAATCACTTGCTTCTGGCTTTTTGATAAAGCGCATATTATCAATATTGAGATCAAGCCCTTTTACAAGTGAACTTACACCTTGCGCAACATTTAACGTATGTTCTGGAGCATAAGTTGTTTCAGTGATACCTGTCAAAATATGATATTCATCCAAATATTCTATCTTCTTTTTGTCCAAAGTGTTATCTAGATCATCGAAAGCGGCAAAAGCTTGGTTACCTGAAGCCAGTAATAAAAAACTCGCAAGCCCTAACATACATCTGCGAACCATCATTGAACTCACCCCACTTGGATAGATTAGAATCGTTAGACTTTACAAAAGTTGGATTATATTTAGTGTAACTTACAGTTCTTTATAAATCTATATCAGTATTTGGATAATGAACTTTGATTTTTTGGTCAGAAGGCGTTACCTTATATAGAGGAACTTTTTGTTCATAGTTAAGAAATAACATATAAATAGAGTGGAGGAATCACATATGACTAACACGAATCAACGCTTGCTTGTATTTGCAGGCTCTTACGCAGAATCAACAGATAATGGTGTATATGTATACAGTTTTGATGAAGCAACAGGTGAGCTTACTCAGACTGATGCTTTTATGGGACTCAAAAATCCTACATTTCTAAACGTCGATGCTCCAGCAGGTCGATTGTATGCCATTGGTGAAGCTGCTTATTCTGACGGTACCAAGATCGGTGAAGCTTCTTCTTTTGCTATTGATCCTGCAAAAGGAAGTATTCATTTATTGAATCGCCTGAATACTGTCGGTGCACCAACTTGCCATATTCAGCGTTCTGACGATAGTAAGTACTTGAGTGTAACCAGTTATCATGGGGGTATGGTAGGATTATTTGCGATTCGCGAAGATGGTCAAATTGGTGAATCATTAGATGTACAACAACATGAAGGACATAGTGTACATCCGAATCAAGATCGTCCACATCCTCATTCTTCCTTCTATGATCCTACAGGAAAATACCTTTTGGTTCAGGATTTAGGATTGGATCGTATTTACACATATGCACTAGATCAAGCAGAAGGTAAATTAGAGCGTGTAGCAGAGCAAGTGACTGCACCAGGTGCAGGACCTCGTCATCTTGTATTCCATCCGAATGGAAAATATGCGTTTGTTATTAATGAGTTAAATTCAACGGTAACAGCATATGAGTATGATGGTAGCAACGGTACATTAAGCGAAATTCATAGCATTTCCACATTGCCGGCTGATTATGATGGTGAAAATGGTTGTGCAGAAATTGCTATTTCGAAAGATGGTCGCTTTGTCTACGGATCTAACCGCGGGCATGACAGTATTGTGCAATATGAAGTTGATCAAGCAACAGGTCAATTAACTCTAGTACAACACGTATCTACAGAAGGTGGACATCCAAGACATTTCTCATTAACACCGAATGGTAATTATTTGCTTGCAGCTAATCGTGATGGTAATAATATCGTTACGTTCACTGTAGATGCTACAACAGGTAAATTAACATACACAGGTAAAAGTGTAGAAGTCTCCAAACCTGTATGTGTATGGTCAGTCTATATCTAATAATAAAATAATCCCAAAACGCGTCTTTGTAGATCGCTTTCTAGCGGCTAGAAGGCGCGTTTTTTTGATGTGAAATGGTTAGGATTGTTATAAGAAGGATTAAGAAATTGTTTCAATTTTTTGTAGAGAGGTAAAGTACAGTAACTACTATTTATTCTATACTTTGTACGATGTAGATATAGCCAAAGGAGAGATTAATGATGACTGAGCCAAGAAAAAACGATAAAATTGAAGAACAACAAGGCAAGCGTGATCATCCTGAACATTATCCTACTGAAAACGAAAGTCTTTTTGATCGTTTTGAATCCGAGCAAAATGTAGATCCTATGCCTATGGAAGATTTAAATATGGAGAAAAAAGAAGAAAAAGATAAAGATGCAACTAAATCTTCGTCGTCTAGTGAAAATGCGTATCCTGAAGGAATGGCTAAAAAACTAGAAGAGCAAGAAAAAGAAAAAGAGAAAAATAGGTAAGCACATGTGTGCGTTTGAATAGAGCATAATGAATAAAGCAATCGATCAGCTGCTGACAATAGAGTTGATCTTTTTTGCTACAATGATTTCCGTTAACACTTTAAATCAATATATGTTTGACTAAGAAAGGTGAAAATAATGGCATTTGGTATAGATCGATCACAATTAAACCACTGGAAACAACAAGTAAGTGATGGACAAATCGCTTTTTTAACTCATTATTGGATCGATGATCGATTTCCCAATATGCGTACAGTGACCAAAGTAGGTTGTGCAGATATCGAAAAGTTACAAAACTGGTGTAGAGAACATCAGCTTAACCCTCGTTATATTCATTTTCGTGAGCGTTATCCACACTTTGATTTATTTGGAGTAGAGCAATTACGTATTTTAAAACAAGAAGGACTACAAGATCATATCGATCGATTTGGACTTTATTGAAAATACACCTTGTGTAACCCGCGATTCACACCACTACATTCGACAAAATAACAAAAAAATTTTAAAAGGTATTGAAATCGGTTACAAGCAGATATATAATAAGCGTGTAGAAACGTTTCGACAAAATGATATAAAACTCTACATGATGAATTTTATACAGAATACATTAATAATTAGTGAATAAGCCGTATAAAATTAGCTTTTTTAGCTTAAAATCCATAAAAATCCATTTTTTAATCCCTTTGTTTCTAGTATGGATAGAAAAGGGTAAATCATTTTTTTATGATTTTATCGAAACGTTTCGATTAGCTAATTAACACCAGGGGGGAAGTCAATGGGAGCAACGATCAAGGATGTAGCCGCTTTAGCAGGTGTCGCAGTATCGACTGCGTCCTATGCGCTAAATGGAATCGGAAGAGTTAGTCCTAAGACACGCGATAAAGTGATTGTTGCTGCTAAACAGTTAAATTATCAGAAGAATGGAATTGCTTCTGATCTGAAGCGCTCCAAAACAAATACGATTGCTTTATTGTTAAGTGATTTGTCTGGTCCATACTACTCTAGGTTGATTAAAGGCGTGCAAGAAGTAAGCCTTAACAACGGATACGACTTAATTGCTTGTAGCTCGATTGGTGGAGAATCATCAACAGCGGTCAAATTTATTAAAGAGAAAAGGGTAGATGGTGCTATTATCCTTGCTCATAATATTCCAGATCGTACGATTTTGGAATCGGCTCGTGAAGGATTCCCTATCGTGATGTTAGATCGAAGATTAGAGCATGAAAGTGTCTGCTATGTCGAAGCAGATAATGAAAAAGGTGGTATTTTAGCTACCGAACATTTAATCGAAGCTGGTCATCGCAAAATTGCTTATGTATCCGGGCCGGCAAGCAGTAAGCATAATAAAGACCGTTATAACGGGTTTGTACAAGCGATGAACAAACATGGATTAACGATTGAACCACGTTGGAATCTGATAGGTAACTTTACCGAAGAAGGTGGTTACCGCGCAGTCAAATTAATGATTGCACAAGGCGAAATTCCAGAGGCTGTCTTTTTTGCAAATGATGAAATGGCATTAGGAGGAATAACAGCTTTGAATGAAGCGGGGATTGTTGTTCCTGATGATATATCAGTGATTGGTTTTGATGATATTGTCCAAGCGCGGTTTTTGACACCGTCTTTAACAACAGTACGTCAACCTGATTATGAAGTAGGGGCATTGGCTGTACATCTGATTTTTCAGATTTTAAAAGGAGAAACGGTTAGTCCACAGTACAAACTGGATACTGAATTGGTTTCGCGTGGTACGGTACGTTCTCCTTTATAAGTCAGTTACAACTGATTCATTACAAGCAATACCGATTGTAAGCATTCTCTATAATAATAACGAGGTGAATTGAATGACAAAAACATGGAAAACCGTTGTAGCTTGTATGTTGATCTTTTCTCTGATCTTGTCAGCATGTGGCAACAAAGAAGAAGCGGCTGCAACAACATCAGATGGTAAGCGCGTTCTAAAAGTATGGGGAATGGGTGCGGAAGGTACAGCTCTTTCTAAAATCGTACCTGATTTTGAAAAAGCGAATCCTGATATCAAAGTCGAAGTACAAGCGATTCCTTGGGATAACGCTCATGATAAATTGCTAACAGCAGTTGCTTCCAAAAAAGGGCCTGATGTTGTGCAAATGGGATTGGGTTGGATTCCAGAATTTGCAGATGCTGGAGCTTTGCTAGATTTATCTTCATACACAGACAAATATCCGAATCTGAAAGTCGATAATTTCTTCAAAGGCGCTCAACAAACGATGACATACAATGATCAACTTGTAGGGATTCCGTGGTACATCGATACTCGCGTATTGTTCTATCGTGCAGATCTACTCAAAGAAGTAGGTTATAACGAACCACCGAAAACATGGACAGAATTGAAAGATGCAGCAACTAAATTGGCAGCTAGAGGAAATGGCAATTATGGTATTTTGCTAGACAGCCAGGATCAAGTATTCACACTTCCATTCGCTTGGGAAAATGGTAGTGAAGTAATTGGTAGCGATAACAAAGCTCAATTTAACCAACCTCCATATGTGGATGCTGTCAAATATTTGAGCAGTTTCTTTACTGAAAAATTAGCACCTTCGCAAGTTGATTTAAAACTTCTACCATCGTTTGGTGAAGGTATTATTCCTATGTTTATTAGCGGACCGTGGTCAGTGCAACAGATCAAAGATGAATTGCCTGATCTAAAAGACGATCAATGGGGAACAGTTACGATTCCTGCTAAAGATGAAAGCGGTAAAAGTGCTTCTATCCTAGGTGGATCAAGTCTATCTGTATTCAGTAGTGCTACGAATAAAGATGATGCAGCTAAATTCATTTCGTATATGAATGAACCAGAAGTACAAGTGAAATGGTATGAATTAACTAAAGATTTACCTTCTACAACTAAAGCATGGGAAGACAAATCACTTGCATCTAACAAAGATATCCAAACGTTCCGTACACAAATGGATACAGCACGTCCAGCACCTTTTGTAAAACCTTGGGAAAGTATTGCAGATCTGATCAAAGCAGCTATGCAAGAAATCACTATCGGTGGTGCTGATGTTCAAGAACAAATGGATCAGGTGAACAGCCAGGCTGATGACTTATTAGCCAACTAATCTCATGATATCCACAGGGCAGAGGTGCTGCCCGTATAAGCTTTGCAAATTCGTGTAGTATCCTTTGCCAAAGATTCATATGCCTTTACTAAACTAACGGGGTGAAATGAATGTTTAAAATGTGGAAATCAATGTTGGTATTGTTACTGATCAGTTCATTAGTATTAGCAGCGTGTGGAAGTAAAGAAGAAGCAGGCGTGACCACAACATCAGACGGTAAACGTGTATTGAAAGTATGGGGAATGGGTGGAGAAGACAATGCGATTTCGACACTAATCCCTGCTTTTGAAAAAAAATATCCAGACATCAAAGTAGAAACGCAGTTTATTCCATGGGATAACGCTCATGATAAATTGCTCACTGCGGTTGCTTCCAAAAAAGGGCCGGATGTTATCCAAATGGGTACGACATGGATTCCAGAATTTGCTGATGCCGGAGCATTGCTTGATCTGACTCCATATACAGAAGAATTTCCGAATCTCAAACCTGAGAACTTTTTCAAAGGTGCTCAAGAAACGATGAAGGTCAATGACCAATTAGTCGGTATTCCGTGGTATTTGGAGACTCGCGTTCTGTTCTACCGCACAGATTTGTTGAAACAAGTAGGTTATAACGAAGCTCCGAAAGATTGGGCTGAACTGAAAGATGCAGCTACCAAATTAACAGATAAAAGCAAAGGGAAATACGGTATTTTGTTAGATACTCAAGATGCAGCTTTTACTCTTCCGTATGCTTGGGAAAATGGGAGTGAAGTCATTAGCAGTGATAACAAAGCACAATTTAACCAACCTGCTTATATCGAAACGATTGAGTATTTGACAAGCTTTTTCAAAGAAGGATTAACACCTAATCAGAGCGATATCAAATTGTTACCTTCATTTGGTCAAGGATTAATTCCGATGTTTGTCAGTGGTCCGTGGTCTGCAAATCAGATCAAAACCGATCTGCCTGATCTAAAAGCAGATCAATGGGCAACAGCGATTATTCCTCCTAAAGAAGAAGGTGGCAAAAGCGCTTCTATTCTTGGTGGATCAAACTGGAGTGTATTCAGTAGCGCAACCAATAAAGACGATGCCGCTAAATTTATTGCTTTCATGAGTGATCCTGAAACACAAGTTGCTAAATATAAACATGATCAGGATCTACCTGCCAACATGAAAGCTTGGGATAACGAAGTGTTTAACAACAAACCTATTGTTCAAACATTCCGTGATCAATTAGATACAGCACGTCCTTCTCCATTTGTGAAATCATGGGAATCTATCGGTGACTTGATCAAAGCTGCTCTACAACAAATTACAATCGGTGGAGCAGATATCAAAGAGCAGATGGAAGAAGTGAACACAGGCGCAGATAGTTTGCTAGCTGAGTAAAATCCTGCAACAACAGTGTCTACATCAACTATCATTCTCACCAGATTCATACTCTGATCTTCTAATAGATTAGTATGAATCTGGAAGAGAACGATAGCATATCAGAACGTCAAAACTTCTGTGAAGGAGGGAATCCAATATGCAAAACGCTTTGCAAAAATTAAACAAATATAAATATCCATATTTGTTTATAGCACCTACGCTAATTATTTTGTTTTTGTTTTCATTTATTCCTATCTTTATCGCTATTTTTATTAGTTTTACCAACATGAACTTATCAGGATTGGCAGACTTCTCGAATATCAAATTTAATGGATTTGATAACTTTGTTCGATTGTTCTCGGATGCTACATTCCAGAAGTCAATGTTTAACACTCTTATTTTTGTAGTTGTTGGTGTTCCTTCAGTTGTTATTATTTCGATGGCAATTGCGATTTTGATTAATCAAGGAACCAGTTGGCTTTTCAAATCTTTCCGCGTAATTTACTATATGCCTTCAATTACGAATATTGTAGCTGTAGCGGTAATCTGGGGCTATTTGTACAACTCACAATACGGTCTGATTAACCAGATGTTAGGCTTTATCGGGATTGATCCTGTGAGCTGGTTACAAGATCCGGTGATTGCTAAGTTCTCACTGATTATTATGGCGGTATGGAAAGCGATCGGTCTGAATATGATCATTTTCTTAGCAGCATTACAAGGGATTCCGCGTACGTATTATGAAGCTGCTCAGATTGATGGAGCAAGTCGCTGGGAACAGTTGACCAAGATTACGGTTCCTTTACTGAGCTTTGCTACTTTTTTCGTATCGATTACAACACTAATCGGCTGGATTCAATTTTTTGAAGAGCCGCTTGTTATGACCAAAGGTGGTCCAATTAACAGTACGATGTCTATGGCATTGTTTATCTACAACACAGGGTTCCAACGCAATAACTTTGGTTATGCAGCAGCAGGTTCGATTGTTCTATTTGCCATCATTATTCTTGTAACTATGATCCAGTTTAAAGTACGTAAAAAAGACAGCGATGTAGAATACTAAGTTCTGGAGATCAATGTAAACACAGAACAAAGTATGAAGGGAGGTTCCAAAATGGATATTCAAGTCAAACCGGTCTATAAAACGATAGTGATTACGCTTCTACTTCTCGGTAGTATAGCGATGTGTATCCCTTTTGTATGGATGATTCTTGCATCCTTCAAACCAGAAAGTGAAGTAGTAGCCTTAACGCCAAAATTCTGGCCACAACAAGCTACGCTTGAGAACTATGTACGTCTATTTACAGAAATGAGATTTGCGACCTATTTGTGGAACACATTAGTTATCGTATTTTTCTCTTTTATCGGTCTATTTTTAAATGCGGCAGCAGGATATGCGTTTGCTAAGTTTGAATTTCCAGGTCGTAATGTTCTGTACTACCTTGTATTAGGAACAATGATGATTCCTTCTCAAGTAACTATGATTCCAGTGTATCTGTTACTTAATCAGATGAACCTAACAAATACGATGGCAGGGATTGTGTTGCCAGGTATGGTTAATGCGTTTGGTATTTTCTTGTTCCGTCAGTTTATGACGACTATTCCGGCTGACTTGATCGAAGCAGCACGATTAGATGGAGCTAGTGAGCTACGTACATTTTTCCAATTGGTTATTCCGATTGCAAAACCAATCTTTGCAGTACAAGGGATTTTGACTTTTATCGGCGGTTGGAACAGTTTCCTATGGCCGTTGATTATTGCCAATGATGAAAATCTATACACGTTATCAGTTGGATTATCATTGTTGAAAGGTCAATACGGTGGTGACTTTGCGATTCAGATGGCAGGTGCTTCATTCATGGTTGTGCCGATTGTTATTCTGTTTATCTTTATGCAGCGTCATATTATCGAAGGATACACCATTTCAGGTATGAAGTAATTTCATACCTGAGTGCACCACAACATCATGTAGTAGAACTAGAGACAAGTCGTTCCACGAGAACGTATTTTGGATAGAATATAAGTTTACTTTTTGGAGGGATATTGAATGTCAACGATACAAAATCAAACACAGCAAACAGGACTTTTCCAAAATGAATATGGTTATTTTACAGAAAATGGTCGTGAATATGTGATTACCAATCCACGTACACCACGTCCGTGGAGTAATATTATCAGTAACGGCGATTATTCCTTTATGGTATCGCAAGCAGGTGGCGGTTGTTCTTGGCGTGGTAATGCAGGTCAGAACCGTATCACTCGTCTTTTCCAAGATGTAATCAAAGATTCATGGGGTAAATTTATTTATCTACGTGATCGCAATTCAGGCAAGTTCTGGTCAGCAGGCTGGAAACCGGTTATGGCTGAGTATGAATTTTATGAAGTACGTCATGGTATTGGTTATAGCGTATTTACGCAACAAGTAGACGGTATTCGCAGTGAGTTAACAGTATTTGTAGCTCCTGATGCACCGCTTGAAATTATGCAACTCAAAGTGACTAATAACAGCACAACAGCACGTGAATTGGATGCAACGACTTATTTTGAATGGGCTCCAGGTTTTGCACCGGATGAGCATCGTGAATTCCACAAAATCTTTATGAACTCTGAATATAAACAAGATCTGAACGCGATTCAGCTTGAAAAATACTTATGGAGCTTCCCAGATGAAAAAGGACGCAGTAACAATGTAAGCTGGCCTTATACAGCGTTCCATGCGGCAAGTGAAACACCATCTTCTTTTGATGCAGATAAAGAATCATTTGTGGGTATGTATGGCGAAGAATCTCGTCCACAAGCAATGATTGATAAAGAATTAGCAGGTAACAGTGGACGCTTTGGAGATGCTACAGCTTCTTTACGTGTAGCGATTAACTTGGAAGCAGGCGCTTCACATACGGTTGTATTTACGATTGGTGCAGCCGAGCAAGAAAAAGAAGATGCAGATGCTTTGATCCAAAAATATACTACTGTAGAAGCAGCAGAACGTACCCTTCAAGATGTACATGCGTTCTGGAGTGAATTGATTGATGTTGAAGAAATTCACACTCCTGATCCAGCAATGAATATTATGACTAACGTATGGTTGAAGTATCAATCGATCTCCTGTCGTCTATGGGGTAAAACAGCATACTATCAAACAAGTGCAGGGTATGGATATCGTGACCAATTACAAGATTCTCAAATCTTTTTAACAAGCAAACCAGAATTGATGCGCAAACAAATTCTGATGCATGCTTCTCAACAATTCCAAGAAGGCGATGTACTTCACTGGTGGTTCACGATTCGTGGTGGCGGTCCTCGTACACGTTGTTCTGATGACTTGCTATGGCTTCCGTTCATTATGGATGCGTATCTGAAAGAAACACAAGATTACGATATCTTGGATGAAGTCACTCCGTTCCTTGATGGTGGAGAAGCTACAGTATATGAGCATTGTAAATTAGCGATTGAGAAAACATTCTTACGCTTTAGCCCGCGCGGTGTTCCGTTGATGGGTGAACATGACTGGAATGATGGTCTAAGTGCAATCGGTTACGAATGGAGAGGTGAAAGCTTCTGGGTAGGTGAGTTCTTATACCTTATTCTAGGTAACTTTGCACCGGTAGCAGCCAAACGTGGCAATCAAGTCTTTGCAGATAAAATGGTTGAAGTACAAGGAAGCTTAAAAGCAGCATTGAACAAATATGGTTGGGATGGCGAGTGGTATCTACAAGCGACCAACGATGATGGCTTAAAAGTAGGATCAAAAGAAAACGAAGAAGGTCAAATCTTCTTGAATCCACAAATGTGGGCTGTTATTTCGGGTGTAGCTGATCAAGAACGTGGACAACAAGCAATGGATAGTGTAAGCAAACATCTACTGCGCGATCATGGTGCATTGCTTCTATACCCTGCATATACTAAAGTGCGTCGTGATATCGGTTATATTACTCGTTATGCTCCAGGTCTACGTGAAAATGGTGGTGTCTACACACATGCTGCTACATGGGCAGTATGGGCGTACACCTTGATCGGTCAACCGGAAAAAGCATACGAAGCATACAGCAAAATCTGTCCTCCTAACCGTTCTGACGATCCAAATGGTTATGTAGGCGAGCCGTATGTAACACCTGGTAACTCTGATGGCCCAATCTCACCTAACTATGGCCGTGGTGGTTGGACGTGGTATACTGGTTCTTCTCAATGGTTACAACGTATGGCAACCAACTGGATTCTAGGTGTACGTGCTGAAAATGAAGGATTGCTCGTAGATCCAAGTATTCCAAAAGATTGGAAAGAGTTCACTTATCGTCGTGCTTTCCGCGGAGCTACGTATAATCTACATGTAGATAATGCAGCAGGTGTAGCTCGTGGTATTAAAGAAATTAAAGTCGATGGCAAAGTGATCGAAGGTAACATCTTACCAGACTTCCGTGATGGCAAAGAACATGAAGTTAAAGTGATTATGGGTTAATACGTCACATCGATCTTGCTTAAATAGATCGAAGCAGATGTAAGCATAAAATCATAAACAAACTATAAATAGCTCTGTCTATTCGTGATGCTGACTTGAAACAAGTTGCATTATTGGATAGATCAGAGCTATTTATACTATAGTTATATGTTTCTATAGATCATTATTATCGGATAAGAGGGAAGCGACTGGTATCTTGGCGAAGCTGACTCCATGTATAGCGTAGTAACCACGCATCCCAGTTGGTGATTGTTATGGAGCTACCTACCCACATCAGTGTTTTGTCTGGGAATCCACCTGGTGGACGGTCTTGTTCTTCATAAAAGTCAGGAAAACCAAACCCGTGACCGAGTTCATGTTCCATGATTTCATCTTGATCAGCATTTAAAATACTTAAAATATAATCATCGGACATACGTTGTCCCCAATCACCACCAGCTCCACCACCAAAGTTCGTTGTTCCCCATAGATACATATCGAATCGTTTATCTATACCGCCAGGGTATGCATATTGAGATTCAGTAAAATGTTCAAAACGGGATAGAGGATCTGGAGCAACCGGTAATTTAACTGGAATTGTAGAGTCTGTTGCATTTAAGCCATCTGTAATATAATCGGTATATACTATTTCATTAGGTTGTTTATTTAAAATCAGAGCAGGATTGACGCAAGCCCAACCGACAACTTTGACTTTGATAGAAGCATACGGCCAGTTTTCATAGCCTACTAATAGTGCATTCCAGTGATTTACTTGTCGACTTAACATACTTTCGATTTGCTTACGTTGTTCCAACGTTACGTTTTTGTTAGATTGCCAGCGTACCACATAATTTAAAGTTCCTTTACCTGCGAAAATTTGGTCGAAAATCAAATTTTTACGAAGTGTCGAACCTTCTTTGACCATACGATTATTCCAAACCCATTCAATAGAGGATTTATAATTACTGGGCATATTTGCTAAAGTAAGCTTAGTAATCGCTGAAGAACTGATCTTTGTTGGCGCTTTTTTATATTTGGCAGCATAAAGTGGAGTAGATGAAAATGCCAATAATGAAGCGCATATTGTGATTGAAGTCGATAAACATAAAGCTTTACTCCAAACGTTCATTCGAGTTCCTCCTAATGGACTAATTATTTAAAAAGATTATTAAGTAAGTAAAGTAATCTAATTATTATTATCGTCATTTATAATTTAAATTGAAGTTAAAATAAAAAGATAAATACTAAGGAGAGAATCAATGAGCTGGTATATTAAAAAGTTTGATGAATTAACATCTATCGAAGTCTATCGGATTTTACAAGAGCGAACAGCTATTTTTGTTGTAGAACAGAGTTGCCCTTATCAAGAAGTGGATGGAAAAGATCTAGCTAGCTATCATTTGTATAAAGAGGAAGATGGAGAGATTGTAGCGTATTCAAGACTTCTTCCTGCAGGTGTAGCTTATCCAGAAGCTTCGATCGGTCGAGTGATTGTCAAGCGTGAATATCGTGGCAAAGGATTAGCGCAGGAGCTATTTCGCAAAAGTATTGAATTTATTCAGGATGAATTGAAAGAAGATAAAATCAAAATTCAAGCTCAGCATTATTTAGAAAAATTTTATAATAGTTATGGATTTGAACCGATCTCAGAAATGTATTTAGAAGACGATATTCCTCATATTGATATGATGCGTATCACAACATCGTAACTATAAATTACTCAAAAAGTGAACAAAAAAAGAAGGATATGTGAAGCGGTGGTGACACTTTTTCATATGTCCTTTTTGGCTTGAAATCAATCTTAGGAAGATTTGGGTAAAAATAGTAAGCATTTAAATTGGAAATTCATACCTATGTATTGTAGAATGGGAAGAGTAAAGAGTAATTTAGTACGAATGAGGGGGCATGCACTGCTCAGTATTCAACTAGAATATGCAGAATGATATATACAAAATGCGATATATCTATTCTCAAAATCTCTGTTTTCCTGTATTTGGATTAAAAATAGCCGTAAAAGGGCTAAAAAACCTGAATAACTCTTTATGTGCAGCGAGAGAAAACGTTTTCTTGAAAAACAGACGTTTTACTCGTTCATAGTCTACTTTTAGACTATTTTGTGATCAATCATATAGAGGTATAATTAAATATGTTGCAATTCCGTCACAAATATATTCACAAAAAATTCAAGACGGAGGGAATCCTCGATGACTATCGACGAATCAAACCAACCATGGCTGTGGGAATCGTATTACGGACCCAATTTGGGGTATGTACAAGAACAATATGAACTGTACAAACAAGATCCGAATTCTGTAGATGAAGGATACCGTGAACTTTTTGAACGTTATGGAGAGCCTGTTGCTCCTGTTACCGTATCATCTGGTCAATCAGTGGTAAGTAGTACAGAAACACCAGCTAAAGTAGACACTAATTTGTTGAAGAAAGCGGTTGCAGCCGAACGTTTAGTATGGAATATCCGTACATACGGGCATCTGGCAGCGGATATTGATCCGCTTGGACTAAGTACAGCGACTGATGTTCGCTTACTAGATCCAGAGCAATACGGACTGGGACAACGTGACCTGGCACAACTACCAGCATCATTGATCTGGGAAAATGCACCTCCAGAAGCAAAAGACGGATGGGAAGCTATCCAATTGTTGCGTAAGAAGTATACAGGTCCACTGGCTTATGAATTTGCACATGTACATGATGAAAAAGAACGGAACTGGCTTAACCGTCAGGTAGAAACAGGTTCATCTACACTTTCGTTAGATGATGAAGAACGTATTGAATTGTTCAAACGTCTAGTTGAAGTCGAACAATTTGAAGAATTTTTGCATCGTACATTTATTGGACAAAAACGCTTTTCAATCGAAGGTAATGATGTCCTTGTACCGATGTTAGATTCGATTGTACGTATAGCTGCCCGTAGTGGAGCAAGACACGTACTGATGGGAATGGCACATCGTGGTCGTCTAAATGTACTGGCTCATGTTCTTGGTAAGCCATACAGTAAGATCTTCTCCGAGTTCCATCATTCACCGAACAAAGATACAATGCCTTCTGAAGGCTCGATGGGTGTTACTTTTGGTTGGACAGGTGATGTGAAGTACCATTTAGGTGCACACCGCTCTGTAACTCCAGAAGGACAAAGCTTTGAAACCCGTTTGACACTGGCAAATAATCCAAGTCACTTGGAATATGTTAACCCGGTGGTTGAAGGCTTTACACGTGCTGCACAGGATGATCGTACAGACAAAGGTTATCCACGCCAGGACCCTGACAAAGCAGCAGCAATCATCATGCATGGTGATGCCGCATTTGCAGGTGAAGGTATTGTTGCAGAGACGCTTAACTTTAATCAGCTAACAGGTTACCAAAATGGCGGTACCATTCATATTATTGTTAATAACCGTCTAGGCTTCACGACAGACAGCGGAGATTCACGTTCTACTCATTATGCAAGTGACCTTGCTAAAGGATATGAAATTCCGATTATCCATGTGAACGCAGATGATCCAGAAGCTTGTCTACGTGCTGTAGCGATGGCGACTGAATATCGTAACTTATTTAAAAAAGATTTCTTGATTGATCTTATTGGATATCGTCGTTATGGTCATAATGAAACTGACGATCCTGAGACTACTCAACCAATTATGTATAGCAAAGTGAAAAATCACCTTCGTGTAGCTTCACTTTACGGTAACAAACTGGCACAACAAGGTGTTGTTGATGACAAACGATATGAACAGTTTAAAACAGAAATCCAAGATCATCTAAAATCGATCTATGAAGAAGTGAAAACAGATCATACCGAAGATTCCAATGCACCGATAAATCGTTTAGAAGCAGATAGCAAAGCGCCTGAAGCTTCTACAGGAGTCTCTGCGAGTCTATTGCAGACGATTAACGACGGACTACTGAAATGGCCGGAGAACTTTAATGTATATCCTAAATTACAACGTATTCTGGAACGCCGTGCAACTGCACTAAACCCAGAAGGCAAAGTCGATTGGGGACATGCTGAAACACTGGCATTTGCTTCGATCTTAGCAGACGGAAAGCCTATTCGGATTACCGGACAAGATGTAGAACGTGCTACATTTGCTCATCGTAATCTGGTATTGCATGATGCTCAGACAGGTGAACCTTTCTGTCCGTTACATCGTCTACCCGAAGCAAAAGCTTCATTCGCTATTCATAACAGTCCATTGTCTGAAGCTTCAGTACTTGGATTTGAATATGGATACAATGTGTATGCGCCGGAGACATTAGTGATCTGGGAAGCACAATACGGTGATTTCACCAATGCAGCCCAAGTTATTATTGACCAGTTTATCTCGGCTGGACGTAGTAAATGGACGCAAAAATCCAGTCTTGTGATGTTGTTGCCACATGGTCATGAAGGTATGGGGCCTGAGCACTCCAGTGCTCGTCCAGAACGCTTCTTGCAATTGGCAGCCGAAGATAACTTTACTGTAGCCAATCTGACTTCTGCGTCACAATACTTCCATCTACTTCGCCGTCAGGCACGTAGTACTCAGGAAGAAACTGTACGTCCATTAGTCGTGATGGCACCGAAAAGTCTAATTCGTAATCCGCGTGTAGCTTCCTCACCTGAGGAGTTCAACGAAGGAACATTCCAACCGATTTTGCAACAAAAAGGGTTGGGCGATAAAAAGAATGCTGTAGAACGAGTGATTCTTTGTACGGGTAAAGTGGCAATCGATCTGGAAGAAGCTTTGGATAAAAACAAAGAAGAAGATTATTCCTGGTTACATGTGATTCGTGTAGAACAACTGTATCCATTCCCGAAAGAAGAAATCAATGCTGTACTTGCAGAATTTACAAACTTACAAGAAATTATTTGGTTACAAGAAGAACCGCAAAATATGGGATACTGGAGATATACAGATGCACGCTTGCGCGATTTAGCACAAGAAGGTGTAGCGGTAAGTTATATCGGTCGTCCAGAACGTTCTAGCCCGGCGAGTGGTTATCAACATATTCACGCCATCGAACAACAACGTATACTAGGATTAGCACTCAAACAAAATTCTTTACAGAACAACATATCCCTGGGAGGTAGTCGGCTGTGAGTGAAATTAAAGTACCCGAAATGGGCGAGTCTATAACCGAAGGAACGGTATCAAAATGGGTTGTGAAAGAAGGGGACACTGTCAGTCAAGGTGATGTACTTCTTGAGCTTGAGACAGATAAAGTCAACTTGGAAATCAGTGCTGAAGAAGATGGAGTTGTAGAGTCAATCACCAAGCAAGAAGGCGAAACCGTACAAGTCGGTGAATCTGTAGGTGTAATTGGCGCTGGAAGTGGAAGTAGCAAACCTGCTGCTTCTGAATCCAAACCTGTTCCAGAATCCAAGCCTGAAAGCAAATCAGATGATGTAGTAACGATCAACTATCCAGCTAAAGGTTCTGAACCTGTTGCTGAAAAAACAACAGATAAATCTACGAATGCTGTAACAAGCAAACCAGACAATGGAGATGCTATCGGTACACCAGCAGCTCGCAAGTTAGCTCGTGAGCGTGGAATTGATCTAGGATCTGTTCAAAGTAACGATCCGATCGGCAGAGTCAATCCAGACGATGTACGCAAACATGGTGACAAACCAGTTCCACCTCCGAAGTCTGAAAATGCTCCTGCTAAAAAACCTGTTGAAAGCAATCCTGCGAAGCCAGCAGATCGCCAACCGATGTCACGTCGTCGTCGTACGATTGCAAATCGTTTGGTAGAAGCTCAACACAATGCTGCAATGTTAACCACGTTTAATGAAGTGGATATGACAGCAATCTTAGACGTTCGTAAACGTCGTAAAGATGCTTTCAAAGAGAAATACGATGTAGGTTTAGGATTTATGTCTTTCTTCACCAAAGCAGTTGTAGGGGCGCTTAAAAAATTCCCTATGGTCAACGCTGAGATCGATGGCGATGATGTAATTGTGAAGAAATTCTATGATATCGGTATTGCAGTATCGGCTAAAGAAGGTCTTGTGGTTCCTGTAGTTCGTGATGCAGACCGTCTAGGTTTTGCACAAATCGAAAAAGAAATCGCAACTCTAGCTTCCAAAGCACGTTCAAACACATTAGGATTGTCTGAACTGCAAGGTGGTACATTTACAATCACTAATGGTGGTGTATTTGGTTCCTTGCTATCTACGCCAATCTTGAACGCACCGCAAGTAGCGATTCTGGGTATGCACAAAATCCAACTTCGTCCGGTAGCAATCGATGCAGAACGTATGGAAAATCGTCCGATGATGTATATCGCATTGTCTTACGATCACCGTATTATTGATGGTAGTGAAGCAGTAAGCTTCCTTGTAAAAGTAAAAGAATTGCTTGAAGATCCAGAAACATTGTTGATCGAAGGCTAATTTATTATCAAAAAAGGAACTTCCAGATCTTTGGAAGTTCCTTTTTTATATTTTATTTGTGATCTCTTCTGTATAATAGGGTTATTTGGGAGATCTACTATACGAAGGATTTATTATTCTTCTCAATATGAAGGGGTAACGAAAAATGAGTAAATTACTATTTATTTGCAGTCGTAATCAATGGCGTAGCTTAACCGCTGAAAAAATATTTGAACATCTTGAAGGATATCAAGTACGCTCGGCAGGAACCGAAGAGAACGCACGTATCAAAGTAACCGCAGGTCATATCGGTTGGGCAGATATGATTTTTGTGATGGAGAAAAAGCATAGAAGCAAAATTCAATCTAAATTCAATGAAGAACTAATAGGCAAACAAGTCATTTGTTTGAATATCCCAGACGACTATGGATTTATGGATGAAGAATTAATCGGATTATTAGAATCAAGTGTTAGCGAATATATTGAACTTACATAATATTTTAAATCAAAAAAAATAATATCCTATTATTCAACTCTCTTAATATGTCATTCTTTTCATTCGATACTGTTATTCAATATGTATGCATTTGGGTATATTGATTACAGGCTGAAAATAGATGCGTTTTTTCTGA
Source organism: Paenibacillus nicotianae (assembly GCF_042681745.1). Classification (NCBI taxonomy): domain Bacteria; kingdom Bacillati; phylum Bacillota; class Bacilli; order Caryophanales; family Paenibacillaceae; genus Paenibacillus; species Paenibacillus nicotianae. The sequence continues at coordinate 1,936,867 of NZ_JBHUGF010000010.1, read as the reverse complement.
AACTAAAGTACGTCAGTCATTGCTTGATTCAATCCAAATGGCACTTTTCTTGATAAGGAAATATGTCAAACGATGAACTCAACATTTGCAAGTACATAGAAAGAACCAAGGGCAATGACGTTTTAGGAATGAATAGGGAGAGATGATAATGGATAAGGGAGTCAGTCAAAAAGCATTTTTACGCAAAATTATTTTGATATCTACATTGGGTGGATTGCTGTTTGGTTATGATACAGGGGTTATCAATGGAGCTTTGCCATTTATGTCAGCGGCACTCGGGCTGAACTCGTTTACAGAAGGCTTAGTAGCCAGTATTTTGCTATTTGGCGCAGCATTCGGAGCTATCGCAGGCGGACGACTTTCAGATTATTTGGGACGTAAGCAAAATATTATCTATTTAGCGGTTTTGTTTTTTGTCGCTACAGTTGGTTCGACACTGGCTCCTAACGTTACTGTTATGGTTATTTGCCGCTTCTTATTAGGGCTTGCTGTAGGTGGTGCTTCAGTAACTGTACCGTCTTATCTAGCAGAAATGTCTCCTGCTAACAAACGTGGTGGTATCGTTACACGTAATGAGCTGATGATTGTTAGTGGACAATTACTTGCTTTTATCTTTAATGCAATTTTAGGGATAACAATGGGCGACAATACCCATGTATGGCGTTACATGTTAGCAATTGCTTCGATTCCAGCAATTTTCTTATTTTTCGGAATGTTACGTGTTCCTGAAAGTCCACGCTGGTTAGTCGCCAAAGGTAAAAATGAACGTGCATTAAAAGCACTTCGCAAAATTCGTACAGAAGAACAAGCAAAAATCGAAGTCGAAGAAATTAAAGCTTCCTTTGATGCAGAAGAAAGTACAGAAAAAGCAGGCTTTAAAGACCTTGCTGTACCCTGGATACGTCGTCTAATGTTTATTGGATTAGGTATCGCAGTTGTTCAACAGATTACCGGTGTCAATTCAATTATTTACTATGGTACTGAGATTCTCAAAGATTCAGGTTTTGAAACCAAAGCAGCTTTGATCAGTAATATTGCGAATGGTGTTATCTCTGTAGCTGCAACATTTTTGGGTATGTGGTTGCTAGGTAAAGTAGGTCGTCGTCCGATGCTTAGAACAGGTCTGATCGGTACAACCTGCGTGTTATTGTTGATTGCGATTTTCTCAGCAGTATTGGAAGGTTCACCAGCTTTGCCTTATGTCATCTTATCGTTAACTGTTACCTTCCTTGCTTTCCAACAAGGCGCAATCTCTCCGGTAACCTGGTTGATGTTATCTGAAATTTTCCCGTTACAATTACGTGGATTCGGAATGGGTGTTACGGTATTCTGCTTATGGATTGTTAACTTTTTAGTTGGTTTAACATTCCCTGTATTGATGTCCGGTATCGGACTATCTGCAACATTCTATTTGTTCGCAGCTTTGGGAGTACTGGCGATTGCATTTGTACAAAAGTATTTACCAGAAACCAAAGGCTTTACATTAGAAGAACTGGAAGAGAAGTTCCGCAATTATGGTAAAAAGAAACCTAAAAAAGCTAAAGTGAAACCTGCACCAGCCAAGTAAAAAATTACAGATTAATAGTAAATCATTGCATAGATCACTATACAAATATAGAAGCGACTTCTAAGGGTCTGATAATCCTTATGAAGTCGCTTTTACTTTATTTTTTCGGTATGATTACCATACGTATACGTTACCTGATATTTTATCCGATCATGCAGGAGATGCATTATGGGCGATAATGATTTATATAGGAGTACGTATTATATGGGTACATAAAAGTCTGTTATTTGCAGTAATCTTCAGTTTGTTATGTTGTTATCTGATAGAGTGTAGTCAGCTATATCAAGCAATATGGATCAATGAAATTCGCTATACTATGATTGGTGGATTGGTTTTAGGTAAAGGCTTTTTGTGGATTGATCTGCTTCGTTATACAGTGGGTATACTGATCGCTGTAGGATTAGATAATACAATATTGAAATCAAGGAGGGTTAGATAATGAATAAAGAGAATATTGCCCAACAACTATTACATGAATTAGAAGGAGAAAAAGAAAGCTTTATATTGCGCTTACGAGTAGAATTGAATTGGGATCATGCTCATTTGGTAAAAGTATTAGAATGGATGGTAAAATATATCCAACAATTAGAGCCTACTGCGCCATTAGAACGGCATATAGCAAGTGGATTCTGGTTTTTTACGAATTTTGTTAAAGATTGGTCATCACATGAAAATTTCCGCGCTAAAAATCCTTATCCTGAAGCATATTATCAAGGTATGTATGAATTGATCTTTTTACTGACAGATTGGTATTTTTCAGGTGAATGTCCTTTTGTAGAACAAGAAGCATTTGAGCAAGAATGGAATCGTCTAACTTTGCTATTCAAAGAAGAACAATAGTAAGCCAAATAGCGTAGCATCTCAAGCTCATTATATCCGAGATACTACGCTATTTTTAAATCATCAATCGCTTTTTACAATATTAGAATACGTTATAGAATGAGGGATATTGTCTACATTTTATTTAGCGGCTGACTGAATATCTTCCCACAGTACGCTATTTACATATTGGCTTTCACCGGTCACATCTTCACCGAACCAATCCGGTTTTTGAAAATGTTGTACATCTGCCTCTTCTGCAAATTCAATCTCGATCGTGATTAGATCAGGTTGTACTGTATTATGATAAATATCAAGGTCAAATTGATAATGATTCCACTTTACTTTTTTACGTGTTTTTATTAATGGAATAACATCTAACTTACCTATTAATTGTTCATAAATACCCGCACCAATATCAAATTCTGTTTCTTCGCGCACCAGATCTTTTCCAGCTTTGTGTGTCATCGTGAATTGCTCTTGACCATCAATCACTAATTTGCGTACACGTAATGTCTCTGATTCGCTAGTAGCTAGATAGGTTTGGTGAATTTCTTGTGTCTCTACAATATCCAAATCTTCTGGATAACTATGTAATACGTATTTTTTTTCGATTTCTTTACCCATCGTAATTCCTCCTGAATGACCATTTTCTTTATTTTAGCATATTACACAAGGTTTATTTATACAGTGATTGGTTATACCTATAATGATAGGGACATTTACGGAATAATGAAGAAATAGGTAATGGAGGTGTAAAAAATGAAATTAGCAGAAGCATTAATAGTACGATCTGATGTACAAAAAAGAATAGAACAGATGAAAGTACGTCTGAGCCGAAGTGCCAAAGTACAAGAAGGTGAAAAGCCGCCTGAGCGTCCTAATGAATTGTTGAAAGAAATGGGACATCTATTGACCGAATTGAATGTACTAATCAAACGGATTAATCGAACCAACTCACAAGTTATTTTTGAAAATGAAACGACATTAGCAGATGCTTTAGCAGATCGCGATACTCTTGGACTGCGCCGAAATATACTAAATGAGCTGATGCATACAGCAAGTATTAAGCAAGATCGTTATACGAAATCAGAAGTCCGTTTTTTAGCAACGGTAAATATAGGAACGTTGCAAGAAGAGATGGATCATCTGGCAAAAACATATCGTGAACTGGATACCCGTATTCAAGAACTGAACTGGAAAACAGACTTGGTTGATTAAAGATTATACAGTACACACTTACAAGTTGGTAATCTATTATCTATAAGGCGAGCATACAAACCGCCAACTGGTTTAAGTTGGACCGCTGGGTAGAAATGAGGGGCAATTTCTGAAGGTTCGAGTCCTTCAAATGATAAATTAGCCTTGTATTGTTACATGAGTACAACTCACCTATTATTGTTACTACCACATGCTGATTATAGATATAGACGAGGGCGGGTTCGGGGATTTGTAAAGTGAATTTAATTTTTACATAGTTATCAAGATTCTTATTGTTTATTAAGAAGATACTTTTTGTTATAAGAGGTATCTTTTTTCTTATGAATAGAGGTATATCTTACATCTAGGCAAACTTAATACCAAAATTAGAGATTTCTTTCCACTTCGTGTACAATAAACAAGAGACTGAGAATGATTATCACATAGGAGGAATTTAGATATGAGTATTTCAGAAAGTATTCGTAATCGTCGTTCGATCGGTAAAGTGAAACAGGATGCTATTCCGCGTGAAAGTATTGAGCGTATTTTGGAAGCAGGAATTTGGGCACCAAATCATCGGTTGACAGAACCGTGGAAATTTTTCGTGTTAGAAGGTAATGGACGTAATAAGTTAGCAGAAGCATTAGCTAGTGTAGCAGGCAATGGTGAAGTGACTGAAGAAAGTCTATCTTCTGCACGCAAAAAGGTAGAGCGTGCACCTCTAATTATTGCTGTAGCTGTAGAACCTGTAGATAACTCCAAAATTATTGAACTTGAAGAATATGGTGCTGTCTTTGCAGCGATTCAAAATATGTTGCTTGAAATTCATGAGTTAGGGCTAGGCGCAGTATGGAGAAGTGGCGAACCTTGTTATCATGAATTGATGGGCAAAGCATTTGATCTAAGCGCAAAAGGTAAAATGTTGGGCTTTATCTATATCGGTGTACCTGAAAATAATGATCAACAAAGCAAACGTACTCCTTTTGCTGAAAAAACAGTCTGGATTACTGAATAACACAGGAGGAAAGCTATGATTACATGCTATCTCAAATATGTGATCGATCCTTATCAAGTCAAAGAATTTGAGCAATACGCCAAAATGTGGATACCGTTAGTGAACAAATTAGGCGGCACCCATCATGGTTATTTTCTTCCACATGAAGGTGCAAATAATATTGCTTATGCTTTATTTTCTTTTCCAAGTCTTGCTGATTATGAAAAGTATCGTTATAACATGACGGTGGATGAAGAGTGTCAGCAAGCGTTTGAATTTGCCAATCAGAACAAATGTATTATTAGTTATGAACGTAGCTTTATGCGTCCTGTTTTTGAATAAATAATCTACTTACAAGTCAAAAGCCTTTCACGATCAAGAGCATCTGTCGGAATATGCTCTAATCATGAAAGGCTTTTATTTGTGAATCTATTAGCTTATTAGACATTTGGTTGAAGATCAGCAATCATTTTATGATGTAATGTATTTATTTTGTTGAGCCATCTTTATGATTACATAGACCTTTTGGGCAATTAAAGCTTACTTGCGCTTACTTCTTGCCCTAATTTATGACGGATATCGTCTGCGGCTTCTACCATTAATTTGAGAGCAGCGACTGTTTCAGGATGAGCGCGTGTTTTCAATCCGCAGTCTGGGTTGATCCAGAACAATTTGGGATCCAGTACACGTAGAGCACGTTCGATCAACTGTACCATTTCTTCTTTCGCAGGAACACGCGGACTATGGATATCATAGACACCCAGACCAATACCTTTATCATAACCATGTACTTCAAAAGACGAAATCAATTCACCATGACTACGTGACGTTTCAATCGAGATAACATCTGCATCCATATCTTTAATCGCATCAATAATGTCATGGAATTCCGAATAGCACATGTGAGTATGAATTTGAGTCGTTTCTTGCACAGCGGCTGTCGATAAACGGAATGAACCTACTGCCCAATCCAGATATTCTTGCCATTTGTTACGTTTGAGAGGTAATCCTTCACGTAACGCAGGCTCATCGACCTGAATCATTTCAATACCTGCGGCTTCAAGTGCCAGAATTTCGTCCGAGATCGCGCGTGCAATCTGATAAGACACTTTGCTACGTGGAATATCGTCCCGTACAAAAGACCAGTTCAAGATCGTCACCGGGCCTGTTAGCATGCCTTTAACAGGTTTGCTTGTTAAAGATTGAGCATATTTGGTTTCTGTCACCGTCATTGGCTTCACAAAATGAACATTACCGTAGATTACAGGTGGCTTAACGCAACGAGAACCATATGATTGAACCCAGCCAAAGCGTGTAAATGTAAATCCATCTAACTGCTCTCCGAAAAACTCAACCATATCAGTACGTTCAAATTCACCATGTACCAATACATCCAAATTCAATTCTTCTTGAATCGAAATCCAGTCTTGAATCTGTTCTTCGATAAAACGGTTATAATCTGCTGGCGATAATTCACCTTTGCGCCATAACTGACGAGCACGACGTACTTCTACGGTTTGTGGAAAGCTACCGATCGTAGTCGTAGGTAATAATGGCAATTTCCATTTGTCTGCATGAATTACCTGACGCTGTGCAAAAGGAACATTACGTGTAGCAGAACCTTCATTTTGTTGTACATGTTCTTCTTGCGGAGCGCGCCATGACGAACTAGCAATGCGTTCGACTGCTTCACGACTACGGTCTAACGCTTCTTGCACAGCAGGAGCACCAATATTTGCCGCTTTCGTTAATAACGCCAGTTCTTCTAATTTCTGATCGGCAAACGCTAAAGCGTCTTTGATAATCGGATCAAGAGAAGTTTCACTATTGGTCGTCACAGGCACATGTTGCAGACTGCAAGATGGCTGAATCAGTAAGCGATCCGCAGGTACCGTTTGAGAGATATTTTGAATTAATTGAATTTTATCTTCTAATTTGGAGCGCCAGATATTACGTCCATCTACTAGACCTACGCCTAAAATTTTATCTTCCGGGAAGCCCCAGTCATCTAGATTGTTAAGATTTTGCTCCAATCCATGTACAAAATCTAAGCCGATACCTTGCACAGGTAGATCGATTAATTTACCGAAGTCATCTACACCTTCAAAATAAGTCTGTACGAGCAGATTCACATCAGGAGTCGCTTGATTGAATTGAGTATAAATCTCTTGCACCCATTGCCATTCTTCAGCAGATACTTCCAGAGCAAGTGAAGGCTCATCGATTTGAACCCAGCGTACACCTGCTTTGTTCAATCCTTGTAATATCTCTACATATAATGGAGCTAACTGATCCAACCACTGCTTGAATTCAGAAGCTTCATAGCCTTTAGATAGTTTGAGGAAGGTATAAGGGCCGATCAATACCGGCTTAGTTTCAATACCTAATTCTGTTTTGGCTTCTAAATATAATCGCAATGGACGATTTTCAGTTAATTGCGGTGTAATTCCACCCAGTTCAGGTACGATGTAATGGTAGTTGGTATTGAACCATTTGGTCATTTCGCCTGCGGTGGCGTTGTCTGTTCCACGAGCAATAGCAAAGTATTGTTGTAATGATACTTCGCCACCTGTATAACCAAAGCGTTCAGGTACTAATCCAAAAGTAACCGCCGTATCCAAGACATGATCATAATAAGAAAAGTCGCCTACAGGAATTAGATCAATCCCAGCTTTACTTTGCTTGCTTAAATGAGCAAGGCGCAATTCTTTCATCGTTTGTAAAAAGTCAGCTTCCGAAGATTTGTTACTCCAGAACGATTCTAGTGCTTTTTTCCATTCGCGTTGTTCACCAAGACGCGGATAACCGATATTGCTACTGAGTACTTTTGGCATAATAATTCCCCCTGAAAGTTGATTATTTATTACAATAATCATAGCGTATTCTGGCAGGATATGGTTATACGTTTTGCCTATATCCTATCATGATTACACGCTATAGCTAGATTTGCTTTTTTGGTAAGAACGCCATTTGATGGTAAGATAGAAAGGCAAGACAGAGTATACATATTTGAAGCAGGCAAACGAAAAGGAGAATCATATGAGTATTTTGTTTTTGTTTTGGGCCTTTTTGGGTCAAGCTATATTAGGGATCATTGTTACAGGATTGAACAAATTAGGATTAGCAGCGATCTGGTTAGATTATGTGCCGACTGTAATTGTAAGCGTTCTGTATTTTGTAGGATTTATGAAATTGGAAAAAGTAAATCCGCAATTTGCTAAAGGTAAACCGGCAGCTATCGGAGCGGCTGTACTTGCGATTATTCAAATCTTTTTACCAGGTCAAGCCAATGTATTACCTTTGCCTTGGTGGTTGACAATTGTATCGCTATTAGTGATTATTGCAGATTTGTTTATCATCTATACCGTATGTAAAGGTATAGGAGAGATAGCAGAAGCACAGAACTTGCCAGATTTCAAAAAAATATCTTATCAACGTTGGATTATTTATGTATGCAATCAGATTTTGGCGTTAGCAGTGTTAGCAATCAGTGCGTTTGTATCGTCTACAAGTGAAGGCAGCTTGGTCATGTTAGCAGGATTATTAGGAGTGATATACGTTGTTTTTGGTTTACTTGTGTATATCTTAATGGCTACGTTTATCTGGAAAGCTCACAAACTATTAGATATCAAATAGGAGGAATTGTTGATGACGAACGTATTGGTATTAGGAGGCACACGCTTTTTCGGCAAAAACCTAGTGGAACTTTTACTGAAAGAACAGATTGAAGTTACGTTGCTGACTCGTGGTCAGACAGAAGATGAATTTGGAGATCAGGTCAAACGATTAGTTGTAGATCGTGAAGATGCTGTCGCTTTGGAAAAAGCCATAGGAAATCAGCAGTATGATGTTGTGTACGATAATATTTGTTTTACACCACAGCAGGCGCGTGAAGCGGTAGCTATTTTCAAACATAAAGCAAAGCGTTATATTTTGACGTCTAGCTTGTCTGTTTATGATTTTGGCAAAGGCGTATTGCATGAACAGGATGTAGATACACATCACTATACAATCGATAAAGATCCAGAAGCGAAGCTTAGTTATGGAGAAGGCAAGCGTCAAGCAGAAGCTGTTTTTTTTCAACAAGCTGATTTTCCAGTAGCAGCGGTACGATTTCCTATTGTGTTAGGCCCTAATGATTATACAAAACGGCTACATTTCCATATCGAACGTGTGTTAAGTGGCAAAGTGATAGGCATTTCCAATATTGAAGCACAGATGAACTTTATTCATGAGCAAGAAGCGGCTGAATTTTTATTCTGGTTAGGGATTTCTTCTGATCTAACAGGCCCTGTTAATGCACGTTCTGATGGAGAAGTGAGCTTGCGTGAATTAATCCAGTGGATAGAGCAAGGTACAGGTCAACAAGCTATTATACAAAGCGAGACAGATGAAGATGCACAATCTCCTTTTGGAGTGCCAGATTCATGGATTATGGATACATCCAAAGCGAAGCAAGCTGGATTTACCTTTTATGTATTGTCGGAGTGGATGCCTGAGCTGATCAAGCATATTACTTTAGCAACGAAACAACAGAATCTATAAAGTAAGTAGCGAAAGAATGGAGTATAGCGATGGTAAATGATATTTTTATAGGTGATATTCCTTTAATGGATGGAGTCATACAGCAAGTAATTCTTTTACCCGAGCAGGTTAAAGTATACTTTCAGACAGAACAAGGAATCTCTATCGTATTTTCATTGGAACAAGTGGTGGCTGTGTGGGATCGCCGCTCCGCCGGACAAGAAATAGGCGGTATGCGGACGGTTCCCTGGTCACGTACAGAAGCACCTATACGGGATTATCTGTTAGCTCAAGTAGAGCAAGGGGAAGTAAGCGAAGAATGGCTAAGTAGTCTATCGATGTACTCATTTATAAGTAGCTTGGGTGAACATTCTATTCTAGATATTGTAGCTAGTGAAATACGTACTCAGCGCTAATTAGATCAATGTTTATAAGAAAGATTCATACGCCGATAAGCAGCAATCAGAAAAGGTAAACCAAGTGCACATGTCAAAGCAAGCGGTACAAATATGTGCATACTATGCTGTGCGCCTTTAACATCCAGTAGAAAACCTCCAAGTATCGGGGCGCACACATTACCTAAATTGTTAAATCCAATCGTTCCAAAATAAGTTCCTTTCCATTCAGGCTTCGCTATCCGATCAATTAGCATATCCATCATCGTAAATAACAAAACTTCACCGATTGTAAAAATAACAGTAATGATCATAAATGCTAGACCTGTACTGGCAAGCCCATATAATAGTAAGCTTGTAGCTACAAAAATATTGCCAATAATCAATGACACTACAGGAGCAAAACGTGAAGCCCATTTGACCAGCGGATATTGTACTACCAGAACTGTAATTGCATTCAGTGTTAACATGTACGCAAACCATGTCGCTCCATTGTGTAGATCAGGAACTAACGCTAAATATTGCGGTAACGTTGAATTAAGATGACCGTAACCTAGTACACAGAATGTCGTTCCAATCAATATGTATAAAAAAATTCGATCTTGAGAAATAACCCGTAACGCTTTTTTTAAAGTAATCCGTTGTTCTGTAGTAGAATTTGATTCAATATGTATAGGATGTTTGCCAAATTGAAACATAAGTACGACCGTATATAGTACATAGATACATCCAGCCATTATAAAAGCACTGCTTGATCCATTGGTGCTAAACCACAATCCTAATAAAGGGCCAAAAACAACACCGACATTAATAGCGGTATAACGCATATTAAAAATCAATAATTTTTGCTCTTGAGGGGTGACTTCAGATAATAATGCTCGCGAAGTCGGTTCAAATAAAGAGCGGCATAGTCCATTTAATGTGTTGACTATAAAAAACATCCAGATTTGATTAGAAGCTGCAAACGCAAAAAATACAATACTCCAACCAGCTATTGATAAAATCATTACTTTTTTGCGACCAATACGGTCTGAAATATACCCTCCGTAAAAGCTAGCAAATACGCCTACTAATGAACTAACAGCTACAGTAATTCCTGTCTGCGTAGGTGAAGCTCCTAAAGATTGAGTAAGATAAATAGATAAAAAAGGAATACTCATTGAAGTTGCCATTCGTCCAAACAATGTGCCTACAATGATCGTCCATGCCAGAGGATGGATACCACGTAATTGCAAAAAAGATGTTTTCATATCTTATATCACTCCTTTACTGTACATCGTGTACTCCAAATCATACAAAAAATTATTTTCTCACCGTTACAAAAAGCTGTCAAGATCATTTACTATTTGTACTTATCATATAGGATAGATTGTCATATAATGGATAGAATCAATAAAGGAGGTAATAAGATGTCTGAACAAGTAGCAAAGTTTTACCAATCATATAATGAAGATTCACGATTTGAGCGCCCATCTCGTGCTGTCGAGTATATGACAACTATACATATGATAGATACATGGTTATCCCAGTTACCTCCAGTATCTTCAATTTTAGATAGTGGAGCAGGAAGCGGGGCATACGCTATTCATTATGCCAAGCAAGGGCATTCAGTTAAAGCGATAGATATTACTCCTAAGCATATTGAACAGATTCAAGCCAAATCACTACAACTACATCTGAACGATTCGTTACAAGCTGAAATTGGAAATGCTACTACATTGTCTGGAATCGCTAATGAATCATTTGATATGGTAATTTGCCTGGGACCTTATTATCATCTTACTTCTGCTGCTGATCGGGCATCTTGTCTTGCGGAAAGTATGCGTGTCTTGCGTCCAGGTGGAATACTGATTGTCGCGTATATCAATAAATATTCGATCGTTCCTATGTTAGCTGTCAAAGAACAAAGTTATTTACGTTCCTCTGTAGTGGAAAAAGTATTGCAAGAAGGTGTATTTTACGATGGAGCAGAAGATAGCTTTTGGACAGACTTGTATGTAACATCACCTGAACAAATAGAACAAGATGTATTAGCGGCTAATGCTCAAATTGTGGATCATGCGGGTGCAGATGGAATCACACATACGATAGATGGTTCGATAGACCATCTTGAAGAGAACATGTACCAGATATGGTTAGATTATCATCTTCAAACTTGTCGAGAACGGAGCATACTCGGTCTGAGTACACATGGAATTATCGTCGGACGCAAATCAGAATAGCATTATGTATGAATTTAAAAATCAAATAATCGATCTAAAAAGCTAGCTATCTTAAATGATACTAGTTTTTTTTATATACCAATAATGATATATAAATGTAGTGTGCATGTTTGCTTATCTATATACGAGGGTAAAGAATACGAGAAGCAATTGTAACAATAGTAATATACTAACTAATTGTTACGATTTCACTTTTATAATTTAATTAGAAATATGTAGTAAAGAAAATCAATTTTCTTATGAGATGAATAGAATAATAAATACAACAAAAAGTGTATGTTTATGGTTTAACAATCTTATATAACACACATCAAGGAGGATACAACAATGACATTAGTACAATCGAAATACGCACATTGGAATAAACAATTTATCGCTGGAGAATGGGTAGAAGGTTCTTCTGACAAAATGATGCAAAATAAAAATCCATATACAGGTGAAACATTAGTAGAGTGGCGTTCATCTGATGAGAACGACTTGGATAAATCGTACAAAACTGCACAAACAGAAGGTAAAAAGTGGTCTAAAATGCCACTGGCTGCTCGTGCCAAAGTGATGCGCGAAGCAATGGTACAAATGAATGAACGTAAAGAAGAAATTGTAGATTTACTGATTGCTGAATCAGGTAGTACTCATGTCAAAGCAGAACGTGAATGGATGACAACAGTACGTATTTTGGAAGAATCTTCTTCGTTCCCTTACCGTATGAAAGGTGAACTGATCGGTTCTGATATTCCTGGAAAAGAAAATCGTGTTGTTCGTGAAGCCAAAGGCGTAATTGGTGTAATAGGGCCGTGGAATTTTCCATTACATTTATGTATGCGTTCTGTAGCACCTGCATTAGCTGTAGGTAACGGTGTTGTGATCAAACCGGCTTCAGATACACCGATTACAGCAGGATTACTAATTGCTGATATTTTTGAAAAAGCAGGATTGCCTAAAGGAGTACTTAGTGTCGTAAGTGGTAGTGGTAGCGAAATCGGAGATGCTTTTGTGAAGCATCCAATTCCTAAATTGATTTCTTTTACAGGTTCTACTGAAGTAGGACGCGGCATAGGTAAATTAGCAGGCGAACATTTAAAAGATGTAGCTTTAGAACTTGGTGGAGATAATGCGATGATCGTGTTAGATGATGCTGATATCGATAAAGCTGTAGAAGCGGCAGTCTACGGGAAGTTTTTCCATCAAGGACAAATCTGTATGGCACTAAACCGCATCGTTATTGATCATTCTATCTATGATACGTTTGTAGAGAAATTTACGAATACTGTAAAAGGTCTCAAATTCGGTGATCCTGCTGATGCCAAAACATTAGTCGGCCCATTGATTCATGAAAAAGAAGTAGATCGTTTACTTGAAGTGATAGAAAATGCGCAAAAAGAAGGCGCTAAACTGCTATACGGTGGTAAAAGTAAAGGTAGTGTGCTTGAACCAACTGTACTGAGTGAAGTATCTCCAGAAAATTCAGCAGCACAACATGAATTATTTGGGCCGGTAGCCTTGTTAATTCGTGCGAAAGACGAAGCAGATGCGATTCGCATTGTGAATAGTAGTGAATATGGATTAAGTGGTTCTGTATTTACATCCAATCTAGAACGTGGCTATCGTGTTGCTCAAGAAGTAGAAAGTGGTATGATCCATGTAAACGATCAACCTGTCAACGATGAAGCACATGTGATGTTCGGTGGCGAAAAATCTTCAGGTCTAGGACGCTTTGGCGGAGAATGGGCGATTGAGAAATTTACGCGTACACGTTGGATTAGTATTCAACATCAGTACCGCGAATTTCCTAATATTTAATACAAAGTGATATATAGAAGATAGTTCTGTAAGATAAAATTAAAAAAAACTTATACTATTAGCAAAACTGCTTTGCGATTCTTAAAGAATCGTAAAGCAGTTTTTTCACTTATGATATGACAAAGAATAGATATATTTCGTTTAAAAAAATGATAAACGTAGTTTGAAAAATATAAAATGCGGTTATTAATTCTTACCGGAAGATTTACCATAATCTTATTATAGCCTCTGTAATTGGTAACGATGCTTCTGGCGAATTGAGAAGGAGTTGAGCAGGCATGTCAATAGATCGTTTTATACTCCGTAAATTAAATCGTGAAGCCGATGAGCATACTCGTACCAATTTATTACGCTTATTTGTTATTCGTATTCGGAGTGCAGAAAAGCAAGAAGCAGGCAGAAAAAAACAGTATATCAGCTAATATGACTGTATATGATGTATAGTGCTAATCTTTGATTGTAAAGAGAACGTTTATCTTCAGTAGATAATCATTGAGATTTGATGATGTATATAGTATAAGATGATATTACACAAAAAAACATCCGTTCTCCTCAAGGGAGGCGGATGTTTTTTATCGTTATCATGGTTGTTTATTTAGCAGTTTGAGCATACTCGGCTTCTAAAACCATTGCTTCTGGTTCTACCCATGATTGAGACCAATCCTGAATACCGCGTATAACAGATTCTAATGCCAATCCTTTTTGAGTTAATTCATATTCAATCCGTACTGGCGTCTCAGGGTATACATGGCGAACAACCATTCCTTCATGCTCTAGATCCTTCAGGCGTTCAGACAAAAGACGACCGCTTACCGGGAGTGACGATTGAATAGAGCAAAAGCGTTGAGGACCACCCATCAGTTGATAAATAATTAAGCCATTCCAACGTTTACTTAAAATCTGCATCCCCTTTTCGAATCGAGGACAAAGCATTGATGTATCCATCTATATCACCTCTTTTAATAAACCTATTATATCACATAATATACATTTGATACAGACTATCACTTCAGTAATTTAATAACTTTAAAGATATTTCTTTTTAAATTACACTAGATTACTTAAAGTTAATTGGGGAACAATTTATTATTAGACATTTTTGTTGAAAACTATAGAATTGTATACAAAAAATCGATAACATCTACAGAACATGATCTGTTCATAAATATTATCGATTCTAAGATAGACAAGTACGTCATTTATGTAAGTAGAAAAGATTCAGACAGAAAGGGCCATACGGAGTCGTTCCGTTGTTAGGCCCATCGTAATGTCTATAGGATGTAGAAAAAGCACTTTCATTTTAGTATAACGATAAAGCTAAAGTATCACTTTCACGATAAGTATGCAAAATCGCTTCAGAACCTACAACCTCAATACTAATCACAGTATCTAGACATGTTTTGATCATTTTTTTACCATTTACAATTTTGTGTTCAATCGTTCTGCGTAATAGTCTTAACAGCTTGGACATTGGTTGTGTATTCTCGGCGTTAAAGTAAACCGGAACCATCTTGTTCTCTAAAAGAATTGTCGTTTTCACTATTAATCACCTCGTTTATTGTTATAAGTAATTTGAATTCAAAAGTTGTTTGTGTTAGCCTTTCGACTAACTTGACTTTATTGTAATCACCTTTCCTTAAAGAAAACTTAAAATTACATGATTTTCACCTAAAACCTGAACATTAATTTAGTAAGGAGACACATAATGTTCATGAAGGTACAACAAAAGCTACATAGTATATTTCTTATAATAATCATATATGGGTAAAAATGGAATATTTTTGCGAAACAATTGACAAAATTAAGCCTATAGTGCTACATTTGAATAGGTACTAAGAACCTTTATTGTATAATTTTCATACATCCTTGCCCTTTATATAGTTATAAAAGCTCACATGTCAGTATTGAAGGGAGAAGATAGACCCACATGTTAACTTTGAACTCTTCCAAAGAACCTATGATAACGTTGACAGACAAAGAACTGTTCTTTTTAGGCAGTGTCCTTGGATTTGATCAGATTATGGGAATGGATAATCCGTTACAAGATAGTACAGTCGAAGAACTGGCTGATATATGGAAGCAAGCAAGTACATCTCTTGTACAAAAAGGATGTCTAATCATAGATAGTAATGATGAAATATCACTTCATCCACCAGATGCTTATTTGCAAGGGAAATTTGTAGGTAATTACAAGCGCGGATGCTGTATCCGCTACTTTTATGCTACAGATACGACGAATAAAGTGCGTGAAGGAAACAGCTACTTTACTCATGAGACAGTAGTCGATATCAAGCAAGCTTCAACGTTACCGGGAAGTTATACATTAACAGAACTCGGAAGTCTGAATAAAGCTTGTACGTTATTGTTACGACGAATGAAGTTAAGTAATAATGCTATCGGAGAAATGCCTGCTTTAACTTTTTCCAAACAGTGGTTTGATCAGTATTTCCATCATAAAGAACCGATTCATTTAGAAAAAATTACGACGGAATTGACTCAAATGACAGGGGATTCAGAAGGCTCACGTATTTTTGCGAAAGTCTTGCATAATTGCAGTTTGCGTGCTGAAATTCAGTTTTCTCAATGGGAAGAAGACAATTGGCAACGTCAAGGAGCTGTGTTATTAGCAGATCACAATACCAATTGGATCGTTCGCATGAGCAATCAAGATTATGAAGATTGGGTTATTGCTGTTCCTGTGGACAAAAAGCAATTGCGACGCATGTTACTTGATTGGGTACAACAACCTGATCCTTCTTAAAAATAAAAATCGACAATATAAAACCGAACAGAACGATGCTGTTCGGTTTTATATTGTCGATTTTGGTAAATAAATAAAAAAAGGTGATTCCATTGCTGTCTATATTGGGTAAATTGTTGAAGCACGAGGTTAGAATACGCGTGTATACATAATTATTCAAAAGGGGTGGGGTAAATGATGGAATCTACAATCAATATACATCGCTTTGCAGGAAAAACAGCGTTGGTTACCGGAGCAGGTTCTGGCATTGGTAAAGCGACTGCTCTTAAATTCGTAGCTGAAGGAGCGAATGTGATCTTATGTGATCTATCGCTTGAACGTATACGTGAAACAGAAGCAGAAGCAAATGCGATTCGTCCTGATGCAGCATTGGCTTTTGAGATGGATATTGCAAATGAAGAACAAGTAAAACACGCTATTCAGACAGGAGCAGAGCATTTCAGTGGTCTTGATATCGTGTTCGCTAATGCAGGTATTAATGGAGTGCTAGCTCCGATCGACCAGATTGGATTTGAAGATTGGCAGCGTACGATCAATACCAATTTAGGTGGTACGTTCTTAACGATCAAGTATGCGCTTCCTTTTTTGAAAGATCATAATGGTGGAAGTATTGTAATTACCAGTTCTATTAATGGTAACACGACATTTGCAAGCTTTGGGATGTCAGCCTATAGCACTTCCAAAGCAGGTCAAGTTGCTTTTGCTAAAATGGCAGCTCTTGAACTGGCTCAATTCAAAGTACGTGTGAATGTAATATGTCCAGGGGCAATTTCTACAAATATCGACCAAAGTACAGAACTAAATGATTTGGTACGAAATATAGCTATTCCTATCGAATTCCCGAATGGTCGCCAACCGTTAGCTGGGCAATCTGGTTCAGCAGACAATGTAGCAGATCTAGTTACATTCTTATCTTCTCCAGAAGCGGCTCATATTACTGGAGCACAGATTACGATTGATGGAGCAGAATCGCTATTGTGTTAATAAATAGATAACTATTTCAAGATCACCAGATGATATTATAAATAATAAAGAAGCTCTGTTAAAGGAGCTTCTTTTGTTATATTATGATGTCATTCTAGAAATCGCTATAATATAAATCGATAGACATAATGAAATCATATGATATGTGCAGAAATTACTAATGATGTATCAAAAGATAATCATAAAGAGGTGACTATATCCAATGTTATCTTGGTTAGCAGAACAGAAGATTAATGAAGCGATACAGCAAGGAGAATTCGATGATCTGGCAGGTAAAGGAGAGCCGTTAGAATTGGAAGATTTATCTCATGTGCCTGAAGAATTAAGAGCAGCTTACAAAGTGATGAAAAATGCAGGTATTATTCCAGAAGAATTACGATTGCGACAAGAGATGTTGACGTTAACTGATCTGATTGCAGCTTGTGAACATGCGGGTGAACGACAAGCGCTACATCGTAAGTTAGATGAGAAAACATTACGATTACAATTGATTACCAGCCAGCGAGGACTGCAAGACAATGCCTCTTATCAACGATATGAAAGTCAAATTCGTAAGCGATTAACTTAATACAGCCTTTTGAATATAATGAATATAAAATGCAACGATCAACAATAGTTCTGTCGTCTTGATACTAGATCTGATGGGAATAAATATCTGATTAGATAGAAGAAGTGCAGTATTTGGATAGTAACACTTATATGGATCAAAGTAGAAAAATAGTGCTTATTATAGTGCACTTATAGAAAGGAATAATGTTTTGACTGAATTATTACATTTACCTGTAGATGCGTTGATTCCTGACTTGAAATTCTACTTAGAACAACAAGGAGTAGCAGTGTTAACAGCGGAACCAGGAGCAGGGAAAACAACACGTATTCCAATCGCTTTACTTCAGGAACCCTGGCTAAAAGGAAAGCGAATTATAATGTTAGAACCCCGGCGGGTAGCAGCGATTTCGGCGGCACGTTTTATGGCGTCGGCTTTAGGAGAGCAAGTAGGTGAAACGGTAGGCTATCGCGTTGCACTGGATAGCAAAGTAAGCCAAAATACAGTCATCGAAGTGGTTACCGAAGGTATTTTGACAGCGATGTTACAGCACGATCCTTCATTAGAACAGATTGGTTTGATTATTTTCGATGAATTTCATGAACGGAATCTGCACGCTGATCTAGGGCTTGCTCTAACGATAGAGAGCAGGTCTATTTTGCGTGAAGATTTAAGAGTATTAGTAATGTCGGCTACCATGAATCCTAAGCCTGTAGCACATTTGTTGGGCGATGCTCCTATATTATCGAGTGCAGGCCGAACATATCCTGTGCATACGTATTATGTGCAGGGTGAATCGATTTTTAATATGTATCAACGTCCTTATTCAGATTGGGCGAAAAAAGTAGCGATTACTATTCAAAAAGCATTACAAGAGCATGAAGGCGATATATTAGTCTTTTTGCCAGGTATACGCGAGATTCGATCTGTACAGCGAGAATGTAGATCATATATTGACTCGATCTACAACCATATCGAATTGATGATTCTGCATGGTGGTATGAGTGCATCAGAGCAAGATCAAGTTATTGTCTCTTCCGCAAAAAAGATACGCAAAATAGTGTTAGCTACTTCGTTGGCTGAATCGAGTATTACAATAACAGGTATTCGTATTGTTATTGATAGTGGTCTGACACGTACTCCTGTCTTTTCAGCTCGTACAGGGATGCAACATCTAGCTACAGAACGTGTATCGCAAGATAGTGCAGATCAGCGTAGAGGTAGAGCAGGACGAACACAAGCGGGTATATGTTATCGTATGTGGAGTGAAGAAGAACAATCTTATTTAGCTACTACCCGTTCACCAGAGATTGTCCAAAGTGATCTGACATCGCTGGCTTTGCATATTGCTGTATGGGGAACGAATATGAACGAATTAAGCTGGTTGGATCAGCCGCCACAAGCTGCTCATGACCAAGCTTGTCAATTGCTTATTCAGTTGGAAGCATTAGATGAACAGAAATGTATAACAGCACATGGACGTGAATTGTCCAAGCTACGTGTGCATCCTCGTCTCGCTCATATGATTGTTCAAGCTATTCCTTTAGGCATCGTTCAACAAGCTTGCGATCTTGCAGCATTGTTACAGGAGCGTGATCTTTTGTCTTTTCATGAAGCAGGTGCAGATTTGGAACATCGTGTACAGGCTCTTCATGGTCATTCTTCTTATAAAGTAGATCATACAGCTAGTAAACGTATCAAAGAATGGAGTCAACGTTTTGAACAACAAGCGCGTCTGATAAAAGGATATCATGATCATCGTTCAACTGAGTATGATCTTTCCTCATCTTATACAGGGGTGTTGTTATCGTTAGCTTATCCTGATCGTATCGCTAAAAATCGTGGTAATGGTACATTTCTAATGCGTATGGGACGTGGTGCTTCATTTGCATCGTCTTCACATCGTTCGGACTATCTAACAAAAGCTTCTTATATTGTAGCCGCACAATTAGATGATGCAGGAGCAGATAGTCTGATTCGACTTGCAGCCGAAGTTAGTGAATCACAGCTTCGTCGGTTACATGCACATCATATTCAATCGATACATCAAGTAGATTATGATGAAGAACGTGAATCGGTATCTGCTCGAATCGATACTTATCTAGGAGCAATTTTATTACAATCAGTACCTGATCCTAAGCCTTCCGTAGAACAGATTCAATTAGCGATAGTGAAGGCGATTCAGCGCAAAGGTCTGGATAGCTTGAACTGGACCAAAACTGCAATACAATGGAGAGAGCGGATATCTTTTATGCACCAGCTTGATCCTGACTATCCTGCAATGGATGATAGCACTTTATTAGCAGAAATGGATGAATGGTTATTACCTTATATAGAAGGAATCCGTCGTTTTCATGAATTAAAAAAGCTGAATACAGTAGAATTATTGCTTCATCGCTTATCCTGGGAACAACGACAAGCAATAGATACAGCAGCGCCTACACATATCGAAGTTCCCAGTGGATCACGTATTCCTATTGACTATACTGATCCAAAGCGTCCATTTATCGCTGTTAGATTACAGGAGTTATTTGGATGTGTCACTACACCTATGTTAGGTCATCATATTCCATTAACAATATATTTATTATCACCGGCAGGACGACCGGTACAAGTTACCAATGATTTGGTTAGCTTTTGGCAAGATGCTTATTTCGATATAAAAAAAGACTTAAAAGGTAGATATCCCAAGCATTATTGGCCAGATGATCCGTTAACAGCGGAACCTACACATCGTGCAAAACCTCGTAAATTATAAATGCTAAGTGTCTAACTACAAAAAAAGAGATTTGTCAATACATTTTTTTGCGATTCCGATTGAAGATATCTAAGCGCGGGTAATAACTTCACAAGCAACCTTATAATAGCAGGTTAAAGAAGGTTATACTCGGGAGGTAATTACACATGGATAAGAAAATCGTAGGTGTATTTAATACAGAACAAGAAGCTTCAAATTCTATTGAACAATTAAAAAGTCAGGGCTTTTCTACAGATGAAATCTCTGTGATTACTAAAGATCGTGAAGAGTTACGCAATATTACAGAAGAAACAGATACCAAAGCACCTGAAGGTGTAGCCACTGGTGCAACAACAGGTGGAGTGCTTGGAGGAACAGCAGGATTGTTAGCAGGTCTTGGAGCATTGGCAATTCCTGGTATTGGGCCGATTCTAGCGGCAGGACCTATCGCAGCAACAATTACAGGCGCTGCTGTTGGAGCAGGAGCAGGCGGGCTAGTAGGCGGTTTGATCGGTATGGGTATTCCTGAAGATGAAGCTAGTGAATACGAAGGTTATGTGAATAACGGCAAAATTCTTGTGTTAGTCGAAGATGATGATCGTTATGATAATGTATACGGTGTATTCCGCAATAACCGTACATTGAATGAAACACGTTACCGCACACAAGCAGATACTCAAGATACATTGAATCAATCAACAACAAAACAAGATCAACCTGTAGGACGTACAGAGGAAGATCCAAATGCGTCTAAAGTGCATAAAGAAATAGATAAAGACAGTCTTAACGATGATAGTCAAGGATCAGATAACAAATTGACTTCTTATTCTAATGGCGGTTACGGCGTATAATTGATAAAAACCTATCGAAATAGATTGATATTATAAAGCTTATCTTTGGTCAGCATATTGGCCAGAGATAAGCTTTTCGTCATTATTCTACTTCATTCGCTAATGAATTTCCCAAAAAAATGTGCATTAGGTTATAAATGCCCTGTTAGATTATCGTTAGAAGCGTTATACTGACATTGAAAGGGTATGTATTATGTTCCCTTTACTATACGAATGAGGAGGTTATAATCATGGACGTACAGGATAAACTGACTCAGCCTACATCTGGTTCTGCAAAGGACAAAAAGAGAAATCGTCGTAAATGGATCAACAAATTACGCAACGAACTTCGTCTTCCAGGTGCACCGTCACCATCACCCAAAAATGAATCACAGCGTATGCCAACACCAACAATGTCTAATACAGCAAGCTGGGGTTGTGGATCACGTCTGACTTCATAAGACTAACTTATGAAAAAGTATTGAATATTCCTTCAGGAGTACATTATGACAAAAAAACCTAGATTAAGAGAAATCGAGATTCTGCGTGGTATGGCTTTTGCCGCTGTCGTGCTTCAGCATTCGATTGCTCATTTTTCGGTAGTCCCAGAATTGAAAATGGAGGATGGGGCTCGGCTTACTCTTTTGCTATTAGCGGCCAAATTTGCAGTACCGGCCTTTATTTTCATCACAGGGCTGGTGCTTTTTTATAACTATGAAGGCAAAATCAATTATGTCTCGTTTGTTCGTAAACGGTTTAAAGATATTATTGTGCCTTATCTGTTATGGTCGGTTATCTATTCGTTTATGGTAGGTATTTATAATCATCCGTTATGGGAATCGATAACTACTATGATTCGGTTCTGGCTTACAGGCAAATCAAGTTATCATTTATGGTATATAGTGATGATTATTCCGATGTATTTGTTGTTTCCGCCTTTGCGTATAGCAGTTAGAAAAATAGTAACCTGGGTCAATGGCCAACGAAAACGTGCATGGTTATTGATGATTGGATTAATTGCTGGATATGAGCTTATTTTATTCGCAAGACCTTTGATTACGGATACAGCAACATCGTTACATATTCCGGTAATCAGTGCGTATTTTACAACGTATGCTGATCGGAATGTGATCTATTATTTATTTTATTTTCTATTAGGTGCCTTGGCTGGATTACATATAAATGTGTTCCTGGATATTCTAAAACGGGTTAAATTTCCTGTGATAGTAATATGCGGGTTGTTTGCGGTGTACTATACAGGGCTCGTTTTAGGGCATTTTCCTCCAGAAGCTCCATTCGGTAGACGTTTTATAGCATTAACCTTATTGCAACCGGCTATGGGATTATTTTTGATTGCTTTTCTAGCGTTGATCTATATGGTAGCTTTGAGTATTCAGTCTACAGGTGGTACGGTTCATCGACAACTATGGATCACATTGAGTCGGTACTCATACGGTGGTTATTTAGCACATGCATTGATGTTAAGGGTAAGTTATATAATTGAAGAATCATTATTAGCAGGAATGAATATAACTATTAGAATGTTATTAGTATGGATCTTTACACTCGTATTATCGGTACTGGTAACATACGTGATCTCGTATATTCCTTATGGGCACTGGTTAACAGGCATGTCTTTACGTAAAAAGCGTGAAGTCAAAACATCATAAAATAAGCAGACATCTGACAACAATCGATGTCTGCTTTTTTGGTATAACATAATATATGTGAATAGCCAAAAGTGCAAGCAATTCAAGGTCTCACAGCGCCAAAGTTGAAACAGAGTGATAATGAAGTTTATAGTATAGTTACGGAATGAATATTCATTCCGCATTAGAAGCAGTAAAATGAAACAGCTATTTTTATAACAATAGGATGTAAAAAGATGATGGAGAAAGCCAACGATAGAAGGGAGTGAATAAGATGGAAGCGATGTTGAGCAAACAAGAATTGATCTTATCCGCTGCTCTTCAATTATTTGCTGATCGTGGATTTGATGGCACAACAGTACCTGTTATTGCTGAAGCCGCCAATGTAGGAGCAGGAACGATTTATCGTTATTTTGAAAATAAAGAAGCGCTGGTAAATGTTTTATTCCAGCAGGGAACAGCAGCACTGACAGAAGCAACAATTGGACAGTTATATCAAGATGGTGAAGATATTCGAACACAGTTCAGACGCTTATTTTATGGCATGGTGCATTTTGCCAAACAGGATATTAACAGTCTGCATTTTATTGTGACTCATGCGCAAGGATGGTATTTGACGTCAGATAATAAGCAATCCTTTGAACAATTACAACAGGGTTTGTTTGCTTTTTGCGATTATGGTATTGAACAAAAGAAGATTCGTGCCTTGCCATCGCCTGTGTTAATAGCGATTGTATTCGGTGCTTTTAAAGAATTGTATAATGCGGTACGTCTTGGCGGCGTGGTCTTATCCGCAGAATTAATAGAGCAAGTGGAGGAATGTTGCTGGAACGCGATAGAGCAGAAAAAATAAGGAGGAATCATAATGACCACCTATACCGATATTCCACAACCGAAAAAAGTAGGCTTACTCGGTAATTTACCCCTGATCGATGCAGAGGCACCGTTACAATCGGTGATCAAATTATCTTATGAATACGGACCGATTTTTCGCATGGAAATGCCAGGCAGAGAACATATTTATCTCTCCGGTCATAAATTAGTACAGGAAGCGTGTGACGAATCTCGATTTGATAAAAATGTATGGGCACCTCTTCAAAATGTTCGTCCATTTACAGGAGATGGATTATTTACAAGTTGGACACACGAACCAAATTGGAAAAAAGCCCATCACATTTTACTGCCAAGCTTTAGTCAGCGAGCCATGCAAGGGTATCAGAATATGATGGTGGATATTGCGACTCAATTGGTTCAGAAATGGGCACGATTGAATCCAGATGAAAGTGTCAATGTGCCTGAAGATATGACACGTCTGACGCTAGATACGATAGGGCTGTGTGGGTTCAATTATCGGTTTAATAGTTTTTATCGTGATCAACCTCATCCATTTATTATCAGTATGACACGCGCGCTAGATGAAGCGATGAGTCAATTGCAACGGTTAGATATTCAAGATAAATTGATGGTTACGAAAAAGCGCCAGTACAAGCATGATATTGAGCATATGTTTTCTACAGTAGACAAAATTATTGCAGAACGCCGCGAAGGATTAACCGAAGGCAAAGACGATCTATTATCTCATATGCTTAACGGCAAAGACCCGGAGACTGGCGAGACATTAGACGATGAAAATATCCGCTATCAGATGATTACATTTCTAATCGCTGGTCATGAGACAACCAGTGGATTATTATCTTTTGCTATTTATTATTTGCTCAAAAATAAAGATAAATTACAAAAAGCCTATGAAGAAGTAGACCGAGTACTGGTAGATCCATTGCCATCTTACAAACAAGTCAGACAGTTGAATTATGTGCGGATGATTTTGAATGAAGCTTTGCGTCTATGGCCAACTGCGCCTGCTTTTTCATTATATGCCAAAGAAGATACTGTTTTAGATGGACAATATCATTTGAATAAAGGCGATGCTGTCAGTGTATTGATTCCCAAATTACATCGGGATACTGAAGCATGGGGCGATGATGTTGAAGAATTCCGCCCTGAGCGATTTGAAGATGATAGCAAAGTTCCTCATCACGCGTATAAACCATTTGGAAATGGACAACGTGCTTGTATCGGTCAGCAATTTGCTTTGCATGAAGCAACGCTGGTTCTTGGTATGGTACTCAAACATTTTGATATGATCGATCATACTGATTATCAGCTCAAAATCAAAGAATCCCTTACTCTTAAACCGGACAATTTTACGATGAAAGTAAAAGTACGTAAAAGTCCGGCTGCTGTTGCTGTGATGCAAGAAAACAATCAAGAACAAGAAAAATCTCAAAAAATCGAAGCAGATCCTAAGTTAGCAGGTCACAATACACCGCTGTTAGTCTTATATGGTTCTAATCTAGGTACTGCTGAAGGCATAGCGCGTGAATTAGCAGAAACCGGTCATTATCTAGGCTTCCGTAGTGAAGTGGCTACACTGGATAGTTACGCAGCCAAACTTCCAACTGAAGGTGCTGTGCTGGTAGTATCTGCTTCTTACAATGGTAATCCGCCGGATAATGCGAAGTATTTTGTAGATTGGTTGCAGAGTGCAGAATCAGGCGATCTACAAGGTGTGAAATATGCTGTATTTGGCTGTGGAGATCATAACTGGGCAAGTACGTATCAGAAAATTCCGCAGTTGATCGATCAGCGATTGGCTGAATTAGGAGCAGCGCGTATCTATCAAGCAGGTGAAGGCGACGCAAGTGATGATTTTGAAAAGCAATTAGATGATTGGAAAGAAATGTTATGGCCTCAATTGATGGGTGCTTTTGACCTCAATTATAGTGGAGGTGAAAAGAAAGAGCATAGCAATTTATCGGTTAGCTTTGTAAGTGGGATGGTAGGTACTCCTCTTGCAGAGACATATGATGCTTTTCATGCGGAAATTCTAGAAAATCGCGAATTACAGTATCATGATAGTGGTCGCAGTACACGTCATATCGAAGTGTCTTTGCCTGCTGAAGCCTCATATCGTGAAGGGGATCATCTAGGCATATTACCGCAAAATCCAGCCAGTCTGATCAAACGAGTAACCGAGCGTTTTCATTTGAAAACATCCGATCATTTATTGCTAAAAGGCAGTGGACGCAGTGCGGCTCATTTACCGTTAGAACGTCCTGTAAGCTTACCGGATTTGCTAGGACATAGCGTAGAATTGCAAGATACAGCAACGCGTGCACAGATCCGCGAAGTAGCGGCATATACTGTATGTCCACCACATCGCAAAGAATTAGAAGCTTTATTAGATGAAGAAAAGTACAAAACAGAAGTGCTTGCGAAACGAATTACGATGTTAGATTTGATCGAAAAATATGAAGCATGTGAAATTCCATTTGACCGTTTCCTGGAATTATTGCCACCGCTCAAACCGCGTTACTATTCGATCTCTAGTTCACCGAAAGCTTATCCTGATCGAATCAGTATTACAGTTAGTGTTGTGCGTGGAGCAGCACGTAGTGGTAAGGGTGAATATCGCGGTATTGCTTCTAATTATCTTGCCGAGCAAGCGATCGGATCATCGATTGTAATGTTTATTCGTAGACCACAATCAGGATTCCAATTACCAGACGATCCAGCTACTCCTATTATTATGGTAGGACCTGGAACAGGTATCGCTCCTTTCCGTGGCTTTTTGCAAGCGAGAGAAGTGTTACAACAAGAAGGTAATACTTTGGGTCAAGCTCATTTATACTTTGGTTGCCGTCATCCAGAACATGACTTTTTGTATCGAGAAGAGTTAGAAAAATATGCAAGTGAAGGTCTAGTTACATTGCATACTGCATTTTCTCGTGAAAAAGAAGAAGTCAAAGTATATGTTCAACATCAAATGAAACAAGATGCTCATCTATTGATCGAATTGATAGATCAAGGTGCTCATTTCTATATCTGCGGCGATGGAACCAAAATGGCTCCTGATGTAGAACAAACACTGCGGGAAGCTTATCAAGAAGTACATGAAGTGAACGAAGAACAATCAGTACAATGGCTAGATGACTTACTAAGCAAAGGTCAATATGCCAAAGATGTATGGACAGGAATCTAAAAAAGAATGTTATAATACTTTTTTCTTACACCTTCAATATTCAGTTCAGCCGGTTTTTATAAAGGTTGGATTGAATAATTGGAGGTATTTTTTTTAGGTGGAGTAGTAAATAACGATATGTAGCAATCAAAAATGTACGTTTTACAAGAAGATTTATTTATAAGAATGATTCTATCAAATGATGATTATTTAATCATATGTAAAATACATAATAGGCAATAAAAAATATCTATCTACATCTATAGAAAAATAGATAACCATTTTATAAATAAAATAACAAATAAGCAGAACAACAATACAAGCTCAAAAGAACAAACGCGAATAAAAAACAGACTAGAATAAATGCAAAAAAGAATAAAGAATCAAAATGCAAATCATCACTCAATAACTATTTTTATAATTATTTCAATATATGAAAAATTCATAATAGAAAAATAAACTACCGCGTATCAACAGCGATATCTCAATCCTCAAAAGCGTGATACATGTCAAACTTCAAATATATGATGATGTATTTCTTCTATAATTGTTCTTATTTATTTGCTTCACTTATGTCATTACAGACTGCTTAACTTTTCAAACCAGTGAAAATTTCATATAATAGAACATGGACAGATGTTCTGATGGGTTAACCCTTTGGATAACGGGTCACATACCAGTATGCAGAAGGGGGAAGAGGAAATGGCATTTATGATTGCACAACGAGCCTTTATCAAATTATATCTAATTTCTATGGTTGAAGAACATCATGGGTATGGATATGAGATGCTAGAAGAGATGAAAGCACGATTTGAGTCGTTTGGTTATTCTCCTCCACAGAGCGAAATTTATCGGGCTTTGCACGAATTGGTGCATGATGGTGTGCTTTACCGAACCAAGCAATTAAAAGGGAACGATCCTAAAGTTGATTTTCAAGAGATTGTGATCTATCACTTTACCGATGATGGACATGAGAAAGCGAATCTCTACAAAAAACAAGTTAAAGTGGATCTGGATCGCTGTATTGGCATGCTCACCAAAGCCGCCACAGACAATTATAAATAAAGTCCTAACAGGATTGATCTGCAAGAAACGAAGCAACCTCCTTGCCGGAAAGTTAAAATCATTTAATTTAAAACGAAGGGAAGGAATACAATCATGACTGAACGTAAATTAAAGTGGGGCATTATGAGCACCGCCGGGATTGCTGTAAGCGCCGTCATCCCTTCTATTCATGAGTCACTACGCAATGAGACACTGGCCATCGCCAGCCGTTCGTTAGAACTGGCACAAGTGGTTGCAGAACAATGTAATATTCCAAGAGCTTATGGTAGTTATGAAGAGTTACTAGCAGATCCTGATATTGATGCTGTCTATATTCCGTTGCCGAACCATTTGCACAAAGAATGGACGATCAAGTCTGCGGAAGCAGGCAAGCATGTATTATGTGAAAAACCTGCGGCACTTGATGCACAGGAAGCGGCTGAAATGGTAGATGTCTGTCGCAAGTCAGGCGTACTGTTTGCAGAAGGATTTATGTATCGTTATCATCCTAAGCATGCTCGTGTTCGAGATATTATTGAATCCGGCGAAATAGGAACAATTCGTTCGATGCATGGGCGATTTACATCCAACAATGCTGAAGATATTGATAATGTCCGATATCGTCGTGAAATGGGTGGAGGTTCATTATACGATCTGGGTGTCTATCCAGTATCTGCTGCACGTATGTACTTTGGGTCAGAACCTGTTGCAGTGACGGTTCAAGGATTCTTTTCAGCCAAACATGATCATGTAGATATGATGGCATCCGGTCTGATTGAATTTCCAGGATCAGCAGCGTTAACATTTGAATGTGGAATGTGGGCGTATCCTAGCTGTGCTCTGGAAATTGTAGGTACCAAAGGACGTATCAAATTACCGTATGCTTTTGGACGCAATGATAGCGAAGGCGAGCCTCAAGTGATGATTTATACAGATGAAGGAAAGCGCGAAGAAAATGTACAGGTAGCGAATCATTTCGCTCTTCAAGTCGATGCATTTGCAGCGGCTGTTATCGATGGAACACCACTACCTTATAGCCCGGAAGATGCTATTCGCAATACAAAAGTTATTGCGGCATGTCTAGAATCCGCAAAACGCGGAGAAAAAATCCGTTTAGTCTAGCGTTTGGAATTATAAACGCGACATCTCTTAGTGAAATCAAAAGTGATTTTTGCGAAGCAAAATATCTTACATCTAGCGTTTGGAATTATAAACGCGACATCTCTTATGAAATCAAAAAGTGATTTTTGCGAAGCAAAATATCTTACAATGTATTCTATCCTACTATTCGAAAAGGGGAATTTGTTCATGTCTAATCTTACCAGCGCTTCTGAACAATCGTATCAAGGAGAACCTGCTATTGTATTGACATACGCGAAGCAAGAAGCAATTGTATTGCCAGCGATAGGAGCCAATTTAATTGCTTATCGTGATCATGAAAAAGGATACCGCTTTTTGCGTGAACCGAAAGAAAACGAGATGGATGCTTTTCGCGCTAATCCAGGTGTAAATGGGATTCCTGTGTTATTCCCACCGAATCGTTATGAAGATGGAACATTTACATGGAATGGCAAAACGTATACCTTCCCGATCAATGAAGTAGAAACGCATAATCATTTACATGGATTTTTGCATACGATTCCCTGGAATGTGGATGTATATGAAGCAAATGAACAATCAAGCTCTGTTTTGCTTAGTGTAAGTGTAGATGAGCACCATGACGTATATAAATACTTTCCACACCAATTTACAGTGAAATTGAAATACACATTGTCGGTTGATGGATTGTTGCAACAAATACAAATTCGCAATGATGGCGCAGAAGATATGCCAGTGATGCTTGCTTTCCATACAGCGCTCAATGCTCCTTTTGCTACAGATAGTACATCAGAAGATATGTCATTTAAAGCGACCATTGGTAAGCGTTATCAGATGACAGAGCGTATGTTGCCAACCGGAGAATTTCAGCCATTGTCTGCATGGGAAAAACAGTTCCAAACAGATGGAGCGAATCCTTCAGGCGAAGAAGCAGACAATCATTATACGGCTGTACCACAGCGTGGACGTAATTTTACCGAAATTACAGATACACGTCTGGGTGTAACATTAGTCTATGATGTAGGAACAGCATATAAGCACTGGATGATCTGGAACAATATTGCGTGTGGTGAATTTATCTGCCCTGAACCACAGACCAATCTAGTCAATGCACCGAATGTGGATTTACCGGACGATGAAAAAGGATTGTTCCGTCTGGAGCAAGGTGAAATCTGGGAAGAAAGTTCTCGTTTGTATACGATTCAGAAATAAAGAAATACCTCTAAAACGCTATCTTTTATAAGATAGCGTTTTTTTGCTGTAGATACGAATTTACATACAGTTGATATTTCGAGGGTTTAGAATTCACATATGATCGGTATAGTGAATATGGTTGTTGGTACATATATTTCTAAATCACAAAAAAAGGGGATTTACAAACAAATGAAACAAACGATGAAAAAAATGATTACGATTGCGGCGATCGCTGGAATCACATGGACAGGTGGAGTATCGCAGACTGCACTTGCTCAAGACGATGGCATGACTGCATTAAATCAACCAGCCAAAGTAAAAAATGTTATTTTTTTAATTGGTGATGGTATGGGGCCTTCTTATATGACAGCGTACCGTTATTTTAAAGATAACCCTGCAACAAAAACAGTCGAGAAAACAGCTTTTGATGCTTATCTTGTTGGTGCACAGACTACATACCCTGAAGATGATGCAGAAAATATTACAGATTCAGCTTCGGCTGCAACAGCAATGTCAGGTGGAGTCAAAACATATAATGCTGCGATTGCAGTAGATAACGACAAATCAAATGTCAAAACAGTGTTGGAACAAGCTAAAGAGAACGGTAAGTCTACCGGGCTTGTAGCAACTTCGGAGATCACGCATGCGACTCCAGCGGCTTTTGGTGCTCATGATCCGAGTCGTAAAAATATGGCTGGAATTGCTGATGATTATTTTGATGAAATGATCAATGGTAAACATAAAGTTGATGTGTTGCTTGGTGGAGGAAAAGATTATTTTGTACGTAAAGATCGCAATCTAACAGAAGAATTTAAAAAAGCAGGTTATTCTTATGTAACAGATCGCAATGGATTGCTAAATAATAAAAGTAATCAATTGCTAGGTTTGTTCGCACCGGGTGGACTAGACAAAGCTATCGACCGCA
This sequence comes from Paenibacillus nicotianae, assembly GCF_042681745.1. Lineage (NCBI taxonomy): Bacteria > Bacillati > Bacillota > Bacilli > Caryophanales > Paenibacillaceae > Paenibacillus > Paenibacillus nicotianae. Next base: position 1,905,556 of record NZ_JBHUGF010000010.1, on the reverse strand, counting down.
CCAATAAAACACCTTCCTTAGAAGAAATGACCAATGCAGCGATTAAGCGTCTGGATCAAAATGATCAAGGATTCTTCTTAATGGTAGAAGGTAGTCAGATCGACTGGGCAGGTCACGATAATGATGTAGTCGGTGCAATGAGCGAAATGGGCGATTTCGAAAAAGCGTATCAAGCCGCTATCGATTTTGCCAAAAAAGATGGTGAAACATTAGTAGTAGCAACAGCAGACCATTCTACAGGCGGAATGACATTAGGTGCTGGTGGCGAATATAATTTCAAAGTGGAATCGTTAAAAGCAGCTAAACGTACACCTGACTTTATGGCAAATGAAATCGCTAAAGGCGCTAATGTAAAAAGCACACTAAGAAAATATATCTCTATCCCGTTAACAGCAACAGAGATTCAATCCGTACAAAAAGCAGCAGTGAAAAAAGATGTAACTACTATTGATAATGCGATCGAGAAGATTTTTGATACTCGTTCCTTTACAGGGTGGACAACAGGCGGTCATACAGGTGAAGATGTTCCTGTATATGCTTTTGGCCCACAAAAAGAAAGATTTGCTGGCTTAATTGATAATACCGATAATGCTAAAATCATCTTTTCGCTATTAAAACAATAATGATTATAGATTAGCCAATAAATAAACAAGCTCTATTCCTACCTGATGCCAAGATGCATTTGTTAAAGGTAGCGATAGAGCTTGTTTTTTTGTTTTTCATATAGAAGATATTTGCGCATATTACCGATATAAATCAAGCAAAAGAAACGAAAAAATCTAAATCGTAATTATTTTGTTTAAATAGGTTGACAAGAGGAATAGCATAGGAGTAAAGTTATTCAGGTGGTATTCGTAAAAATTACGATAAGAACGGAAACAATGAAAGGAGCGCTATATCTTGTTATTAGCTTCGATGCAAGACGTTATCTTTGGATATGATCGTGAGCCGGTAGTTAATCGATTATCGATGGAAATATATAGTAATGAATTTTTGGCTTTAAGTGGTCCGAATGGCGCTGCCAAAACAACTTCACTTAAATTGTTGTTAGGCATATTAAAACCGTGGAGTGGACAAGTACAAATTAAACGAAATGAAAAAGGATCAAAACCTGTGATCGGTTATGTACCTCAACAGGTTTCCTCATTTAATAGTGGGTTTCCGAGTACAGTCTATGAATTGGTTCGTTCCGGTTGTCATATGAATCTTGGATTGTTTCGAAGATTCGGTGCTCAGCAAGCTCAATTGGTTCAATCTTCGCTAGAAGCGGTAGGCATGTGGGAACTTCGTGATCGTAAAATAGGAGAACTATCTGGCGGACAGAAGCAACGTGTCTGTATTGCTCGTGCACTTGCTCAAGAACCCGATGTTTTGATTCTGGATGAACCGACAACAGGGATGGATTTAGAAAGCCGTAAAGGATTTTATGAATTGATGCGTCACCATGTGCAAAAGCATGGACGTACTGTTGTGATGGTAACACATGGACTGGAAGAAGCAGAGCCGTATTTAGATCGTATTATTCGTTTGGAGAGAGAGGAGGGTGGAGGATGGGCATGTTTGACTACGAGTTCATGCAGCGCGCGTTTTGGGCCGGAGGAATGATTGCTGTTATCGCTCCACTGCTCGGTGTTTACCTTGTTTTGCGCAGACAGGTATTAATGGCTGATACGCTTTCTCATGTATCTTTAGCAGGAGTAGCGATAGGTGCAGTACTTGGTTTCAACCCATCGATCGGTGGATTTATTATCGCTTTATTAGGCTCGTTAGTTATCGAGCGATTAAGACGTAATTTTCGCGGCTATGGAGAAGTGTCTGTCGCTGTGATTATGACAGGTGGTCTGGCACTTGCACTGGTCTTAATGAGTATGAGTTCATCTTTAACCCGTAGCTTTAGCTCGTATCTATTTGGTTCGATTGTAGCGGTCAGTACCACGCAATTATGGATTATAGGAACTGTTTTTGCACTTGTTATTATCTACTGGGTCAGTATGAGACGTCCATTATACAATCTGACATTTGATGAAGAAACCGCGCAGATCGGTGGTACTCATGTACGCTGGTTATCGCAGACATTCGCTGTATTAACAGGAATGACAGTAGCAGCGGCAATGCCGATTGTAGGCGTATTGTTGGTATCTGCTTTGATGGCTTTACCGGCGGCGTTGGCACTTCGATTTGCAAAAGGCTTTACGTCTGCACTTATTATTGCGGTAGCTATTGGTCTAATCGGCATGTTCGGAGGATTAACGACTTCATATTATGTGAATACACCTCCAGGTGCTACAGTAGCGCTATTACTGCTGACTTTCTTATTAGTAGGTATGGGGATTCAACGTATCTATTATCGCTTAAATCGTAACAACAATGATGGATATGCACCTGATATCGATAGCCGCCGATTCTGGCAACGGCAAAGTCGAAGCGCACAAAACAGCAAAGTAAAAACACAAGTATTGAACAAACGATAAATGCTATCAACATAGATTATTCATATAAACATAAAGAGAAACCAAGAGAGGTGAGTGATTACACATGAATATGAAAAAGAAGAGTTGGATCAAACTACCTTTAATCGCTTTGTTAAGTATGAGTACGTTGCTTGCGGCTTGTGGCAATAATTCAGATTCAGCCTCATCAACAACTACAGGTACAAGCGGTTCTACAGCAAGTGGAGAAAAGTTGCATATCGTAACTAGCTTTTATCCGATGCAAGAATTTACATCCAAAGTTGCAGGTGATCTAGCTGATGTACAGGTATTAGTTCCTGCGGGTACAGAACCGCATGATTGGGAGCCTACTGCTCAAGATATCGCTAAAATGACCGACGCTGATATGCTCGTGTATAACGGTGGCGGAGTAGAATCATGGATCGATCAAGTGAAAGATACCTTAGGAGATAGTGGGCCCAAATTAGTCGATGCAAGTAACGGGATTCAACTTATGGCAAGTACAGAAGAAGAGCATGAAGGCGAAGAAGCAGGTCATGAAGAAGAACATGCTACCGAAGAAGGTCATGATCATGGAGAGTTCGATCCGCATGTCTGGTTGTCTCCTATCCAAGCACAGACAGAAGTGCGTAATATCGAAACAGCTTTGACGGCACTTGATCCGAATCATGCAGCCGATTTTAAAAAGAATGCAGACGCTTATATTGCAGAACTTCAAAAGTTAGATGCTGAATACAAAGCAAGTCTGTCTAATGTAAAACGCAAAGACTTTATTACTCAGCATGCTGCTTTTGCTTATCTAGCTCATGATTATGGTCTGACTCAAGTACCAATTGCAGGTCTATCCCCTGAACAAGAACCATCCGCAGAAGCAATGGCAAAAATCGTAGATTTTGCAAAACAAAACAATGTCAAAACGATTTTCTTTGAAACACTGGTTTCTTCTAATGTAGCCAAAACGATTGCCGATGAAGTTGGCGCCAAAACGGCTGTGCTAAATCCATTAGAAGGCTTAACAAGTGCAGAAACGTCTGCTGGCGAAAATTATATTTCAGTAATGCGTACCAACCTGGCAGCACTTGAAAAAGCATTAAATGAATAATGATATATGGCTAATTGAATAATAATCGTTTTAATTATAAAGACAGTTTCTATAGATGATATAGAGACTGTCTTTTTTTGTTGCATATAGAGATGTGTAACAGGGTATAAGAAATATAGATAATAAGATAAAGAAAATTTTATGACCAATTTTACATATTTTATTGCGTACAAAGATTGACTTCAATCGTAACGGGGTATAAAATAGTAAGTATAAGAACTACAGAGTTTCGTGAGTACTAGAAAGTTTTTGAAAGTTTCAATAGAGAGAAAATGTGTGAAAGTATAGTGCAGAAGAGGTTATGAATTATGGTAGAAGAACGTAAACGTTCGATTCTTATAGCAGGAGGTCAGTTGTTTGCTGAAAAAGGTTATTTTTCAACAACTGTGCAGGATATTGCAGAACAATGTAATATGTCCAAAGCTTCGATCTATAAGTTATTTGAATCGAAAGAAGACATTTTGTTGCAGATCGTGAAGCAGATGCATGAAGAGATTTTATTAGCTGCAAATCGATTACATTTTGAAGATCATGTATCACCCAAAGAACAATTTACCCAGAAGTTAGTCGTACAATTTCAGGAATTTGTATTGAAGCATGAGTTTTTCTTGGTGTTGAATCAGACTATGCCACTAGAATTAAGCACACAAATTCGCACAGCGATGTTGCAGTTCAAGCGCACCATGTTGAACTGGCAAAAAGAAGCGATTCTACAGGCTTTTGGCAGTAAAGTAGAGCCGATTGTGTGGGACTTATCCTTGTGTATGCAAGGAATTGTAAAAGAGTTTATGTTTTTATTACGTTGGAACAATAACACCATATTTGAGTTGTCTGCTTTATCTGAATTTGTTGTTGAAAGTTTGGAAGCAATGATCCAAAAACATATGCATAGTGTGCCTTTAGTTACCGAGCAAATGGCGCAACAATTCGATTTGTCTGTTCCTGACGTTAGACAGAAGTATTTTGGCGAAAGTGAATGGCGTAAAGCGATACGAGAACTGAATCTATCGATTCATCAGCGTTCTCCTGAACCTCTTCGTCCAGATCTGATCGCCGCAACCGAAAGATTAAACACAGAACGCAAAAAGGTAATACCACAAACATTTATGATGGAAGCATTAATCGCATATTTACAGAAGAGAGAAGAGCTTCAGCAGGAAGTCGCTCAACTACAACATGTATATCGTGCAACTTGGGAGGAAAAGAAATATGGAGAACATCTCAACACAGAATAAGCCTAAATTAAATATTACGCTTATTGTAGCTATTATGCTGGCAGGTGCTTTTGTAGCTATACTGAATCAGACGCTACTTGTCACTGCATTACCACATATTATGGCTGATCTAAATATTGATGCAACAGCAGCCCAATGGTTAACAACGATTTTTATGCTAGTCAACGGAATTATGATTCCTGTGACAGCCTACTTAATAGATAAATTTTCTACACGGGCGCTATTTATTACGTCTGTTGGTTTATTTGCATTAGGAACATTAATTGCCGCGATTTCACCTAACTTTGGAACATTGTTAGTAGGTCGTGTTGTACAGGCAGCAGGAGCAGGTATTATTATGCCGCTGATGCAAACTGTATTTTTAGTTATTTTTCCAAAAGAAAAACGTGGAGCAGCAATGGGTATGATCGGTCTGGTTATTTCATTCGCACCAGCGATTGGACCTACATTGTCCGGTTGGATCGTAGATTCTTACTCATGGCGTACACTGTTCTACATTATTTTACCTATCGCAGTAATCGATCTTGTGATTGCGGTATTCGCTCTTAAAAATGTAAGTGAACTTCGTAATCCGAAATTGGATATGACTTCAGTAACCTTGTCTACATTAGGGTTTGGTGGTCTATTGTATGGTTTCAGTAGTGCCTCTAAAGGCTGGAGCGATCCAACTGTTATTATTAGTATTTTAATAGGTGCAATCAGTTTGTATCTATTTGTGACTCGTCAATTCAAGTTAAAAGAACCATTGTTAGAATTCCGCGTATTTAAAGATCGCGTGTTTACAGTTTCGATGATTATTACAGTGATTGTATTTACAGCTATGATCGGTGCATCAACATTAATGCCTTTATATATTCAAAATGCGCGTCATATGTCAGCTTTGCATTCAGGGTTGATTGTTTTACCGGGTGCCATTTTGATGGGGATTATGTCGCCGATCACAGGACGTATTTTTGATAAATATGGTGCTAAAGTAATCAGTACGATCGGTCTAGTGTTGATGGCAGGCGGAACGATTCCATTTGCTTTCTTAACATCTACAACGTCGATTACGTATATTACGATTATGTTTACAATACGGATGTTCGGGATGTCGATGGTATTGATGCCTGTTACCACCGCAGGTCTGAACCAATTACCTACGCATCTGTTGTCGCACGCATCAGCAATGAATAATACATTACGTCAAGTTGGTGGCTCGATCGGAACAGCAGTATTGATTACAATCTTGACGAATGCGAGTGCTTCATCGACTTTATTAGGCAATACCACTGAGAATGCTCTAATTCATGGTACAAATATGGCATTTTTAGTCGCTTCTGGCTTATCAGTGTTAGCATTAATTTTAATTTTCTTCTTAAAAGAACCACCACATAAAAATACAGCTACTCAAGAAGAAAAAGCCTCATCTTCTCCAGTGAGCAACAAACGCAAAACAGTTTCTCAATCATAAAACATTTTGAAATTCTTATACAAATACTTATTGCTCAGTTGTAGCAATAGGTATTTTAATATACTTAATTATTTTTAGTATATTACTTGCATAAAATTGAATTGGTTACTATAATATATATAGTCACATTAAATAATATGAACGATAAAGAGAATAGGAGAGATAACTTTTGAATACAAAATACAAATCTTTATTTGAACCTTTCCAACTGAATGACGGTATCGAATTAAAAAATCGTATTGTCCTTGCTCCTATGACACATTTTTCTTCTAATACAGATGCTACTGTATCTGATGCAGAGCTTGAATATTATGCACGCCGTACAGCAGGTGTAGGTCTAGCTGTAACAGCGGTTGCTTATGTTACTAAAGGCGGTATCGGTTTCCAAAATCAATTTGGTGCTACAGGCGCTGAATTTACAGAAGGTCTACGCAAACTAGCAACAACGTTGAAATCTAACGGTGCCAAAGCTGTTTTGCAAATTTTCCATGCAGGTCGCCTAAGTCCTCCTGAATTAGTTAATGGTGATGTAGCTGCTCCAAGTGCTATTGCAACAGATCGCACGAATGATGGTAGCGAAGCTCCAGCTCCTCGTGAATTGACAGCACAAGAAATCGACGATATTATTGTTGATTTTGGTAAAGCGACAGCAAATGCAATCGAAGCTGGATTCGATGGCGTAGAGATTCATGGTGCTAACGGATACTTGGTTCAACAATTCTTCTCCCCTCATGCTAACCGTCGTGAAGACAAATGGGGTGGAAGCTTAGAAAAACGTCTAACTTTCCCATTAGCTGTTGTAGACGAAGTACAACGTGCAGTAAAAGAACATGCTAAAGGGCCTTTTATTGTAGGATACCGTTTCTCTCCAGAAGAACCAGAAACACCTGGTATCACAATGGCGGATACATTGACATTGATCGATGCATTAGCTGAGAAAAACTTGAGCTACTTGCATGTATCTCTCATGGAATATGCTTCTACTCCACGTCGTGGTGTAGATGACAAACGCTCCCGTCTTGAAATTATTCAAGAACGTGTAGGCGCTAAAGTTCCAGTAATCGGTGTAGGTGCTGTCAATACTCCTGACGATGCAGTAAATGTATTGAATACAGGTGTACCATTAGTAGCACTAGGTCGCGAATTGATCGTAGATCCAGACTGGGTAGAAAAAGTAGAATCTGGTCGTGAATCCGAAATCGATTATTCATTGACTAAACATGATCAAGATCGTCTGGTGGTTCCAGATCCGTTGTGGAACTCTATCATGACAATGACAGGCTGGTTCCCGGTGAAAGATGCAGAAGAATCTAGCACATTAACGAAATAAGCATTCAATATACAGACTGTTCTTTTTCTGCTACGGTAGAAGAAGAGCAGTCTTTTTTATCATTGGAAAATGAAATGTATTATTGATAGATAAGTGTCATTGAGTTAGATAGAAGTAGTATAGAACAGTAAAGAAAGAAGGAAGATAGTAATGATCTATGATTATCATGTCCATACCAATCATTCATTTGATTCACATGCGGTAATGGATGAAGTATGTGCAGAAGCGGTAGAGCGTGGACTACAAGAGATTTGTTTTACCGAACACTATGCAGTTAATCCTGTATTGCCTACGTATGGTCATCTGGACTTTAGTCAGTATTTTGCAGAGATCGAAAAGTGTAAGCAACAATATGAAGGAAAGTTAATTATCAAAGCAGGAATTGAGTTGTGTGAACCTCATTATATGCAGGCGCAATACCAACAGGCATTAGCGGATCAACCACTCGATTTTATTCTCGGATCTGTACATAATATGAACGAACGCAAGTTAAGACTTTTTCTTGCTCAAGAAGGTATCGATCATTATGAATTGTATTTTAGAGAAGTCTTACAGATGGTACAGCATGCAGACATAGATATAATTGCACATCTAGATTTGTTAAAAAGATACGCAGTAGGTAATATCGGAAATTATAAGTTAAGCGATTATCAAGAAGTGATCGAACAAATCTTACAGACCGCAATCACACGCAATATCGGTATCGAAATTAATACATCCGGCTGGCGTGGTGGAGTAGGAGAACCTTTTCCTTCCAAAGAAGTATTGCAGTTATATCGTCAACTGGGTGGAGAATTGCTAACGATCGGTTCTGATTCACATTTTGTAGAACATACAGGAGCAGAGATAATAGATGCTCTACAATTGGCAAAAGATTGTGGATTCAAGGCTATCTATACTTATAACCAAAGACAACCTCAAGCTGTTGCACTGGATGAATATTATTTTAATAAAAAATAGATGCAAAAGCAACAGGTGGATAAAATCATCCTAGCAGGTGTCTATCAAGCAATTCACTGATAAACCAATACATGTCAGTAGATATATAAAATAAGAAAAAAGTTCAAGATAGAAAAAAAGCTCAAGATAGAGCTTAACTTTTTCTCTATCTTGAGCTTATACGTATTCTCTGTAATCCATCTAATTTCTAGATATAGTCAAATGAATGATCAAGTACGCAATTTGTTGTCAGATATAATGTTAATTGCTATACGTATTGCCTTGCTCATCGACATAGACAGATTTTACTAGTGTACGACGGTAAGGATAACCTGCTTCTGTATAGCCATCAATATCAGTTGTCACTACATAAATAGACGGTGTATTCGTAACCGGTGTAGGTACCGATTCTGAAGTAGCCATAGACCGATTGCTACGCTCTGTAGGAGGAGCAAGCTTGCTACCGTCTGGATGGTAATAATTCACTGTATAGTTCAGGTGGGTGCGTTGTTGATCCAGACCTTCTGTATTCACATTCATACGTAGTTGATTATTAGAAAGGTTTGTTTTCAATTCTGCTTGTTCTGCTCCCGGTGTATAGACAGCCGTCATAAGATAAGCACCTTTACTAGCACTGGTGGCTTGTACTTTCCATTGCCCTGCTTCCGGTTGTGGTAAAGTTACCAATTGGTGATAAGCACCGTGAAAAAATTCATCGTCTGGAGTAGATTGTAATTTGATTTTTTGCACTTTACCACTTGGAGAGGTTAGTTCCAAATGTGCTAATGGCTGATCGCTGATCCAATCAAGCGAGATTTGATTAACATTATTTTCAACTGTTAATGTTTCATTCGCTGTCCCTGAATGTTGTCCTCCGCGAATATAATATTGTCCATGACCATCTTCTGAAGTGGCGCTGTTAGAAGGAGCTGAAGGGGAAGATTGGGAAATGTAGTTAACAGGAGCAGGTTCAGATGCAGATGTGTCCTGTATAGCTGATTCTGTAGTATACGTATCTTTGGTTACCGAAGAAGATGCTTTTAGACTTGCAACAGCAGCCGGTACAGTACCCAGATAAGATTTAAATAGATCAAAAGTAAAAGAGCCTGTACGAACGGTCTTATGATTCCATGCACCAGACTGAATCAATGTAGCACCTGGTAACAGAGCGCTCTCTGTAGTGACAACACCATCATTACTACCGAACAATGCTAAATATGACCCGCCAAATGTATAAGAAGCTTTACCAGAGCCAGACCATTTGTTACCGCTCATCGTGTAAAAAGGAACTTTGTTGATATCAGGGTCTTTTGCCATTTCAGAGCGGAAATAATCCATATACGATGTCTGAAGTGAGCTAGTACCCGGACTTTGCGAGCCTACAAGATCGGCTAACCATCCTGCCCAACTGCTATAAGCCAGATCAGCTAATTGTGAGCCATGATGAGGTGTACTAAGAGTAATAACGCGAGAAACATAAGGGTAAGCATTATAACGCACCAATGCAGATTGAGTATCAACTCCACCTTTACTATGAGCAACGATCACTATTTTTTTGCCAAAATATTTGCTGATCTCTTGAATTTTGGCGGCAAGCAATTCTCCATCTTTCCACATATCTTCCGGTGTGCCTGTAATATCATACATATTGATAAACGCAGTCTCATATCCATTTTTGTATGCGTACTCATACATATCATTATCTTCGTACCAGACATTCGCTTTACTGGTCAAACCATGTACAAATAAAATAGCAGGCTTGGTCGGAGAAACATTGGCAGGAGTCTGTCCTGTTGCCCATGCACCCGGAGAAGGTGCTACCACAGGATTGATAGGAGCCATCCATGCTTGTTGTGGCAAAGCCGTTAATCCAAGAATCATTGTAAAAGATACCCCTAAAAGCGTACGCTTAATGTTCATTATATTCCTCCTGTAATGTGGTGTGGATAAATAGTGTTATCCTCAGGAAGATTTTAATTTTGAAATATTAGCATTGATACTTATTTATGTATAAAATAGTTTTACAAATCTCTCTTATTTATTGGAAAATTAATACATAATTGATCATCAGATCATATAGATATGCTTACTATCACTAAAAATTTAAAATTTTTAATAATGAAATGAAAAGATGAGAGGTATATTTTTAGAAATCTGGTTATAATAGAATTCGTGAACATTCCAAATTTACTTGGGACGATAGCAAAGAGGTCATCTGTTGTGAGCGATCTGTACGAGAACAGTCTCACAAGAAGCAGAACGGTTGCTATAGATATTCACATTGTTCATTTTAGATGAGCAGATATTAAGTTTGGCAAAGTATGTAACAAAAAGTACAAGCGCAGAGAAAGAAGGGGCAAAGTGCATGAATAAGTTAGAAATGTTGCAAAATCCGAAGCAACGCAAGTTGCTGGTCAGTGCTGGATTTAGCTGGATGTTTGATGCGATGGAAGTGGGTATGATTTCATTTATCGCAGCAGCACTGGCAAAAGATTGGAATCTAGCACCGCAACAAATCGGGTATTTAACCAGTATTAACTCGGTCGGTATGGCTGTAGGTGCCGCAACAGCAGGATATCTGGCAGATCGTTATGGACGTAAATCGATTTTGCTATGGACATTACTTATTTTCTCTATCGCTAGTGGATTGTCTGCTCTAGCTACAGGATTTGGAATCTTGCTAGTGTTGCGGTTTATCGCAGGTTTTGGTCTGGGTGGAGAACTTCCAGTTGCTTCTACACTGGTGTCTGAATCAGTATCAGTGCAAGATCGCGGACGTGCAGTGGTATTATTAGAAAGCTTCTGGGCGCTCGGGTGGATTATTTCAGCAGTTGTTGCTTACTTTGTGATTGCACAATATGGATGGCAATGGGGCTTTATTATAGGAGCTGTGCCTGCACTATATGCATTATATTTGCGCCGGGCGATCGAAGATTCGCCGAAGTTTGTGAAAAATGGAGCAGGCAGACGTGCTTCTTTTGTAAAAGGGTTAGCTGATATTTGGAGTAGTGAACATCGCCGTACAACGATTATGGCGTGGATACTATGGTTTACAGTTGTTTTTTCTTATTATGGTATGTTTTTATGGTTACCGTCAGTGATGGGTTTGAAAGGTTTTACTTTGATCAAAAGTTTTGAATATGTGTTGATTATGACGTTGGCACAGTTGCCAGGTTATTTTACAGCGGCTTATTTTATTGAAAAATTCGGACGTAAATTTGTATTGATTGTTTACTTGATTCTGACTGCTGTAAGTGCGATCTGGTTCGGATTCGCGACAACAACCGCTTCGCTTTTGATGGCTGGTATTTGTTTATCCTTCTTTAACCTCGGTGCATGGGGCGGATTATATGCGTATACGCCTGAATTGTATCCGACTAAAGTACGCTCAACCGGCGTAGGAATGGCTGCTGCATTTGGACGTGTAGGTGGAGTCATCGCTCCATTTCTAGTCGGAATGTTAGTCGGTAAAGGGGTAGCGATTAGTACAATCTTTACGATCTTCTTTGTTACGATTCTAATCGGTGTAGCTGCGGTTGCTTTTCTAGGGAAAGAAACCAAAGGATTAGAATTAGATTAACCTTTTGGAGGAAAGCCAATGAAATATTCGTTTATGACTGATATTGAAGTTTTGCTTGCTTATGAAGGTATTCGTTCCACCAAATCTAGGTACTGCCGTCTGATTGATATGAAAAAGTGGGATGAATTAGGCAGTGTATTTGCTCCTGACGCGGTAGCTGATTTCAGTACAGAAGGCAATCCGATTCCTTTATTAGAAGGTCGGGATACGATTGTAAAAGTGTTTAAAGACCTTGTGCATCCTGCGGAAACGGTACATCAGGTACATAGTGCCGAAATTGAACTCATTTCTGCTACCGAAGCAAAAGTCATTTCGCCGATGGAGGATTATGTGACTTTTCCTGAAGGAAGCGAACATATTTCTTTTCATGGATATGGTTATTATTACGAAACATTTGTAGCGATTGAGGGTCAATGGTACATCCAACATACAAGGTTGGAACGGTTAAAATTTGATGTGATCTAGTGTGGCAAGAACAAGTGTTACAGTCATCATATTGTTGTTATAGTTGTGAAAATAAAAAGCTTCTATAAGCTGGAACGATAGAGGCTTTTTATTTTGCAGTTTTTATGAAGTGAGTTGTTAATCTGGTGGGAATAGTCTGTCTATGTATATCAATTATTGTTAATGTGTACGATAGATAAGATATAGCTGTTTGTATGATATAAAATGTATTAAGTATAACATTGACTTAATCATCGTCATGAAAAAGTTCAGCCAGGATTCGTTTGGGATTTTCCAGAAATCGTCTGGTGATCTGGTAATGGTCGGTATCTTGGTAGTCTATCGGTTGTAACTGATCTTGATCAAAGCTAATAATCTCAGCATCAGGGTAGCCGAGTAGGATCGGGGAATGGGTAGCAATAATAAACTGCGAACGTGGTGAAAGGTCTTTGATAATCCTCATTAAAGAGAGCTGTCTAGCAGGAGATAGAGCGGCTTCTGGCTCATCTAGCAGATAGATAGATTGTCCTCGCGCAGAAGCAAACTTTTGTGTGAATAAGGTTAAAAATGATTCTCCATGAGAACGGTGATGAAGAGATTTGCCACTGTAATTGCTATATTCAGTTGAACGTATTTTTTCCGTTTCATCAATATGAGTAGCAAAGTTATAAAAAGATTCGGCTCTCAGAAAAAAGCCATTTGTTAATTTGGGAAGCCATGATAAACGTAAATAGTTGCCTAAAGCAGATTCAGATTGATCCAATTTATAACTATTTTGCCGCGAACCACCTGCGGTATGAAATCCACATTGATAAGCAATTCCTTCCAAAAGTGTAGATTTACCCGATCCATTTTCACCTACAAAAAATGTAACTGGATATTCCAGATCAAGCTGATCCATATGCTGAATGAAAGGAAGCGAAAAGGGATAGCTATTGAAATCTTCGATTTTTTCTTTCAATAACGTAATTTTTTTCAGAGACATTATCCACTACTCCTTTTTGTGAAATTTATCTGTATGGTACATATCGAATCGTTGAAATAAACAAAAGTGCAGTAACCCATGAGCACAACGAAGTCGTCATTGAGTACTGCACTTCTAAAACGTATAAAAGCTATTCGGAAACAAAAAGTAGCTATCTCATAATAGTAATCTTTATAAAAAATCAGCTAAAATCTGATCTTGATCTAGCGGTGTAATCATCTTGGCATGTGGTAATAGCGAAATAGGATCTATCGAACGCATCAACGACTCCTGATCGAGCTGAGCTGTAACAATTAGATCTGCTTCTTCTATATCTGTAGTCAGCGTTCCATGAGCTTCAGCATGAAGATGGAACAATTGATACAGATTTGGTCGGATCAATTCAGTCATTGCTCGTCCGACCAGTGCAGAACTGAAGCGGTTCGTTTCTATATTATTGATATCATCAGGATATTGTTCCAAAGCGATATCTGACCATAACACTTCGCGTTGCACTATATCAACAATAACTGGAATACAGATGCGAGAATTGGCTGCAATATCTATTCGATTTTGCACTGTTGAAGCTTCAAAGATTTCACCGGATTGCGGAACCTGACGCATCATCCAACCTGCATAACATTCAGGTAAGTCTTTGAATACTTGGGATGTAAAAGCGTTCACAGACATTTGAATATAGCGAACTCCTGATGCTTGTACAGAAGGAAGATGCAAGTCGATATACTCTGCCGCACCTTCAGGAGCCGTAACTATATCTCCACTATGAGCAGCTAAAAATTGATCAGAACGCAGATTGAAATACGAAATTTGCTCTATTCGTTGCCATTGATCATTATACAAAATAGCAGATAGATCAATATCTACACGATCGGTAGGTACACCGTTTACTAATCCTTCTTTCCACCATACAAAAAAGCGCAATGTATCACCAGCATCTAAAGGTATCCATGAGCCGCGCGTTAATGTACGTAATGATTTGCTAGCCGAGCGTATACCTAAAGGGACAACATGTTTTTCTAACTGAGGATCAATATAGATTTTTCCGAGATCCGGTTGTTCAGCGAATCTAGCGATCAATGCTTGCTCTGTGACTGTAATCATCGAAGAAGTTACCTGTTGAGGCAGAGGAGCAAGAGGCTGATTCAGAACAAATAAGTTAGCTGTATTGCCTTTTGGGAAAAATTGTCGTCTAGGTGACAAAGAAGAACGTTTTTCAAAATGAGCTAGAACACTTAGCAAAATAGGAGTAGATACTTCTTTAGCTATAGACGCATAGCGATCTAATAAAGCATCTATATTCACGCCACTACGAATCATTCGATCCAGACGACGTACAAATTCACCGGGACGTTTGCTCAGTGTATCCAATATTTGTTCATCAGCAAAAGATTCAAAAGCTTGTTCAACTTGAGCATAGAACGTTTTGGGACGCTCTCCATTGCGCAAACGATCAAAATTCATCGCTGTGTGTGGAAACCGCTGACGATATTCGCCGGGATGTAGCCTTTCACCTAACCGAATCCATCTACCTTCATAACGGAACATATCTTCCAGTGGGTTACTGATCTTTTCCAATAAAGCTAGTATTAATTTCCGCTGAGAACGAGAAAACGAAATAAATATAGTATTGGTTGCAAGACTTACATCCCCATTAGACAACGCTGTCGCTATACGCAAAATATCTGTAGCCGTCTGCACATGAGTATATAACCAGTCAGTATCTATTTTTTT
Source organism: Paenibacillus nicotianae (assembly GCF_042681745.1). NCBI lineage: Bacteria > Bacillati > Bacillota > Bacilli > Caryophanales > Paenibacillaceae > Paenibacillus > Paenibacillus nicotianae. Next base: position 1,890,307 of record NZ_JBHUGF010000010.1, on the reverse strand, counting down.
GGCAGAAATTAATGCCGCGATAAATACAGCCGCATTCTCTTTGTTAGGAATTACTTCAGGTGTATGTTGTTGCCACTGGGGTTGATGATTCGCAAACCATACTAAATGTTCACGACTTGCTAAAGGAAGAGCAGCGGCAGCAAGAAGCAACTTCTCACATATTTGTGTAAATTCATCTTCTGTTCCAAGACGAATCACACGTAAAGATACTTGATCCAGTAGCATAATTTTTGGTTGTTGGTCGTCTGTTGTACTATCATTCTCAGGCAACATACCTGTCCAATAATGAATAAGAGCATTCATATACAACTGAGCATCTGACATTTGCATCACTTGATCAGGGAAGCGAGGGTACATCATCTGATAGTTTCGATCAAAACCTGTTATTTCGCAGAGTTCTTTCACCAGCTTTTTATACCAGCGAATAAAAGTGTCTAATGACCATGTATGTAGAATATCTAATACTTCCGGTGAGAATGTAAATCCGATCGGTTCTAAGTTTTTTAACGCTGTAGCTAATACTGTAGAAGATAGTGGGGTTTCTTGTTGCTGAGTATGTATAATTACTTTTAGTTCACGCTGTAAATAAATAGAGAATTGATCCATAGATCATGCTCACTCCTTCAACGCTTGGTACGATAAGCGCTACCTTTTCTTATTTAAAATCATATTGCAAAGTAACTGCTTTTAATTGAACACATAAAAAAATCAGGAAACAGGTGTCCCTAATAAAACATCCATTTGCGAAGGTAGAAGGAAGGGGCACCATAGCCTGATTGTTTCTATTATAAGGAAGTACAAAATGAAAAGCAAACATAGCAACTTCATCATATCTTCATTCACATTTCAGACATAAATTTAAAAATAGTACACTATTTGTACAAAAAATGTTTTATAATGTGCTCAGGCAGGTAAAAAAAGGTAATACTTTGTATTCTCTTTATCAATAGTTGTTGCATCATGGACATTCTGTTGAAAGAGATGAGAGTAGAAGCAGTTATACAATTTGCACCTGTGTATTATTGTTCATTTGGAATACAGCAAGTTCATACTTTCTTGAAAGGCGGACTATCCATGGCAGACGATAATCAGAAGCACCCGCAAGCAAGTGAACACGAAGAAGAATTGACGTTAACGAATCGTCAGGGACATCCGGTCACTGACAATCAGAATGTAAGAACAGTAGGTAATAGAGGCCCGATTACGCTAGAAAACTACAACTTTTTAGAAAAAATCTCTCACTTTGATCGGGAGCGTATTCCAGAGCGTGTCGTGCATGCTCGTGGTGCTGGAGCACACGGTGTGTTTGAAGCCTATGGAACCGCTGGCGATGAGCCTATTTCCAAGTATACGCGTGCTAAGCTTTTTCAAGAAAAAGGAAAGCAAACGCCTGTTTTCGTACGTTTTTCTACAGTAGTCCATGGTAATCATTCACCGGAAACTTTACGTGATCCGCGTGGATTTGCGACTAAATTCTATACCGAAGATGGAAACTGGGATTTGGTCGGTAACAACTTAAAAATATTTTTTATTCGCGATCCTTTGAAATTCCCTGATATGGTTCATGCCTTTAAGCCTGATCCGATTACTAATGTGCAAGATATGGAACGCTTTTTCGATTTTCTGGCAAATAGTCCAGAGTCTACACATATGGCAACCTTCCTTTTTTCACCGTGGGGGATTCCTGCCAACTACCGGCAAATGCAAGGTTCCGGTGTGAATACGTATAAATGGGTAAACAAAGACGGAGAAGCCGTGTTAATTAAGTATCACTGGGAACCGTTGGAGCAAGGTATTCAGAATTTGAAGCAAGAACAAGCGAATCAAGTACAAGGATTAGACTTTAATCATGCGACAGTCGATCTGTATGATGCGATAGATCGTGGCGAATATCCAGAGTGGGAATTATGTGTACAGATTATGAGTGATGATTATCATCCTGAATTGGATTTTGATCCACTTGATCCGACTAAATTATGGCCGGAAGATCAGTTCCCATTTCTTCCAGTAGGTAAAATGACGCTTAACCGTAATCCGGTGGACTACTTTACAGAAGTAGAACAAGTGGCTTTCGGTACAGGTGTACTGGTCGATGGATTGGACTTCTCAGATGATAAATTGTTGCAAGGTCGTACATTCTCTTATTCGGATACTCAGCGTCATCGGGTAGGAGCGAACTATCAACAATTGCCAATTAATGCACCGAAGTCTAATGTAGCAACCAACCAATCGGGTGGACAAATGCGTTATGCACCGGATGCGGCACCGAAGCAGAATCCTCATGTGAATTATGAGCCTTCTTCTCTAGGTGGTCTGAAAGAAGCTCCCAAAGCAGGCGCTGACCATGAACCTCATTATTATGATGTGAATCTAATGCGTCAGAAGCTAGATCGTCCTAACGATTTTGCTCAAGCTGGTCAGACGTATCGTGACTTTGAAGATTGGGAACGCGATGAACTGGTAGCGAATATTGCGAGTAATCTGTTTGAATGTTCTGATGTAATTAGTGAGAAGTTTATCGCTAATCTACAACAAGCAGATACCGAATATGCACAACGTGTTACAGACGAATTAGCCAAACTCAAAGCTGATCCTTCTAAAAAACCAAGACATCGTGCTCATAAGTCAGCTCCGCAAGAATAAGGTATAACCCCAAACCTTAAGTATAGAAATTATACTTAAGGTTTTTTTATTGTTGTATAGCAACGATTATTGTTCATAAATAAACCAGAAAAGGTAGAATCATGTGATACAGCATTTTTAGATTATCGTTTGATTATGAACGGAATATGTTTAAATAGAAGTAAGTGTTATATAGGTGGCGAGCTAACAATTTACTATATATGAATCTATTACAGCAAAGGCGGAGAATAACATGAAAATTATTATCACACGTGAAGAAGCAGTACATAAAGGAATCTGGGAAAAAGTAATGCAGATGTTTGGTGTGGATCAAGATGATGATACGTATGCGAATGAACAGTTTATTTTGACCGAAGAACAAGCAAAAGAGTTACAATTGATCTAATATTAGATTGTATTATGTATCGTGAATAAATATCTATCTCAGATCGAAGGAATAAAACAATCATTTTGATATACCGATTCGATATGCAGATCACTCTTTTACCAAGAGTGGTCTTTTTTATTGGATAATATCTCTGTATCTTTATATTTCCAAAAAAGGATACAAAAGGTATTATAAAGCCGTAACTAAGATATTTAAAAACTAATCTATTACCAATCTATTTTAGTCATTTATGTAAGCGTTATCTTTTTAGGGAATTTATTTTAGACTAAGGAGTGTTTTGATGAAAACATGGACAGTGCTAGGAACAACAGCAATTGTTACTGCTTTATCATTATCTATGGTAGCAACTACTTCTGCGGATACGAAACATATTTCTTCTACACCTGCTAATCCTCTCACATCATCGAGTACAACAGAATTGGCTTCAGCTACAGCGGCTATACCGTCAGGCGCAATAGTGGTCGATCAGAAAGGCTCGGGTCAATACAAAACGGTACAAGCAGCGATCGATTCGATTCCAGCTAACAATAATCAACAGAAAATAATTTATATCAAAAATGGAACATATACTGAAAAATTAACGATCATTCAGCCACATGTGACATTACAAGGCGAAAGTGCTACAGGCACTATTCTTAGCTACAATGCCACAAATGCGAGTAGTGGAAGTACAACCAATAGCGCAAGTACGACTGTCAAAGGCGACTACTTTCAAGCCAAAACCATTACTTTCCGCAACAATGCAGGGGTTAATGCAGGGCAAGCGGTCGCTTTTTATAATAATGCAGATAAAGCGATCTATACCGATGTACGTTTTCTAGGGTATCAAGATACTCTTTATACACCGGGTACAGGCAGACAGTATTTTAAAAATTGCTATATTGAAGGAACAGTTGATTTTATTTTTGGATCAGCAACGGCGGTATTTGATCAATGCCAGATTCATAGTCTAGGTACAGGTTATATAACAGCCGCTTCCACAGGAGCAGATACGAAATATGGTTATGTATTTTTAAATAGTCGTCTGACCAGTAGTGGCACAGCGAATCAATCGGTATATCTGGGCAGACCGTGGCGACCTTATTCCGCAGTGACATATATCAATACAGATATGGGAGCCCATATTCAACCTACAGGCTGGGATAACTGGCGTGATCCGGCGAATGAAGCGACCGCTCGTTATTATGAATATGCAAGTAAAGGTGCAGGAGCAAATAACAATGCACGCGTGAAATGGGCAAAATTTTTGACAAATGATCAAGCGAAAGCGATCACGATTCAAAGTGTACTTGCTGGAAATGATCAGTGGAATCCTACCCAAATTAATTAATTGATCATTTTGATTTCATTATTGATATGTCTATATATATGTATGATCATCGAAAAGCAGGTCTACCTTTTGTTACTGGCAAAAGCAGTAGATGTGCTTTTTTGATCTGTTACTAAAACGTCATATAAAATACAGTTGATGGATAGCTCTGTTTGGGTAAAAAAAGTATATAATACCGTAGTTAGTCGTTATTACAACATCTACCTATTAATATTGGCTTAACAGCAGTAACAGGATATTACAATAAATAGGAGTGATAGAATAGAATATTATCGTCAAGAAGAGGATCTTGTTCTACAAGATGTCGATAGTTCTACACAAGGATTGTCTGATCAAGAAGCACCAACAAGTAACTTCAACTTAAAAAGTAGAGATTCTACTTTAAAAATAAATCGTATTTGAAGTAGAATGTTCTATCAACATGGTATAGTAAAGATATTAATATAAAATCCATTTTTGAGATAATAAGTATTAATATAAAAGGCGCACCATAAGTATTGGAGGTGAGCACTATTTATGTTAAAAGGTAGAAACATAACAGGTATCATCGTATCCATTACGTATTGTTTGGTTTTGTACGAAATTTTACTTCGAGCACCAAAAGGTGAATCTCCCAATCATCCATTGTGGCACTACATGATGATTCCGATTGGTGCTATTGTTATCTGTTTTATTTTTGATCATATTATCAAGTTTGATTTCTTTAAAAATGCAAAAGATTCTAATGAAAAATAATAGTGTATATTTAGTGATCAGCAAGCAAAGTATCATTTATTTGGTATAGACTAGACTATAAATAGCTATTCAATAGAAAAAAAGCCTGTCATCAAAGCAGATAAATGCTTGATCACAGGCTGTATGTTGTAATAGTAGAGTGAACCTATATTTATTAATGATAGTGCATACAATAAAAATAGGATTTGCTCTACAATATTGGTATTAGATTAAAAAGAGTACTGACAAAGATTACTCTTTCTCAGTTTTATCGTCATCTCCGGCTGCTTTTGGAGAAGGTTTAGCTGTCCATTCATCGGCTTGCGGTTCGATATTGGAGCCATCCTCTTTTCTCTTTTTCTCCATCAGTGTATCTTCTGAATGAGTTTCGGGTTGTTTGTTTTCTTCTGTCATGGTTAACTCCTCCTCGAAATAAAATCTGTATAGTGTTCCTTGTTATATATACCCGTTCTCGCTTCTGACAAACATTGTTTTGGATTTCATTGTGATCGACTATTGATTCTGCCATAATAAAATCAGGTAAAAGATTGATATTCTTATTTATGAAAGCGTTATATTTCTAAGGAGGAGATCAGATGAAAGATATACATATTGGTATGATTGGGTATAAATTTATGGGGAAAGCGCATAGTAATGCTTATCGCAGTCTACCGATGTTTTTTCCAAAAGCAACCAAACCTAACATGTCTGTAATCTGTGGTCGTGATTCCAAGCAAGTTGAGCAAGCAGCAGAGCAACTTGGTTGGAACGAGTACGTAACAGACTGGCAAGATGTAATCGCTCGTCCTGAGATTGATCTGATTGATATTAACGCACCTAGTAATATGCATAAAGAAATTGCGTTAGCAGCCGTACAAGCGGGTAAACATATCTTTTGTGAGAAACCGTTAGCACTGTCTCTTGCCGATTCACGCGAAATGTTAGTAGCGGCAAAGCAAGCTGGTATTGTGCATATGATCGGGTTTAATTATCGCTTTTCACCTGCGGTACGCTTAGCAAAAAAATTAATAGATAGTGGACGATTGGGTAAGATTCGTCATTTTCGTGCCTGGTTCTTGCAAGACTGGTTGCTTGATCCCAATTTCCCTTTAGTCTGGCGTCTGCAAAAAGAAATTGCGGGCTCTGGATCGCATGGTGATCTGGGCGCTCATTTAATAGACCTTGCTCATTATTTGGTAGGAGATATGCAAGAAGTTATCGGTATGAGTGAGACTTTTATTAAGCAACGTCCGTTAGCCACCGAAATGACAGGCTTGAGTGCAAAAGGAAATCAAGATGGCCCGCAAGGTGATGTGACTGTGGATGATGCTACATTATTTATGAGTCGATTTGTAAATGGAGCTTTGGGAAGTTTTGAAGCGACTCGTTTTGCAGCAGGGCATCGTTCAACCAATTCTTTTGAGATCAATGGAAGTCTGGGAAGTGTCAAATTTGATTTTGAACGGATGAATGAATTAGAAGTCTATTTCACATCAGATGAAGCAGATACACAGGGATTCCGCCGGGTATTAGCCACTGATGATGTACATGATTATATGGATGCGTGGTGGCCACCCGGACATACGATCGGATTTGAACATACATTTATTCATGAAATGTTAGAAATGATGAATGCTATTACAGAACAACGACAAGCTTCACCGAATTTTGAAGATGGGGTGAAATGTCAGGCAGTACTTGAAGCTGTTGAGCGTTCGATTGAAGAACGTCGCTGGATTCATATCGCCGAAATGTAAAGCAAAATCAATACAGTAAGAAAAAGATAGTGAGATAAAGGAGGGACATTCGATGACTACACACTGGGATGAATCACAAGTGCCAGATATGCAAGGCAAAACGATCGTCATAACAGGCGCAAATAGCGGGATAGGTTATGAAGCGGCTACAATACTGGCTGGTCGAGGCGCAGAGATTGTGATGGCGGTACGTAATTATGAGAAAGGGCAAAAAGCAATTCAATCGATTCAGAATGTTCATCCGAACGCCAAATTACAATTAATGCGTCTGGATCTGAGTGAGTTAGCGAGTATTCGTCATTTTGCAGAAGAGTTCAGACAACAACATCATCACTTATCAATTTTGATTAATAATGCAGGTGTAATGATGCCTCCATATAGTCGAACACAGGATGGATTTGAATTGCAATTTGGTAGCAATCATTTAGGGCATTTTGCTTTGACAGGCTTATTATTACCTCATTTGTTAGCTACGCCACATGCTCGTATTGTGACGTTAAGTAGTATAGCGGCATATGCAGGGAAGATTGATTTTGATAATTTAGATGGCAGCCAGGGTTATCGTTCTTTTAAATTTTACAGTCAAAGTAAGCTTGCCAATATGTTATTTGCTCGTGAATTACAGTTACGTCTAGCACAACATCAAGCAGATACAATTAGTGTAGCTTGCCATCCGGGATTTACACATACCAATTTGGCTTCACGCGGTTCAGGCAAGCCGGTGAGCGGTATATTTGGATTGTTATCTCGTTCATTCGGACAACCTGCGTTGATGGGTGCTTTGCCTACATTGTATGCGGCGACATCTCCAGCGATTCATGGAGGAGAGTATGTAGGCCCGGATGGTAAAGGTGGACGTAAAGGATACCCCAAATTAGACGATCATATTGATAAGTTATATCAAGCAGATGTTTCACAGCGATTATGGGCATTATCTGAATCGTTAACAGGGGTTCAGTATGAATGGAAGCAACCTGAATTGGCAACACTGTCTTAATTTTGGCACGATCCATTAGAATACTAAGGAGTGTTAAAGATGAGAAAAGCATTAATCGTATGGGGTGGATGGGATGGGCATGAGCCGGAACAAGTCTCCCGAATATTTGCAGATGTGCTACAGGAAGCTTCATTTGAAGTAGAGCTTGCTAATGATCTAGAAGCATTTAGAGATGCAGACAAATTACTGGGACTTGATCTGATTGTACCGGTATGGACAATGGATGATATTGAACAAGAATTGGTCGATCATGTCTCTGCTGCTGTACAACAAGGTACAGGTCTTGCTGGATGTCATGGAGGAATGTGTGATGCTTTTCGCAAAAATGTCGATTGGCAGTTCATGACAGGTGGTCAATGGGTTGCTCATCCGGGCAATGATGGGGTAGAGTATACCGTTAATCTGAAGCAAAGTTCCAGTCCACTTGTAGAAGGAATCGCAGATTTTCAAGTGAAATCGGAGCAATATTACCTGCATATCGATCCCGCAGTAGAAGTGTTAGCCACGACTACATTTCCGATTGTAGATGGGCCACATCGCCTTAATGGTCAAGTGCAGATGCCTGTTGTATGGACAAAACGGTGGGGTGTAGGTAGAGTGTATTACAATTCGCTTGGTCACCATGCAGATATCGTAGAGATGCCGCCTGTCAAAGAAATGATGCGTCGTGGATTATTATGGGCAGCAGATGGCAAAACAAAAGCAAATGCAGATAACAATGCTACAGGTCAACTGTATTCAGGTATGGCAGATAGTCAGTAAATGTTATTATGTTGCTAACATATTATTAATTTCTAAAAACAAACTTCCAAAATGCATATGATTATAGTAAGCCATTGTAGAAGATACGCTATCAGGATATCGCTCTGTTTATTTAAAGAGCAATACACTGAAGCAGATACAGTGGCTTTTTTATGCAAATTAGTCATAGAGCAATATTTGTTAACCTGTATTATTTTTCTGTATAATTTTGAGTAAGCGTTAACAATATTGAAATTTAATCCGTTTATTTTTGTTTTATAACTTTTCAAATATATTCAAAAATGATATACTCCTATCAAAGCAAAACAAACATATTCAAATCACTATCCAAACTTATAATTAAATGGAGGAATATCATGATACCGAATCAGTGGAATACAGGGCAGGTTGCAGACATACAAGAAGGTGTAGATCAACTGGTGTATCGCTCTAATCTGATTGGCTCAGATCGTCGTGTATGTAACTGGGGTGGTGGCAATACATCCAGCAAAGAAATCACAACTGACTTTCGAGGTCGTGAGATTGAAGTGATGTATGTGAAAGGTAGCGGTTCTGATCTAGCCTCGATGGAAGCGAAGCATTTTACTGGATTACGACTTGATGATATTCGCCCATTGTTTGAAAAAGAAGAAATGCCTGATGATGAAATGGTGGCTTATCTTGCTAATTGTATGATAGATGCCAAAGCTCCTCGTCCATCGATTGAGACATTACTACATGCCTTTTTACCGTTTAAGCATGTAGATCATACGCATCCTGATTCAATTATTAGTCTTTGTTGTGCAGACAATGGTCAAGAAATCGCTAAAGATATTTTTGGAGATACTTTTGTGTGGGTTCCTTATATTCGTCCAGGATTCACATTGTCTAAAATGATCGCTCAAGGTGTACTGGATCATCCAAATGCTGAACTGGTGTTGATGGAGAAGCATGGTCTGGTCACATGGGGAGCAACACAGGAAGAATGCTATGCCAAAACGATTGAAATGATCAACAAAGCAGCCATCTATATCGAGCAAAAAGCATCAGAGCAACCTCTATTTGGAGGCGAAAAAGTACAGTCGCTTGAAAGCAAAAAACGTCGTGAAATGGTGGCTCACCTTATGCCAGCCGTACGCGGAGCAGTCAGCGATAGTAAACGCATGATTTTGACGTTTGATGATGCTGACGATGTACTTTCTTTTGTAAACGCCAACAATTCTCACGCATTATCTCAAGTAGGAGCGGCTTGTCCCGATCATCTTGTACATACCAAAATGACACCACTATTTATCGATTGGATACCAAGCGCTGAGGACAGTGAAGGACTCAAGCAAGCTGTGATTCAAGGGATTGACGATTACAAAAAGCAATATCAAGCCTATTTCAACCAGAATGCTCACGAAGGCGATGTGATGTTTGAAGCCGCACCGCGTGTCATCTTGATTCCGGGAATAGGTATGATTAATACCGGCAAAAGTCATGCCATGTCTCTGGTAAGTGGAGCGCTATATCATCGTGCGATTGCAGTGATGCGTGGAGCAACTTCACTTGGACAATTTGTGTCCCTGAGTGCATCAGAATCATACAATGTAGAGTACTGGCCTTTGGAATTATACAAACTGTCGCTTGCTCCTGCGGAAACCGAATTTTCACGTCAGATTGCTTTGATTACAGGTGGAGCAGGTGGAATTGGAAGTGAAACGGCTCGTCGCCTTGTAAGCGAAGGCGCACATGTTGTATTAGCAGACTTGAACTTGGAAGGCGCGCAAAAAGTAGCCGATGAAATCAATCAACAGTATGGAGCTCATCGCGCTTTGGCAGTACAAATGGACGTAACCAGTGAAGAGCAAGTAGCTCAAGCATATGCAGAGACAGCGATTCATTACGGTGGAATCGATATTATTGTCAATAATGCAGGGCTTGCTACTTCTAGTAAATTTGAAGATACAACGCTCAAAGAATGGAATCTGAATATGAATGTATTAGGCACAGGCTATTTCTTAGTCGCCCGCGAAGCATTCAAAATTATGAAAGAACAAGCACTAGGCGGTAGTATGGTATTTATCGGTTCCAAAAATTCAATCTATGCCGGCAAAAGTGTAACTGCTTATAGCTCTGCCAAAGCACTAGAAGCCCATCTTGCCCGTTGTATCGCAGCAGAAGGCGGAGAACATGGTATTCGTGTCAATACGATATTACCAGATGCGATTTTGCAAGGATCAGCGATTTGGAATTCCAACTGGCGCAATGAACGTGCTGCTGCATACGGTATCGAACCCGATCAATTAGAAGAACATTACCGCCAACGTACTACATTGCTCGTCAATATTTATCCAAAAGATATTGCGGAAGGCATCGCTTTCTTCGCTTCATCCAAAGCCGAAAAAACAACCGGCTGTATGCTAACTATAGACGGAGGAGTGCCTGCCGCATTCACTCGATAATCTTTGGTAGAAAGAAATAAAAGATACTAAAAAAGCAATACAAATTACATGACAAATCAGAACTATCAATAAACTCATTTCTATTATCCAACAATAGGTATAATATGGAAATTACGAATTATCTATCACAACAATTTTTTACTCACACTTATTATCATCATTGCATTCCGATCATAATGATTAAAAAATCGCCAAAACAAAATCAAAAAAATAAAAACATAAAAATAATCATTCCAATGATCAAATGAACATTCTATGCCAACAAAGTACTCGAAGTACTCTAAATGATCTCCCAATAAAGTAACATTAGCTACCTGAAAACCTAACCTTTAAAATCTTTACTTCATAGGTATCTCACTTCTCGGAGCGGCCCCCCACCATAGATACCTATTCCATAAAATTGCCAAAGGAGCCTATAAAATGAAAGCATACGCCTTATTTGAAGAACAGCAACAGTCCCGCGGAATTGACCTAAACACTGTTCGTTCAAGATTGAAAGCGCTACAAATCGAAACCCCTTCATGGGGATATGGAGATTCAGGAACTCGTTTCAAAGTATTTCAAAAAGTCGGTGTGCCTCGTACTCCGTTTGAAAAATTAGAAGATGCGGCTCAAGTGCACAAAGTAACAGGTGCTTGCCAATCGGTCGCTATTCATATTCCATGGGATAAAGTAGATGATTACAGCCAGTTGCGAAGTCATGCAGAAAATCTAGGGCTTACGATCGGCGCGATCAACCCTAACCTTTTCCAAGACGAAGATTATATGTTGGGGAGTGTAACGCATGCAGATGTGGCTATTCGTAACAAAGCGATTGCTCATCTCAAAGAGTGTGTAGATATCGCCAAAGAAACTAAATCTACAGATTTCAGTCTCTGGTTCGCAGATGGAACCAACTATCCCGGACAGGGTAGTATTCGTCAGCGTAAACACTGGATGCTTGAAGGATTACAAGAAATGTACAAAATCCTTGATCCTAATATGCGAATGTTGATCGAATACAAATGTTTTGAACCGGCTTTTTACCATACGGATATAGCCGATTGGGGCATGGCGTACAATTTATCGCTCAAATTAGGAGAACAAGCACAGGTATTGGTTGATACCGGTCATCATTTGCCCGGAGCCAATGTCGAACATATTGTATCGTATCTGATAGACGAAGGTCGCTTGGGAGGATTCCATTTTAATAGTTATAAATATGCAGACGATGATCTGGTTGTCGGTACTATGAATCCATATGAGCTGTTTTTGATCTTTTATCAGATTTTGGACGCGCTGGACAGTCAGGAACAGAAATTGGTCGATACGGTTAACAACATGCTCTATATGATCGACCAATCTCATAATATTGAATCCAAAATTCCTGCGATGATTCGCTCGGTGATGAATGTGCAGACGCAATACGCCAAAGCATTACTAATTGATCATCAAGAAGTTGCTGAAGCTCAGCGTAAAGGCGATGTACTTGGAGCAGAGGATGCGGTACGTAAAGCATTTGAATTTGATGTCACGCCATTGCTACATTCGATTCGGGAGGAGATCGGTGTTCCTGTTGATCCGATGAAAGCATATCTAAATGATCAATATGGTCAATCGATTCTAGCGAGAGGCAAAGGTGGTGCAAGCTGGTGAGTATTCTTGCTTATGATCTAGGAGCAGGCAGTGGACGAGCGATTATAGGTAGACTGACCGATAACCGGATCGTGACCCAAGAGATTCATCGTTTTGCTAATGAACCGGTCAAAATAGGGGATCGTCTACACTGGGATATTTTGCGTCTATATCATGAAATTCAGCAAGGACTAATCATTGCCAAGCAAGAGCATATGTTGCCTGAGAGTATCGGGATCGATTCATGGGCTGTTGATTATGGATTGATTGGGCGACATGGCGAACTGTTAGGCAATCCATATCATTATCGGGATTGGCATACGCATGGAGTGATGGAGAAAGTACAGGAGCATTTATCTCCAAGTGCTATTTTCCAAACAACAGGGATTCAATTTCTTCCCTTTAATACTATTTATCAATTAGCATCATTGCGTCAGAGTGATTCGCCTTTATTAAGTGAAGCCGAGCGCTTTTTGATGATTCCTGATTTATTGCGTTATTTTTTAACTGGCGAAATGATCAACGAATTTACAAATGCGACCACAACCCAACTTTTTAACGCCAAGCAGGGGGATTGGGATCGCAAATTGTTGTCCAGTATTGGTATTCCGGCTTCATGGTTCAGCACACCTGTTCAACCAGGAGCAGCGGCAGGGCGTGTGCGATCTTCTTTAATGGTTGATCTGGGCATCTCATCGATACCTGTGACGGCTGTAGCAGAACATGATACTGCTTCTGCTGTGGTCGCTGTCCCTGCTGTATCCAAGCATTTTGCTTATTTAAGCTGTGGTACATGGTCATTGATGGGTACCGAAGTGAATGAACCGGTTATTACAGAACAAGCGATGCAATGGAATTTTACGAATGAAGGCGGAGCTTACGGTACGTATCGTCTTCTCAAAAATATTATGGGGTTATGGATTTTCCAAGAAGTGAAGCGTGAAGCCGAGCGAGAAGGACATCATTATTCATTTGAACAATGGATTGATGATGCACAGCAAGCTCCAGCGTTTGCATCTCTTATCGATCCCGATGATGTATTGTTTCTTCATGCAGGCGATATGCGTTCGCGGATTCGTCAGTATTGTCGCCAGACTGGTCAGCAACCACCTGATACGTATGGAGCTATTACCCGTTGTATTTTTGAAAGTCTAGCTTTGAAATATCGCTATGTGCTGGAACTTACCGAACAATTATCAGGCAACACGTTTGAAGGATTGCATATGGTAGGTGGCGGTATCCAAAATAAACTGTTATGCCAGTGGTCATCGAATGCCATCGGTCGTCCGGTATGGGCAGGGCCTGCTGAAGGAAGCGCAATTGGCAATTTAGCGGTACAATGGATAGCACAGGGGACATTCAAAGACATGCAGGAAGCAAGAACAGTAATCCGTAATTCTTTTCCTATCGACATCTATGAACCGGAGCAGGTACAGGCCTGGGAAGAAGCGTACGGGCAATTTCTGCGATTGATTACAGTGTCTACCCAATAACGATACGGAGTGTGGCTGATATGTTGGTGGCAGAACGATACGATATGATTGTAAGACTGGTCAATGAAAAAGGAAGTATGCGCGTAACCGAACTCAGTGAGCAGTGTGAGGTGACTGAAGAAACGATTCGTCGTGATCTGGATCGTCTGGAACGTCAAGGATTACTACGTCGCTCTCATGGTGGCGCAGTCAGTGTTAAAGATGAACAACCGGAGACGCCTTTTTCAGAGCGTGAGATTACGTATGCAGAAGAGAAACGGCGTATTGCGCAAGAAGCGATTAAGCTGATTCAGCCGCAAGATCGAATTATACTGGATGCCAGTACAACCGCATGGTATATGGCGGAAAGTCTACCTGATATTCCACTCACCGTACTGACCAATTCCATTCGTGTGGCGACTCAACTTAGCAATAAAGAAAAGATTGATGTGATCTCAACAGGTGGTCTGTTGTTATCACGTTCATTATCTTTTGTCGGGCCGTTAGCTGAGCGTTCACTAGATACGTACTATGTAGATAAAGTATTTCTGTCGTGCAAAGGAATTCATGCTGAACGTGGGATTAGCGAGTCTAATGAAATGCAAGGACGAGTCAAGCAGAAAATGGTCGGTATGGCGGATAAAGTGATCTTGCTCGCGGATGCAAGTAAGTTCGGTGTACAAGCATTTACTCATGTGATGGATCTTAGTGAAGTACACGAATTGATCACAGATCGTCGACTATCTCCAGCGGTCGTCGACCAATTTAAAGAACAATCGATCAATGTTACGGTGGTTTGAGGAAGCTGATAGTAGACAAACAGACCTAACCTGTAATGAGGCAGTAGAGATGTATTACGCTCTCATAAGATAACGTTATGGATATCGAAATATAGCATTGATGTGAACCAAAACATGCATAAAAACAGGATACAAGTATGGGTAGCACTAGCGCATAGATATGTAAATAACAGATGGCAGTCGTAGAGGATATGGCTGTCATCTTATTTTATAGAGGAAAGTGGTGTGCAGATTGAAAGTATCATTATTTATTACTTGTCTGAGTGATGCGATCTATCCCAAAGTCGGTGAAGCGATGGTACGTCTATTAGCTGCACATGGTATACAGCTTGATTTTCCTTCCGTGCAGACTTGTTGTGGTCAGCCTTCTTACAATAGTGGGTACTGGGATGAGACAAGAACAGCAGCGCGCACGATTTTGAAAGCGTTTGAATCTAGTGACTTTGTCGTATCTCCATCCGGTTCTTGTACGTATATGATCCATCATTATCCTGAATTATTCAAAGACGAGCCAGAATATCTGGCATTAGCTCATGAGCTAGAAAGCAAAACATATGAATTTACTCAATTTCTAGTCAAAGTATTAGGGATTACCGATATAGGAGCAGCATTTCCTCACAAAGTCACATATCATCCGTCCTGTCATGGTAGCCGGCTACTTGGTATCAAAGACGAACCGATTGCACTGTTAGATCAGGTACAAGGATTAGAGTTAGTACCGTTACCTTTTGCAGAAGATTGCTGTGGGTTTGGAGGTACATTTGCTGTGAAGATGGCAGATATCTCGGGTGCAATGGTTACCGAAAAAGTCGATCATATCAAAGAAACAGAAGCTGAAGTATTGGTCGGTCTCGATATGGCATGTCTGATGAATATAGCGGGTAATCTTAGACATCGTGGTGAACATGTACGAGTGATGCACCTCGCAGAACTTCTATATGAAGGAGTGAATATACGATGAATCCAGCATCTTCTACACGTGGCACAGTGAAAGAACGGGCAGATATCGCTCTAAATGATGATTTTCTGCGCAATGCAGTTCGTTTTACAACCGATCGTCTACGTAGTGGCAAAAAAGTAGCATCTACCGAACATGGGAATTGGGAAGAATGGCGTGAACGTGGTCGGCAGATTCGCTTGCATACGATTGCTCATCTCGATTATTATCTAAATCTGTTTGTTGAAAATGCTCGTAGCAATGGAGTCCATGTCCATTTTGCAGATAATGCAGTCGAAGCGACAGACATTGTCATGACCATTGCAAAGCATAAAGAAGCGCAGTCTGTGATCAAATCCAAATCGATGGTTTCGGAAGAAGTGCATATTAACCGCGCACTCGAATTATCCGGGATCGAAGCGATTGAAAGTGATCTAGGCGAGTACATTATCCAATTAGCAGGTGAAGGCCCTTCTCATATTGTAATTCCCGCTATTCACAAAAATCGTTATCAGATTGCAGAATTATTATCTGAAGATGCTGGAGAAACGTTAGAACCGGATACTACGATTCTAGCAGGTTATGTACGGCGCAAATTACGGCAAAAATTTTTAGAAGCTGATATCGGAATGACCGGATGTAACTTTGCGATTGCAGAGACCGGTTCAATGGTGTTGTTTGAAAATGAAGGCAATGCTCGGATGGTGACGACGGTTCCTAAGACGCAAATTACATTGATGGGAATGGAGCGGATTGTCCCTTCATGGGCGGATCTTGAAGTGATGGCTACACTTCTTCCTCGTTCGGCTACAGGACAACGTTTAACAATGTATATGTCTGGTATTAATGGACCCAAGCGGACAGCAGATGCGGATGGCCCGGAAGAAATGCATATTATTATTGTAGACAATGGTCGCTCTCAGCAACTAGGTGATCCAGAATTTCAAGAATTGCTGAATTGTATCCGTTGTGGTGCTTGTCTGAATGTGTGTCCGGTCTATCGTCAGATCGGTGGTCATTCTTACGGAGGAACCTATAGCGGGCCGATAGGCGCAGTCTTAACGCCTGCGCTTAACAAAAATGTTGCCGAGTGGGATGATATTGCCAGTGCATCTAGTCTATGTGGAGCTTGTTATGAAGCTTGTCCGGTCAAAATTCCACTTCATGATATGCTAGTCTCGTTACGACGACGCAAAGTGGAACGTGGTCATGGCGACAAGCTTGAAGCGCTAGGTATGAAAGGATTTGCAACACTTATGGCAAATTCTAAGCGATTCGCACTTGCTATGAGACTTGGTAAAATTGCCCAAAAACCGTTAGTGCATAACAAAGGCATTACACTCAAATTAGGCCCTTTAAAAGGATGGAATACGTACAGAGTAGCACCAACATTAGCAGATCATTCTTTCCGCGATCAATGGAAAGAACTGTCTGCTGAGACTACTGCTCAACCGACAGCGATAGACCCTGCTGTTCAGAAGCGGATGGAACAGGTACTTGTAGATCGGCAAAATGGCAAGCATACAAGCCGAACAGGAGGAGTATCACATGAATAATAAAGATACATCTCATACTCAGTCTTTTTCTGCCAAGCCACCCGCAGTACCGAATCCTGAAAGTTCTCATCTTACGCCAGATCATGAACCAGCACCTTCATCACAAGCAGACTGGCTTTATGAATTACAGCAAAAGTCCAAAGCCCAACAGCAGACGTCTATGAATCATATTGCAGATCGTCTACAGCGTCCACGTATGCAAAAAGCACCTCAACATCCTTTTCGTGGCGCACCGGATACCTGGCACGATTTCAATTGGGATGAAGCTGAAAAAATCGAAAAATTCACCAAGCATTTTACTGAAGTAGGTGGCAATGTACTACGGATGCAGACGTTAGAAGAAGCAGGCGCTTTCATTGCAGATCAAAGCCGTTTGCTCAAAGCACGTTATATTGTTCGCCAGCAATTACCGCTAACAGAAGCATTAACACTGGAACAACGATTACCGGATGTACAGATATCAGCGTGGAATAGCAATACAGAAGAAGCCTGGAAAGCAAGAGCCGCCGAAGCCGATATGGGGATCGTCGTAGCAGACGGAGCCGCCGCTTATACAGGTACAGTTATGGTTACATCTTCTGAATTACAAGGTAGATCAGTAAGTCTATTACCCACTGTATGTATAATCTTACTTCCAATCAAGCATCTGCATACACGCTTAGGCGAATTACTACTACCCTGGGATACGAAGGGTAGAGAGAATCTACCCGCCGGTATCCATTTTATTTCAGGGCCTAGCCGTTCTTCGGATATTGAAAATGAATTAACGATCGGTGTACATGGGCCGGGTATTGTGTATACATTGCTGATTGATTCTATCGATTAGTCAACAGTTAATGAATATAGTTCTATACAAAAAGTACTGACTATAGCATTTGTAGTCAGTACTTTTTTATGTGGCAAAAGAAAACTGATAAACTTTCATCCGTCATAAATAGATCAATTTGGCTCCAAAATAAACGCATATTAAATGATAAAAGATAAGTATTTGGCGATATCATTTCATCTTAAAATAGCTTATTTTCAAATGGTTTTACCCAAGATAAGCTATCGTTTGTGTAAAAATGGGTATATGAATAGAAGTCCTATTTTTATAAATAGATGGAGGGGTATAACCATGAAAATGTCAGGAAATACGATACTTATTACAGGCGGAGCTTCAGGAATTGGCTTGGCTTTTGCAAAACGATTTATGGCACTCGGTAATACTGTTATTATCTGCGGTAGACGCCAAGAATGGTTGGAAGATGTACAAAAACAATATCCAGCATTACATACGATCGTCACCGATATTGCTGAAGAAGCTCATCGTGTTGGCTTAGCAGATCGTGTATTAACCGAGTTCCCGAAAGTAAATATGATTATGAATAATGCAGGTATACAGCGTAATTTCTCGATGCAAGATACGCAAATTAGTTGGTCGGCTCATCGTCAAGAGCTAGCAATCAATCTGGATGCGCCGATCCATTTGACGACGTTATTTTTACCTCATCTTCGTCAACAAAGTCATGCGGCTATTATCAATGTTACTTCAGGGCTTTCGTTCTCGCCCAAAGCATCTGCACCGATCTACTGCGCTACCAAAGCAGGATTACATTCGTTTACTTTATCATTGCGTCAACAATTATTAGGTTCACCGATCGATGTGGTTGAGATTATACCACCAGGGGTAAATACCGATCTCGGTGGTGTAGGCTTACATGATTGGGGTGTGCCTGTAGACGAATTTGCAGATAGTATTATGCAACGAATGGAAGCAGGTGAAGTAGAAGTGGGCTATGGTAGTTCTGAGAAATCTCGTCTGGCTTCACGAGCAGAATTAGATGAAATATTTCAAAATATGAATAACCAAAAAACATCTCCACAGATATTATAATCAACACTCTGATTTCTACTGCATACCCAACACGATTTATAAATAAATGAAGCAAAAATAATCACTGCTATCCGGTTCATCACAGGTCAAAACAAGGACTTGTGGTTAGCCGGATTTTTTAGTGTTAACCACCAGAATAATAAAGCGATCACACTGACTCCACCACCAAGATAACATACACCGCTCCAACCCCCATAACTATACATTATCGTTGAAGCCATCGAACCAATAGCACTACCGATAGAATAAAAAATCATATAACTGGCGGTTAAGCGACCACGTGCTTCAGGCAAAATAGTGAATAGCATACTTTGATTGGTCACATGAACAGCTTGTACTGCTAGATCCAATAATATAATCCCTAAGATTAACCAATATAAGGAGTATCCTATCCAAGACAAAGGTATCCATGATAACAGTAACAATACAAGCGCTATGCCTGTTGTCCATTGTGCTTTTCCTTGATCTGCTAATTTACCTGCTCGAACTGCTCCAAGTGTACCAGCAATACCTGCTAATCCAAATGCACCAATCGCTGTATGTGTAAGTGAAAATGGAGGGTCACGTAAAGGCAATACGATCGCAGTCCATAATATACTAAATGCGATAAAGATTAACATCGCTAAGACGCCACGTATTTGTAACAGGCGTTGTTGCTTATACAATTTCAGCATAGAAAAAAGTAATTGTGTATAAGATAACGAAGATTTCACTTGAGAGTCAATCGGCAATATTTTGAACAAGATCATAGTCATACCGCTCATAAGAAAAGCAGACACCAGATAGACAGACCTCCAACCTGCTAGATCAGTCAACCATCCTGCAAGGGAACGCGCAAATAAAATGCCAATCACAATCCCGCTGGTAACAATACCTACAATCTGTCCACGCTCTATAGGTTTAGCAAGAGAAGAAGCATAAGCAACCAGTGTCTGAGTGACTACAGCCAACCCTCCAACAATAGCTAATCCTCCGAACAAGATGTATACCGTTGGAGACAATCCTACAATCACAAGTGCAATCACCGACAATGCCATTTGCCCGATAATTAACGATCTTCGTGGTATCAGATCACCCAGAGGAACAAGCAAAAACAATCCTAGTGCATAACAAATTTGAGTTACAGTGATCACGATCCCAATCATTGAATGAGTAATACCAAATGTTAGAGCTAACGAGTCTAACAGTGGTTGCGCATAATAAATATTAGCGACAGCCAATCCACAAGACACTGCAAATAAAAAAGCGATAGAACGAGAAAATGGGCTATGTATACTTTGTTGCTTCATAGATAGATCATCCTTTATTCTGTATTTATTATACCGATTGGTACAAAATGATTCGCAAGCAATATAACCTTTCTGCAAATGGATTGTCAATAGAAATAAATTCACTTTGACAATAGAAAAGATCATCTATAAAATAATAATATACTGAATGGTACAAAAAGAAGGGATGGTTGGTGATGGTGCGCAAGCGTGAATTTAATGAAGAACAAGCTTTGGATGCGGCTATGCAATTATTTTGGGCAAATGGATTTGAAGCGACCTCTTTGACTGATTTGACGACAGAAATGGGAATACAGCGTCCTAGTCTGTATGCTGCTTTCGGTGATAAACGAGAGCTGTTTGAAGCTTCTTTGCGCAAATACAATCAATGGCATGCAGGATCGGTTCGTCAGCAATTGCAAAGTGATGTATCGGTACAAAAGGCATTTCGTGCTTTTTTTGAACAGATCGCTGAGGACGGGTATCGAGAGAATCCTAGCAGAGGATGTTTTTGTATTAATACGATGGTAGAACTAGCAACCCATGATGAAAAGATTGAAATTGTAACACGCGAACATCAGATGTATTTGACTGTTATTTTTCAAGAGCGCTTAGAGCAGGGAGTACAAGCAGGACAACTACCAAAAAGCGTCCATACCAAGTCACTGGCACAGACGCTAATTGTATCGTTAATAGGACTTACAGTGATGTTGAAGTCACGACCGGAACGTTCTTTTATCCAACATTCGATTACAGGCATTTTGTCTTTGTTAGAGGATTAAATTTTAGATCTATAAGAGATACGAAACACAAATCAAAAAGCGTCTATACCAATGTACTGGCACAGACGCTAATCGTTATGTCTACTTCTGATCAGTTGTATCTGAATCAGAATCATCGTTGCTTTCAGATAATTGTTCCTGCACATATTCGTGCAATTTCTGTGTATCTATGCCTATTACTGAAGCACCTTTGACTTTGATTTCTTGCAGTAGATGATTCGGTGGAATCTGTAATTTTTCCGTTTTATCCAGATTGATATCTAAGCCGAGTGAAGATAATTTGATCATATCAGTCAGTGATAGATTGGTATGCAGATAAGGTGCAATCGAACTCAAAATACTAGGTAATTTGACAATCGAAGTCGAGCTTTGCAATTCTGCTGCTAAAGCAGTTAAAAACTTACGTTGACGCTCGGTACGGGTAAAGTCTGATGTAGCATCATGGCGAAAACGTACATATTGTAGCGCATGAGTACCATCTAAATGCTGTAACCCTTTGGTCAAATGAATATCGTATCGGTGCTGATCGCCACCATCGGTATAATCCATATCTTTCTCTACATCGATCTCCACGCCACCGATTGTATCTACCAATGTCTTAAATCCTTCAAAGTCGATTGTTACATAATAATCGATTGGAATCCCCAGTAGATTACTTACGGTTTCTTTGGCAAGTTCGACACCACCATATGAATATGCCGCATTCAACCGACTGCTTCCATGACCCGGAATATCCACATACGTATCTCGCAAAATAGACATTAAATATGCTTTTTTGGTCACAGGATCAATCGTGGCTACCATCATCGAATCCGAACGTCCATTGCTATCTGCATCCCGGGTATCTGTTCCCATCAATAAAATATGCACCGGTTCTTTACCATCCCATTTGGGAATGGCTACAGGAGCAGCTTGATCGTTATCAGTAGTCGGGGAATGATACGTATCATCTGCAATCGAAATTGTATGAGCAAACTGGTAAATCGAATATGTATAATATCCAACAGTACATACACCTAGAATCAAACAAATGCTTACAATCCATTTCCATTTCTGTAGTATTTTTTTTAGCAAATGATCAACCTCACTTATTGTTATTCTTATCGTTCATACATCTTTATAAATCATATGGATGTATGAACAATTTGTCAATATTATAGAGTATTTACCTTATAAATAGATAACATATACCTATAAAACTATCGAAAAGATATCTTTATATACATAATGATTGCAATATGAAAAAATAAAAAACCTTTTCGGAAGTAGAGGGAATATCTACTGTCAAAAAGGCTTTCATAAGATAGGGCTACAAAGTCATAAGAATAGTAAATTTCAAATTTGTAAAAAAGTATCTATTCAAAGTATATCTTCAACGTATCTGCTCAAAAATGGTGAAAAGTACTTGCTGAACCTAAGCACAGAAATGGATTAGATTATGCCAAAAATACATCCAGCAAAGAAGCAGTATATTCATGTCGTTCTTTATGATACAGATCATTTGCAGCAAATTGATCAACAATCTGTCCATGACGCATAACAACAATACGATCGCTCATCTGGTACACTGCTGCTAGATCATGTGAAATAAATAAGTACGATAAATGTAGAGATTGTTGCAGTTCTTGCAATAATTTTAATACAGCCGCTTGGCTAGTGACATCCAGACTGGCTGTTGGCTCATCCAATACAATCAGATCAGGTTCAGTACTGATCGCCCGGGCTATCGTTACACGCTGTTTTTGTCCACCACTTAATTCATGCGGATACGCAGATAACAATGTTGCTGGCAAATGAACCTGTTCTAACAATTGCGTAGCGATCTGTTGCCGGTTGTAGTTATTGGACGAGAGAAAAGAAGGGCGTACTGTTGGCTGTAGATCGAGCGGTTCCATTAAAGAGTCAATAATAGTGAGCTTGGGATTGAGTGCGGCTGTTGGATGTTGAAATACAGCTCCAATACGTTGACGTGCTTGACGAAAAGCAGATCCTTTCAGCGAATGATACGGTTGTTCTCGAAATTCAATCGTACCTTGATCGAACGATTCCAGACGTAACAGACAGCGTGCCAGTGTGCTTTTACCACTACCGCTTTCACCGACAATACCGACACATTCTCCTTGACGGATCGTTAATGATACATCGGACAGTGCAGGAGTGTGATGATCATTATACGTTTTGGTGAGATGTTCTGCTTTTAAAATCGTAGGCAATACAGTAGTCATTAGTTCTTCACCTGCTTATTCTGTAACTCTAGCCGATAGCGAGAAGGTAATTTGGGAATCGATGCTAACAATTGAACTGTATAAGGATGTGTAGGATGGAAAAAGATATTGTGACTTTTTCCAGATTCTACGACCTGACCGGACTTCATAATCAGTAACGTATCGGCTGTGCGCTGTACCTGACGTAGATCATGCGTAATCCACAAAATAGCAATACCTGTTTCTTGCTGAATACGCTGAATCAACGTAATAATCGAGCGAGAAGTGAGACTATCTAACGCTGTAGTCGGTTCATCTGCAATCAATACTTTGGGCGATAGAAGTAGTGCTGTAGCAATCGCAGCACGTTGTAATTGTCCGCCACTCAATTCAAACGGGTAGCTATGATAGACTTGCTTGGCAGGTAATTCAACTTGTCCTAATCGTTCCAGACAAGCAAATTGACGCTGTTGACGGGAAAGGGAAGTGTGAGCGCGCATCATTTCATCCATTTGCTTGCCAACTGTAATAAATGGAGTAAAAGCCCCCTGATAATCTTGAAACACATAGGCAATATCTCGTCCACGAATAAATCGCAGTTCGGATTCAGGTAAATGCAACAGTTGCCGACCTTCTAACTCAATACTGCCATGCGCATGAAGATCCGCCGAAAGTAACCCTCCTATAGCTAGACTGGTTAACGTTTTACCGCTTCCACTTTCACCGGCAAGAGCTAACCACTCTCCGCGTTCTAACTGAAGATGTAGCGGATGAACAAGTGTATGTGATTGATGATGAACCGTCAATCCTTGTATCGATAACATAGGTTACACTCCTTTGCGGGATAAAATAGAAGAGGTCGAACGTTTGGACGTTGGTTGGACATGAACATCGTACCGATCACGTAACATATCGCCCCAGCTATTAGTCAGTAACACAGTGATCACTATACATAATCCCGGGAAAATCATAAGATGTGGAGCCGTCTGAAAATATGTTCTTCCTTCACTCAACATAGCTCCCCATTCAGGGCTAGGCGGTTGTGGACCAAGACCAATATAGGAGAGCGAAGCGATCATCAAAATAATTTTACCGATATCAAGTGTAGCCAGTACCAGCAGGTTACCGATTGTATGTGGCAAAATATGCTTTACAACTAATTTCCAGGGCTTCATACCACTGAGCTCCGCAAGACGGACATAATCTTTTTGTCTTTGTTCGAGTACAATACTTCGTACTAACCTTGCATAACTAACCCATTTGACAGCTGTAATCGCAAAGATAAGATTCATTAACCCCGGCCCGAGCAATCCACTTAAAATCAAAGCAAAAATATAATCGGGCAATGTCATAAAAGCATCGATGATTTTTTTGAATACTTTATCTAACCAGCCACCGATATAACCGGATAGCAATCCAAAAGGCACACCGATCAGTAGCGATACGAACATAATCGTCAGACTAATTCCTACTGTTGTACGAGCACCTTCCATCATACGAGATAACAGATCTCTTCCCAGATGATCTGTTCCTAACCAGTGCAGAGCACTAGATGTCTGAAGCCGATCGCTCATTTGAATATGATAAGGATTATAGGGCGTCCAGAACAGAGCGAGAATCAAGAATAAAAGGAATAGACTCAAGATGGTATAACGTAATCCTGTTTTTAAGCTCATCATGAAGTCGCTCCTTTTTTCCGCTGACCGATCGCAATCGCTGGATTAATATAACGATATGACCATTCTACAAGCATATTCAATACCACGATAAAGATACTCATAAATAGCATATATCCTTGAATAATTGGATAATCCCGCGCAGTAATAGCATCTACAATCCATTTGCCCAGACCAGTATAAGCAAATAGGACTTCAATTACTACTGTTCCTCCAAGCAGACTACCAATACTTTCACTAAAAACAGTTAATAACGGAATAAGACTATGACGCATAAGATGAAATGTGAAAATACGATTTTTGCCTATTCCTCTTGCCCGAGCAGAACGAATAAATTCCTGATGACTACTTTCCAAAATACTCGCTCGCACCAATCGCACATAGACCGCAGACATCGCGATTCCAAGTGTAATCGAAGGTAGAATCAGATGTTGCCATGAACCTTCACCCATAGAAGGCAGTATTCTAAGCTTGACTGCAAATAGATCGATTACTAATAAACCTAACCAAAAGCTTGGAATCGAAGAACCGATCAGTGCAAATATGCGACTGATATGATCAGTTAATCGCCCCCGGTATAAAGCAGACAATATACCGAGTGGCAGTGAAATGATAATCATAACAAGTAGCGAAGTACCTGTCAGCATCAGGGTATACGGAATTTTCTCAATAAATTCAATAAAAACGGGTCGTCCGGTCATATACGAGTTACCGAGGTCTAACGAAAATAGATTTTGGAGCCAGTAACCGTATTGAATAAAGACTGATTGATCTAATCCTAATTGTGCTCGCATCTGCTGAATCTGATCATTGGTTACAGCTACATCGTCTACCCGCAACATACTACGTACCGGATCACCGGGTACAAGCTTGAGCAGACAAAAGCTGACAAACGATAAAATGAACAGAAACAGCAATAAGCCTGTTATTTTTTGTACCAAAATACGCATATTAATTCACATCCAGATCTTTCGTTAACATGTAATATTCGCTTTTGCTTGTTACCCAACCAGTAACACGTTGCTGATGAGCTACAAAGTTATTCGGATGAATAATATACGAATGTAGCAATTGACGATCAATCATTTCCACAGCTTGTTGAGCAATACGGTTACGTTGATCAGCATCTACCGTTTGATTTAATTGTTGGATTAATGTATTTAATTTGGCATCTTTGACTTGTCCATAATTTAGCCCACCTGTAGGTGTATAGACCGAGTTCAACAAGTAACTGGCATCACCGCGTGGTGCTGTAATAAAGCTGTAGATCGTCATATCCCAATCTTTATTTTCTGCTAAATACTCATCTGCATTGTCTACTTGTTGAATATCTAGCTTAATTCCTAATTGAGCAGCATTGGCTTGCAATAACTGAGCAATTAGCGGTAATTCAGCACGTGATTGATAAGTGACCAGTTTGAAAGTTAAAGGTGCTCCATTGTCAGTGACTTGTCCATTAGTCACTGTATATCCAGCTTGAGCAAATAAAGTACGTGCACGCTCGATATCAAATGGCTTGTCTGTATACGAAGGAGAAAATGGTGAATCTGTTAAAAAAGGCCCTTTGGCTACAGAAGCTTGACCTGACATCACTGCGTCTACAATCTCTTGACGATTCAAAAGGGAATCGATCGCTTGACGTACAGGTAATTTGACCAGATGTGTATTATCCATATTGTAAATTAATTGATGAGCACGTAAGCCGGGAACCGATTCGATCACTAGATTCGGATCATTTTGTAATTGAGATAGACTTTCTACAGGGAAGCGATAGACAACATCGGCGTTACCAGACTGTAGAGCAAGTAGACGAGCGTTAGCATCTTCATTAAAAGAGAATGTAGCTTCATCTAATTTCACCTGTCCATCCCAGTACGTAGGATTACGCTTCACATTCACTTCTATCCCTGGCTTGAATTGGGATAAGATAAAAGGCCCTGTACCACTTGGTGTATTAGCATCGACAGCCGTATCTATAATCCCTGTATTCGGATGTACCAGTTCTGATGGAAATTGAGGAAGAGGCGTATCAGTAACAATCTGCAACGTTTGCCCTTTAGCTGTCATTTTCTCAATATGTAGAGCATTACGAATAGCAGGATTTTGTTGAATGACACGTTGTAGCGAAGCTTTAACGGCTTGTGCATCGACAGGTGTGCCACTATGGAAAGTAATATCAGGACGAATCTGGAATGTCCAGTGTTGTCCATCTTTACTTTCCCATGAAGTCGCTAGCCAGGGTTGTAATTGTTGCTGATCATCGACTTTAACCAGTGTCTCGCTAATCCCGGTACGAGAAGCTGTATAGTTCACATCGGTATGTGGATCAATCGTATTGCTTTGCACATTAAAGAGTAGAGTTAGCTTTTTGGTAGTTGCTTCACTACCTGTAGAAGACAACGGTTGCGAAGTACAACCGCTTAATAGTAGAACAAGTATTACTAATGAGATCGTGTAACGTAGATGGCGAGAAAAAAATGTAAACAAGAAAAATCCCCCTTATATATAGTCAATCTGTACATACAATGTGTAGTCATGTTGATGTTCTATAACGTAAATAGATCGATCATCAACAAAGCGACTTCTAAATAATAATCGTTACGATTACTATTGTAAACTAAAAATTTGTATAAATAATTGTGGTATGAACGTATTTTCATATCATTTATACGTTAAAAATGATTTGACAAACTAGAAATAACAGGAGTACAGTGTATTCATGGATTTAATAGTAATTATTACGATTAAAGAAATGCGAGGTGTTAATCTTGACTATGATTGAACAAGCTTCTAAGATTCCGGTAACCGTATTGAGTGGTTATCTAGGGGCAGGCAAAACCACATTATTGAATCATGTGTTAAATAATCGCGAAGGCTTGAAAGTAGCAGTGATCGTGAATGATTTGAGTGATGTGAATATTGATGCAGACCTTATTCGTGATGGCGGAGGATTATCGCGAACCGATGAGAAATTAGTGGAAATGTCTAACGGATGCATCTGCTGTACTTTACGTGAAGATTTATTAGTGGAAGTAGAACGGCTTGCTCGAGATGGACGTTACGATTATTTATTGATCGAATCAACAGGTATCGGCGAACCGGTTCCTGTAGCTCAGACGTTCAGCTATATAGATGAAGAACAGGGCATCGATCTGACACAGTTTACTCGTCTGGATACGATGGTTACTGTTGTTGATGCGCAAGGATTCTGGAACGATTATTATTCACGCGAATCTCTTGCAGATCGTGGACAAGCCGCAGGTGAAGACGATACACGCCGGATTGTCCATTTATTGATTGAACAGGTTGAATTTTGTGATGTATTGATTTTGAATAAATGTGATCTGATTGAACCTGATGAATTAGAACGATTAGAAACAGCACTACGTGGACTGCAACCGAATGCCAAAATTATCCGTTCCACATATGGCAAAGTAGATCCACACGAGATATTGAATACAGGTCGATTTGATTTCGAGCAAGCGAGTCAATCGGCAGGCTGGATACAGGAGATGATGAAAGAAGAACATACACCGGAGACGGAAGAGTATGGAATCAGTTCTTTTGTATATAAACGCAAAGTCCCTTTTCATCCAGAGCGATTGTTGCAATGGATCACCCAATGGCCACAAGAAGTCGTACGGGCGAAAGGGATTCTCTGGTTAGCTACGCGTAATCGGACAGCGATCTCGTTCAGCCAAGCAGGGAGTTCTAAGCAATTATCGCCGGCTGGCTTATGGATCGGCGCTCTTACAGAGGAAGAAAGGCAGTATCATTTAGGAGACAATTATCCATTACCTCCAGATTGGGATGAAGTGTGGGGCGATCGGGTAACCAAGCTTGTAATGATAGGAATCCATCTGGATCGTGAGAAGATAGAACAGTCTTTAGATCAGGCTTTACTGACAGATGAAGAAATGAACTCCAACTGGAAAAAGTTCAAAGATCCTTTTCCCCAATTAGGTCAATAAATAAGTCAATGTAGTAGCAACATTATTATTTTTTACTGGAATAGATTGATTTTAGAATCATCCACTGAATATAGTGCACCATATGAACAAGAAAATACGAATGTGCTACAAAAATGAATGTGTTGTCTTGTAAATAAAGAATAACTATTACGAATAACAAAGGAGTTAGTATACTATGGCTAAAAAATCAAAAGTCGTTCGTCAACAACAACGTGAAAAAATGGTAGCTAAATATGCAGATTTACGTCGCGAATTGAAAGCAAAAGGAGACTATGAAGGATTGCAAAAATTACCACATAATTCTTCTCCAACCCGACTCAAAAGCCGTTGCCAGATCACTGGTCGCCCAAGAGGATATCTACAAAAGTACAAAGTATCCCGTATCGTATTTCGCGAGTTAGCACACAAAGGTCAGATTCCTGGTGTACAGAAAGCAAGCTGGTAAAAGTAGGGTAGAACACTGTAAAACAGAACTTTCACACTAGAATATCTACCTATGCTGAATAATTAGTATAGAATATAATCTATGAAAATAAATGTATCTGTTAGGTTCAATATAATTTTGCGGACATCATAACAAAAAGGTGCAATCTTCCACGT
This sequence comes from Paenibacillus nicotianae, assembly GCF_042681745.1. Taxonomy (NCBI): domain Bacteria; kingdom Bacillati; phylum Bacillota; class Bacilli; order Caryophanales; family Paenibacillaceae; genus Paenibacillus; species Paenibacillus nicotianae. The sequence continues at coordinate 1,860,534 of NZ_JBHUGF010000010.1, read as the reverse complement.
TATTACATGTGGGAGACTGCACCTTTTTATGATTAGTACATATAGTTAGCATACTATTCAGATCCATCTCAAATCAAAATTTGATGTAACATACAGAAGAGTAACCATATAATTCAAGAAGATATTCGCTATCAATCAACAATAGATTAAATTTTTATAATTTCTATCATGAATAAACGGTTAATTCAACGTAAAAGTTAATTGTTGCTCATCTTCAGAGTCTTTACCGTAAGTGAAATAGAGTATATTACCATCCCGCTTCACATAAGTTAAACGATCATCGACACCGAAAGGTTGGGTTGTAGGATCGACTAATTTTTGTTGTGCAGTAGTAAGTAATTCTTTATACAAAACGGTAGACCGACCTGTTTTGCGGTTAATCAGTGTAAGATGAGAGTCACTAATTGCTCGCAATAATACAATATCAGACTGAAGAGATTCGACTACATAACTGTCTTTTTTACCAGTCAGCTTCACCAAATCCATATTTTCGATCACTTTACCTGTTCCATCTTCAATCACTCGTAACATCTGACCATCACTAAGTATAATATTGTCATTATACATCGTACTGTTAGTATGTCTATTCAAATGATAATCCATAGAGGACTGACGGATTAATGCCCCCTTTTTGAAGATCATAGTGAAATCTTCATGATAAATATGAGGTTCTCCTGAAGCATTTTGGATACGGACGATCTGTAATCCTTTCGGAGTGGAACTTACATTTATACTGGAAAATTCAAAAAAATCCAGTGCAGTATGGATCGAAGCCACTTTCACAGGTGGGTTATTGCGATGAGAGCGGTATAGATCGCCATTAATCTTTCTCATCGTATATGTATCACCTTGATATACATCTGTAATCACGTTAAATGCTTGTAATTGATCAGCAATAATCAGATGCTTTTGCGGATCGATGTGTAGAGAATGCCCTCCTAGAAATTGTACAACAGAGCGAATAGGGACATAGATGTCCTTTTGTTTGGTTGTAGGATTTTGCATTGTAAATGGTACAGCATTCATTGGTATGTGCTTATTATCGACTATGGCTATAGGATTATCTATGCGAACTACTATCTTTTTCATAAATCCGTTAAAAGTCGCTTGTTGTCTACTCTGATCCCACTGTAATTTCAAACCTAATCTACCTACGAATAATTCATTAACTTCAATAAAAGTAATACCATTACGAGTGATAGTTGCCCCACTAGAAGAGCCAAAGTAATTATTCTGATCTTGAGCATGATTAAATTCATAGGTAGTAACAGGTACAGCAGGTTTGGCATAGATAGGTATGAATGTAGAAGCTAGTAAGATAGACGTAAGCATAGTCGTCAAAGCCATTTTTTTGTACATTACATTAAATTCCTTTCTGTATTAGAATAGACAACTTACATACTATAATTTACAATTAAACAATAAAAAAGATAAATTATATATAAATAGTAACTCATATCATATAGAAAGGAGTTTGTTTAACGATACATAGAATGTATGACGAAAGATTAATTTAGCTATTTAAGCTATAGAGAGCAGGGTAATAATAATGGAAAAAAGTAAATCTACATCAAGCTCGGACGTTAGGAAAAAATGGGATAAGCATAAGAAAGTACGTGTTATTACAATTGCCGCACTAGCATTAATTGTAGTGCTCGTAGTAGTACCAATTGTTACCTATTACAATATAGAATCACATAGTACTCAAGCGATTAGCAATTCAGATAACAATGTTGTAAATAATACGATATTAGCGCCTGTTGATCCATTACCTTTCGTATTAATTTCTAAAGTAGGAAGAGTAGAAAGGGTAGGAAGTTCTTTCTTTAAAAGAGAGTCCGGCATTCCTGCTATGTTAAAAAAAGATGATCCTAAAAACCCACCGCAATCTACTCAAACTGTATTGGTTGAACGCTTATCGGGAACACAGATGTCCAAGCCTTTTACAGTAGATAAAGGGTATCATTATGCGAAAATCTGGGTTCAAAATAAAGGCAAACAAAGAATAGCTGTATCTATCTCCAAAGATTCACCAACAGGTGCGCTTGTGACTGAACGTGTAGTTACTATCGCAGGTGGAACCAACTGGTCAATATATACAACCAAGCCTTGGGAATCTGCTACATATTATGTCAATTTCGTTTCTAACGGATCACCGATCAAAGGTGTTGCTGTAGCTAGAGTAGGCGCAAGATTAGCAGAATTGAATTCTTAATTTTTACCAGTATATCTAATGAACTATAGGAATCCAATACACCTCATATAGATAGGAATAACGCTCAACGTTTTCTTATATTTATCTGAGGTGTATTTTTATTTGAAAATATAACGATGGTAGATGATGTATAGCTTCCAACATCGATGAAGTAGAATGGTCTACGATTTTAAAACATAGGTAAAAAGTTTTCCTTGATTAGAACCAGCACGAAAAGTGAAATAGAACGTATCATTGACTCTTTTATCAAATTGCATATAATCCCCTGATCCAAAAGAATCGATATCTACATCTTCGCCAATCTGTTTTTGCCACGAAGTATCCAGTAGTTCTTTGTATAATGTGATAGTTTGGTTAGTATTACGATCAATGAGAAGCAATCGTCCTTTGGATGCTGTACGCATAAGGATGGCATCATCATAGAGAGCTTCTACCGCATATTTTTCGTTACTGCCACCACCAAGCTTGACCAGATCAAGCTGATCGACAACATTTCCTGTTCCATCTTCAATCATTCGTAATATTTTCCCATCGCTTAGCACAATCTTACCTTGATACGTAGTAATGTCGGAGTCGTTGATTGTGGTAAAGTCTGCATATGCTTTTCGGATCAACTTCCCTTTTTGGAAAATAAGCTTTACCTGCTGATTATGAATATGTGGTTCTCCATACGCATCATTAATCGTAAGAATCAACAATCCACCTGAAGTTGACTCAAACTCCATATCTACTGAATCGAAATTAATCCCGAGTGAGACTAACTTCACAGGAGCTTTCTTACCGTGAGCTACATACAAGTCTCCGCCGTCTTTTTTTAGCGTATACGTAGAACCTTGGTAGACATCAGTGATGACATTATAAGACTTAATATTGCGGGCTTGGACATGAACTTGTTGTCGATCTACCTGTATATGATCACCGCCAAGCAGTTGTACAGCAAAGCGAATAGGGACATAGACAGCTTCAACGTTATTTCTTTTTTCTTTAGATTTAAAAGGGGCTGCACTTAATGTGACGGTTTTCCCATCTAACATTGCTGTACGACTTCCTAAACGAATAGCTACTTTTTTCATAAATCCGTTGAGTGAAGCACGTTGACCTGTCGAATCCCAAGCAAAAGTTAATCCAGCATCTTGGGCTAACTTACGGATATCTACAAAGATAGTACCATTCTGAATCATCGTAGGATTCACAATAAAATCTTTCGGATTGTTAGCCAAATAAAAAGTGTATGTAGTTGGGAATGAAGAACTAGATGCTAATACAGGATTACATAAAGATGATTGCAACAGCAAAGTGGACGACAGTAAAGCAGAAAAGATCATTTTTTTATTCATGGTAAGGATTTCCTTTCTTGGTTGTGTTAAGGTGATTATCTATATGGACGTAAATCAAAGAGAGAAGTTGCATGACAAAAGGTATAGAAATAAATACATAAGTAAAGGAGAGAGGAATATGATTAAAGTAATGATAGGGTGCAGTTTATTTCTCGCTTCTATAGGTATTCTATGTGCAGGTTTTATCATTTCTGCTATAGGTTCATCTGATCGAACAGTGAATACGAATTTCACGTATAGTAATATAGGCATATTTTTATCTTAGTCAGACTACTGACATCTCATGTTATCTACATGTTTAAAATGTAATTTTTTGCTATCGTCTACATCGTATGGTGCATTTTTAGATTATGTTTTATCTAATATATCTAAAGTTAATAAATTATAAATAATTGTATGAAATATATTATTTGTTTGATGATATTTTTGTAATATACGTAAATATATATACTCAAAATATAGATTAAATTTGTAGAATCACAACTTTACTAGTACAGGTTTTCTTACATAGATTATATTTAACAAAAATATTATTTCAATTAAATAAGTTATAAAGAAAAAAATGGGTCTATTGTATTAGTAATACTGTTATTATATAGTAATAAAAGACTGAGATTTGGAGGGAAGTTAAGTGTCTTATACTAAAACTATATATAGAAAACAAATTTTAGAGCCAGTTGCACAAATTGTTGAAAAATCTTTATCAGAAAATGATTTTACATCCATATTAGACAAAATCAATATCACTATAGAACTAGTTGAAAAGATTTCTATAAAAGATTCAGAAATTGGACTTATTTGGAATGAGATAGCTTCTGATATTATATCATCAATATATTCTGCAACTGCAGGCCTTTACAGACAATCAATTCTATCATTGAGAAGTGCTTTAGAATTAGCATGTAGTTCTTTATTTTATATAGATCATAAAATTGAATATCACATGTTTGTAAAAAATAATTCTAAAGCTGATAAATATGTAAGTACATTGGTTAATGATTACTCGTTTTTTACTACTAAATATATTGCTACTTTTAATGAAGAGATTGAGATCAAACAAATTTCAAATGATTCGGTGAGTATTTTTTTAAAATCTTTATACGGAGAATTAAGTGATATTGTTCATGGAAGATATAATACTCTTACAAAAACAAAAGGATTAAATATTAATTATAATAAGCAACATTTTAAGATTTACGAAAAGTTTTTAAATAAGGTTTTAAGTATAGTTTGCATGATGTATATACTGAGATTTAAAGACACTTCGAACGAAAGTTTATACGAATTAGCTAAATTTTCTAGGACGGTGAATATATAAACATGTTGAATAAATCTTTAGGAGATTATATTGCTGATAGAACTGAAAGTTTAGATGAAGATTTTATTAGAGAGTATTTTGTAGAATACAGTAAAGAAAAAATATTAAGATTATTAGATTCTGAACAATACATTTTTGAAGGTAGCCGAGGAATTGGAAAAACGATGCTTATGAAATATGCAGCTTTACAGGCTAAGGAGAACTTTGGTAAAGAAAGTATACTTGGGGTTTGGATTAGTTTTGAAGAATCGATACGATTAGAGAGAATTAGAATAGTAGATGATAGCGTAGATCCATTTTTACAATGGACAATGGGAAAAATTTTATACGAGATATTAACTCAAATTATTGAATTGAAACCTAAGAATATTGATAAACTAAATCAACGTTTATCTAGCATTTTTGGCGGGAAAGATGACAATAATTATAATCAATATTCAATGTTATTATTTAAATATATTGAATTGCTTGAGACAGGAGATTTAGAAGATAATAGCATTATCAGTGAAGAAGCGCCTTCAATTGAATTAAGTAAAATTTTAGATAATCCTAGTAGTTTTAAAAAATTCCTTAAAAATTTAATAAAAGATTTTGATTTATCAAGAATAATTTTACTTTTTGATGAAGCAGCTCATGTATTCTCTCATAGTCAACAAGAAAAGTTTTTTACATTTTTTAAAAGTTTAAGGGATCCTCAAATTGCCTGTAAAGTAGCAGTATATCCTGGTATAACTAATTACGGAAAATATTTTGAAAAAGGGCAAGATGCAAAAGAACTTACAATAAAATGGTCTCCTACTAACAAAGATAATGTTTTATATATTAAAGAAATTTTAAAAAGACGTATACAAGCTTATGATCAAGATTATTGGAATAAGCTGACTGTTAACTCTGATATTATTGATACTATTTGTATATGCAGCAATGGAAATCCAAGGTTTGCATTTCATATAATAGATGATCTAGAAAGTAGTGGAGTTTTTAAAGCAAAAACTATACCTATTCAACGTGTAATAAACAGCATAAGAAAAGTCTTAGACAGTAAATGGAAAGAATTTGGTACACTTAAAAATCGACTAGTAAAATATAAATCTCATATTGAAGAAGCAGAAAAGCTCGCAAAAGAATTTATAATTCCGAATTTAAGAGAATGGAACAATAAACAAAGAAAAGCAGGTAAACCTCTTTCTGCAGGTTTTTACCTTTCTACTTTTGTATATGATTCAATTCCAGAATTGTTTGAAGTTTTAGCATATTCTAATATTATTTTAATTGATTATACGAAAAAGAGCGTAGGACATGGCAATTATGGATATTATGTAAATCTTAATCCCAGTATACTTTTTTCTGATTTAATAATAAAAGATATAAGTGAAGTTAAAAAAATATCTATAGCTATTGAAAGAAATCAATCTTATTCTAATTCTACATCAATTTTTTCTGAATTGATTAAAAATTTGAGAAAAGAAACTGAACACTTTTGTTCTAATACAAAATGTGACTTTAAAACCAATAATGAAAGTTTTGCTTATTGTCCTAAATGTGGTAATAAAATTGAAATTGATGATCCTGAATCATTATATAAAATCTTACGCGGACACAGTATAGATAATCTTAGATTATCTGAAAAAATTGTTGAAAGATTAAAATCAAAATTCTCAAGTATTGGAGAAATTTATGATTCAAGTATTGACCAAATTAAAATGAAATATATTCAAGATGTAAGAGCAGAAAAAATTAAAAATGCTGCATTAGAATATATGGCAGGCTAACTTTCATTAGAAGGTTAAAAATTGCTGAAAATGAAAATAACTAGTTTTATTTTGATGATTTAGCAAATTTATTTTATGATATGAAAAACATGCTAATCTTAATCTAAAGTACAACAAAGGTAACGATTGTCGTTGCCTTTTTGTTTTATGCAAATCTCTAGTTATTTATCAATAGTATAAAAACCTTCCTTTCAAAAAAATGTAACCAAAGGAGCACTCAACCATGTGGATTAGAAGCCAAGACCGTACAACATTTATTGATGCAACTGTCCTTACGTTAGAACTCGAAACCGCCGATCATAAATTCGTGATTTCTGCTTATGCTGGCAATGGGTCAGTTGAATCTGCTTTTACTGTAGGCGAATACGATCAAGAGCATCAAGCCCAAGATGTACTACAACGATTTGCAATTCATTTGCAGACAGGAATGACAGGTGCTTTTCAGGTATAATATAGATTGGTTCATGTATTATGATCAATGATTAGAAGGAGAATAGGATGAAACTATTTGAGAAGCTACAGAAAAAAGTAACTGTGAATGACTATACATTCCATTGTGTAATCGATCAGACACCTTCAATTCCTATGGTTAGCGTCAAAATCTATGCTTCCAAAACCTCTCATGTTGAATTTCTATTTAGTTGGAGGAAAATGTATGATGTTAATCCAAATCGTCCTCTAGTCTGTGCACGTCTTATTCAATATGCAATAGATCAAGGATGGGCTTATCAAGAAGAAAAGCAAGTTACAATCATTGAACAAGGTGATGATGTAAGTGATCTGTTAAAGTTAGAGGAACTGGATTATACATAACATTTCAATCCGCAACAGAGCAATCTCTTATCATCTTTTTACAGGAGGGCATATGGATACGGAAGATAAGATCATCAAAGAGTATTATTCTTTAAATGAAAAAGGGCAATTCGATTTTTTAAAAGGATTTAACCAACTGTTGAATCAAGCATTAGCTCAGTTTTTTCTTTCGATTGCTACAGATATCAATGCTGACGACGATATCCGAATCGAAGCGGTGAATATTTTAGGTTTGTACAAAGGCGATTATGATGATACAGATATCAAAGCAAAGCTTATGACCATTATCAATGCTGATGATACAGAAGATGACAGTCTGATCGTGAATTGCATCAACACATTATCTCTATTAACCGTAGATGATCAAGAGATCGGTTGGGCGTTCAATATGATTCAAGGTGATAACTATGTGTTATTTAAAAGTGCAGCTTTTGACCTGCTTGCTCGTCATAAAAATCATCCCAAAGCTGTAGAAGCGCTCAAAAGGTTAGTGAACTATAAAAATTATGGAATATCTGCACAAAGAGAATTAGCAGCAATAGAAACATAAAACTGCCTGAATACTGCAAAAGCTTAAATGAACTATGGACGTTGGAGGAATAGAATCATGTATGACGCAAGAACAATCATCGAACACAATTTTAAAGGGAGCGAAGGAAGCTTTATTTATGATCTCCATGAGAAGAATATCTTCAATATCGCAGCGTTCAAAGAATATGTAGATGCGATTACTCAACTTACCGAGCAGGAGAAAGATGAACAGATGATAGAACGTTCTCTTATGGATCAGGTCTTTTTTACATACAGTTATATACTGAAAAGTGTGATCTGGCATCTGGATATGAATGATCATTCGTCGATAGAGAATATGGGTGATGAACAACTTACTGAAATGATCGAACGATTGGAAACGGTTGTTAGAACGTTTATTCAAGGAAATACCAAATAAGAGCCAATCACAGTTGGCTCTTATTTTCTATTACACAGGCTAAATAGCTTAGTGAACGCCAATCCTCTATAATGAAAGAGTATCGTCTTGATATGACTCAGTACGGTTAGAATGTGTTAAATAGTATACAAGCCTTTGATAATAACGATTCATCCAACTGGAGGAATATCTATGAACACTATTCAAACGATAGGCTCATCTAAAAGCAAAACGACGCAGTGGAAGACTGTATTAGAAGATCATTATGATAAATTTTTGAGCTACGGTCAGAAAGCAGTGAAAGATTTTGATGATGAAGATGTGCATCAAGCGCGGGTCAATTGCCGTAAGTTGATGACCTTATTGCGTATTTTGGATGCTTCGGATCAAGCGGGACTGATCCCATTGTTAAAAAAATCGCAAAAAGCACTTGGTAAAGTAAGAGATGCTGATGTGATGATTGATGCTTTCAAAGAACGCAAAGAAGATGCCAAAACAGATGAGCATAAAGAGGAAGCCAAGCTACTCAAAGCCGTCATCAAAGCACACAAACAAGAACGTAAAGAGTACCGCACCAAGCTTGCCAAAAAATTACCTAAGCTACAAGGCAAAATACTTAAAAAGAAATGGAATACCTTTATGGAAGATCATCTGGAATCGTTAGCCGCACAAGCAGATGTGAATCGGATCATGCGCGAATTGGAGATTGCTTATGAACAACAAAAGCGTACGTATCGCCAGACCGCCAAAACAGAAGGTATCGATTCTGTAGAAGCATTGCATGAATTACATCAATTGCGGATCGCCGCTAAAGAGATTCGGTACACCGCTTCTGCCGCTGAATTTGCGCTGAGTTCCAAGTTCCGCGATTCCGAAGAAGTGTACAAAAAGATTCAGACCCAATTAGGGCATATCAACGATAAGCGTGTATGGGTAGAAACGTTAGAAGATTTTAACCCCAAAAAGCTCAAAATTGACGAAGAAACATGGAACACTTTTATGAAGCAGTTACAGCAAGAATTGACTGAAGCTATCCATGAACAACAAACGTTATAAAATAGAGATCAGAATGAAGTCATTCCTTTCATTTTGGACAACATTGCTTTTTGCTGAATATTTTCGGTTATATAGATAAAGAAACGTTTTTTATCAAAGGAGCGATAGACATGTCTAAGCAATCATCGAACTGGGTACTTGCTACAGGAGATAAGATTGATTTGAAAAAGATTGATCCTAAAAACACAGGTGAGTACACATCCAAAGAAGATACCGAAAAAGAAACTAAAAAGCTAATGAAACGATTTGAGAAGCTTCAAGATAAGCTATTCTCAAGTAAAAAGAAATCGCTTCTATTTATTTTTCAAGGTATGGATTGCAGTGGAAAAGACGGCGTGATCAATAAAGTCTTTTCGATCTCTCATCCACAAGGTGTGCAGACACATAGCTTTAAGACACCGACGCGTGAAGAAATGGATCATGATTTTCTCTGGCGTGCTCACAAATTAGTCTCGGGCGTTGGCTATATTACAGCGTTCAACCGTTCTTATTATGAAGATGTATTGATTACGCGTGTGCATAAGTTGATTTCAGATAAAAAAGCACAGCAGCGCTTCAAACAAATACGCCACTTTGAAGAAATGTTAGAAGATAATGGTGTTAAAGTGGTCAAAATATTTTTGCATATCTCTAAAGAGTTTCAATTGGAGAAATTGATTGCACGTATCGAAAATCCGAAAAAGAACTGGAAATTCGATGAAAGTGATCTGTTAGAACGCAAATCTTGGGATGATTACCAAGCATATTATGAAGATGTATTTGCGAATGCGTCAACCAAAGACCATCCATGGCATATCGTTTCCTCTGATAATCGCTGGTATCGCGATCTAGCAGTTTTACAAATTGTAGTACGTACATTGGAAGATTTGGATCTATCCTATCCAGACCCGAATCCAAAGCTACAAGATCACTTGCCAGATATGTATGCTGAGCGCGAGAAATTATTGAAAGATAAAAAATAAGTATTATTTATAATGCTGTGTTATATACTGTTGGATTTCACTGACAGCAATATAACCAGCATTTTTTGGTTATAACCTAACTATACAGGAGCGATCTATCTCATTCAGAAAAGAGGGGAATACTATAGAACATTCAGATCAAGAGCGACAGATTATCGTAACTGGTGGAGCCATTATTCGAGATGAACAACAGCGTATATTATGGCAAAAGCGTGCCGATTCCAACGATTGGGGTTTACCCGGTGGTGGGATGCATGCAGGCGAGACAGTAGAAGAAACTATGCTACGCGAAGTGAAAGAAGAGACTGGCTTAGAAGTGATTTCTTCTACATTATATGCTGTCTATAGTGGAGAACGATTGAAGTATACTTATCCTGATGGAAATGATGTTGCATTTGTGATGTTTATTTTCGATGTAGTGGTTGATCTGGAAGGTAAGTTGGATTCAGATGGAAAAACATTGTTATTTGAAGATGATGATCATGAATCGGTTACACTTGTATTTTATTCGATAGAAGAAATGAATATAGAGCATATTAATCCTGCTCAACGTCCATTGATTGAAGATTTAATAAATACCGATCCACACAAACCAATATTAAGACAATAATATGCTATTAGCGCTATAGTCTAATCGGATTGTACAACGCAAAATGCTCTGTAGTGCACTATCACCAACCTGTATTCTAGGGAAGTGAGCGTGTCTACAGAGCATTTTTTTAATGATAAAAAGATAGAGAGATTAGATTACCATTTCAAAGTCACAACCGATTTACCAGGAACAGTATAGTTGGTAGACTGACCATTCCATTGCACTTTAACCGTTTTGGTTGCTGTTTGAGAATTGTACAATACAATTACTTTAGTTCCATCTGGATTTTTAAAAGCTACATTTTGGATATCATTGGATGAATTGGTATCAATACGTGTAGCCCCTGTCACTACAAATTTACTAAAATGTCCTAGCAAGTAATATTGCTTATTGTAAGTGACTTTATCTTCTGGATTACTGTTGCTGTTATCCGAGTTCTGGATCGTAACCATACCTTTGTTGGTATTGTTATCTCCGATCACACTAGGGCCATCTTTTTGATCTAGAGCAGCATTCCACAAAATAATTGATTTGGACCAGTTACGAGTAATTCCAATAAATTCGTTGATCATATTATCGAATCCTTGAGTCGTTCCATCGACTTTATCGTTCCAGTCGCCGAATCCACCTTCAGTAAACCAGATATCTTTATCTGGATGCGCATTATGCATCGAAGTCATAGCCGTATAATCGCCACCATAATGATGGAAAGCACTACCGGCTACAGCGCTAGATTTACCACTGTTTTTAAGGCCTGTTATCACTGTATTCGGATAAGACCAGTTATCATAGTTATGATCATAAGCGATCACTTTAGTATTAAGACCTGCATTTTTAAGAGCAGGACTGAGGTAGTCACCGATCATACCAATCTGATCTTGCTCATTCATATTCATACCTGGATAACGTCCTGGTTCAAATAGTGGTTCATTTTGCGGAGTCACCGCATAGATAGGAATCCCTTGCGCCTGATAACTTTGAATAAATTTCACAAAATAATTAGCATAGGTTGGATAGTATTGCGCTTGTAATTTGCCTGTACCGTTTTTGTCATTCGTTGTATATTTCATCCATGCTGGAGCACTCCAGGGAGAAGCAATAATTTTAAGATTAGGATTTTTGGCAAGTGCTTGTTTGGTCATCGGTATGATATAAGGTAGATCACGTGCAATCGAGAACTGGCTGAGCGACGTATCCCCAGCCGTATCATCGTAAGTATACGTACTCCATGCAAAGTCGCTAGCACCCATCGTCTGACGTAACATGCTCATCCCTATCCCTGTATTTCCAAATAGTCGCTCCATCACTTCAGCACGCTTGCCACTGCTTAACTTGTAATTCATTAACCATGTAGAAGAATCTGTTAAAGAAACGCCAAAACCATCCATTTTTTGATACGTTTTGCCTTCATTTACATTGATCGTGTAATCGGCATTACCTGTACTGCTGCTAAAGTTAATATTAGCTTTTTTGGTGAGACGAGCGCTTGGACTAAGTCCAACAGCAGGTTCCGAGTTAGGATCAGCAGTCGATAACCAGACTTCTACAGATTCATTAGCTGCATACGTCTGCGGAGGTAATGAGATCAATGGTGTAATCATCAACGAGCTTAACAAAACAAGATTAAGGCTTTTTTTGAACATGGACATGAACATATACACCCTCTTCATATTTATTTGTAAGCGTTTACTAATATTCGAGTTGATATTAACAAAATAAACCTTTTTTTACAAATGTTTTAGGTTGGTTATACTACAAATCGTAGAAACACACAGAGGATGAATAGAATTGCCTATACAATTCAGATCAATATAGACGACAAAAAACCTCTTTTGCAAGCAAACGAATAAGAAATTCCTTATCTCGATTGATGCAAAAGAGGTTTTTTAATAGATGTATTTAGTAGGTTTATAAGATGCATTGAAATTTATCAAAATCTATGGATGGATAACAGTCTATCTCAATGCAGATGCAGATACTTATTTAGCAGTTAGTGCGTATTGTGCACGTTCTGTATTTAATTTAACATGAGTATCGTCTATATGATCGATCCGTAGATCGTGTAATGCAATTTCATACGTATTTTGTGGCAAAGGAACATTGTCGCCATCTGCATTCGATGTTGAACCTTCTCCATGTAAGATCAAAGAGCTTTCTACATAGTCATCAATAGCATTGTCCTCGCTACGAATATCAACTTCAGTCACTGTAAAATGAACTTCATCTGTATCGTCAAGTTCATGCTTTTCAATAATGATGGTGCGTGTAAGATGATTGTTCAACCAATCTGATAGTGTTTGTACATCTTTTTCGTGTTCCATTATTCATCATCCTTTTGTATTAGAAATAGTATTGTGAAACAAATGAAGTGTTGTATTGCTTTATTTACCCTTTCTAAAGGCTTGGGAATCTAGTGATATTTATTTCTGCATATGCACGAATAGGCAATCAAGTGGGTCTTTTACCATATTTACACATAGAGCAGAATAAGGGATACTTTTTTTAGTCAGTATTTTGTACAAAGCTAATAAGTATACAAAGTAGTAATACCGTCTTTAAATATGATTCAACAACCTGATAACAGAGTAAATTAGAGAAAGAGATTACGCTCTGGATAGATAGCTATCCGGGTAGGAGGTTAATCATGAACAATAAGTCTAATCAGGTATTTGATGAAGATATATATACAATGGTTGAGAAACATATCATGTATTGGAACCCTATGAATTTGATTGAATGGTGCTTACCGGATGAATACTCGATTGAAGTCGATCATATCGTCAAAATCCTTCCATATATGAAGTCTACCGAGGAATTAGGCAATCAAGTCTATTGTATTATGCAAAAGTATTTTGGAAGTCATTTCAAACGTTCTTCTGAAGAATGTTATCAGATTGCAGATCGAATCTATAAAAATCTAGAACATATCAATAGCTTAAACACGTCTTTTGTATCATTCCATTTATATTTTAACTCTTTTCGAGAAATGCGTAGAGATTGAGTATAGATAGAAGTAGAAGAGAAGTGGTAAGTGGAGAATATAGACACGTATACTGTAGCTTGTTATGATAAACCCAACTGAGAAGTATAGGAGGGCGAATATGAAGCAGACTACAGATACAACAGCAACAAACATAGAACAATCTGAACAATACATTACATCTATTGAAGAATTGAGAGTATTTACCGGTGTTCCTCATGAACATATTGTCAAAAAGACCGTTGCGTCTATTGATCCACATATCGCTTACTATTTATCTTTATCATCGCTATTTTTCTTATCTACTTCAGATCAACAAGGCAAATGTGATGTGTCGCCACGTGGAGATGAACAAGGATTTGTCAAAGTATTAGATGAGCAACGTCTTATTTTTCCAGAACGTCATGGTAATCGACGTGCAGATTCATTGTTAAATATCTTGGACAATCCTAAGATCGGTATGATCTTTCTGATTCCGGGTATGAATGAAGTATTGCGAGTAAATGGTCATGCTCGTATCACCAAAAATAGTGAATTACTGGAACAGATGAATTGGACAGGCAAAACGATGGGACTTGGTATCGTGGTAGAGGTAGAAGAGTGTTTTATCCATTGTCCGCGCGCGCTCAAAGCGGGTAATGCATGGCAACCAGAAGCTTGGGTAGATCAAGCACAACATCCTTCAACCAAAGATATGTTTATTGCTCATTTGAAAATGAACGGGATTGTGTTGTAGCCACTATTGACTAATATATGCTAATTATAAGAAGAATGTAACTATAACTATTTGTTCTTTTTTGCTAAAAAGAGTATAAATAGGTTTACAGCTTACTTATTCTATGGTATTCTTGCGGAAATGAGAACTGTGTCTTAATACCTATATTCTCGCGAAGCACGCGGATTATTCCTTTTTGAGGGAGTAGTCCGCTTTTTTGTGTGTTTATCTCCTTTTTTTAAATCATTGCTAACTAAATAAGTACTTGGAAGAATCCTATTTATCCCATATAATGATGCAAGTGGTACAATAATTAGGTGTAAATACCTAGATTGATAATATTGTGGAAAAGCCTTAATTAGTAACAGTTACGGAGTACGTATAAAAACACTATCTTACATAATAAAGGAGTATTTAAAAATGAAAAAAGTAATCAGTTCATTATTCGCAGTAGCTACACTTTCCGTCATGTTAAGCCCGTTGATGCAGACTACCAATGCAACAACATTCAAAGATGTAACATCATCTCACTGGGCCAAAGCAGCTATTGATGAAGCAGTATCTAAAGGATATTTCAAAGGATATGCAGACGGAACTTTCAAACCGGGTGCTCAAGTAACACGCGCCGAATTTGCTGTGTTGTTAGATCGTGTATCTTCAAATGAAAAATCCGCAGGAAAAGGAACTTTTACAGACCTTGCAGGCAATTGGAGTGAAAAAGAAGTCAATGAAGCGATAGCAAAAGGATTTTTGTCCCCTGCCGATTATCCAAATGGATTCAAGCCCGCTACACCCCTAACACGTAAAGAAATGGCAAAATGGATGTCATCCGGTCTCGCAACATCTAGCGCAGATTACAAGCAAGCACTAAGCGATACCGCAAATACTGTCGTACCGGTAGCAGAATATTTTAAAAAGACGATGAGCACAAGTGAGTATCCATATGTCTCTCTAATGATGGGCACAGGTCTAATGTCCGGTTACGCCGATGGAACTTTTGGCGGTAACAAAACCACTACACGTGCAGAAGCCGCAGTGATTTTAGTACGATTGGCAAATGTACAGAAGCAATCGGCAGATTCATTTGTAGGATTGAAAGAGCTAAGAGCAGTAGGGACGACAGGTACGAATATGGAAGTGATTACTCCATTTAGTAGCGGAGTGACTTCTTTTAAAAATGTTCAAGGGAAAAAAATGAAATTCCGTAATCGAGTAGGTTACTCAAGTTTGAATTATTTGATATTTGTAGATAGCCGGGATTGGAACAACAAAAAAGGTATCTATGCACCTGTATTTTTAGGTAAAGAAGATAAGCTGAAAAAAGAAGGTACATTTTATAGATTATATGCAAATCAAACTTTGTATCCTACATTAAATGGATTTAGTATAGAACATTATAAAAATTCTTCTTTAAGTAGAATTGCAGTAGGATCTAGTATAGGAAGCAAGTTGCCAGAAAAATATGCATACCAAACGTTACCGATTTTTGAACCACAAACTATATTTAAAAAGTATATCAATGATCAAAATGGAATGAATTTATGGATGCAAAATACTGTTAGTATAGATTCTCCAAATAATACTTATATTACAGATGATGGATCAAGATTTTTAATTAAATAGGCTAAGGTGAATAAATCATGAAATATAAGATTAATATAGTATGCTTACTTGCAATATTATGTAATATGATACTCGGTGCTCCTTTTGCTTATTCTAAAGAAAATTCAAATGAGGTAACATTAACACCAAAAGAACCTGCAAAAATTCAAACTTTAAAAACGCCATTAGTTGGAGATTCATCACCTACGCCTAAAGTTATTTGGATTCAAACTGATACAGAATTATGGAAAGCATCAAGAAATGATGGACAAGATAATTATGAAACAGGAACATCTGGAAAAGGAAATGATGCAAGACCAAAGGATTTTATAGTTAAAGATAAAATTACAGTAGAAAAATACCCTCCTATAAGCATGCAAGATTCTGAGGGCAATCCATACGATCAAAAATATATTTCAGATTTAGGATTTGAGAATATTGAATTCATTAATGCTATGAGTTACGAATCTGTAGGAAAGGTAGATTATGAGAAAGGAGATATCTTTGCTATTATCCATACCAAAACAGGACATTCTTATACTCCAGATTTAGTTAAAGAGTATTCCAAGCGACAAGATGGTGATCCAAAATTATGGGTAGAATATTACACACCACTTAAAATAAACTACACCGGACACGTCATCGAGAAAAAAGAAATTCAGGTCAAATCGGATGCGACTTTGCAGATTGATGACACTGAACAATTGACGGCTGAAGTTCGTACCAAAGCTTACAATGAACAAGAATTTACCGATAATTGGATTGATGTGACACATCGAGATCAGACGAAATGGGAATCGTCTGATCCTTCGATTGCTAGTGTGGATGCTGCTACAGGAGAAGTAACTGCTCATGCTACAGGAACAGCGCAGATTACTGCATACTGGACCAAAGATCCATGGACTCTTAAAGATAGTGCTACTATTACTGTTGGTGAAGCAGAAGCGCCACCGACAACAGGTAATGCAGCTATATGTACCGTTCCTCAAGCGGGTCAGCAATTAACTGGAAAATATATGGATCCGATGGTATCAGCGATAATCAAAGCTGATCGACGGGGAAGCGAAATGTTCGATGTTGCTCAAGGTATTCCTACTTCTGAAAGTTTATATGGTAACGTTTTTGCACTCAACTATCTATCTCAGCATACCTTTACAGAATATACAGGAGAATGTACATATCGAATATCGGTTAAGCGAACGTACAAATTAAAATGGGATCATGGAGAAAAGAGAGATACCAAAAATGTGAATTACTCGTTTAATATTCAGCGACCATATTCATTTTGGAAAATAGATCAATTGGCAGTATACGGAATCAAGCAAGCTACCCTTAACAACTATGCGTTTGCAGATAATAAGATTATGATTTCGCCTAACAACTATTTACCACCTTCTTATTCAGCTTTGATGACTGGTAATTACTATGCTCCTGAGAATCCAGGTAACCAAAATGGCGGTACCAAAAATATAACGAAAAGTGGAAGTGGACGTCCTACAATCCCAGATGAAAGTAGCGATATGAAGAAAAAAGCAGAAAATGCAGTATATGATGTAGAAGTCGAAAATGATTTTTTGAAATTTAATAATGAAGTAATTATGGATAATACACGAACGATCGAAAAAGGCCCAACACCTAAAGCAATGCCTGTGCCTACTATGATCAGTAAAGATGTATTGTATAGCGCGAACCATGTAATACCCAAAACCAAAACAAATCTGAAAAACGCTCCGAGTACTGGAACAATCGAATATAATGTGCTACCCGGCAATATTAAAGAAGGAACCAATCAGACATTTCCGATTAGTGGCATCAACACTGTTACAGTACACACACCTGTTGTCAATTACTCCTTAGTGTCTGATGATCAGAAGCACAATCAAAAAACAGTCCCAGATATCTATCGTTCAGCCCTTATTTTAGATCGTCCTTTTTCGGTGCGCATTCCTACTAGCGGACAACACACCAATTATCCAGGTTACGGTGATCGAGATTATGCGAAATATGTACGGACAAAGCAAGTTCAATTTCCTTTTGATGTCTATAACAAAGAGCAGACGACGTTTATTCCTAAACATACGTGGATAGATGTACCTGTTAATCAATTAGATACCACATTCTTTTTACCTGTCTGGGTAGATGAGGGGAAATACGATATTTTATTCCGAACGATTGCAGAAAATGCACCTGCTTCTTTTACAGTACAACACAATGCTAATGTCACTCTGGATCATCATGTGGCTGTTGAAAGTATAGCTATAGAAGTTATCGGTCGGGTCTATGATTTTCATATTACAGATATTGCGGATTATGATTGGCAGATCGTATTTCATCCATGGCAAAATCTAGCTGTACCTGAAGGAACTTCTTATTGGGTGGGAGATAAAGGGATAGATGGCGAACCGCGTGGAAATACAGCACCGTACGTATTGCCTGTCCGTCAAGGAAGTCATCCTTTTTATCAAAATTTAGCTGTTAAAACAGGATATCATTTCAAATTCGATCTCAAAACTAAAGGCAATATGTTCGGTGAGACAGATGGTATTCGAATTACACCGACATTTCGCTATGTGCCACGGCAAGGTGGAACTTCTTTTCCTGTAGATCTATATTACTCAACAGCTACAGACAATTTCATTCAAATTGGATCATCACAAGATACTGTGCAACGCTATACTATTTTGAATGATACGACACGTCATGTGGATAAAGAAGAATTGAAAAATACAGCATTATATATGTATGATCTTCTTTTACAACAACAAGCTATATCGCCTTCATCTGATAAAGACAATAAACATCCAGTGAGCGTAGTGTCTACTTCATTTTGGACAATACTTTGGGAACGTGCAGCTTCTTCGATCTGGCAAAATCTAACCGGATTATCTTGGGAGATTGTAGAAGAGAAGAGTGAAGTAGCGCCTTCTTCCACTAAAATAACGACTCCAACCAATCCAGAAGAAGCGATAGCGATGTTTGCAGAGACAAGTCGTAAGCGTAAAGTAAATATCGGTAATTTCACACAGCTATTATTGACTCAACCATTACGAACATTGATCGGCCCACAACAGCATTTACCTAAAGGAAACAACACGATGCGTTCTTTGGCATCGGTGCAGAAATGGTATGGAGAATATAGTTTGCCTTCGGATGTATATGTAGTTAAACAAGGAACTGCTTTGCAAGATGTGGCGGGTTCCACCAATACTAATCGTCAACAATCTGCTGAACAAAGTGAGGATACTAATAAGCAGACTCATCCAGCAAACAATAGCGCCAAAGGATTAGATGAACATTCGTCTGTCTTTTTAAAAGATGGCTATATTATTGTGAATTTTGATATTGAAACGATCCAAAAAGGAGATACAGATCATCCACATCTACAATATATTCATGCACCATTCATGAATCAATGGCAACTTGAAGGATTCCAACAACAATTTAATGATCTATGGGGATTTCTATTTCAATTACAAGATGGAGATGTACTTTTTTACCATGCTAACAAAGGCAGTCGAGATGATTTCCAATCTTCTGTGACACATTAGCATATTTTAATGATTGATAAAGTATCACCAACAGTAAATAAGCATATAGAACGAAAAATTATTAAAATTGTAAACGACAATGTTCGCTAATTAACGATGATTATACTTTTATATAGAGTTTAGATAGCTATAATTCATATTTATACGAACTATTATTAAAATAAGTGCTTGACCGTTCGCTTATTTTTCTGTAAGATACCACTGTAGCCTGTTAAGAGTGATATAGGATACAGTGGTATTTTTATGTATAGATGGTATAAAGTGCTTGTTGTTGTAAGTAATCATTTTACATGAAGAGTGTTATTGCAAAGTAAAATAACTTACGTTTTTGATGATTTATTATTATTTTAATTATTTTTTTATATCTTATATATTCGTATATCCCCGAAAATAAGGTTTGGGGGTTTCTACAAGGGACCATAAATTCCTGACTACGAATAGTGTGCTTTGGCATATCTATTCAGCAGTCAGGATTTTTTGTGTTTGGAACCCATATTATTCATCTCAGGAGGACATTATGAACCAGTATGATTGTATTGTTGTAGGCGCAGGGCCAGCAGGGATTTTTGCATGTTATGAGTTGACTCGTCAAGCACCAGATTGGAAAGTATTGCTGATCGACAAAGGGCATGATATTCATCGCCGTAGCTGTCCAATTATGGAAGAGAAAATTCAATTGTGTCCGCCACCGGCTGGTAAAAAAGACTATGCTGGCTGTTTACCTGCTTGCTCTGTAACCGCAGGGTTTGGTGGTGCTGGTGCTTATAGCGATGGCAAATTCAATATTACGACTGAATTTGGAGGATGGTTAACTGACTACCTTTCGCCTTCTAAAGTCATGGAATTGATTCGCTATGTCGATGATATCAATCTAGAACATGGAGCTACTCCTAATATTACTGACCCTACAACAGATACGATTCGTGATATTGAGCAACGTGGATATGCGTCTGGTTTGAAATTACTGCGTGCTGAAGTTCGCCATTTAGGTACAGAACAGAACTTGGAGATTTTGAAATCGATTTATAGCTATTTGACTTCACGTATCGATATGGTGTTCAAAGCAGAAGTTGAAGATATTATCACCACTAAGATCGAAGGCAAACACCGGATTACAGGAATCATGACCAAAAAAGGTGAAACGTATGAAGCACCTATGGTAATGATTGCACCAGGGCGTGATGGTTCAGCATGGTTAACCGAAATTTTGAAAAAGCGTCGTCTGAAAATGTACAATAATCAGGTGGATGTAGGTGTACGTGTAGAAACATCCGATGTGGTGATGCGCCAGATCAACGAACATTTATATGAAGGTAAATTTATTTTTAATACATCTGTAGGTACAAGAGTAAGAACGTTCTGTAGTAATCCATCCGGTCATGTGGTGGTTGAGAACCATAGTGGTGTGATGGCGGCAAATGGACATTCTTTTAAAGATCCGGTATTGGGGTCTAGCAATACCAACTTTGCTTTGCTAGTATCACACAAATTTACAGAGCCGTTTGATAAGCCTAATGAATATGCGCGTGAAATCTGTCGTCGTGCTAATGATCTATCCAGCGGTGGAGTCATTGTCCAGAAGTACGGTGATATTCTGCGTGGTCGTCGTTCGACAAGAGAACGGATCAATGAAGGATTCTTGGAACCTACACTTAAAGAAGCCGTTCCAGGCGATCTTGGATTAGTATTACCGTATAATACGATGAAAAGCTTGATTGAGATGGTAGAAGCTCTAGAAGGGGTAACACCAGGGATCGCTTCTGAACATACATTATTCTATGGTGTAGAAGCGAAGTTCTATTCTGCACGTCCGAAGTTAGATGAAAATCTAGAAACTGAAATCGATGGATTATATTGTGGTGGAGACGGAGCAGGTGTAACGCGCGGACTGGCACAAGCCGGTGCAGCAGGAGTATGGATTGCTCGTAATATGGTTAGCAAAGCAGGAGCAACTACAAAAGTACCAGCAACTGTTGTATAACATCAACAGTAAATAGATAAAGATCAAAAGCAATTAAATCATAATAAGTAAATGAGCAAAGATCAGATCACTTTTATATCAAGTGGATCTGGTCTTTTTGTATTCTATTGTTTCTGAAAAGATATCGTTTCTGCAATGTTATTGTCTATGATATGGTATCGTTTGAATATCGTATCGTTCCTATATCGATTATTGATCTATCTATAGTTGTTGTGTGAATGTATCGGTTATACAAGTTTTGGCCTTGTCCTTTACCATCTATTAATATGTAATTCTTTATTTGCTCTATCTACAAAGAACATGGTTCAATAGAATAAAGGATGCAACATATAGTGGATTCGGACAGACGAATGTATACATAGAAAGGAGTGTACTTGTTATGACGTGGGTAATGGAACCATTAGGAGATTCAGCAGTAGTTATCGAATTTGGAACAACAATTGATCAGCATATTTTAGAAAAAGTAACGTTAGCTGTTGTGCAAATAGAACAATATCCATTTGACGGTTATATTGAATGTATTCCTTCTTTTACTACTGTGACGGTGTTTTACGATTTGGATCGGATTTCTTTACATGATCTATACTTATGGACGGAACAGCAAAATATTGATAGCGAATTGTCTATTTTTGATTACGTATGTTTTCTTATTCGACAATCGTTGTTATCGACTACATTACTGTCTGAAAATGATGCACTATCAACTTCTATTATCGGTAAAAAATATCGTAATCACGTGACTAAACCTGTGCCAAAAGTAATCGATATTCCTGTATGTTATGGTAACGAATATGGGCCTGATCTAGAATATGTAGCTACTTATCATGATCTTGCGATCGAAGAAGTGATTGCTATTCATAGTAGCTGTGAATACTTGATTTATGCGATAGGATTTGCGCCTGGATTTCCATATATGGGTGGAATGTCAACAAAGATTGCTACCCCTCGCAAAGCAACACCTCGGTTGGTTATTCCGGCTGGTTCTGTCGGTATTGCGGGTACGCAGACAGGTATTTATCCATTAGCAACACCGGGCGGATGGCAATTGATTGGTAGAACACCGTTGACTCTTTTTCGACCGAATCAGCAGCCGCCTGTATTGTTAGAAAGTGGGATGTCTATTCGTTTTCGAGCGATTGATGAGGAAGAATATCACTATATACAGCAACTTCATCTTTTGGCAGAAGAGGGGATATAATGAGTATTTTGATTCACCAACCTGGAATGCTCTGTACGATTCAAGATATGGGACGGAAAAAGTATGGCAAGTATGGAATCAGTATTAGTGGAGCGATCGATACGTTTGCACATCAGATAGCGAATCGCTTAGTAGGTAATAAAGAAGATCAAGCCACGCTAGAGATTACTTTATCAGGATGGGTTGGCGAATTTCAAAGTGATCACTGGATAGCCATAACAGGTGGGAATCTTTGTCCACTTATTGATGGAAAAGAAGTTCCGATGTGGCGTCCTATCTGGGTGCGTCAAGGAAGTACACTTGTATTCAAGCGCGTTATTAGCGGTTGTCGAGCTTATCTAGCAGTAAGTGGTGGTCTGGATATAGACAGTGTTATGGAAAGTAGTAGTACGTATTTGCGTGCAGGTATTGGAGGACTAGAAGGCAGAGCCTTACAGAAAAAAGATATTATTCATATTCAAAAGAGTCGTCTGTTACTACCATCTTCTATGGACCCATCAACAGATTCTTTTTATTCTGTTCGCTGGTCTGTAGCTTACTCGCTCCTTCCTCATTACCATCAATCTCCTGTAATACGGTTTATTTCAGGTAGACAATGGGATGATTTTACCAAACAAAGTCAACAATTACTGTGTGAAAATGAATATCAGATTACACCACAATCGGATCGAATGGGGTATCGTTTGCAAGGAGCTCCATTACAATTAACTCAGCCTCATGAATATATATCTGAAGCAGTTGCGGATGGAACGATTCAAGTTCCAGTAGATGGACAGCCTATTGTATTGATGGCAGATCGACAGACATTAGGTGGTTACCCCAAAATCGGACATGTTATTTCAGTAGATCTACCGTTGCTAGCTCAATTAGCACCAGGTGATTCTTTGCGTTTCTATCGGATTACGTTGGCGCAAGCTCAATCGCTATATATACATAAGCGTGATCAACTACAACGACTATATCGGATGATTGATGTGGCGTTACGTCCTTTCACTATTGGATAAGGAGTAGCTGATAGAGTGCGCTTTAATAACAAGCAGGATTATTAAATACAACATCATTCCGATAAAAAGGAGAGACTTTATGAATACGATTGATATAAATTGTGATATCGGAGAAAGCTATGGTGCCTATACGATAGGGGCAGATGAACAACTATTTCCATATATTACGTCTGCAAATATTGCTTGTGGATTCCATGCAGGTGATCCGGGCGTGATGCGTCAGTCTGTACAATATGCTTTGAAATATGGAGTGAAAATAGGTGCCCATCCTGGCTTACCAGATTTACAAGGATTTGGACGGCGACAGATCGATATTTCAGCAACAGAAGCGTATGATCTTGTTACATATCAAATTGGAGCATTATCGGCTTTTGTACAGCAAGAAGGGGGAATATTGCATCATGTCAAACCTCATGGAGCTTTGTACAATATGGCTGCACAATCACAAAGTCTAGCAGATGCGATCGCGCAAGCGATTTATGATTTTGATCCCAGATTGATGTTATATGGATTGGCAGGAAGTGCATTGATTCAAGCAGGTAATCAGACCGGATTAAAAGTAGTGAATGAAGTATTTGCAGATCGTACTTATCGTGATGACGGTCTACTTACACCTAGAAGTGATCCGCTTGCTTTGATTACAGATACCGAGCAAGCCGTACGTCAGGTGATTCATATGATACAACAGCGCAGTGTGATATCGACCAATGGGAACTCTATTCCACTTATAGCCGATAGTGTCTGTATTCATGGAGATGGTCAACATGCTGTATCCTTTGTGAAAGAGTTGCAATCCAGATTAGAAGCCGAGCATATTCATATTCAACCTGTGATGCAGACAGAATCATAATCAGGTGAAAGAGGATAGGGAAATGCTTGGTATTGAAGTAGGGCTTTATAGAAAAGGGGTCAAAGCGTTGTACAATCAATCGAAATCTTTCCATTTACAAAAGGATGAATCTAGCATAGAGTCGCCCCTTCATTATATTTATACGTACGCGTGTCATGAAGATGAAGCGGAGTTATGTGATTTAGAATTGCGTTCATTATTAGGTGATTCACCACAGACTCGTTATCTAAAAAGTCATATAGCGATATCACCAGATCGAAGTCCTTTTATGCATTACCGTATTGCAATACAGTATGAAGCGTCTACACTAGAGCAGTTAGAACGCATCGTTCAATCGATTGAATTAGAAGATCAGACATTCAAATTAATGTGTATTGATGCTGAACAGCTTTTTACTTATGAAGAAAAGCGTTTGCTAGAACGTCGCATAGGGATGAATATTAAAGGAACAGCTCATATGAAACAGCCACAGATGTTATTAGGATTAACATTTGCCGATCAACGATGGATTGTTGGAGAATGTATCGCTTCTGAACCGATCTGGCTTCATCATAACGATAAGCCCAAACATTACTCAACAGCACTCAGTACAAGAGTAGCTAGAGCAGTAGCCAATATTGCTGTGCCCCAACCTCTGGGAGTGACTATGATTGATCCTTGTTGTGGTATAGGAACAGTTCTTATTGAAGCATTATCAATGGGGATAGAAGTGGAAGGGTACGATCTTAATCCTTTGGCGGTGCAAGGAGCAAGAGAAAATCTATTGTATTATGGAATGCCAGATATTGTGAAGATCGCTGATATGCGAACATTAGAAGGAAGATATCATGCATTGGTTCTGGATTTGCCTTACAATCTGTGTTCTGTTCTAAGTGAGCAAGCACGATTAGAGATGCTTGCTAGTGCACAACGACTGGCTAAGCGTGTTCTTGTTCTTGCAACAGAGCCTATTCAAGAATCGATAGAAGCAGTTGGTTTGCACGTATTGGAAGTGTGCCATATTCGTAAAGGTAAATTTGTACGCTATCTATTTATTTGTCAATCATACAAGCTTATCTGAGACTATAGATGCAATTTTTACTATTTATTCGACCATTGGATAAAAAAACTGTAAATTGTGTGTGAAATTTAGTAACATGTAAACAACCGGTGTGTTCCGGGAGCTTACATATAGAGAGGATGTCTATCAATGAAATTTAGTGAATTTCCTTATGAACGCCCGAATTTGGATGCTGTCAAAGTTGCTTTTGATGAGTTATTAAGTCAATTTGTGAATGCAACCACGTTTCAAGAACAAGATGTAGCTATGGCTGAAATTAACAAGTTGTTCAACACGTATTCTACTCAAGCTCAACTTGTCTATATTCGCCATTCGATTAATACCAATGATGAATTCTACAAAACAGAGCAAGATTATATGGATGAGATCGATCCTCTGTTTCAGGAATACATAGATACGTATTATAAAGCGCTGGTTACTTCTTCCTTCCGTACAGAATTAGAGCAAAAATGGGGCAGTCATTTATTTGCATTAGCTGAAATGAAACTCAAAACATTCCATCCTGACATTATTGCTGATCTGCAACAGGAAAATAAATTAACGACTGCTTATGCTCAGTTAATTGCATCCGCCAAAATTCCATTTGAAGGCGAAGAACGTACTCTTTCTCAGTTAGCGCCTTTTGGTCTTTCTAAAGATCGTGATATGAGACAACGTGCAGGAGAAGCTCGTTACGGATTCCTTGCTGAACAAGGCGAAGAGTTGGATCGTATCTATGATGAACTGGTGAAGATCCGTACGACTATCGCTCACAAATTAGGCTACAAAACATTTACCGCATTAGGATATGCTCGTATGGGACGGACAGATTATGGTCCTGAACAAGTGGCTAATTTCCGCAAACAGGTTCAAGAATATATCGTTCCAGCGGCGGCGCGTCTGAAAGAGCGTCAACGTCAGCGTTTGGGATTAGATCGTTTGACTTATTTCGATCAAGATTATTCATTCCCAACAGGCAATCCTACACCTAAAGGTGATCCTGAATTTATTATCCAAAATGGTGCGCAAATGTATAAAGAATTGTCACCTGAAATCAATGAGTTCTATGAGTTTATGATGGAACATGAATTGATGGATCTGTTGAGTAAAAAAGGTAAAATGGGTGGCGGATATTGCACATTTATTAACGATCATCAAAGTCCATTTATTTTCGCTAACTTCAATGGAACATCCGGTGATATTGATGTATTGACGCATGAAGTAGGGCATGCTTTCCAAGTCTATGAAAGTCGTCATTTTGAAGTGCCTGAGTACACATGGCCTACATCAGAAGCAGCCGAAATTCATTCGATGAGCATGGAGTTTTTTACATGGCCATGGATGGAATTGTTCTTCAAAGAAGACACCGAGAAGTATAAGTTCGATCATTTGTCCGGTGGATTGATCTTTATTCCTTATGGGGTTGCTGTAGATGAATTCCAACATATTATTTATGAAAATCCAGAATTTACTCCGGCTGAACGTAAAGCGGCTTGGAAATCGGTAGAAGAGAAGTATTTACCGTTCTGGGATCAAAGTGATAATCTGTATCTACAAAGTGGAGCCTACTGGCAAAAACAAGGTCATATCTATGAATCTCCGTTCTATTATATCGATTATACGCTTGCACAAATCTGTGCTTTCCAATTCTGGAAACGGATGAATGAAGATCAGAAGCCTGCATGGGAAGACTATCTTAAATTATGTCGTGCTGGCGGAAGTAAACCATTTACAGAGCTTGTGAAAGTAGGCGGCTTAAACTCGCCATTTGAAGATGGTTGTGTAGCTTCGGTGATCGGTAATATCGAAGACTGGTTAAACAGTGTAGACGATAAGAAACTGTAAACGAACGTTATAAGTAATACATGAAATACTCCAAAAAGGCTGATAGTGATCTTAGATCATTGTCAGCCTTTTTGAGCATTTAACAAACCGATAGTACAAAACGATATCGTTGCTAACACTTTGCTTGTAATATTAATAACGTACTTTACAAATGAAGGAGGCTAACGATGTCTATGGATGAGTCTATGCGTATGCCTATTCGTTGGATCGTTTCGGATCTAGATGGAACTTTACTGGATGCAAATCAACGCATTTCTCCTTATATTCAACAGCGTATTCGTGCTTTTACAGCGAACGGGGGACACTTTACACTGGCTACAGGCAGATCGTTGATCAGTGTGCAACCTTTTATAGAGTTATTACATCTAACAAATCCTATTATTCTGTACAATGGAGCCAAAATATACGATCCTTTACAAGCTTGCTTTTTAGAAGAAAAGTTTCTTTCGTTGTCTCATGTACAATGGATATTTAATCATTATTATAATATACGTCAACCTTTTGATCTGGATTTGCTGCTGTTTTATCAAGAACAGATTTATTGCACGCGAATTACTCCTAAAATACAGCGATGGATCGATAAAGAACAAGTTGAAGTACAAGTTGTAACGTTAGCTTCTTTGGAACAAGTAGCATCACAGATCACCAAAATGATGTTATTGGGCGAACCGGAATCATTAACTCTTTTTCAACTACAGATCGAAATGTTAAATACAGTGAAATCAGAACAGGATATTTTAGAAATATTGCCTTTTGGAACAAGTAAAGGAACCGCATTGCAACAATTGATCACGATGACAGGTAGTCAACATGATGAATTTCTAACGGTAGGCGATCATCTTAATGATATCGAAATGATTCAGTTAACACGTCATGGTGTAGCGATGCAAAATGCTCATCCAGAGCTTAAACACGTAGCAAATTGGATCACTGCCAAAACGAATAACGAAGATGCATTGATTGAAGTGATCGATTATGTAGAACAGAGTTGGATAACACAATATAATCCAGTGATTAGATAAAATAGTAAGCAAACCTACCTTTGGCCACATGCTAAAGTGACTAGGTTTGCTTCTTTTTTGTAGTTGTTTCTGTATTTTTGTTATGCTAAGCTAGTCTACATTCTATTACATAAAAGGAGAAGATATGATGGATCGACTATTTCAAAATCATCGTATTCGGGCGAGAGAATCATTAGAAGGAGTATGGGATTTTGGTAAATTGAGAACGTTATCATTAGATGGATTATCTGAAAATATAGATTATTCCTATAAAGTTGCTGTACCTGGCTGTTGGGAGATGAATCCTCAATTACTGACTTATCGTGGACAAGGCATCTATCGTCGTTCTATCTATATTCACCACACAGCACATGTTAGATTGCTATTTAAAGGAGTAAGTCATACCGCTAAAGTCTTTTGGGATGGTCAACTGGTAGCCGAGCATTACAATGCCTATACTGCATTTAATACTATGATTACAAATGTTCAGCAAGGATATCATGAATTGTGCGTAGAAGTAGATAATTCGTTTGGTCAACATTCTGCTTTGCATATTCCTAATGATTATTATACGTATGGTGGTATTATTCGGCCATTGATAATGGAAATTATTCCGCTACAGAGTTGTTCGATTCAATCGGTTCAATTTACCCCAGTTAAAGAAGACTGGACGAAAGATGAGCACGGACATTGGCAAGCAAAAGTGCGGATAGCTTTACAATCTCATGCTGATCATACTATTAAAGGGCATATCAAATTTGGATTATCACCTCTTCAGCAAGCAACGATCTGGGAGCAAGAATTGTCAGAGATTACGATAGAAGCTGGACAATACTTCGAAATTTTGCACACGTTTACATTTTCGGATATACAATCATGGTGTTCGGATCATCCTTATCTGTATGAATGGCAGACTTTCTGGTATCAGCATGAGTTATCTTCTGTACGACTTGTAGACGATTGGATTGAACGTGTAGGTTTTCGTACCATTCAAACTTACGAAGAAAAGTTGTTATTAAATAATCAACCGATCGTTTTGAAAGGGTTCAATCGACATGAAGATCATCCTATGGTCGGTGCTTCTTTTCCCATAGCATTAATGGTGCAAGATCTGGACTTGATGATCCAAACAGGTGCAAATGCTGTACGTACCAGTCATTATCCAAATGATGAACGTTTTCTGGATTTGTGTGATGAATATGGAATATTAGTATGGGAAGAAAATCATGCTCGTGGATTAAGTATAGAAGATATGCGTCATCCGCAATTTATAAAGCAGTGTGAACAGGTTAATCGCGAAATGGTTTATCAACATTATAATCATCCATCGATTATTATATGGGCTATTTTAAACGAATGCGCAAGCGATTTAGAAGAAGGTCGAATTCATTATCAACGTCAATTGGAGCAGATTCGCAGTTTGGATAATAGTCGACCTCTTAGCTTCGCTTCCCATCATCGAGAAAATGAAATCTGTTTCGATCTTGCAGATATTGTATCGTTTAATCTCTATCCAGGTTGGTATGGTGATGAAGATCCGGCGGAATTATGCGATCTAGCACGTGGATGGGCAGATCAAGCAGGCGGAAAAGGCAAACCGATGATAATGAGTGAATTTGGAGCAGATGGATTTTATGGATATCGGTCGTCTACACGTGTCAAAGGTACAGAAGAACGGCAAGCAGATATTATTGAAAGTAATTTAACAGCTTATACTCAGCGAGAATATATATCTGGAATGTTTATTTGGCAATTCTGTGATTGTCGTGTTACAGAAGAAGGAATCTGGCCGATGATACGGGCACGAACACAAAATAACAAAGGAATCGTAGATGCTTATCGTCGCCCCAAACTTGCATATGAAGTGGTAACACGATATTTTAAAGTAAGCGATGAAGCTTTGAATGGAGAGTGAACACAACAATGAATGATATAGCCAAGCAACGGTTGCAACAGTATTTAGAACCTTACAATCCAGCACAATCTATTCCAGCTTATATAGAATCTACTTTTCGCAAGCATCAACATCAAGATACATGGCAACATAGCTTAAAAGTAGCAGAACAAGCTGTTATATTGGCAGAACGGTATGGAGCTGATCCGCATATTGCTCAATATGCAGGTTATCTGCATGATCTAAGTACATTATTTACAGATCAGGAGAAGTATGAATTAGCTCAGCAATTAGGTATAGACATAATAAAAGAAGAACAACAAGTTCCTTATGTGTTGCATCAGAAATTATCTAGCTGGTTAGCATCAGAGTGGTTTGGCTTAGATGATCCAGATTTGCTCAGTGCGATTAAATGTCATACGACTCTTTATCCAGAGCTTGGACTGATGGATAAAATTCTTTTTGTCGCTGATAAATGTTCATGGGCATCCGAACATTCTGCTCCTTTTATTCATCAGATGAAAGCTGCATCTGAGCGTTCGTTAGATGAAGCTATTATTGTCTATTTGGATTATGTATGGCAACAACGTGAGCAAATGGTGATTCATCCTTGGCTTCAAGCGACCAAATCTATCTTTGATATGAATCAGACCCGACAGTTATTAAGTACATTACCAGCACTTTCACAAGATATTCACTGGGGGCCGGTTACAGCTAGATTTCAACCTATCATCTCCTTAGAGGAAATCGATACTTCATTGATTAGTAATATATCGATTGTACCGATGGTAGGTAATCAAGTGGTAATCATGCAATTGGAAGATGGACGTTGGGAATTGCCAGGAGGCACGTTGGAAGAAGGAGAGCATTATGTTACAGCGCTAGAACGTGAAGTGATGGAAGAAATGGGAGCTACATTGATCGATTATCAGGTTTTTGGTTATTTTCAATGTACATCAGAAGCAGACACTCCGTATCGGCCTTATATCCCTCATCCTTCTTTTATTCGGCTCACAGTCTACGGACAAGTGCAATTGAATCATCAACCGCTCAATCCTTCAGATGGAGAGCAAGTAGCAGTAGTAGATATCGTAAGTATTGAGGAAGCGATCAAGCGCTTAACGCAAACAGGTAGACAAGATCTTGCTGACTTTTATCGACTAGGATATGATATCAGTCTGCGTTCGTGAGCATCACTTAGATGTAGTATGAATTTATCTGGAAGGATGTGATTATATGGCGATTCGTACAGTATGTCTTTGTTTGCTACAGCATGATCAACGTTTTCTTTTTCAACGAATCGAGAATGTGCATGAAAGTAAAACGATGTATCGTCCTATCGGTGGAACGATGGAATACGGAGAAAGTAGTCTGGTCACTGTCAGGCGAGAAGTGAGAGAAGAAATTCATGTAGATATTGTCGATCCTGTACTACAGTATGTGATTGAAAATCATTTTGAATATACAGAGCAAGATCAAGCTACAGGAACAGTAGTGCAAGGATTAGGGCATGAGATTACATTTATTTATAGCGCGCATGTCGATGATCCTTTATTTTACCAGCAAGATATCGTAAACGGCATTGAAAGTAATGAAGTGTCTTATGAAGCAGAATGGAAAACATTACTTGAGCTAAAACAAGATCCTCATGCTTTGGTAGTGCCGGAAGGATTATTAGAATTATTGTTACAAACAGAAAAGAATTTATTCCGTTCTTCTTTGCATCATCAGATTGCTTCGGCTACATAGTGAACGTAAAGTGTGATTATCACGAAAGTGCAGGATGTAGGTTATGAAAAAAGTATCATTATTGTTATTAAGTATCTATACGTCGCTGTTATTGTATTGGATGTTTTTTGGATTTGGAAGAGAATATGATGCTCACGCAGCATATCGTTATAATATTGTTCCTTTTCATACGATTACTGATTTTGCTTTGATGCGAGTCGGGGGACGTATAGATCAGTGGATCAATTTGTTTGGCAATATCGCTGTATTTGTTCCGTTTGGATTAGGGATTCCTTTTATAAAATCGTATCGATTGCATACTTTTCTACTGCGCTTCGGATTATGTATTCTGATAGTTGAAATTGTACAAATGCTGAGTAAACATGGAACATTTGATATCGACGATCTGATTCTCAATAGTATCGGTGCAACTATAGGTTGGTGTGTATGGCGCTATATTTTTAAGAATAGAACAAGTTCATCATAAGAAAAGCATCCTGTTGTATCACAGGATGCTTTTTTGTATTTTGATACCTAGAGAAATGATACATATTATGAGGGAACTGCTTGCACACTATTATTGGTCGGCTTGCGGAACATAAAGTAATATAACAACGAAGAGATTGTATACAATACCCCTGTAATACTAAATGCAATCGCATAACCCCAATAGGTACCATAGCTAGTGACCAGATACGATTGTACAGGCCCCATACTTGCCCAACCTAACATAAATACAGTCTGCATTAATGAGTTAGCAATACTGCGTCTTTTGTCAGATACACGATCGACCATAATCGAAGATTGAAGAGGATTTGCCGCATTCATCAAAGCTTGTCGGAACAGAAAGCTTACCGAAGCGATAATCAATACATTGGTGAATCCTGTGAGTAATAAGAATGGCAACGATAATAACTGAAAAACGACAACGGCTCGCACAGCGCCGATTCGTGCCGCCAAAGAAGGCCCTAGCAACATCGATACAATCGTCATTAATTGTCCTAATGAGATCAATATACTCATAGATGTTAACGACACTGCAAAGCGATTGGTAAAGTATAGATTTAAGTAAGGCACCACTAACCCAGAACCTAGCCCTGTTAATAACTGTGCCAGTAGAAATCGGCTAATAAATACAGTATCAGAGTGAGCAGTAGACGAAGCTGATGAAGGTGTTGCTGAGATAACAGGTGCTGATTGTTCATTTTGCTTGTTTTTTATGATATGAACAGGAGGTGCTGAAGAAAGTGTTGAAGCAGTATGTTCCCGAATCATCGCCATCGGGATAAAAGAAGCTATAGTCGCTATACTACCAAGTAATAGTACCAACTGTAAGCTCAATACATATGTAAGTCCTGTAAATTGTAAAATATCTGCAAGTACACCACCGCCTGTATTCCCCAGTACTTGCGCAGCCAGTGTAAGACATGCAAGATAACTAAACATCCGTAGACGCTTTGATTTTTCTACATTTTCAGCTAAAAAAGGAATAGCCATTACTTGAAAAATAGAAGCAAAGATACCCGAACATATCGCCAATAGCAGTAAACTTTGTTCACCGATCGCAAATGATCTACCTACAAAAAACAAACCACTAGCTAAAGCGCCGAGCACCAGTAACTTTTTACGGCTGAATCGGTCGCCCATCAATCCGACAGGAATAAACAAAATAGCTGTAGCCAAAGATTGAATACTGATAATACGTCCATTCATAACATCGGGGTAACCAAGCCCTTGAATATACAAATTGTAGAGCACACTGAACATTCCTGTACCTATTTGGTAAAATAAATTCGCCCAGAAAAATAACCGCACATTGTGCGGCCAACTGCGTATTTCATTCCAGATCGATAGTAGTACACGCATGTGATATGCCTCCCCTGTTGTATGTATCCGCAACCAACCTTCGTAGTATAACAGTTTGTGACTTATTTATAAAGACAGCGCGAAGGAAGAGCAGATTCATACGATAAAGGAGTGTAGACATTAAGAATAATGAAGTAACGTTTTCTCTATTTCTTTGCCAATTTGATAAATCAGAAAAGGAGCACCAATAATAACGGTGATCGGCATAACCGAGATATCAAAAATCGGATCGATCGTGCGTGATAAAATATCTAGCCCTAGAATCAACACACTACCATAAATAGCAGAACCTAGAATCAACCAGCGAATCGGTGGATTTTTGAGAAAAAATCGCAATATACTCGGAATAATAATACCTACTAATCCAAGTGGGCCTGCTAACATCGTCGAGATACTGGTCATCAAGATCACCATAAACATACAAATAATAGTCGTCCAGCTTAAAGAAACAGAACGAACAGCATCTGGGCGATGTTGCACTCGTAATGAGAGTGACCAACAGATAACGATAGCTACTACAGTAACAGGTAAAAGCACCCAGATCGTAAAGCGTGGGTTCCCTAGCATAATCGGATTGACCAGATGATCGATATAATCAATCGTAGAATAAGCAGAATACATAATGATAGAAATACAGGTGATAATACAGACAGCAACAATACCACCGCTAATCTGCCGTAACGATTTTACTTTCCAGGGCAGTAATTTGGCTATACTATAAGCGAATAAACCACCTAAAGCCGCACCAGCGACAGCCCATACCATAATCATCCACTGATTCAATGAAGGTGAAAAAATAATAATAATACATAACGCTAGAGCCGTTCCTTGAGTCAGTCCCATCGTAGAAGGAGAAGTCATCGTATTACGTGAAATATGCTGCATTACCGTACCGGACACCGCTAGACACGCACCAACTAAAATACAACCCAATGTGCGAAAAATAGATGAATAGCGTGAATAAAAATGTTCATTATTAATAGTTACTGAGAAATAACATTCGATAATCGCTAATACAACACCAATAATTAGTACCATCACAATATAATGAGGTACACGTTGAGGAGTTGTAGCGGCATCTGGAATCGCTGTAGAGCGAGACATAAAACAATTCACTCCTTTATGATATTGAGTATTTGTCCAAATCTAAACATATGTAAGTGCTACATGACTATCTTATAAGAGGTCAGCCTATAGATATTGCTTTGTAGAGTACTTTATTATTATCGGAAAGTAGCTTGTTATTTTTCACTGTTCGAGAAAAAATTTACATAATTCATAAGAATCTAACAAAAATGCAAAGCTAACTGACTTTTATATGGTAAACTTTGTTAAAATAAAGAAGAGATTTGATCAATGAGCCAATGTGCAGACAGGTGGGGTAGACAGTGAATACAATCAAATCACAAGAGCAGATTATCAATATGATTACGACATGGGCAGTACAGACAAATAATATTCGTGCTGTAGTATTAGCAGGAGTACATGCAAATAACCCAAGCAATACCGATCCTTTAGAAACGTATCATTTTCAATTAATTGTAAACGAATTGAATACGATGATCTGGCAAGAAGATTGGTTGCATATATTTGGAGAACCTTTAACGACATTACAACATATTCGTCATCATTCTGTGACAGGAGCAGTCGCTTGTACGCAAAATGTATTGTATACCGATGGGGTAGAGGTTGAATTTCAAATATACCCGATCAGTGAGTGGGAAAATCAAATTGATAACGAATTGTCTGCTACAACTACACCGGTACATCAGGTATTGCTTGATAAAGATCATCGGATTCAAAATTCGGTTGTGGTGCTCGATCAACAATCGGTACATTTAAATAAACCTGCCCGGCATGAATATGAGCAGATTCAGCATGAATTTTGGTGGTACTGCATGCAAACAGCCAAAAGCCTGTTGCAACAACAATTGTTACTTGCCAAATATCAACTGGATCATATTCTTCGTATTCGTTATTTAGAAAAAATGCTCGATTGGTATGCAGGTAGTCAGCACCAGTGGGATATTCTGTACCATCATGATCGTGCTGAATATCGACAACAGGTAGAACCGGAATTAGCTCAAGCATTAATAAAGACTTATGCAGGGAGCAATGTAGAAGATAACTGGCATAGCTTACTGCATATGATTCATTTGTTCCGCCATCTATCTATACATGTAGCAGAATCGCTAGATTATGTGTACGATCACGAACAAGATCAGCGGATGATCCAGTATATACAACAACTCAGACCTGAATCTAGATAAAACAGTATATTTGTATCATTCATATTCAAATCATATTCAAAAAGACTGAATTCTAGGACAACCTAAGATTCAGTCTTTTTGTGATTTAACGTAATATTTGTTGAACCGTACCTGAGCCATTTGCAGTCTGAACGTGAGCTATAGCTCCATTGATTAATGTCAGTTGCGGAGGAATATGCCCGATATCTACATTATAGATCACCGGAATCTGTTGCTCTCCCAATACAGCTTGTAACGCATCTTGAATTTCAAAGTTTTTGACAGGGGTATATCCAGCAGGTCTACCGATCAGAACTCCGCGTGTATGCTGGAACCAACCGGCTTGATTCATTTGCCAGAGATGACGGTAGATAGCAGCGGCATTCATTTCACAGCTTTCCAGATACCATATAAATCCTTCATCTTGATCATAATGCTGCATAAAATCAGGTATAGGAGACCACGGGGTACCAATTAATGCAGCAATGACATCCATACAACCGCCGATCAAGCGACCTGTCAATTCAAGAGAAGCTTCTGGCTGATCTTCCTGTCCGAGAATCTTCCATTCTGTAGGTGTATCTAGATTAAAGTTAGGTTTAGAATAATCACTATGTGTCTGATGATAAGCTGAAGAATGTTGTTCTACTTGATCTCCAGTAACAGCAGATAATAGATCTTGCCAGCGAATAGTTAGATCATCATCCGCTCCTGAAATATCTATCATTCCCGGACCATGAGCAGAAGCATAACCTGTCATCAATGTATACGTAAATGTTAATGTGCTAATATCTGAAAATCCTAAAATCCATGTAGGCGTAGCTTGACGAATTTTCTCCCAATTCAATAATGGTAAAATATCCATCAGAAATTCTCCACCCCATGGAGGAATAATCGCTTTGATCTGATCATCTAACAGAAATTGTTCAAGTTCTGCCGCGCGCTGTTCTTTGGGTAGACTTACACATTTATCATTTGTCCATACACTACTACCTACGCGCGTCTGATATCCTAATTGGTGCAGATAAGCAGTAGAACGATGGATCAAATGATGAATCTCTGCTTCTAGTCCGCTAGATGGAGCGATAATACCGATAAGGTCACCTGCTTGTAAAGGAGCAGGATATATGATTTGTGAATGATAATTAGCTTGATGATTTGCCATAATGCTTAATCCTCCTACGAATCGGATACAATATTCATTTGAAATACTTGGGATATAGCTACTTTGATTATATGCGATAACTCGCAAAAGGGTCTCCATTTTTAGTAGAACGACTCATTTCATCTAATCGTGCATCCACTTCATCATTGATGATGTAATCCAAGCTGTTCAGATTATTTTCCAATTGCTCGCTACGGGTAGCACCGACAATAACGGTAGCAACAGCAGGACGTTTTAACAACCATGCGAGCGCAAGAGTAGCAGGTTCAGTAGAACGATTTTGGGCATACAGTTTTAACACTTCTCCTAGATTGATACGTTGTGTATTAAAAAAGCGTTGGAATGAAGGGTCGGTCTCTGCACGTGAACCAGAAGGAGAAGCTTGGTTCTCTGAATATTTGCCTGTCAGAATTCCACCTGCAAGCGGGAAATACGGAATAATACCAAGCCCTTGATCCAGACAAAGAGGAACCATTTCCTGCTCTGGTGTACGATCAGCTAAAGAATAAGACGTTTGAAGCGATACATAGCGATTCAGATTCAATTGATCACTGATACTTAATGCTTTCATTAATTCCCATGCAGCATAGTTAGAAGCTCCGATATATCGTACTTTGCCTGAACGTACCATGTCATCCAATGTACGCAATGTTTCTTCAAGAGGGGTATAAGGATCAAACGTATGAATTTGATACAAGTCTACATAATCAGTCTGCAACCGTTTTAGACTTTGATCCAGTTCACGTTCTAAATGATAACGAGAAGAACCGCGGTCATTAGGGCCTTCGCCTGTAGGAAGCCCTGCTTTGGTCGTTAATACTACTTGCTGGCGTTTGCCTCCTTGCAGTCCTTCTCCAATAATTTGTTCTGAAGCTGTTCCTGCATAGATATTAGCTGTATCGATAAAGTTAATTCCACGATCGATAGCCGTATGTAAAATACGAATAGATGTTGCGCGGTCTGCACGTTTGCCAAAAGAGTTAGTTCCGAGACCCAATTCAGATACTTTCAATCCACTTTTTCCAAGATGACGATAGTTCATAGTTATACCCCTTTTATGATATTTATTCTGTGTTGTATCTCTTTTACGAGTTATTTACAATGACATATAGAGCTTGGTACATGTTGCATAGCTGATTACACTAAGCGAATAGAGTAGCGTTGTCCGGGTTCTGATCGCACTTCTACAGCAGTATCAAAAAATGAGCTGAGTTGCTTGGATTCTACCATAGCATTGGTGTCGCCTGCGCCGAACACTGCACCATCACGAATCAATAATGTTTTGTTAAAGCAAGGCATAATCTCTTCGATATGATGAGTCACATAGAGTAGAGTAGGCGCGTGTTCTTGCGTAGCTATGGACTGTACACGATGCAGTAATTGATCACGTGAGAAAATATCAAGCCCTGTACAAGGTTCATCCAAAATAAGCAATTCAGGCGAAGCCATCAACGCTCTAGCAATTAGAATACGTTGCCGCTCGCCTTGAGATAAGGTATCATAGGTGCGTCCTACTAGCCTTTCAGCATCTAATTGCTTCATAATAGATAAAGCTTGTGCGTAGTCTTGTTCTTCAATCTGATTATAAATGCCAATCGAAGCAAATTTACCACTTAACACAATGTTTTCTGCTTTTTCATGACCATGCAATCGTTGTTGCATAGATGTACTGACCCAACCGATCTTTTTGCGATGTTCTCGAAGATCAACCGAACCAAATTGTTCATCCAGAACATGAATACTACCTGTTGTAGGCCAGATATAACCGTTGATCATATTTAACAATGTGGTTTTGCCAGAACCGTTGAGACCCAGTAAGCACCAATGTTCTCCTGATTGTACTTGCCAGGAAATATCGTTGATAATCATAGTCTGATCTCTGCGCCAGCTAGCATGTTGTACATCAATAATCATATAGGCTCACTCCTCGTAAGTTTGGACATTATTATAGCATTAAATGATTTACACATTGAAACGTAAAATGAATAAAGAAGGAGACTACATAATATGTCATTTATAAACCATTCTAGTAAAGATGGAATCATCGGATTGTTGGTGGGGGATGCTGTAGGTGTACCTTACGAATTTTTGAATCGGGAAACGATTGCTCGTCATCCGGCTGTAGATATGATCGGTTATGGTACACATCAACAGCCAGCAGGAACATGGTCTGATGACGGAGCATTAACTGTAGCATTACTGGTGAGTCTGATTCATTATCCACAACTGAACACTACTGATCTGGGAAACCGGTTTATTCAGTGGTATCGTCAAGGCATTTGGGCAGCTCGTGGCGAGGTATTTGATATAGGGATCGCTACTCGCAAAGCGATTGCTCTTATTGAACAAGATCCGACTCGTTCTGAACAAGCCGGAGGAGATGACGAGTATAGCAATGGAAATGGATCATTAATGCGAATATTGCCTTTAATTTATAAACTGGTGAATCAAGATGCAGCTACCCGTCTTGACTGGATTACGAGGGTCTCTTCATTAACACATCGTCATCCTGTATCTATACTTGGCGGTCTTATTTATGTTGAAATCGGTATACAGTTACTACAATCTGCTCCGTCTACAACATTTAAAGAATGCTATCAGCAAGCTTGCCAATATATCAATACTCAATATGCAGATTATCCTGAAATCGAGCGATATCAACGGTTATTGAGTGGTGAGATCGATCAATTTCCAATCGATGAAATCTCTTCTAGCGGGTATGTAGTGCATACCTTAGAAGCCAGTATCTGGGTATTGCTTCATACATCCAATTATCGGGAAGCCATTTTACAAGCGGTTAATCTAGGGGAAGATACCGATACGACTGCTGCTGTAGCAGGTGGACTTGCAGGTATCTATTATGGTTATGAGCAAATACCTGAGCAATGGCTTCAGCCATTAGCCCGGCTTGAAGAAATGATAGAATACTGTCAGCAATTTGATCAGCAAGGGGAATAATAATGAACAATCGATATGACATTTGGGGAACTAAAGTCTGGACAGGTAAAATTATAGTGTTAATTATTTTATTATTAGCTACAAGCTTTTGTGTAGCATTAGGTATCCATCTACGTAATGCTACAGGGCGAGATATTTATCGTTATCTCAACTGGGACATTTTTCTAGGCTGGGTTCCTATCGGACTGGCTTTATTGATTGATGGAGTGATGAAATTACGTCGATCATGGATCAGAAATGTATTAGTAATTGGAGCAGGTATTGTCTGGTTGTTATTTTATCCTAACTCTGTCTATCTGGTTACAGACACACTACATCCGTTTGTGCATTATGAAGCACCTGCCGGGCAACGATTTTTGTTTCAATTAGAGTTTTGGTATCATTTATTTTTGTTTTTTGTAGCAGCGATCTTAGGACTGGGATTAGGAACTTATTCGTTATCATCTATACAGCAATTAGTTCGTGAACATTATGGTGCAGTGCGTTCATGGATATTTGCTCATATCGTTCTGATTCTTAGCAGTATCGGTATTTATATTGGACGCTTTATTCGTTGGAACAGTTGGAATGCTATTACTCATCCGCAATTGATCTGGAAAGATGTGATCGATATTGTGACTGATCCAGTACAATTGCATTTTATGTTTGTTTTTACAGGAATGATCTGGTTTATCAGTCTTGTAGGTTATTTTATGATGCGTGGCGGAATGTTTATGACAAGACGAGGATGATAAACGACTATGTATCGATATAATTTATTTACCAAAATTGTACTGTTAATTGTCATTATGCTGATTCCTATTATGATGCTGTATATCTACTCTAATCGTACAACAACCGAAGTGTTGCGTCGTGAGTTGAATCAATCCAATATTAATCAATTGAATTTTTTTCAGACACAGGTGAATACCAATATCGAATTGTTATCTTCATGGCCCAATTTATTGATTCATGATCCTGATATTGTGAGTTTTAATGATATTTATTTGCAAAATGGGTATCTGAATCTAGATGCGATCACGCTGGTCAAACGTATCCAAAGTAAACTAGCGATTCAAGAAAGTTCATCCAACTGGCGCAGTCATTTGTCGATCTATTCACCAAGTCTGATGCGGTTAGTAACAGATAACGATATGAGCGATTATCGTATTAGTCAGGCACAGCGCTGGGCGAAGCCGGGGTGGCAAGTGACTTCTTTGCATGATAACAATCGAATGACATTTAATTTCTCATGGACAACGATTTCTCCTTATACTGCCAGTACACCAGATTTGCGTGATGCCAGTACAGTCATTAGGGTTGAATTTGATAGCAGTAATATTCAAGATATGCTGGATAAATTCAAAAGTGATGGGCGGCGTGATCCTTTTTATTACAATCCAGAATTGGGTGTCGTCTATAATCGTTCTGCTGATCATCCGTTAACAGACGAATTGATCAGCCATCTTCGCGAAAAGCCTTTACAAGAATTAGAAAGTCGCACCATTGACATATCTGATCAGCAATATATGGTGAATGCTGTTCGTTCTGAAGTCACCGGATGGTATATGGTCGATTATATTCCTCTAGATGATGTGTTACAGCCAATCCATAACTCGAACCGATTATTTTATTTATCAATGATTGCTTTGTTATTGATGAGTTGTCTTGCTTCTTATCTGCTATACGCGCAAGTACAGGTGCCTATACGTCAATTGATAGCTGGATTTGATCGGTTAAAACAAGAAGATTATTCAGTGCGGATACGTCCGAAAGGTAGAAGTGAATTTGCTTATCTATCGATTCGCTTTAATTCTATGGTGGCGCAGATACAATCATTATTTGAAAATGTATATATGGAGAAAATACATGTGCGAGAAGCCCGATTGAAACAACTTCAATCTCAGATTAACCCGCACTTTTTTTACAATTGCTTTTCATTTATTACCAGTATGGCGAAGCTCAACAACCAGCAAGCAGTAATCGCAATGTCCAAAAATTTGTCTCAATATTATCGTTATACAACACGTCAAGAACGTGATCTTGTGCCGATGATTGAAGAGATTGATTTTGTGCAGAATTATTTGGAGATTCAGCAGATGCGGATGTCCAGATTGAATTATAATATTCATTTACCGGAAACTATCAAATCGATCTTGATTCCACCACTTATTGTACAACCATTGGTTGAAAATGCAGTTATTCATGGGATTGAACGTTATTCTTCCGCAGGCTTAATCACGATTACAGGCTGGTATGAGAACGATCAGTGGTTTTTGAGTGTAGAAGATGATGGTAAAGGGATGGAACCAGAAGCATTAGTCAATCTGCAACAAAGTCTTTCAGAACCGTTAGGCGAAGAAATGGGTTGCGGATTATGGAATGTGCATCAACGTTTGACACTACGCTTTGGCGAACAATCCGGTGTACATCTAAGTGCATCTGAATTAGGTGGACTCAAAGTCACATTAAGTTGGACGTCAAATCAAGGAACTAACATTCAGGAGTGAACCGTTACTATGAATATTTTACTTGTCGATGATGAATCTTATGTTACAGAAAGTTTGGAACTGACGATTCCATGGACAGAATTAGGAATTGAAGAAGTCTACCGCGCGGATTCTGTAGATCAGGCGCTAGCGGCTTTGAATAAATATGATATTGATATTGTCGTAACCGATATTCGTATGCCTGATCGCGATGGATTAGAATTGCTTGCAGAAATAGGGAATACATGGCCGCATATTCGGACACTTGTATTGACCGGATATTCCGATTTTGAATATGCACAAAAAGCTATTCGTCTCAAAGCAGGTGATTATATTTTAAAGCCTGTCGATGATGATCCTTTTATAGAAAGTATTCGTCGTGTAGTTAATGAGATCGAAGCAGAATGGGGACAGACAGATAAATACAATCAGCTTGCTTATCAGCGTCAATCTGAACTTGAGTTGTTGCGAGATGGTCTATTAAATGATCTGTTATTGGGTCGCGAAGCCTCTGATCGCAGTATGTTATCTCGCTTGGATACCTACGGTATTCATATTAAGCCTGATCATACTGCACAGATGTTATTTGTTCCTCCGGGTTCTTATACACAAGATCAGACTGAAGAAGCGATTCGTTTGCTAGAATATGCTATTGGTAATATTACGAATGAGATTTTGGGTGAACATGGCGATGTCTGGTTAGGACGTGCACCTCAAGGGGGTCTGGTGATTATATGGCAGTACGATGCTCAAATGTACACAGGTCATAAGCTCCATATTCGTGAATTACGAGATAGTGTACATCGTTATTTAAAAACGAATTTGTCATTCTGGGTGAGTGATCCGTTTGTATTTCCGACTGAAATATCATCAACGTATCGTCATATGATGCGTTTTGCTCATTTGGCGTATGCCGCGGCTGAACAGGGAATTCATTTTATTCAAGAACAGAATCAGCCATTAGAACGCCCTTCTGCGATGAAATTTATGGAATCGCTCTACAAACCACCTGCATTAATTCATTTATTAGAGTCGGCTCAATGGAATTCAGCCAGACAGAAAGTAGATCATGTATTAGATACGATGGAATCGTTACCTCTTACCCATGAGCATTTATATGAAGTGTATCTGGCTGTTAGTAATGCGCTGGTCTATATGGCACATCATCATGGATACAAGCTGGCTGCTTCCGATTCGGGCGGTCTAGATCCTTTTTCTGCGCAACAGATTACCGGTTCTTTAAGCAAGCTTCGCTTGTGGTGTAATAGTGTACTGACTCGAATCGAACAGCAAGGAACTCCTTCTGCGTTAGAACCCAGCCGTAGTCGTATTGTCAAACAAGTACAAGAAATGGTCGCTGAAAGTCTCGGTCAAGATGTATC
Organism: Paenibacillus nicotianae; assembly: GCF_042681745.1. Taxonomy (NCBI): domain Bacteria; kingdom Bacillati; phylum Bacillota; class Bacilli; order Caryophanales; family Paenibacillaceae; genus Paenibacillus; species Paenibacillus nicotianae. Next base: position 1,816,068 of record NZ_JBHUGF010000010.1, on the reverse strand, counting down.
GGTCAAAACGATTGCAGATCGTGTATTTCTGCATCCTGTTTATCTATCTAAAATTTACAAAACCGAAACAGGTGAAGGGCTGGGCGATTATATTATTCGGATTCGGATGGAAAAAGCATTATATATGCTCAAACATACCAATAGTAAAATCTATGAGATTACCGCAGCGTTAGGTTATCAAAACCCCCAATACTTTAGCAAATTATTCAAAAAACATTACGGAATGACACCAAATGAGTTCCGCGAAACATAAATGATTGCAAAAGGTGCAGGAATGTTATATTCGTGACATAGGCGATTGATGTTCTTGCACCTATACTTAAGAAGTAAGCAAGAAGCAATATACAAGATGAACGAACGTGAGCAGTAACAAGCTTGAATGTAAAATAAGGGGGAGCAACATGGGAATCAAGAAAACAGCGACTATCGTCATGAGTACACTACTTGTAGCGGCAAGCCTAGCAGGATGTGCAGGCGGTAAAGAAAGTGCACCTGCGGCGGTCAATACTGAAAACGTATACAAAGAGAAATACGATCCACCGGTAACAATCAGCACCGTATGGGGAGTAGATCCAACTTTACAATTTAAAAATGGAGAATCTGCTGAAAATAACGTAGCTACCAAATGGGCAAAAGATAAATTTGGTATCGATATCAAATCTCTCTGGTCAGTTACAGATACGAATAGTGCATTTGCAACCAAAGTTAGATTGGCAATGTCTTCAGGACAAGAAATGCCAGATGTCGTTACAATCGGTGATACAGATTCACAATTAGCACAAGACTTGATCGATTCAGGTATGTATAGCGAAGTGGGGCCGTTATTCGACAAGTACGCTTCAGACACATGGAAAAAAGCAATGTCTGAAGATGCAAACGTCTGGAACCCTTATATCCGCGATGGTAAAAAAATGGGTATTCCTGTTCTCGATTATGCATATAACCATGATTATGTATTGTGGATTCGTCAAGATTGGTTAGACAAGCTGAATATGAAAGCGCCTACCAATATGGATGAATTAGAAAAAGTAATGGAAGCTTTCAAAAACAACAATCCAGATGGATTGTCACCGGATAAAGTGATTCCACTGAGTATTGGATTCAAATCTTCTATGAATACATGGATGGGCGATCCTTCTTGGATCTTTGGAGCCTATGGAACGATTCCTCAACAATGGAATCTGGCTTCTGATGGCACATTGCAATACGGTTCGATTCAACCAGGTATGAAAGAAGGTCTGGTGAAGATCAAAGAATGGTTCGACAAAGGATATATTCCAAAAGAAGCAGCATTATGGGATGAAAACAAAACATCTGAACCAGCAGTTGCAGGAACAGCAGGTATTTTACCAGGTCCTTACTGGATGAGTGGATGGCCTTTACAAGATACAGTGAAAAACGTACCAAGTGCAGTCTGGAAACCAATCACTATCCCTGTTGGGCCGAATGGCAAAGCAATGCGTCATGGTACAACAACAACGAACGGCGTAACATTGATTAACAAAAACATGAAACACCCTGAAGCATTCTTTACGTACCAAAACTATATGTTCGACCAATTAGCGAATCCTTCTGCAAATAGTGAATTTGATAAAGGTCTATTCAAAGGATATGACTATGATGTAGATTCTTCTGGTAAATTGCTAACAGGCGAAAATATTCCAGGCGGTTATGTAAACAGTGTACGTTATCTATTAGTTCGTGATGGCGCACGTATTCCTAATGCTCAAATGGATGCGTTGATTAAATTAGCAGATGGCGGTAAAGCAGAGACTCGTCTAGAGCGTGATATTCAAAATAACTATGGTCCTTTGACACCGGAAGCGGCTAAAGTATTGATGTCTCAGAAAGACAGTTCTTATCCAAATATGTTTACAGGTCCAACTACACAAAGTATGAAAACGAAAATGGACTACTTGAACAAAATCGAGAGTCAAACATTTAACGAAATTATTTATGGTAAATCACCGATCGATTCATTCGATACTTTTGTACAGACATGGAAAACATCGGGCGGCGATGAAGTAACCAAAGAAGTTAACGATTGGTATAAGAGCGTTCATAAATAATATAACGGATAT